>NZ_JBWXTH010000004.1:0-412478 GCF_056856075.1 Pseudomonas sp. FA-1
TGAATCTCAAGGAGTTTTGCGTTTCGACTGCGTCGGAAGTGGGGCGCATTATAGGCCCCTGAAACGGCACGTCAACCCTTTATTTCAATTATTTGAAATATTTAGATTGAAGGCCGCATTTAAAGGCGAACAGGTACCGGCCTTCAGAACTTCGGCATCTACCTGATCCAGACAACCCAAGACCGTTCGCCCACTTTTTCCATCCCGCCCCAGGCGCCCCGCTAGACTGATGCTTCTTACCGCCACGGACACTGCTCTGTCATGGCCAACGCCATCAGCGCCGACATCGCCACCATCGGCCGCATCAACGCAGTCCCTGCCCTTCTCCAGGTCATCTGCGAGACCACCGGCATGCGCTTTGCCGCCGTGGCACGGGTGACCGAGAACAGCTGGACCGCCTGCGCCGTACTGGACAACCTGGGTCTGGGCCTCAAGCCTGGCGACGAACTCGACGTCACCACAACCCTGTGCCAGGAAATCCGCAGCAGCCACCAGACCATCGTGATCGACCAGGCCAGTGAGGACGACCAGTACGCCCGGCATCACGCACCACGGGTCTACCGTTTCGAAAGCTATATCTCGGTGCCGGTGCTACGCACCGACGGCAGTTTCTTCGGCACCATCAGCGCCCTGGACCCCAGGCCCACCTCACTCAAGGGCAGCGCCATCCAACCCATGATGGAATCGTTCGCCCGCCTGCTGTCGATCCAGATAGAAAGCGAGGAAAGCGCACAGCGCACCGAACAGGCCCTACAGAAAGAGCGCGCCATGGCGGAGGTACGCGAGCAGTTCATCGCGGTACTCGGCCACGACCTGCGCAACCCATTGTTCGCCATCACGGCCGGGGCGGAGTTGCTCGTCCAGCGCTTGCAGGACGAGCGCAACCGAGCCATCGCCCGGCACATACATACCTCCGGCAGCCGCGCCGCCCAGCTGGTGCGCGATATGCTGGACTTCGCCCGCGGCCGCCTGGGCAGCGGCATCCCCATCAACCAGCAGCCCTGCCACGACCTGGCCGAGGCTCTGACCCATGTGGCCTCGGAGTTGCAACGGGTGCATCCACAACGGCAGATCCTGCTGAACATCGGCGACATCGGTGGGCTGCACTGCGATCGCGAACGCATCGCCCAACTGCTCTCCAACCTGATCGCCAACGCCCTGGCCCATGGCGCCGCCGAAGAGCCGGTCACCGTCACCGCGACCCTGCACGACGGGATCTTCGTACTCAGCGTGCACAACCTGGGCGAGCCGATCCCCGCGCAAGTCCTGGCACAGCTGTTCCAGCCCTTTTCCCGGCCACTCTCCAGCAGACCACAGCAAGGGCTGGGACTGGGGCTTTATATAGCCAACCAGATCGCCTTGGCCCATGGCGGCTCCATGGAGGTCGTATCGAATGCCCAGGTGGGGACGTTGTTCAGCTTCCGCCTGCCCGTCGACCGATCAAAGGTCAACGTGCGTCCATGACGCTCAATGTTCGGCCGGCGCCTCGTGCACCTGCACGCTGGCAGTCATCCCGGCACTGAGGTTGATGTCCTTGGGAATATGATCCAGGCGGATGCGCACCGGGATGCGCTGGGCCAGGCGTACCCAGTTGAATGTCGGTTCAACCTCAGGCAACAGTTGGCTGTCAGGATTGCTGTTGCTGTCGGTGATGCCGCGGCTGATGCTTTGCACATGGCCGTCGATCGCCTCGCCGGCGCCCATCAGCCAGACTTTCACCGGGTCTCCGACATGGATGCGCGGCAGCTTGGTCTCTTCGAAATAGGCCTGGATATAGAAGGTGGCATCATCCACCAGGGCCATGACCGATTGGCCGGTGTTGACATAGTTGCCCTGGGCCAGGCGCAGGTTGGTGATGTGCCCGCTGCGCGGGGCCCGGACTTCGCTGCGCTCAAGGTTGATCCTCGCCACCTGCAGCTGCGCCTGGGCTTCATGCAGCTCACCCCGTGCGACGGCAGCGTTGATCTGGGCATTCTCGCGCAGCTCGGCGCTGATCGCATCGGGGCCCAGGGCCGTGCGCCGCGCCGCCTCGCGCTCACGCAGGCGCAATTGGTGGGCGCGGGTCTCGGCCACGGCACTGGCTTGGTCGAAAGCGGCCTGGAAGCGCTCGCGGTCGATGCTCATGAGCAGATCGCCGGCCTTTACCTGCTGGTTGTCGCGCACCTTGAGCTCGCGCACCCAACCGGACACGTCCGGGGCGATGACCACCACGTCTGCACGCACCCGTGCATCACGGGTCCAGGGCGTGAGCATGTAGTACTGCCAAAGGTGATAGCCGGCGAATATGGCCAGAGCCACCACACAGAGGGTAACGAAGGCACGTACGGCTGTACGCATGGGTATCACTCCTTACAAAGGCCCCAGGACATGCACCACCAGGGACAGAACACAAACGAACAATGCCGCATCGAACAACGCCTCGTGCCAGATCCACCGACCCAGCGGCGTGGCCTGCACCACCAGGCGCAGCAGACCGGTGAGCAGCAGCGCCAGCAACGCATAGATCAGAAACGGACTGAGCAGCACACCGCCCAGTGCCCATTCACGCAACCCCATGGATCTCCTCCTGCCGATGGCACCACTTGCCCCAACTGCTGCGCAGTTGCAGCACCGCGCCAACGGCCAGGCGTAGCGGGTCGCTCGGCGGCTGACGGCGCAACGCCTCGATGAATTGCTCGGTCGCCGCGTCCAGGCGTTGGCTGCGCCCTGGTGCCGGCCCACTGGCCAGGACGGCCTCCAACTGCTGCAGGTAATGGCGTTCGGCTGGCCCCAGGGGTGCCTGGGCCACGGCCAGGCACATGCGCAAGTGCACCAGCTCGTCACCGATATCCAGTGCGTGCACGCCATCGTCCCAACGTTTGCGCTCGGCCTCCGGCAATTCACTGGCGTGCCTGGCCAACTGCATCAAGCGGTCGGCCATACGCCCACCGAACCAGCTGTCGGCACCACGCAGGTCGCGCCGGGTCAGGCGCACCAGGTCGCTCTGGGTCGCCGCCCGCAGGCGACGGCCGAGCCAGGCCGGGTGGCGTAGCACCACCAGGCGGAAGGCCATGACCGCGGCTCCAACGCCTAGCAACATGGCTTGGGCGCTATTGAGCATGGCCGCGACATCGAACTGCATGGTATTGAGCGGGGCCACCAACACGATGAAGTGCAGGCAATAGGACGTGGCAGTCGCACCAGTGCGCGGATGCGCCATGCCCAGGGCCCCCAGGAACAGCGGCACTCCCATCCCCAGGCAGAGCATGGCGAAACTGCTCCATTGCGGCAGGAGGATCTGCCCGACCAAAAAGGCCACGGGAATGGCCAGCAGGATGCCCCTCAGGAAGCTCAGGCCGATCTGCGCGCCATTCTCGCGGCTGGCGAACAGGCTGCAGACCACACAGGTCAGCACCAGCCCGCCCGGCGCCGCCGGCCACGCGGTGGCCAGCCAGAAACTGGCCATGGCCAGGAAGGCCAGGGCACTGCGTGAGCCAAACAGCAAGGCCAGCGGCAGGTCGCGATGGACTGCCAGGCCTTGGGGCACGTCCTTCGGCGCCCTGCCCTGTTCGGCGTCCTGCAAGGCCTGGGTCGCAGCCATGGCGACGTCCAGCAACAGGGCCATGCGCGCCAGGCAATAATGCTCGGCCGAGCTGATCTGCTCGTCATGGGCGGCATCCCAGATTCGCTGGCGCAACAACAACAGGCTGGGTGGGTCGGGCTCGGCCAGTTGCGCGCGCACCTCGTTCAACCAGGGCGCCAGCCGATCGGCCTCGGCTTCATCGAGCTGACGCCATTGGCGGCGCACCGAACGCGAGATACGCAGCAACACCATGAGCTTCTGGCTCAGCCCACGAATCGCCCTGGCCCGTTGGCGGCCACGGTTGCCTTCGAACCAAGCGTGTTCACGCTGGGCATCGATGGCGACGATCCGCCCGAGGATTTCAAGCAAACCCTTGCGCCCCTCGTCTTCGCCGCCCAGCATGGCGCTGGAGGCCTGCAAGCCGTTCTGCCAGGCCTGGCGCGCCTGGTCTGCGAGCTGCTGCTCGACGCGCATCGGCCAGAGCAAGGCGCTGGTGGCCGTGGCGCAGACGATCCCCAGGCAGATCTCGGTGCAGCGCGCTACGGCTTGGTCGAACACCTGCAAAGGATGGTTGATCGAGGGCAAAGCAATGATCGCCACGGTGTAACCCGCCAGTACGAACGAATAGGCCCAGGCACTGCGCAACTGGGTGGAGGCTGCGGTACACAACGCAAGCCACAACGCCAGGGTCAGCAGAAACAGCCAGGGCGCCTGGGCGAACAGGGCGATGAAGACCACCGACATGAACGTACCGACCAAGGTGCCGGCCAGGCGGGCCAGGCCCTTCTGCACCACCATGCCCGACAGCGGCTGGGCGACGATGAAAGCGGTCATCAGCGCCCATGAAGGCTGCTCCAAGCCCCAACGCATGGCCAACCACAACGCCAGGCCACCCCCAAGCACGGTCTTGATGGCGAACTTGAGGGCGAGGTTGCTGGGTGCGAACAGGGCCTGGAAGGTGATGGGCACGAATCGGACCTTGCGGGGGTGATGATTAAAAAGATAGACAACGGCGCAAGGATAAAGCGTGGCGAATTAATTAGCTAGCTAAGCATCATTCAAGGAAACACATCCCACACAAGCCCGCACCTACACAGGAATGCGTTGCCGCGAAGGCGTTGGGAAATTCCAGGCAAAAAAATGGGCGACCGAAGTCGCCCTAAATGCCTTGCGTGCTCGTGAACCTGGAAGGCTCAGCGCGGCTTGCGCTTGCTCGAATCCTTCCAGATGAAAATGCCCAGACCGGCGAAGAACACCAACATCAACCCGACCGTTACCACACCGGCGATAACCACATTGTCGAAGAACATGTCGGCCTCCCGTTTCGTCTGCCGTTGTCCGATGGGTGCAAGGTAGCGAATACGGGGGGAGGGAAAATTGACCGGAGTCAATGGTGGCCAGGGGCGGGCATGCGAGGCGGACGCAGGGTTGATCTACATCAAGTTTCAGCGCTTCTTCGGCTTGCCCTTGGGCTTTTTCTTCGGCTTGGCCAGCGGCATGGCCTGCTCGAACGCCTGGCGGACTTCATTCAGGCGCTTTTCCTTGAGGTCATGGATGCGTTTGGTGCGCTCGGCACCGAAATCGATCAGGTTGTCTTGGCTCATGGGCGGGCTCGACTGACAGCAGAGACTTGCATGATGAAGCCTGACGCCCGTGCTGACCAGCTCAGACTTCGATGTCCACCAACAACCCCTGGCGGGTACGCTCGCCCAGGGGCGCCACAGGCACGGTGTTGTCGGCATTGAGTTCGTCGCCGGGCAAGGCGCTGTAGCGCTCGTCCTGGTCCTTCTGCCGACGTTGCTGCTGGCGACGCTGCTCCTCGCGCAGCAACAGCGCCTGCTCCTGGGGATCGCGCTGGTGCTTGAGGTCGACGGTGCCGTCGCTGGAAGCAGGCTGGGCCGGGACCACCGGAGGAATATCCGGGGTCGGTTTGACCGGGTCCTGTTGCGAAGTCACCGGTGCGGCACTGAGCGGGATGATCGGCGGCAGCATGGAATGGTCTCCTGTGGCCACTGTATCGGCCGGCGATCACTTGCACTTGAGCACCGACCCACCGGATTGTGCAGCGCATCACAACATGCTGTACAACCGCTACTCGAGGTCTTCGTCCAACGGCTCGTCAGGTGGCGGACTGACTTCGCTCCAAGGCCGCTTGTAGACCTGCTGCCACACCGCCTCCATGTGCTCGCGTATTACCTGCGGTGCATTTTTCAACGATGCGCTGTCCTCCCGTTCGCCGCCGACAGGCTCCTCGCCAGCCGGAGTGATCAGCGATTGGCCGGTGATGGTGTAGGTCGCCTGGCCTTCACGCATCTCGATAGCGATGTCGTGCGGGTCGATGCCACCGCCGCAGAAGGCATGGCTGACCACGGTGAGCTCGGCGACGCCATCCTTGTTCAGGTCGCTGGCGTCACTGACATCGGTGTAGAAGTCTACGTCCAGGTCCAGCCCCGGGCAGCTGGTTTCCTGCTCGATCTGCCAGCGTGGGGCGAACACGTCCGCCTCGGCGCCGCGCCCGTACAGGGTGGCTTTGAGCATGACCTTGTCCACCTCCTGTTCGGTCTCGGCATCGGTGGCCTGGCCATCGATGCGGCTGAGCACCAGCAACCCTTCGCCGTCACGGTCACGGAAATGTACGCTCTTGAGCGGCGTCCGCACACCCAGTACTTCCAGCTGTTCAGTCGGAATCGGTGGCAGGGTTTCGAAGTTCTTCTGTTCACAGGCGGCCAGCAGCAGCACGCTGCCCATAGCCAGGGAGGCGTTCAACCAGCGGTGCTTTGCAGCCATGTGGTGTGGGCCCTCGTCGCAGGACGTTGTTCGTCGATGAAGCAGCTAGACTCTAGATTCTTTGGTCTACCGGCCCCTATCCGTTAACATAGTCGGCTTTTTCATCGCGGGAGTTCAGGCAGTATGGCGCAGCAGTATCAACCGGGGCAACGCTGGATCAGCGACAGCGAAGCCGAGCTCGGCCTGGGTACCATCCTGGCGCAGGATGGCCGCCTGTTGACCGTGCTCTACCCGGCCACTGGCGACACCCGCCAGTATTCCCTGCGCAATGCGCCGCTGACCCGTGTGCGTTTCTCGCCAGGCGACCAGATCACGCATTTCGAAGGCTGGAAGCTGACCGTGCGCGAAGTCGAGGATGCCGATGGGCTGCTGGTCTACCATGGCCTCGACGGGCAGAACCAAGCCCGCGTACTGCCGGAGACCCAGCTCTCCAACTTCATCCAGTTCCGCCTGGCCAGCGACCGCCTGTTCGCCGGGCAGATCGACCCGTTGTCCTGGTTCTCCCTGCGCTACAACACCCTGCAACACACCAGCAAGCAGATGCTGTCGACGCTCTGGGGCCTGGGTGGCTGCCGCGCGCAACCTATCGCCCACCAGTTGCACATCGCCCGCGAGGTCGCCGACCGGATCGCCCCGCGCGTATTGCTGGCCGACGAAGTGGGCCTGGGCAAGACCATCGAAGCCGGCCTGGTGATCCATCGCCAGTTGCTCAATGGCCGCGCCAGCCGCGTGCTGATCCTGGTACCGGAAAACCTCCAGCACCAGTGGCTGGTGGAAATGCGCCGCCGCTTCAACCTGCAGGTGGCACTGTTCGATGCCGAGCGCTTCATCGAAAGCGATGCCAGCAACCCCTTCGAGGATGCCCAGCTCGCCCTGGTGGCGCTGGAGTGGCTGGTGGACGACGAGAAAGCCCAGGACGCCCTGTTCGCGGCGGGCTGGGACCTGATGGTGGTCGACGAAGCCCACCACCTGGTCTGGCACGAAGAACAGGCCAGCCCGGAATATGCCCTGGTCGAACAACTGGCCCAGGTCATCCCCGGCGTGCTGCTGCTCACCGCCACGCCCGAGCAGCTGGGCCAAGACAGCCATTTCGCCCGCCTGCGCCTGCTCGACCCCAACCGCTTCCATGACCTGGCCGCCTTCCGCGCCGAAAGCGAGCACTACCGCCCGGTGGCCGAGGCCGTCCAGGAGCTGCTCGACGAAGGCCGCTTGTCGCCCAAGGCCCACGCCACCATTGCCGGTTTCCTCGGCGCCGAGGGCGAAGCCCTGCTGGGCGCGGTCAGCGACGGCGACAGCCAGGCCAGCGCTCGCCTGATCCGCGAACTGCTCGACCGCCACGGCACCGGCCGCGTGCTGTTCCGTAACACCCGTGCCGCGATCCAGGGCTTCCCCGAGCGCCAGTTGCACCCCTACCCGCTGCCCAACCCGCAGCAATACGTCGACCTGCCGAGCGGCGAGCGAGCCGAGCTGTACCCGGAAGTGGCCTTCCAGGCCCAGGGCGAAGCTGGCGACGACGAACGTTGGTGGCGTTTCGACCCGCGGGTGGACTGGTTGATCGACACCCTGAAGATGCTCAAGCGCACCAAGGTCCTGGTGATCTGCGCCCATGCCGAAACCGCCATGGATCTGGAAGACGCGCTGCGCGTGCGCTCCGGTATTCCGGCCACGGTCTTCCATGAAGGCATGAGCATCCTCGAGCGCGACCGCGCCGCAGCCTACTTCGCCGACGAGGAATTCGGTGCCCAGGTCCTGATCTGTTCGGAAATCGGCAGCGAAGGCCGCAACTTCCAGTTCGCCCATCACTTGGTGATGTTCGACCTGCCGGCACACCCGGACCTGCTCGAACAGCGTATCGGCCGCCTTGACCGGATCGGCCAGAAGCACACCATCGAGCTGCACATCCCCTACCTGCAGGACAGCCCGCAAGAGCGCCTGTTCCAGTGGTACCACCTGGGCCTGAACGCGTTCCTCAATACCTGCCCGACCGGCAATGCGCTGCAACACCAGTTCGGCCCTCGCCTGCTGGCGTTGCTCGAGGGCGGCGAGGCCAAGGCCTGGGATACGCTGGTGGGCGAGGCACGAAGCGAGCGCGAACGCCTGGAAGCCGAGTTGCATACCGGCCGCGACCGCTTGCTGGAGCTCAACTCCGGCGGTGCTGGCGAAGGCCAGGCGCTGGTCGAGGCGATCCTCGAGCAGGACGACCAGTTCGCCCTGCCGATCTACATGGAAACCCTGTTCGACGCCTTCGGCATCGACAGCGAAGACCATTCGGAAAACGCCCTGATCCTCAAGCCGAGCGAGAAGATGCTCGACGCCAGCTTCCCGCTGGGCGACGACGAAGGCGTGACCATCACCTACGACCGCAACCAGGCACTGTCGCGCGAGGACATGCAGTTCCTGACCTGGGAACACCCGATGGTCCAGGGCGGCATGGACTTGGTGCTGTCCGGCTCCATGGGCAACACTGCCGTAGCGCTGATCAAGAACAAGGCGCTCAAACCCGGCACTGTGCTGCTCGAGCTGCTCTATGTCAGCGAGGTGGTAGCCCCGCGCAGCCTGCAGTTGGGCCGCTACCTGCCTCCGGCCGCCCTGCGCTGCCTACTCGATGCCAACGGCAACGACCTGGCCCCACGCGTGGCGTTCGAAACCCTCAACGACCAATTGGAAAGCGTGCCCAAGGCCAGCGCCAACAAGTTCGTCCAGGCCCAGCGCGACGTGCTGGCCAAGCGTATCGCCGACGGCGAGGCCAAGGTCCTGCCGACCCACATCGAACGCGTGGCCGAGGCCCAGCGCCGCCTGGCAGCGCAGGCCGACGAGGAGCTTGCCCGCCTGACTGCGCTCAAGGCCGTCAACCCAAGCGTGCGCGACAGCGAGATCGAGGCCCTGCGCAAGCAACGTGAAGACGGGCTGGCCATGCTCGACAAGGCCGCCCTGCGCCTGGAGGCGATCCGCGTATTGGTCGCGGGCTGATGGCACGGTAACAAGGGCTGCTTTGCACCCCATCGCGGCCTTGTGCCGCGAGAGGGGCGCAACGCGCCCCTTCGGCCTTAGAACACCGCGCTATCGAGCCAATATCCAAATGGTTGAAATCAAAATGCCATTAACCAGGCTGGCTTGAACTCCCATTTCTATACTGCTGCTGAACGGTCTCCTCCGGCTTTTTGGGGACGAGTGAGAACTCGACGAAGAGGCGAGCAATGGAGTGGTTGGGACTGCACCTGTTCGACACCCTGCCGACAACCGGCCAAATCATCCTGGACTGCCGCCACGACCCCCTCCTGGTGTTGCTGGCCTATGGGATCGCATGCATCGCCTGCTTCGCGACCTTGGACATGACCGAGCGTCAGAGCCAGAGCGAAGACCCCACCGCTCGTCGACAGTGGCGCGTACTGGGTGCTTGCTGCCTGGCGGCGGGCATCTGGGCGCTGCACTTCACCAGTACCCTGGCCCTGCAAGCACCGGTGGAAGTGCGTTATGACGTTCCCCTGACCGGCTTGTCGCTGCTCGTCGCCCTGCTCGCTGCCTGGCTGGCGATGAACAGCCTCGACCGTGTCGACATGCGCCCTCGCCATTATGTGCAAGGCGCACTGCTCATCGGGCTGGGCATCACGGTGATGCACTACGTGGGCATGGCTGCGCTGAATACCAGCGCTCGCCCGTACTACCACCCGGAACTATCGTTGGCTTCGCTGGGCATCGCCATCGCCGCCAGCCTGGCGGCCTTGCTGATGGCGCGTGCTATCAGCAAGGGCAGCGGTACCCTGCACCTGGCCGGCAAATACGCGGCCAGCCTGCTCCTGGGCGGCGGCCTGCTGCTGACCCACTTCTCCAGCATGGCCGCCATGACCTTGGTGGCGCCCGCCGGCAGCCCCCTGCACTTGCCCACTACCGACAACAGCCTGCAATTGGCCCTGACTGTGGCCTTCATTACGCTGTTGATCAGCGGCAGCAGCATCAGTGCCGCCCTGGCAGACCGTAAGCTGCAAAGCAAGGAACATGACCTGCGCCGGGTCAACGTGCTGCTCAGCCAACTGGACCAGGCGCGCGCATCCCTGCAACAGGCGGCTCACTACGATGCCCTGACCAACCTGGTCAATCGTCGCGGGTTCAACCAGGTATTCGCCGAGCGCCTGGCCGAACTTTCCGCCAATGAGCGCATGCTGGCGGTGATGTTCCTGGATATCGACCACTTCAAGCGCATCAATGACAGCTTGGGCCATGCGGCGGGCGATGAGTTGCTCAAAGTGATTGCCGGCCATATCAAGGCCGCCACCCGCAACCACGACGTGGTGGCGCGCTTCGGTGGCGACGAGTTCTGCATCGTCACCAGCCTCAACAGCCGTGACGAAGCACGCCACCTGGCGCAACGCATCATGCAGCGGATGAAGGACCCGATCGACCTGGGGGGGCGGCGCATGGTCATGACCACCAGCATCGGCATCAGCATCTTCCCCGATGACGGGCGCACCGCCGAAGAGCTGCTCAAACACGCCGACCTCGCGCTGTACCAGTCCAAAGGCTGCGGTCGCAACAGCCTGAACTTCTTCAATAACAGCCTGAAGACCCGCGCGACCCTGGAGTTGCAACTGGAGGAGGAGTTGCGGGTCGCCCTGCTCGAGGAGCGCGGCCTGTGCGTGCACTACCAGCCGATCTTCGACCTGCACAACGGCCAGGTGGCCAAGCTGGAAGCCCTGGTACGCTGGCAACACCCCCAACACGGCCTGCTGAGCCCGGATCGCTTCATCGGTATCGCCGAGACCAATGGCCTGATCGCCGACCTCGACTTGTGGGTGTTGCGCCGTGCCTGCCAGGACCTGGCCTCGCTCCATCGCCAAGGCCATGCCGAGCTCAAGGTCACGGTCAACTGTTCGGCCGTGACCCTGGGCCGGGAGGAACTGCCCAACGAAGTGGAAATGGCCTTGTTCGAGGCGGGCCTGGCCCCAAGGCACCTGGAGTTGGAGGTCACCGAGAATGCGCTGATGGGCGATATCCAGCGGGTCGTCAGCTTGCTCAAGCGGGTACGCGCACAGGGTGTTGCCTTGTCGATCGATGATTTCGGCACCGGGTACTCATCGCTGGCCTACCTCAAGCGCCTGCCTCTGGATGTGCTGAAGATCGATCGTTCGTTCATCCAGGAAGTGCCCGGCAGCCAGAAAGACCGCGAGATCGTCCAGGCCATCATCGTCATGGCCCATACCCTGCACCTGCAAGTGGTAACCGAAGGCGTCGAGACCCTCGAACAACACGCGTTCCTCGCCGCCCATGGTTGCGACTACCTGCAGGGCTACCTGCTCAGCCGCCCGGTGGCGCTGGCCGAGCTGCGCTCGACCCTCGACCGCCTCGAGCGCCAGGCCGTAGGCTTCAACCCTTGTTGCGATACAGTTCGACCAGGGTCGCTGGATCTTTTTGCAGATACCCCTGGCTACCATGCAAGCGCATCAGTTGCGCGGCAAGGCCACTGACCGGCGTCGCCGAACCCTGCTCGCGGGAAAACTTCACCGCAGTATCCAGATCCTTGAGCAAGGTGCGTACATGCCACTTGATCGGTTCGAAGCGGCTCTCGGCCATCTGCGGCGCCAGGATCTGCAATGGCTTGGAATCGGCGAAACCGCCGGCCAGGGCTTCGGCGATCAGTCGTGCATTCACGCCAGACTGCTCGGCCAGGGCCACCACCTCGGCAATCACCAACGCATTGCAGGCGACGATCATCTGGTTGCAGGCCTTGGTCACTTGGCCTGCGCCGACTGCACCCATATGGGTCACCCGCTGCCCGAGCGTCAGCAGCACCGGGCGAGCCCGTTCCAGGTCACCCGCCTCGCCGCCCACCATGATCGCCAGGGTGCCCGCCTCGGCCCCAGGCGTGCCTCCGGAAACCGGGGCATCCAGCCAGGCCATGCCGCACAACGCCGCCAGTTCGGCCGCCATTTCGCGGGTAGCGGTTGGCTCCAGGCTGGAGAAGTCCACCAGCAACTGCCCCTGGCGCCCACCTTCGGCCACCCCTCCCTCACCGAACACCACTTCGCGCACCACCGACGTATCGGCCAGGCACAACAACACCATGTCAGTGTCGCGGCACAAGTCGGCAGGGGTTGCGGCCAGCCGTGCCCCGGCCGCTACCAGCCCGGCACATTTTTCAGGGCTGCGGTTCCATACCACCAAGGGGTAACCCGCCGCCAGCAAGCGCCGACACATCGGCAAACCCATCAGGCCGATCCCGGCAAACCCCAGCGTAGGCAATGCAGTACTCATGAGCGACTCCATAACAGATGAACAGGAAGCACGGAGGCCGATCATACATCGCTGCGCTGTCGCGCATGGCACACAGGGCGCAAGCGCAACGAGCCAGCTTCATTACGCATACCGTAAACTGTTACCGCAGTGCCGAATTCCCAGCGATTGTTACCAACGGCCACCTTGGCTGAACGTCGGCAAGCATTCGCCCCCACTGCGCTGTGCGTTTTTACGCACCAAAACGGCGCAGCGTCACTGGGTTTTCTTTTCTTGCATCACCACGAACGGCGAAACCACCACCGCCCAGATCACCGGATCACGGCTCTGAAGGTCTAGCGCCTGCTCCGCGGATACCGGCGCGACAGTGCCATCATTACGCCACTTGGCGAAGATCTCGCTGCGATTCTCGGCCATTGCCTCGGCAACTGCGATGAGGTCCAGGCTCGGGTCCACCCAAATCAGATCACCCTTCGCCCAGAAACGTTCCAGTGCCTTCCACTCGATGGTCGCCGTTTCGCCGAGCAATTTGGCATAGAGGGTGCTTGCTTGATCGGTCATGGGGTTCTCCACAAAAATTCGGCCATGAAAAAAGGCCGGCATTTTTGCAGAAAAACCCGGTTTCAAATATGTAATTTGATCGATTAACCCCGAAGTTGTGGGGCGGGGCCAAGGATGCAGGCAAAGTAATGGCGCTTTTCTGTATCTTTGTTTCGATCAGGCGACACCCTGGGAAACTGGCACTTTTCGCCCGCTTTTCAAGCGCTCGAAGGGCGCTCTACACTGTACCGGTACAGTTCCGGGACATGTTCCGGGGAAGGTGGGCTTGCGACATGGCGTAGCCGTGCCGGAGACCGCCCGATCTGTAGCCCTGGCCGCCAGGACTATAAGAATTACAACAGAATGAGTGGAGCACTATGATCAAGATTTCCAAGCTGTTCGCCGCAATGGTACTGGCCGGGGTTGCCAGCCATTCGTTTGCCGCCGATACCATCAAGATCGGTATCGCCGGGCCCAAGACCGGCCCGGTCACCCAGTATGGCGACATGCAGTTCGTTGGCGCCAAGCAGGCCATCGATGACATCAACGCCAAGGGCGGCATCGACGGCAAGATGCTCGAAGCCAAGGAATACGACGACGCGTGCGACCCTAAACAGGCCGTGGCCGTCGCCAACAAAGTGGTCAACGATGGCGTCAAGTTCGTGGTCGGCCACCTGTGCTCCAGCTCCACCCAGCCTGCGTCCGACATCTACGAAGACGAAGGCGTGATCATGATCACCCCGGCCGCCACCAGCCCGGAAATCACCGCTCGTGGCTACAAGCTGGTGTTCCGCACCATCGGCCTGGACAGCGCCCAGGGCCCGGCCGCCGGCAATTACATCGCCGACCACGTCAAGCCGAAGGTCGTCGCGGTCCTGCACGACAAGCAGCAGTACGGCGAGGGCATCGCCACCGCGGTCAAGCAGACCCTGGAAGGCAAGAACGTCAAGGTCGCGGTCTTCGAAGGCCTGAACGCCGGTGACAAGGACTTCTCCTCGATCATCCAGAAGCTCAAACAGAACAACGTCGACTTCGTCTACTACGGCGGCTACCACCCAGAGCTGGGCCTGATCCTGCGCCAAGCCCAGGAGAAAGGCCTGAAAGCCAAGTTCATGGGCCCGGAAGGCGTCGGCAACGACTCCATCTCGCAGATCGCCCAGAACGCCTCCGAAGGCCTGCTGGTCACCCTGCCCAAGTCCTTCGACGCCGACCCGGCGAACAAGGCCATCGTCGATGCCATCAAGGCCGACGGCAAGGACCCGAGCGGTCCGTTCGTGTTCCCGGCCTACTCCGCGGTCCAGGTGATCGCTGACGGCATCAAGGCCGCTGGCACCAGCGACGACGCCGAGAAAGTGGCCGCGGAAATCCACAAGGGCACCTTCAAGACCCCGACCGGCGACCTGTCGTTCGATGACAAGGGCGACCTCAAAGACTTCAAGTTCGTGGTCTACGAATGGCACTTCGGCAAGCCGAAGACCGAAGTCTCCCCTCAGTAACTGCGTGACTAATAGCTGACCGAGAAGCCCACTGTGCGAGCAGTGGGCTTTGTTTTACGAGGTTCATGGGCCTGATCCCCGCGATCCGGGGGCGGGTTCACCTGAAAATCTTAAAACCGTCACCCGCGGTTTCCTGGCCGTACCCCCTGCCAGTGAAATGCAAATCAGGTTTTTAGGAGCGCTGTAATGCCTGAGATCTACCATTTCTTCCAACAACTGGTTAATGGATTGACCATCGGCAGCACCTATGCCTTGATCGCCATCGGCTACACCATGGTGTACGGCATCATCGGCATGATCAACTTCGCCCACGGCGAGGTGTACATGATCGGTTCCTACGTGGCCTTCATCGCCCTGGCGGGCCTGGCCATGATGGGTATCGATTCGCTGCCCCTGCTGATGACCGTGGCCTTCATCGCCACCATCGTCGTTACCAGTGCCTATGGCTATAGTATCGAACGGGTTGCCTACCGCCCCCTGCGTAACAGCAACCGCCTGATCCCGCTGATTTCCGCCATCGGCATGTCGATCTTCCTGCAGAACACCGTCCTGCTTTCGCAAGATTCCAAGGACAAGTCCATCCCCAACCTGATCCCCGGCTCCATCTCCTTCGGGCCAGGCGGTGCCGAGGAAGTCCTGGTGTCCTACATGCAGATCCTGGTGTTCGTGGTCACCTTGGTGGCCATGACCTGCCTCACCCTGTTCATCTCCCGTTCCCGCCTGGGCCGCGCCTGCCGTGCCTGCGCCGAGGACATCAAGATGGCCAACCTGCTGGGCATCAACACCAACAACATCATCGCCCTGACCTTCGTCATCGGTGCCGCACTGGCGGCGGTGGCGGCCGTGCTGCTGAGCATGCAGTACGGCGTGATCAACCCCAACGCCGGTTTCCTGGTGGGCCTGAAGGCCTTCACCGCGGCGGTCCTGGGCGGCATCGGCAGTATCCCGGGCGCCATGCTCGGTGGCCTGGTGCTGGGCGTGGCCGAAGCCTTCGGCGCCGACATCTTCGGCGACCAGTACAAAGACGTGGTGGCATTCGGGCTCTTGGTTCTTGTCCTGCTGTTCCGGCCGACCGGCATCCTGGGCCGTCCGGAGGTTGAAAAAGTATGAACAGAAATCTCAAACAGGCGCTGTTCAGCGTCGCCCTGGTCTGGGCCGTGGCGTTCCCGGTGCTTGGCCTGAAACTCAGCATCGACGGCATCAACCTGGTGGTACACAGCCAGGGGCCGTTCACCCTCTCGATCATCGCCATCTGCTCGGTGTTGATGTTCCTACGCGTGCTGTTCGACAAACAGTGGAGCGCAGCGATGCGCGGTCGCTCGGAGCGCAAGTTGATCCCCGCGTCGGTCACCAACTACCTGACCCTGCCCAAGACCCAGCGTTGGGTCATCATGGGCCTGATCGTGGTGGCACTGGTCTGGCCGTTCTTCGGTTCGCGGGGCGCGGTCGACATCGCCACGCTGATCCTCATCTACGTGTTGCTGGGCCTTGGCCTGAACATCGTGGTAGGGCTGGCGGGCCTGCTGGACCTGGGCTACGTCGGTTTCTACGCCGTCGGCGCCTACAGCTACGCCCTGCTGTCGCACTACTTCGGCCTGAGCTTCTGGATCTGCCTGCCGATCGCCGGCCTGATGGCCGCGACCTTCGGCTTCCTGCTCGGCTTCCCGGTGCTGCGCCTGCGGGGTGACTACCTGGCGATCGTGACCTTGGGCTTTGGCGAGATCATCCGCCTGTTCCTGCGTAACCTCACCGGTCTGACCGGTGGCCCCAACGGCATCAGCAACATCGAGAAGCCGACCTTCTTCGGCCTGACCTTCGAACGTCGCGCTGCCGAAGGGATGCAGACCTTCCACGAGTTCTTCGGCCTGCAGTACAACTCGATCAACAAGGTCATCTTCCTCTACCTGGTCGCCCTGTTGCTGGCGTTGCTGGCGCTGTTCGTGATCAACCGCCTGCTGCGCATGCCGATCGGCCGCGCCTGGGAAGCGCTGCGCGAGGACGAGATCGCCTGCCGTGCACTGGGCCTGAACCCGACCGTGATCAAGCTGTCGGCCTTCACCCTGGGTGCCTGCTTCGCCGGTTTCGCCGGCAGCTTCTTCGCTGCCCGCCAAGGGCTGGTGACACCAGAGTCGTTCACCTTCATCGAGTCGGCGATCATCCTCGCCATCGTCGTGCTCGGCGGCATGGGCTCTCAGCTGGGCGTGATCCTCGCGGCCATCGTGATGATCCTGCTGCCGGAGCTGATGCGTGAATTCAGCGAGTACCGCATGCTGATGTTCGGTGCGCTGATGGTATTGATGATGATCTGGCGTCCGCAGGGCCTGCTGCCCATGCAACGCCCCCATATGGAGCTGCGTCGATGAGCCGCGAAATTCTGCAAGTCAGCGGCCTGAGCATGCGCTTCGGCGGCTTGTTGGCGGTGAATGGCGTGGGCCTGACCGTCAAGGAAAAACAGGTGGTGGCATTGATCGGCCCCAACGGTGCCGGCAAGACCACCGTGTTCAACTGCCTGACCGGCTTCTACAAGCCCAGCGGCGGCACCATCCTGCTCGATGGCCAGCCGATCCAGGGCCTGGCCGGGCACCAGATCGCCCGCAAGGGCGTGGTGCGGACCTTCCAGAACGTGCGCCTGTTCAAGGAGATGACCGCGCTGGAGAACCTGCTGATCGCCCAGCACCGCCACCTGAACACCAACTTCTTCGCCGGCCTGTTCAAGACGCCGAGCTTCCGCCGCAGCGAGAAAGAGGCCATGGAGCGCGCGCAGTACTGGCTGGAGAAGGTCAACCTGACCGAGTTCGCCAACCGTACCGCCGGCACCCTGGCCTACGGCCAGCAGCGCCGCCTGGAAATCGCCCGCTGCATGATGACCCAGCCCCGGATCATCATGCTCGACGAGCCAGCCGCCGGCCTGAACCCCAAGGAGACCGAGGACCTCAAGGCCCTGATCGCCTATCTGCGCGAATCCCACAACGTGACCGTGCTGCTGATCGAGCACGACATGAAGCTGGTGATGAGCATTTCCGACCACATCGTGGTGATCAACCAGGGCACGCCCCTGGCCGACGGCACGCCGGAAGAGATTCGCGGCAACCCTGATGTGATCAAGGCCTACCTGGGGGAGGCGTAAATGCTGAAGTTCGAGAACGTTTCCACCTTCTACGGCAAGATCCAGGCGCTGCACAGCGTCAACGTGGAGATCAACCAGGGCGAGATCGTCACCCTGATCGGCGCCAACGGCGCCGGCAAGTCGACATTGCTGATGACCCTCTGCGGCTCGCCCCAGGCACACAGCGGCAGCATCAAGTACCTGGGTGAGGAACTGGTCGGCCAGCCCTCCTCGCACATCATGCGCAAGAGCATCGCGGTCGTGCCGGAAGGCCGCCGTGTGTTCGCCCGCCTGACCGTGGAGGAGAACCTCGCGATGGGCGGCTTCTTCACCAACAAGGGCGACTATCAGGAGCAGTTGGACAAGGTCCTGCAGCTGTTCCCTCGCCTGAAGGAGCGCTACGTGCAGCGTGGCGGCACCATGTCCGGCGGCGAGCAGCAGATGCTGGCCATCGGCCGGGCGCTGATGAGCAAGCCCAAGCTGTTGTTGCTGGACGAACCCTCCCTCGGCCTTGCGCCGATCATCATCCAGCAGATCTTCGACATCATCGAACAACTGCGCCGCGACGGCGTGACGGTGTTCCTGGTGGAGCAGAATGCCAATCAGGCGTTGAAGATCGCCGACCGTGCCTATGTACTGGAAAACGGCAAGGTGGTGATGCAGGGTACCGGCGAGGCACTGCTGGTCGACCCGAAAGTGCGCGACGCCTATCTAGGGGGGTGACCGGGAAAAGGGCCTTCGGGCTAATGCCAGTCATTTAAGCCTTTGCATTTGGGGCTGCTTCGCAGCCCATCGCCTTCGGGCCCTTTTTCTGCCTGCCGCTATATCACCTATGCTGGCCGAAAACTTGTGATCCCGGCAAAGCCTGAGTAACGTGGCCAGCTCCTTGGCAAAAGATCCCCCGGAGTCCACCCCATGCGCCTCACCCCTCCCCTGCTGCTCGCCACCCTGCTGCCGCTGTTCGCGGGCTGCCAGTTGCTGGCGGACAAGCCTGCCGACCCGAACATCGGCACCCTGCGCATGCAGGGCGAGCTGAGCGCCGGGGGTGGCAAGCTGCTGTTCAAGCCGTGCACCGAAGCCCGCCGTTTCGTGGTCAATGACGTCGGTGCCACAGGCCTGTTGCAGGAGGCCGCCAACCTGGCCGACGACGCAGGCGACAAACTTTTCGCGGACGTGCGTGGGCGCCTGGCCGGCAGCAGGCAGGCCGACAATGATGGCCGTCTCGACGTGCAACGCCTGTATCGTCTGGAACCCTCCACCCGCGCCTGCGAAGACCCCAACTTCAAGCAGCTGACCTTGCGCGCCGATGGCCAGGAACCGTTCTGGTCGGTGAAGGCCAGCGGCAACGGCATGATCATCGAGCGCCCCGGCAAAGACCCACTGCCCCTGCCCTTCCTCGAAGAAGAAGTGCCCGGCGGCGGCCTGACCCTGAGCAGCGAAGCCAACGGCCAGCACGTGGAGCTGTGGGTCGCGCCGCAACGCTGCGTCGACAGCATGAGCGGCGCCGTGCGCCACCTGCGCGCCGAGCTACGCATCGACGGCCAGACCCTGCAAGGCTGCGGCTATTACGGCGGTGCCCGCGACAACTGATCGCCTGGGTACTTTTATCCTCCAGTCGGGGCAGCTAACAGCTTATACTTGGCGGTTTGTGTAAAGCCGCCGGCCGCCCATGGCCGGGATACTGGACCCTGCCATGCTACGAATCACCGAACTGAAGCTGCCCCTGGATCACGCCGACGAAGCGCTGCGCGAGGCCATCGTGCAACGCCTGGGCATCACCGATGAGCAGCTGCTCGGCTTCACCCTGTTCAAGCGCAGCTACGACGCGCGCAAGAAGAACAGCGAACTGCTGTTCATCTATACCATCGACCTGGAAGCGAGCAACGAAGCCGAGCTGCTACGCAAGTTCGCCGATGATCGCAACATCGGCCCGGCCCCGGACGTGACCTACAAGTTCGTCGGCCAGGCCCCGGCCGACCTGCAGGAGCGCCCGATCGTGGTCGGCTTCGGCCCGTGCGGCATCTTCGCAGGCCTGTTGCTGGCGCAAATGGGCTTCAGGCCGATCATTCTCGAACGCGGCAAGGAAGTGCGCCAGCGCACCAAGGACACCTGGGGCCTGTGGCGCAAGAGCGTGCTCAACCCCGAGTCCAACGTGCAGTTCGGCGAAGGCGGCGCCGGGACGTTCTCCGACGGCAAGCTGTACAGCCAGATCAAGGACCCGAACCATCACGGGCGCAAGGTCCTGGAAGAATTCGTCAAGGCCGGTGCGCCAGAGGAAATCCTCTACATCAACAAGCCGCACATCGGTACCTTCCGCCTGACCGGCATGGTCGAGCAGATGCGCCAGGACATGATCGCCTTGGGCGCCGAAGTGCGCTTCCAGCAGAAGGTCACCGACCTGCTGGTCGAAAATGGCCAGCTGACCGGCGTGGTATTGGAGAGTGGTGAGCAACTGCACTCGCGCCACGTGGTCCTGGCCTTGGGTCACAGTGCCCGCGACACCTTCCGCATGCTGCATGCCAAGGGTGTGTACATGGAAGCCAAGCCGTTCTCGGTCGGTTTCCGCATCGAGCACCCTCAGACGCTGATCGACAAGGCGCGCCTGGGCAAGTACGCCGGCCACCCGAAACTGGGCGCTGCCGACTACAAGCTGGTGTACCACGCCAAGAACGGTCGGTCGGTATACAGCTTCTGCATGTGTCCGGGCGGCACCGTGGTAGCGGCCACCAGCGAGCCAGGCCGGGTCGTCACCAACGGCATGAGCCAGTATTCGCGGAACGAGCGCAACGCCAACTCCGGCATCGTCGTCGGCATCGACCCGGAGCGCGACTACCCGGGCGGCCCGCTGGCTGGGATCGAGCTGCAGGAACGCCTGGAAGCCCATGCCTATGTCATGGGCGGCAGCAACTACCAGGCACCGGCACAACTGGTCGGCGATTTCGTCGCAGGGCGCGCCTCCACCGAACTGGGCAGCGTCGAGCCCTCCTACAAGCCAGGGGTCACCCTGGGCGACCTGGCACCCAGCCTGCCGGACTTCGCCATCGAAGCCATCCGCGAGGCCCTGCCGGCGTTCGACCGCCAGATCAAAGGCTACAACCTGCACGACGCGGTGCTGACCGGCATCGAGACGCGCACCTCATCGCCGGTACGCATCACCCGTGGCGCGGACTACCAGAGCCTGAACCTCAAAGGCCTGTACCCGGCCGGTGAAGGGGCCGGTTATGCGGGTGGCATTCTGTCCGCCGGCGTCGATGGCATCCGCATCGCTGAAGCCGTGGCCCGTGACATGCTGGGGCTCGATGGCTGAGTACCTGGCCATCGAACATGCAACCCGCTCCTCATAGAACAACGCAAGACTATTTGGTTTTGCGGACCCTGTGGGAGCGGCGGTGCGGCGGTCCGACTTGTCCCGCGATCAGGCCCGACCCGATGTCACCGTCGCCAAGCAAGGGCTTCGCCCTTGATCGCGGGGCAAGCCCGTGCCTACAAAACTACACAAAAATCAGAAAATTCCCCTCATCACACTTCCCAAAGTTCTCTAGGCTTCGCGAATCGGGCCGTAAAACCCTATGACAAAAGCGCAGGGCATCTGGGTTTCAAAGCCGTCACGCTAGGGTTTATCTTTTTCAACACCAAACCTGCTCATGGAGACCCGTTTGGCCGTGCGTAACCTTATTTCCCGTTTCCTCCAACTGGAAGCCGCCGGAGGCCTGTTGCTGATCGCCGCTGCCGTACTTGCGTTGATCATCAACAACTCCCCGCTTGCCTACCTCTATGGCGGGCTGCTCGATGTGCCGGTCGCGGTCCAGGTCGGCACCCTGCAGATCGCCAAGCCACTGCTGTTGTGGATCAACGATGGCCTGATGGCGCTGTTCTTCCTGCTGATTGGTCTGGAGGTCAAGCGTGAGATCGTCGAAGGCCACCTGTCCAAGCCGTCGCAGGTGGTGCTGCCCGCCACCGCCGCTATCGGCGGCATGCTGGTGCCGGCGCTGATCTACTGGTACATCAACCGCGACAACCCTACCGCCATCGCTGGCTGGGCCATCCCCACCGCCACCGATATCGCCTTCGCCCTCGGCGTGCTGGCACTGCTCGGCAAGCGGGTGCCGGTGTCATTGAAGCTGTTCCTGATGACCCTGGCGATCATCGATGACCTGGGCGCCATCGTCATCATCGCCCTGTTCTACTCCGGCAGCCTGTCGAGCCTGTCGTTGATGCTGGCCGGGGCGTGCCTGCTGGCGCTGCTGGCCATGAACCGGCTCGGCGTGGTGAAGCTGGCGCCCTACCTGCTGGTGGGCCTTGTGCTGTGGGTCTGCGTGCTCAAGAGCGGTGTGCATGCGACCCTGGCGGGTGTCGCCCTGGCGCTGTGCATTCCTCTGCGCACCCAGCATGCCGAGCCGTCGCCTCTGCTGCGCCTCGAACATGCCCTGCACCCCTGGGTCGCCTATGCCATCCTGCCCTTGTTCGCCTTCGCCAACGCCGGTGTATCCCTGGCTGGCATGACCGTGGACAGCTTCACCCACCCGGTGCCCATGGGCATCGCCATCGGCCTGCTGCTGGGCAAGACGGTCGGTGTGTTCGGCCTGACCTGGATCGCCATCAAGCTGCGCCTGGCGGCACTGCCCACTGGTGCGAATTGGGGGCAGGTGCTGGGCGTGGCCGTTCTGTGCGGCATCGGCTTCACCATGAGCCTGTTCGTCGGCTCCCTGGCCTTCGTGCCCGGCGCCAGCGACTTCGCCGGCATGGACCGCATGGGCATC
Source organism: Pseudomonas sp. FA-1 (assembly GCF_056856075.1). NCBI lineage: Bacteria > Pseudomonadati > Pseudomonadota > Gammaproteobacteria > Pseudomonadales > Pseudomonadaceae > Pseudomonas > Pseudomonas sp. FA-1. Next base: position 22,480 of record NZ_JBWXTH010000004.1, read on the forward strand.
CTCACCGGCTCGCTGTTCGCCGCGCTGATCGGTTATGGGATCACCGCGATGGCCAGTCGCAAGTTGCCAGGCAACTGATCGCCCGGGCAACAAAAAACCCCGACCGGCCTGGGCCGTGTCGGGGTTTTTTGTTGCCTTCGCCGATCAGTGGGTGACGCGGCTGGTGCCATCGACCGTCAGGATGCGTACACGCTCGCCGACGCGGAAGATCTCGTTCTGCTGCACTTGCTGCACATAGGCGCGCATGCTGCCGTCGTCTTCACGTACGGTGATCTCTACGCCTTGGGTGCGGGTCAGGCCTTCCTCGGCAGCGGAACCTGCCAGGCCGCCAGCAACAGCGCCGATCACCGCGGCAACGATGCTGCCGCGACCGCCACCGATGGCGCTACCGGCCACACCACCGACCACGGCACCTGCACCGCCGCCGATAGGGGTCTTGGTGCCCTCGATCTTCACAGGGCGCAGGGATTCGATGGTGCCCATGCGCACGGTCTGTACACGGCGGGCCTCGTCTCGGGAATAGCTGTCGCCGGACAGGTTCGACGCACAACCGCCGAGCAACAGCGACAGGGTGGTGAAGCTGGCCACCAGCAAAACGGATTTACGCATGGGAAACTCTCCATAAGTCAGGTGTCCATTAGACCCCGTGCGTTGACGACTGTCACGACACATACGTTATAAAACTGTGTTTATTCAGCGTTGGTACAGCCTACGAAGGTTAAGGCGCCAGGCGCTCACGCAGCCACTGGCCGTCCAGCTTGCGGTAGTTCAGGCGGTCGTGCAGCCGGCTGGCGCGCCCTTGCCAGAACTCGATGCGCTCAGGCAGCAGGCGGTACCCGCCCCAATGCTCGGGGCAATGGGGTTGGCTATCGGAGAAACGCGCTTCGGTGGCCTTGACCAGCCCTTCGAGCTCCTCACGACCAGCGATGACCCGGCTCTGGGGCGAGGCCCAGGCCCCCAGGCGGCTGCCCAGCGGGCGTACCTGGTAGTAGTCGTCGGACTCCTTGGCCGTGACCTTTTCCACCCGCCCTTCGATCCGCACCTGGCGCTCCAGTGCCGGCCAGAAGAACGTCATGGCGGCAAAAGGGTTGGCCAGCAAATGCTGGCCCTTGGCGCTGTCGTAGTTGGTGAAGAAGGTGAAACCACGCTCGTCGAGCCCCTTGAGCAGCAGCACCCGGCAATGCGGGCGACCTTCGCCATCGACAGTGGCGAGCGTCATGGCATTGGCCTCCACTGGCGCCTGCTCGGTCTTCACCGCCTCGCCGAACCATTGGTGGAACAGGGCGAACGGCTCTCCCGGGGCCTGGTCTTCGGTCAGGCCATCGCGGGTGTAGTCGCGGCGCATATCGGCCAGGGACTGGGTCATGACAGCGTATCCTTAACGGTCAGTTGGTCTTGGCAGAAGCCACTTTCTTCTCGGTGGTGGCCTTCTTGGCTGCCGGTTTTGCCGTGGCCTTCTTCTTCGCAGTGGTCTTGGCCGGCGCCTTGGCCTTGGCGGTGGTTTTTTTCGCCGCAGGCTTGGCCGCAGCCTTCGCTGCTGGCTTGGCAGCAGGTGCCTTGTCCTGGACCGCGACCATCGAGGCCGGCGCAGGGGCCGGAGCAGCCTGCTGGTACTTGGCCAGCAGCGCAACCATGGTGTTCTGCGGGGTCAGCAACATTTCCACGCGGCGGTTAAGGGCGCGGCCTTCAGCGCTGTCGTTGGCAGCACGAGGCATGACCGAGCCCATGCCCTTGAGGGTCAGGCGGTCACGCTGCAGGCCGCTGAGACGGAAGATCGCCGACACCGAGGCGGCGCGCTCGAGGCTGAGCTTCTGGTTGGCAGCGGCGGCGCCGCTGGTGTCGGCATGGCCCAGCACCAGCACGGCGGTCTTGGGGTCTGTTTCGACGGTCTTGGCCACGCGGGTGATCGGGCCCAGGGTCATCGGCAAAAGCATGTTCGGGCGGTCCGGGTTGTACGAACCATCCACCGGGATGGTCACCGCCAACACGTTGTCACGGCGTTCGAGCTCGAACTTGCTGCCCTTGATCGCTTCGCGCACCTTGGGCTCGTACTCGTCCAGCCAAGCCTGGGTGGCCTTCTGGTCGATCTTCGGCACCACCGGGCCCTTGGCCTGCTTATCGTCACCGCCGAATGGCCACCACCAGCGGCTGGAGCTCTCGGACTTGGCGTCGGCCTTGGCCACCTTCTCGGTCACGGCCTCCTTCACTTCCTGCTCGGCGACTTTGTCCGAGCCGAAGGGCCACCAGCTGAGGCCCGCGTCGCTCGACGCGTTCTGCGAGTGCTGGGCGCAACCGGTCGCGGCCAGGCACAGGGCGAGTGCTAAGGTTTTATGTGAAGACATCAGCGATACACCATGAATTAGAAAGAGATTTTGCCCACACACACCAGGCGTTGGCATTGAGGATAGTCAAAGGGTCCGGGCAATACCCGCATTACCCGATCAAAGGCAACTGGCAAGGACGCGCACCAGTTTCTGGGCCCGGGGGTCCATCAACACGTAGGGGCCAAGGGTATTGGTGACGAAACCGAAGGCCACGTCGTGCTCCGGGTCGGCGAACCCGACCGAACCACCGGCTCCCGGGTGACCAAAGGCACGCGGCCCCAGGCCGAAGGTGGCATTGGCCACGTCGGGCTGGTCGAGCATGCAGCCCAGGCCGAAGCGGGTCTGGGTCAACAGGGTGCGATCCTGGCCGAGGCTGTGTTCACGGGTCAGCTCATCGAGCAGCTCCGACTCCAAGAGGCTGCCGTCGAGCAGGCCGGCATAGAAGCCCGCCAGGCTACGGGCATTGCCATGGCCATTGGCTGCCGGTTGCTGCATGCGCCGCCATTCGGGCTTGTTGGTGCTGGTGAGGATGGCCGGCGGGTTGGTGAACGCCCGGGTCGACAGGGCCTCGGGCTCGCGCAGGGTGACCTGCAGCAGACGCTGGGCGGCCGCGTCGCCGGGGTTACCCTTGCCACGGGCGATGTGCGCCACGCGGTGGAATTCTTCGTCGGCCAGGCCCACATGGAAGTCCAGGCCCAGGGGCCGGGCGGTACGCGCCACGATGGATTCGCCAGGGCCGCGCCCATCGACGCGGCGGATCAGCTCGCCGATCAGCCAGCCGTAGGTGATCGCGGCATAGCCATGCTCGGTACCGGGCACCCACCAGGGCGCCTCGGCCGCGAGGGCATCGACCATGGCCTGCCAGTCGTACAGCGCCTCGGCCGGCAGCAGCTCACGGATAGCCGGCAGGCCGGCACGGTGGCTGAGCAGTTGGCGCAGGGTCACGGCCTCTTTGCCGGCCTGGGCGAATTCAGGCCAGTAGCGGGCCACGGGGGCGTCCAGGGCCAGCTTGCCCTCGCCTACCAGTTGCAAGGCCGTCACGGCGGTGAAGGTCTTGGTGCAGGAGAACAGGTTGGCAATGGTGTCGCTGTGCCAGGCTTCCCGTCCGTCCTTGTCGGCGCTACCGGCCCACAAGTCGACCACGGTTTCGCCGCCGACCTGGATGCACAACGCCGCACCCCGTTCCTGGGCATCTTCGAACAACGCGGCGAAGGCCTCGCGCACCGCCTCGAACTTCAGCTCATAGTGACCCTGGATCTGCACCCGACCGCTCTCCGTACGACTTTTCTCAACAAAGTCGTGCATTGTTCCAGTAGTTGGCCGATTTGCAAACTGAATGTGGCCGGATGGTCGTGCTTGATGGCAGACCAGTGTCTGCCCTCATTGCAGGGCAAGCCCCTCCTACAAGGGGCTGCGCCGTGTTCATCGTTGCGCCGGCTGCTCCAGTGCCTTGCGCAACTGATCCATGGCCTGCAGGTTGCTCTTGCGCACCGCTTCCACGAACCCGGCATAGGGCACATCGGTGATGGCCACCAGGCCAAGGTGCCCGTTCTCGCCGTCCAGCAGGCGGCCGGTGGCCGGCTGATCGAGGTACTGGAACCAGTGCGCCCCGACGATCATCGGCTGGGCCAGGGCCGCCTTGAGGAAATTGCCGTAGGCAGGCCCACGGTCCTCTTCGCGGGCGACTTCCAGCGGCCCTGGCCAGAACGGCCCACGGTCACGGGAACCGAACTGGAACTCCGACACCAGCACCGGCTTGTCCAGCTCGGCCAGGCGGGCGAAGTCGTAGCCATCTTCAGGCTTGAGGGTATAGAAGTTGAAGCTCAGCACGTCGCAGAACTCGGCGCAGGCCTTGACCGCCTCCGGTGTGCTGACCGCGTAACGGCCACCCAACAGCAGGTGGTTGGGGGCGTGCCATTTCAAGGCATCGGAAATGGTCTTGAAGTAGGTCTGGGCGAATACCTGCTGGAAATGCTGGTAGTCACGCTCGATTTCAGGGTGCTCGGGGCTGGGCAATGGCGCTTCGAAGCCTGGGTCCTCCATCAGCTCCCATGCCTGCAGGTCGATCCCCCAGGCCTTGGACAGCCCTTGCTGGTTGCGGTACTTGTCGCGCAACTGCTTGAGGAAGGCGCGTTTGGCAGGTACGTCGGTGGTCAGGCGCAGGGTGCCGTAGGCCAGGCCGTAGCGGGCCTTGGGGTCATCACCGGGCGCGGCCCAGGCCAATTCGTTGTCGGCGAAGTAGCCGATCAGCCAGGGGTCGTCACGGTGGTCACGGGCGGCGATGGCCACGGCGCGCTCGGTGGCCATGGCGAAACGCGGATCGAACGGGTCGGGCATGCGTCCCCACCAATCCATACCGGTGCTGATGCTGGTGTAGTCGCCGACGATCGACAGCGGCAAAGTGTAGGGCACCCGCCGGGCCTGCCCCAGGGCCGGATCGCTCCAGTTGCCCAGGGTATTGAAACCCCACGCCTGCAGGCGGTCCAGGGCGTGCCCCTGCCACCGGGCTGCATCCAGCGCCGCTGGCGGGCAGGCGGGCGCTGGCTGGCCCTGGGGGCTTGCCGGGCACGGCTGGCCGTAGGTGCGCTGCAGGTTCGCGGCATAGAAGTCGAACCAGCGGCCCTGCTTGAAGTTGCGCCCCTGGGACGAAGCATTGCCATCGTCGTTGTTGCCCTGGCCGTAGAAGGCAGCCAGCGGCTCGCCCTCGCCCGGTAAGGCCTTGAACATGCCCTCGCGGCCTTGCACATAGGTTCGCCCACCGTCGGCGGCCACGGCATTGACACCCAGCGAATAGAAAGGATGGCCATCCGGGGTGACCAGGTACCAGCGACCGTCGCGCTTCTCGGTGCGGAAGAAGCCCTTGGCTTCGAATGCAGGCCCGGCCAGCAGGCCGCCATAGGCATCCAGCTTGAATTTGCCACGCTCGGCGAGCCAGCCCTTGAGCTGTTGTTGCTCACGGCTGTCGGCAGCCTTGAGCTGTTCGTCGCGGGTGATTTTTTCCGGCCAGCGCCCTCGCGTCGACTGGCCATAGGCATCGAGCAAGCCTTCGTAGGCGGCCTTGAACGCCTGGTCGTCATCCTGGATGCCGACCTTCTCGATGAGCAGGCTCTGGGCGACCTTGGGGTCGGGAATGCTCAGGCTGACGGCAACCACCTGCTTGAGGTCGATGTCCCCGGCGCTGCTGGCCAGCAACAGGCGCTGCCCTTCGTATACCCATGGCATGGGCGGCCCTGCGCGCATGCCCTGGCTCAACGGCGAGCGCGCCTGCAGCGGCACCATCACCGTCTGCGCAGGCCCCGCGGGCAGGTCGACCCGGCTGGTCAGGGTGCGCCCGTCGCTGCTCTGTACCGTGACATCCACCGTCAAGGCCCAGTCCATGGCGCTTTGCAGGCGCAAGGTCAGTGCTTGGCCAGCCGACCAGTCCCAGGCGCCACTTTGCGGGCTCAGGCGCAAGGTCGGCCGTTGCACCGGGTCGAACACCACGCGCCGCAGCACCTCGCCCTCGGCGGTCTGCTCGGCGTTGTACTGCGGCATACGGGCATCGACGGTGGTCACGTTGACCACGGAGGCCGGGCGCACGAAGCTGAACAACGTCTGCTGCCCAGCCAGCAAGGGCGGGCTGAGCAACAGGGCAAACACGGCAGGCAGGGTACGGCGGATCATAGGGTTGCAGCTCTCCTTCAGGGCACTGGGGCCCGCGACAGGTCATAGACAACGGGGGCGGAGCTTCGTGCTCCGCCCGTCAGGAAATCTCTCGCCGGAACGGCGGCAGCGCATTGAGGATAGCCTTGCCGTAGCGCTGGGTGACCAGGCGGCGGTCAAGCAAAGTGATGACGCCACGGTCCTGCTCGGTCCGCAGCAAACGGCCGCAAGCCTGGATCAGACGCAGCGAGGCGTCGGGCACGGCGATCTCCATGAACGGATTGCCACCACGGGCCTCGATCCACTCGGCCAGTGCTGCTTCGACCGGGTCGTCCGGCACGGCGAAGGGGATCTTGGCGATCACCACGTGCTCGCAATACGCGCCTGGAAGGTCAACCCCTTCGGCGAAGCTGGCCAGGCCGAACAGCACGCTGTGCTGGCCATCGTCCACCCGCGCCTTGTGCTTGTTCAGGGTTTCCTGCTTGGACAGGTTGCCCTGGATCAGTACCAGCTTGCGCCAGTCCCGGTCCAGGCCGTCGAAGACGTCCTGCATCTGCTTGCGCGAAGAGAACAGTACCAACGCACCGCGGGCCTCCTCGAGCATCTTCGGCAGCTCGCGAATGATCGCCGCGGTGTGGCCCGGTACATCCCGCGGGTCGGCCCCCAGGTCAGGGACCCGCAGCAGCCCGGCGTCGCCATGGACGAAGGGGCTGGGCACCACGCAGGTGACCGCGTCGCGGGGCAGCCCCGAACGCATGCGGAACCGGTCGAACTTGCCCAGTGCGGTCAGGGTCGCAGATGTCACCAGGGCGCCATGGGCCACGTTCCACAGGCTGCGCCGGAGCATCTCGGCCGCCAGGATGGGGCTGGCATTGACTTCGATATCGAACAGCGCACCGCTCTCGGCCAGGGTGAGCCAGCGGGCCATGGGGGGGCTGTCTTCCGGGTCTTCGGCGGTGAAGGCAGTCCACAGTTCCCAGTTGCCTTGGGCACGGGTCACCAGGCTACCGAACAGTGGGTACCATTCTTCGGCCTGGTGGCTGGCGATACCGATGTTGACCTCACCATCCATGCCTTCCTTGAGCAGATCGGCCAAACGGGTGAACAGGTCGTTGAGACGGGCGAAGCCTTTCTTCAGCTCGATACCGACTTCGCGGATCTGCTCCGGCACCACGCCACCTTCGAAGCGGTAGCGAGGGCGCTCGCGCCCCTCCATGTCCTCGCCGGGGCGGAAGTCCGCCACCTGCTCGCACAGGGTGAACATGAACTGCTGCTGGGTGCGGACCTCCCGCGCCAGCTCCGGCACCTGTTCGATCAGCTTGCCCAGGTCGCCGGGCAACGGGTGCTGGGCCAGCAGCTTGGTCAGGTTCTTGGCCGTCTGCTCCAGCCAGTCGGCGGTGGAGCGCAGGCGCGAATAATGGGCGAAATGGCCGATGGCCTTGTCGGGCAAGTGGTGGCCTTCGTCGAAGACGTACATAGTGTCGCGCGGGTCGGGCAACACAGCCCCACCGCCCAGCGCCAGGTCGGCCAGAACCATGTCGTGGTTGGTGACGATGACGTCGACCTTGCCCATGCCCTCGCGGGCCTTGTAGAACACGCACTGCTGGAAGTTCGGGCAATGCCGGCCGGTGCATTGGCTGTGGTCAGTGGTCAGGCGAGCCCAGTCCTGGTCTTCCAGCGCCTCGGGCCAGCTGTCACGGTCGCCGTCCCAGCGGTTGCCGGCGAGCTTTTCGATCATGCTGTTGAACAGCTTCTGGCTCTTTTCATCGACTTCGATGCGAAAGCCTTCTTCCTCGAAGAGCTGGGCGGTGGCCGACTGAGCGTGGCCTTCCTGCAGCAGGATGTCGAGCTTGGACAGGCACAGGTAGCGTCCGCGGCCCTTGGCCAGGGCGAAGCTGAAGTTCAGGCCGCTGCTGCGCATGAGGTCGGGCAGGTCCTTGAAGACGATCTGCTCCTGCAGGGCGACGGTGGCGGTAGCGATCACCAGGCGCTTGCCGGCTGCCTTGGCGGCCGGGATCGCAGCCAGGCTGTAGGCGACCGTCTTGCCGGTACCGGTACCGGCTTCCACCGCGACCACGGCGGGCTCACCGGCACGGCGCCCTTCGTCGTCACAGGCGATGTCGCCGAGGACCTTGGCCACTTCGGCGATCATCAGGCGCTGGCCGTAGCGGGGCTTGAGGCTCTTGGCTTCGAGAAAACGCGAATAGGCGCCCTGGATGGTGGCTTTGAGTTCGTTGCTGATCATGGTCTGCAGGCGCCCGAAGGGCTGGATGAATTTTCAGTGTTTCGCATGGGCCGGCTATCATACCCCTCTATCGACCTTTATGCCCCATGGAGAACCATATGCTTGCCTTTGCCCTGCCCTACACACTGCACGTCCTGGCAGCCCTGGTCTGGGTCGGCGGCATGTTCTTCGCCTGGCTGGTGCTGCGTCCGGCAACGGTTGCAGCGCTGGAAGGGCCGGCACGGCTGAAGCTGTGGGTGGAAGTTTTCCGACGCTTCTTCGGATGGGTCTGGCTGGCAGTGGCGGTCCTGGCGATCAGTGGTATCGGGATGTTGCACATGCGGTTCAACGGCTTCGAGACGGCGCCCCGCTATATCCAGGTGATGATCGGCGGGGCGATCGTCATGTTTGCGTTGTTCATGCGGGTCCAGGCGCTCTTGCTGCCGGAACTGCGGGCGGCGGTGCAGGCCCAGGACTGGGCAGCGGGGGCGTCGGTGCTGGGGCGGATTCGACGGATGGTCGGGATCAACCTGTTGATGGGGATGCTGGTCGTGGCAGTGGCGAGTTCGCGGGTTCTGGTTTGAGGGAGTCGGCAGGGTCATGTTGATGGAATGACTGCCCAGGCCCTATCGCGGGACAAGCCCGCGATTGCGCCCCAAGGGCCCACACCTGCTTACAACCGCTGCAGAATCAGCTCCCCGGCAGCCCCAGCCAACCCCGGCTGCCCAGCGACGCCAGGCCGACCATCGGCCCCCGCCTCGGTGCGGTAGACCAGGCACCCTTTGCTGCTGCCGCCCAACCCTGCCTTGCCGGCAGCCCCTGGTTTACCGGGCGCGCCACCCTCCAGGCGAACCTCGATACGTGCCTGTGGGAAGCCTGCCGGCACGGCCAGGAGGATCCGACCGCCCGAGGCACCGTCGTGCCCGTCGCCCCCGTCGTCGCCATCCGCACCACGGCCCGCCTGGCCCCAAGTGCAACCACCGGCTTTGCCATTGGCGCCATCGAGCCCGGCATAGCCCGGCGCCCCTGCCCCGCCTCGGGCGTCGATGGACAACCGCTCGGCCTGCAAGCCGTTCAGGCGCAGGTCCAGGTCACGCCCCGGCCGGGCGGCCCGTTCATAGGTACCCGGCGCTCCGGTGGCAGTGATTTCGCTTCCTTGCCCCAGCACGGCGGCGCCGGTCTCGATCCGCAAGGGCTTCTCGGCAGGGGTGACGGCGATCCGCGCATCGCGCCCCAGCACCAAGTGGTCGACTTTCAATTCGCTCAGTGTCGCCGGCAACAACAAGGTCGCCGAGTCCGCCACCTGCAGGCGCTCCAGGTGCACGCTGCCCGTCTTGTTCGGCAGGCGCAGCACCGAGTGGGCGGCAACGTCCAGGCTCTGGGCCTGGGCCAGGGGGCTGGCCAGCGCCAGCCAAAGCATCAACTTACGCATGGCGGGGCGCCTCCAGGGGCTTGGGAATGGACATCACATGGAAAATGCCGGTGAGCAGGATCTGCAAGCGATCGAACCAGCGATGGCTGCGCCCGCGCAGGCTGCCGTTGAAAAACAACATCTCCAGGCAATGCAGCCCCAGCAGGACGATGCCCGCAGCGTTGATCAGCAAATTGAACGGCAGTGGCTGTGGCATGAACAGATTCACCAGCACCACCCACCAGAACACCACCGTCAGAGCCTTGCCCAGGCCCAGGATGAATTTCATGCCCCGCCCCCTGTCTTGTCTTGTTGTTATGGCTGCGGCCCGTTCGGGCAGGCCGCCGGCCAACAGTAAACCCATGCCAGGATAGGCGCCAGAGGTGTCAGTTCAGGTGCAGCTCCACCCGCCGGTTCCGCGCCTGGCCTTCGTCGGTGTCGTTGTCGGCCACAGGCTCCGCTTCCCCACGCCCTTGGCTGGTCACCTTGGCTGGGGCAAGGCCCTGGCTGATCAGATATTCGGCAACGCTGCTGGCACGGCGTTCGGACAGCGCCTGGTTGTAGCTGTCCGAGCCGACGCTGTCGGTGTGGCCGATGACCTTGACGCTGATCACCGTCGGGTCGTTGAGCTTGGGCAACAGGCTTTGCAGACGCTGCTGGGCGCCAGCAGTCAGCTCGGCGGAGTCGAAGGCGAACAGGACCTGCCCCTGGTCATCGAGGGTGATCACCTCAGGCGCCGGCGCTGGTGCCTCGGCCTTGGCGGGCGGGTACTGCGGCAATGGGCAACCCATATGGTCGACCCGGGTATCGGCCGGCGTGTCCAGGCAGCGGTCGCGGCGGTCGAACACACCATCACCATCCTCGTCGCCGTCTTGGGCATAGCAGATCAAGCCACCGGCGATCGCACCGGCAGCGCCGGCTCCAGCCGCCCAGGCGGAACTCTCGATGGCGCCCAGGCCACCGCCGACCAACCCGCCCAGCAGGCTGCACAGCGGCCATGTTCGTTGATTGAGGGGCGCGCTGCCATCGCTGTGGGTGGCACACCCGCCCAGCAAGCTCGTGGCCACCAGCAGCGGCAATGCCGCCTTCGACATGACACCCATGATGAATGCTCCTGTGTCACCGGCCACGGCCGGTCACTCGAATTGGGAGCGCCCATGCCACTGCTCAAGGCATGGGCGCAGGCCGTCAGCGCTGGATCTTGATCTCGGTACGACGGTTCATGGCACGGCCATCGGCGGTCGCGTTGTCGGCCACCGGCTGGGTCTCGCCAGCACCTACCACCGAGACGAAGCTGCTGCGCGGTACGCCGCTTTCGACCAGGTAGTCGGTCACCGAGTGGGCACGGCGCTCGGACAGTTTCTGGTTGTAGCTGTCGGAGCCGACACTGTCGGTATGCCCGGTCACAGTCAGGCGGGCGCTCGGCGCTTCCTGTTTCAGGCGCGTGGCGATGGTGTTCAAGCGCTCCTTGTCGGCTGCGGTCAGACGTGCGGAGTCGAATTCGAAGTGCACGTCACGGATGACGATGACTTCTTCCTTCTGCACCACCACTTCCTCGACCACCGGGGCCGGCTCCGGCGGGCAGCCATTGGCATCGACCTGCACCCCGGGCGGGGTACCCGGGCACTTGTCGCGGCTGTCCGGCACGCCGTCGCCATCCTCGTCGCCATCGCCATGGGCCCAGCAGTAGCCCGCCGCCAGGCCACCGCCCAGCAGCGCGCCCCACCCAGCCCAGCTGGAGCTCTCGATGGCGCCCAGGGCAGCGCCGCCCACACCCCCGACGGCAGCACACTTCGGCCAGTCGGTTTTTTGCAAACCTGCACATCCAGTCAACACACTGGTGAGCAGGACCAGGGGTATCGCTGTGCGTACTATGCTCATCTTGTTGCTTCTCCTAGGGGGAATCGGCATAAGACCGATCCTTCGGAGTAAAGACCGCGCATTCCCTCTCTGCCAGCAATAAGCCATGCCTCTTTGCCGACCGCCCCGGGCCCGCTAGTCTAGGGCCCACCTGAACGAGGATTGGCAATGACCGACGGTTTCTCCCAGCGCACCCCACAGCAGGCCCTCGCCGCCCTGCTCGAGCGTTTCACGCCCCAGCGCCTGTTGCTGGTGGGCACGCGTTTTCCGGCCCTGGAGGCATTTGCCCAGGCCCACCCCGAGGTGCACATCGAAACGGTCGCACCGGGCCCGCTGCCGCCCGAGGCCGCCGCCCAGCGTTTCGACCTCGCGGTCCTGGTGGACTGCCTCGAACACCTGCCCAAGCGCACCGGCCTGGAGCTGCTCGGCGGCATCCGCAACCTCAATGCCAGCCGGGTCGCCGTGCTGGCGGACCTGCAGGCCTGCGGCTGGCATGACACCGACTTCTTCGCCCTGGCGCTGTCAGCCAGCGAGAAATTCCGCCGCGACGACCAAGTGCTGAGCCTGTTCACCTATGATCTACATGACTACAAGCAGGTCCCGGACTGGCTCAACGCCAAGTTCTGGGCCAACCCTGAAAACTTCGGCAAGTATTGGTGGTGATGCAATGAGTGTCTCGGTCTGCCCTTGCGGCAGCGGCAACCTGCTCGACGCGTGCTGCGGGCGTTATCACGCCGGCACCCCGGCACCCGACGCCCAGACGCTGATGCGCTCGCGCTACAGCGCCTATGTGCTGGGCCTGGTGGACTACCTGGTGGCGACCACCCTGCCCGCCCAGCAGGCAGGCCTGGATCGCGCGGCCATTGCTGCGTGGAGCGCCCAGAGTACCTGGCTGGGCCTGGAGGTCGAGCACGCCGAGGTGCTCGGCGGCCAGCCCGAGCACGCCTTCGTAAGCTTCACCGCCCGTTGGCACGACCAGCAAGGCGACCACCAGCACCATGAACGCTCCGCGTTCGTCCAGCACGACGGCCGCTGGTACTTCATCGATCCGACCGTAGGTCTGAAGGCCGGCCGCAACGACCCCTGCCCCTGCGCCAGCGGGCAGAAATTCAAGAAATGCTGCGCCAGTTACATCGGTAGCTGACCATGATCCCCTCGGCCCGCCTGCTCCTCCTCACCCTTTCATTGGCACTGGTGGCGGGCTGTGCCGGCTGGGGCGGCGACAGCTGGCGCCAGCCGCAGATCCAGCTGGTCAAGGTCGAGACCGTCAAGGCCCGCCTGCACCAGCAGGAGTTCGTGCTCCACCTGCGGGTGGACAACCCCAACGACAGCCGCCTGTTCATTCGCAACCTGGCCTACTCGGTGAAACTCAACGAACTGCTGCTGGCCCAGGACGAGGCCAGCCTCTGGCGCAGTGTCGGCGGCCATGCCACGCGCACCTTCAAGATCACCGCGCGGACCAACCTGTGGCAGCACCTCAAGCCGCTGGCCAAGCTGCTCAAGAGCGAACAACCCCTGCATTACCGCCTGCAGGGTGAGCTGAACACCGGGCTGATCGTCCCTCGGGACCTGCACTTGTCGCGCAGTGGTGAGATAATCCCCGGCGATCTTCAACCGGAGTAACCCCGCAATGACCCAACAACCCCATGTCCATGGCCCCGACTGCAACCACGGTCACGACCACCACGACCACGACCACGGCCATGTGCACGGCCCGCACTGCAACCACGGCCACCAAGAGCCGGTGCGCAACGCCCTGAAGGACGTCGGCCGCAACGACCCGTGCCCGTGCGGTAGCCAGAAGAAATTCAAGAAGTGCCACGGGGCCTGACGTCAGCAGACATGTCCTGCGGGCCGCTTCGCGGCCATCGCGGGACAAGCCCGTGGGGGAGCAGGCCGGCCCGGCGATAGCCATGGCACCTGTTCCTGCAGACTTCGGCCATTGGGCAGCCCCCCGAAAATAAAAGGCTCCAGGCACCTTGCATGGCGACTGCGCGCTCACTAACGTAGCGCCTTTGAACCCCCGCCACGCCTAGCAGGAGCCTCGTCATGGCCGCCGCCGCCCTTCCTCCCTTCCGCCCTCGGTTCGGTACTGCCGCCGCGTTGTTCGGCATGCTCGGCCTTGCCGGCTGCCAGACGGGCGGCTACCAGGACAGCCTGCCTCCGAGCACGGGCGTACAACCGCTCAAGGGCCTGGCACAGAACGTCTCGGTACGCCGCAACGCCATGGGCGCGCCACTGATCGAAAGCAGCAGCTTCCATGACGCGCTATTCAGCCTGGGCTATATCCATGCCGGTGACCGCATCGAACAGATGGTCGCCATGCGCCTGCTCGCACAGGGCCGCCTGGCCGAGCTGGCAGGCCCCGAGGCGCTGGGCGTCGACCGTTTGATGCGCGCCGCCAACCTCAAGCAAAGCGCCGGGCAGCTGTATGCCGATGCCTCGCCGCGCCTGAAGCGCTTCTTCGAGGTCTACGCTCGCGGGGTCAATGCCTACCTGTTCCGCTACCGCGACCGGCTGCCGGCACAGCTCGCCCGCAGCGGCTACCGCCCGGAGTACTGGAAGCCCGAGGACTCGGCACTGGTGTTCAGCCTCTATGCCTTCAGCCAATCGGTGAACCTCCAGGAAGAGCTCGCCGCCCTGGCCCTGGCGCAAAAGGTCGGCACCGACAAGCTGGCCTGGCTGCTGCCGGGCGCGCCGGACGAACCGCTGGCCGAAGCCGAGCTGGACAAACTCAAGGGCCTGAACCTGGCGAGCCAGCTGCCGGGCCTGGATGCCCTGGCCAGTGCAAGCCAGAAACTCGCCGACCTGGGCCTGCTCGGCAGCCCGGGCTCGGCCAACCTGGCCCTGGGCCCACAGCGCAGTCGCAGCGGCAAGAGCCTGTTGGCCAGCGACAGTCGCGCCAACTGGGCCCTGGCCCCCGTGCAGATCCATACCAGCAAGTACCAGGTCGCCGGCCTGTCGCTGCCAGGCCTGCCCATCGTACTGGCTGGCTACAACGGCAAGCTGGCCTGGAGCAGCAGCGCGGTCATGGCCGACAACCAGGACCTGTACCTGGAACAACTGCGCCGCCAAGGCAACCAGATGAGCTACCTGGCCGATGGCAAGTGGCAGCCGGCGCGGGCTCGCAGCGAGACCTTCTTCATACGTGGCCAGCGCCCGCAGCGCGAAGTGATGTACGAAACTCGCCACGGCACCCTGCTCAGCCAGCCGACCAACGCCGGCCTGGGGCTTGCCCTGAACCTGCCGCAGCTCAAGGGTGACGCCAGCCTGGATGCCTTGTTCAACCTGACCCGCGCGCCGTCGGTGGAGCGCGCCTTCGACACCACCCGCGAAGTCGGTGCCGCAGCGCTGAACTTCGTTTTCGCCGAACCCCAGCACATCGGCTGGCAGGTCAGCGGCCGCTACCCCAACCGCCGTGAAGGCCAGGGCCTGCTGCCCTCGCCAGGCTGGGACGGGCGCTACGACTGGGACGGCTTTGCCGACCCGATGCTCCACCCCTACGACCAGGACCCTACCGCCGGCTGGATCGGCCATGCCAACCAGCGCAGCCTGCCCCGTGGCTACGGCATGCAATTGTCCAACACCTGGTACTACCCCGAGCGCGCCGAGCGCCTGGCCCAGCTGGCGGGCAACGGTCGTCATGACAGCCGCAGCCTGATGGCCTTGCAGAATGACCAGGTCACCCTGCTAGCGGACAAGCTTAAGCAAATGTTCGACGCGCCGGGCATGGCCCAGTCCCTGGCCCAGGCCATCGATGCGCTGCCCGCCGCCCAGCGTACCCAGGCTCGCGAGGCCTTGGCGACGCTCAAGGCATTCGATGGCCGCCTGAGCCCGGTCTCGGCCGATGCCGCGCTGTACCAACTGTTCCTCCAGGCCGTAGCGCGCCAGACCTTCCTCGACGAACTCGGCCCGGAATCCAGCCCGGCCTGGCAGGCGTTCGTCGGCAATGCGCGCCTGTCCTACTCGGCCCAGGCCGACCATCTGCTCGGGCGCGAAGACAGCCCGTTCTGGGATGATCGCAGCACGGCGCAAACAGAAGACAAGCCCACCATCCTCGCCCGCAGCCTGGCGGCAGCGATGGAAGCCGGCAACACGCAACTGGGGCCCGACCGTCGCGCCTGGCAATGGGGCCGGTTGCACCAGTACCGCTGGCCGGCACCAGCCTACCATGGGCTGGGCGATGCCATCAGCCGGGGGCCCATGGCTGCAGGCGGCGACTTCAGCACCCTGGCCCTGACGCCCTATGCCTGGGGCAGCAGCTTCGACACCAGCCTGCCGGCCTCGGCACGCATGATCGTCGACTTCGGCCAGGCCGAACCGCTGCAGGTGCTGACCAGCAATGGCCAGTCCGGTAACCCGGTCAGCCGCCATTTCAGCGACGGCCTGGACGCCTGGTTCAAGGGCCGCTTCATGAGCCTGCCCCTGCAACAGCAGAACTTCTCCCGCGCCTATGGCAGCCAACGCCTCACCTTGGTGCCTGGCCGCTGAAGCCACTCTTCCCCGATCGCAGACGCGTACGGGCAGCCCAGCTGGGCTGCCCGTATTCTTTCGAACTTCCCACACCACCTCGCGCTCTGAGCTAGCAAGCCCTCAGCCAGCCGACGCGCCCCATGGACCTTGTCATCGCCCGTCCCGAAGGCCTGTACTGCCCGCCCGGTGACTTCTACATCGACCCCTGGCAGCCGGTGGACCGAGCCGTCATCACCCACGGCCACGGCGACCACGCCCGCCCGGGCAATCGCCGCTACCTGGCTGCCGAGCCCAGCGCCGGCATCCTGCACAGCCGCCTAGGGAACATCGACCTGCAGACCCTGCCCTATGGCGAGCGGCTCGAGCACAATGGCGTGACCTTGAGCTTCCACCCAGCCGGCCATGTGCTGGGCTCGGCCCAGGTACGCTTGGAATACCAGGGGGAAGTCTGGGTCGCGTCGGGCGACTACAAGGTCGAGCCCGATGGCACCTGCGCGCCGTTCGAGCCAGTGCGCTGCCATACATTCATCAGCGAGTCGACGTTCGGCTTGCCGATCTACCGCTGGCCACCCCAGGCCGAGGTGTTCGCACAGATCAACGCCTGGTGGAGGGCCAATCGCGACCAGGGCAAAGCCAGCGTGCTGCTGTGCTACGCCTTCGGCAAGGCCCAGCGCATCCTTCACGGCCTGGATGCCGGCATTGGCCCGATCCTCGTGCATGGCGCCATGGAGCCGCTGAACCGGGTCTATCGCGAGGCCGGCATACGCCTGCCGGATACCCACTACGCCGGGGACATTCCACGTAACGACCCACGCTTGCGCCAGGCCCTGGTCCTGGCCCCGCCCTCGGCCGCCGGCAGCAGCTGGATGAAACGCTTCGGCGACTACAGCGACGGCTTCGCCAGCGGCTGGATGCGCCTGCGTGGCACCCGGCGCCGGCGCGGGGTGGACCGAGGCTTCGTGCTCTCCGACCATGCCGACTGGCCAGGACTGCTGTGGGCGATCGAGCAAACCGGCGCCGAGCGGGTCATGGTCACCCATGGCTCGGTCAATACCCTGGTGCGCTACCTCGGTGAGCAAGGCCTGGACGCACGGGCCTTCGTGACCGAATACGGCGACGAAGACGATCCGATCGGCGAGGCGGCACCATGAAGGCCTTCGCCAACCTCTATCTGCAGCTGGACGCCACCACTTCCAGCAATGCCAAGCTCGCGGCCCTGCAAGCCTACTTCGCCCAGGCACCCGCGCAAGATGCGGCCTGGGCCGTATATTTCCTGGCGGGCGGGCGCCCGAGGCAAATGGTACCGACCCGTCTGCTGCGCGAGCTCACGCTGACAATGTCCGGCCTGCCGGACTGGCTGTTCGAGGAAAGCTACCAGGCGGTGGGCGACCTGGCCGAGACGCTCTCGCTGCTGCTGCCGGAAAACCCACACGGCAATGACGAGGGTCTGGCCCATTGGGTCGAGGTGCACCTGCTGCCGTTGCGCGGGCAGCCGCCAGAGGTGATCCGTCAACGCCTGCCCGTCTTGTGGGCGCAGTTGGACCGGCCAAGCCTGATGTTATGCGTGAAGCTCATCACCGGGAGCTTCCGGGTGGGGGTGTCCAAACTGCTGGTCACTCGGGCCCTGGCCCAGTTAGCAGGCCTGGATGCCAAGCGCGTGGCCCAGCGTCTGGTCGGCTACACCGACCTTAGCCATCGCCCAACGCCGCAGCGCTACCTGCAGTTGGTGGCTGCCGAATCGGCCGATGAACACCAGCAGCGCGGTGGCCAGCCCTACCCGTTCTTCCTGGCCCATGCGCTGCAGGCCCCCCTCGAGCAATTCGACGCTCTGCTCGGCCCGGTGGATGCCTGGCAGGTGGAATGGAAGTGGGATGGCATCCGCGCCCAGGTGGTCAAGCGCGACGGCCAGTTGTGGATATGGTCCAGGGGCGAGGAACTGGTCACCGAGCGCTTCCCCGAACTGCATAGCCTCGCCGCTACGTTGCCTGATGGTGTGGTGCTCGATGGCGAAATCCTGGTCTGGAAGCCCCGTGCCAGCGCCGCTGACATTGCCGTGCAGCCTTTCGCCCTGCTGCAGCAGCGCCTGGGGCGAAAGACCCTGGGCAAGAAACTGCTCGCCGACGCCCCGGTGGTGCTGCAAGCCTACGACCTGCTCGAATGGCAAGGCGAAGACTGGCGCAACCGACCGCAGCATGTACGCCGGGCGCAACTGGAGGCGCTGTTGCGCGAACATCCCCTGACGCCGGTCGTGCTCTCCCCTTTGCTGCTGGCCGACGACTGGTCGGCGCTGGCGCGCCAACGCGAGCGCTCTCGCAGCCTCGGCGTCGAAGGCTTGATGCTCAAGCAGCGCGATGCCCTCTATGGCGTGGGCCGGACCAAGGACATGGGCCTGTGGTGGAAATGGAAAATCGACCCCTTCAGCGTCGATGCGGTGCTGATCTACGCCCAGCGCGGCCATGGTCGGCGCGCCAGCCTGTACAGCGACTACACCTTTGCCGTCTGGGATGGTCCGCCGGATACGCCGGGGCGCACCTTGGTGCCATTCGCCAAGGCCTATTCCGGCCTGAGCGACGAAGAGATGCGCCAGGTCGATGCGATCATCCGCAAGACCACCGTGGAAACCTTCGGCCCGGTGCGCAGCGTGACCCCGACCCTGGTGTTCGAACTCGGCTTCGAGGGTATCGCCCTGTCCAAGCGCCACAAGAGCGGCATCGCCGTACGCTTTCCTCGCATGCTGCGTTGGCGCCACGACAAGCCGGTCGAGCAAGCCGACGACCTGGCCACCTTGCAGGCACTGCTGACCTGAACGGGGATAGCGCCGGACAAGGAGGCTGCGCAACAGCCGAAGTTATGCTTCTATCTTTGTGCCGACTGTTATCGCAGACCGTTTTCGCCACTCAGCCAGGACCACCATGCATCATTCGACCCACGACCTGCTGTCTCCCGTCCCGGGCATCGCCCGCCAGCTCCATAGCTTCCACTTCGGCCCGCGCGGTGGCGGCAAGGTCTACATCCAGGCCTCGCTGCACGCCGACGAACTGCCCGGCATGCTGGTGGCCTGGCACCTCAAGCGCCGCCTGGTCGAGCTGGAACAGCAAGGCCGGCTGAACCAAGAGGTGATCCTGGTTCCCGTGGCCAACCCGGTCGGCCTGGAGCAGGTGCTGCTGGATGCGCCCCTGGGGCGTTTCGAATTGCAAAGCGGGGAAAACTTCAACCGCAACTTCGTCGACCTGTCGGACAGCATCGGTGACCAGATCGAAGGCCACCTGACCCAGGACCCGGAACACAACCGGGCGTTGATCCGCGAATACCTGCGCCGCGGGCTGGACGCCCATCCTGCTCGCACCCCGTTGCAATCCCAGCGCCTGACCTTGCAGCGCCTGGCCTGCGATGCCGACATCGTGCTCGACCTGCACTGCGACTTCGAGGCGGTGGAACACCTGTACACCACACCTGAAGCCTGGCCCCAGGTCGAGCCACTGGCCCGCTACCTGGGTGTCCAGGCCAGCCTGCTGGCCACCGATTCAGGGGGCCAATCGTTCGATGAGTGCTTCAGCCTGGTGTGGTGGCAGTTGCAGCAGCGCTTCGGCAAGCACTTCCCAATCCCCATGGGCAGTTTCTCGGTGACGGTAGAGCTGCGCGGCCAGGCCGATGTCTGCCACGACCTGGCAGCCAAGGATTGCCAGGGCATCCTCGATTTCCTGACCCATGCGGGGGTCATCGAGGGCCAGGCCAAAGCGTTGCCGCCCCTGGCCTACCCGGCAACACCACTGGCTGCCGTCGAACCGGTGATGGCACCGTTGGGCGGTTTGCTGGTATTCCACGCCAAACCCGGGCAATACCTGGAAGCCGGCCAGTTGATCGCCGAAGTCATCGACCCGCTGAGCGACCGGGTGACTGCGGTGCACAATGTCCAGGCAGGCTTGCTCTATGCGCGCAGCGTAAGACGCATGGCCACGGCAGGCATGGTCATTGCGCACGTGGCGGGCGAGCAGGTCTGCCGCAGCGGTTACCTGCTGGCCAACTGAGACGGCGTGGGGCTCAAGCCACCGGCGAGGGAGGCGGTTCGTCCGGCAAGGTGGGTTCGCCCGGCTCCATGGGTGGCGATTCGCCTGGTTCGGGTGGTTGCGGGGTATCAGGGTCGGGCTGGTGGGGCACGCCACCGGCCTGCACCGGCGTCGGCGGATGCGCCAGCAGGGACCATGCCAGCAACCCGATCTGGTTGGGCTGGAGGACGGCCAGCTTCGCGCTGATAGCGGGATGGAGTTTCATTGGCTGCTCCTGGCGATAGCCGGCACGCGCCATGCGCACCGGACCGTTCTAACCATTGGAGTGCCTGGCGCGCGAGGAATTCCCCGCGCTCGTCACTCAGGTGCGTGGCAGGGTGACGCCGCGCTGGCCCTGGTACTTGCCGCCACGATCCTTATAGGACACTTCGCATTCTTCATCGGATTCGAGGAAGAGCATCTGCGCCACGCCTTCGTTGGCATAGATCTTGGCCGGCAGGGTGGTGGTATTGGAGAACTCCAGGGTTACGTGGCCTTCCCACTCAGGTTCCAGCGGGGTGACGTTGACGATGATGCCGCAGCGGGCATAGGTGCTCTTGCCCAGGCAGATGGTCAATACGTTGCGCGGAATGCGGAAGTATTCGACGGTGCGGGCCAGGGCGAAGGAGTTCGGCGGGATGATGCATACGTCGCTCTTGACGTCGACGAAGCTGCCGGCATCGAAGTTCTTCGGGTCGACGGTGGCCGAATTGATATTGGTGAACACCTTGAATTCGTCGGCGCAGCGCACGTCGTAGCCGTAGCTGGAGACGCCGAAGGAAATGACCCGGCTGTCTTCGCCGCCGCGCACCTGGCGCTCGACGAACGGTTCGATCATGCCGTGTTCCTGCGCCATGCGGCGAATCCACTTGTCCGATTTGATGCTCATCGCGGGAGTGTCCTGAGAGTGCAAGGTGAAAAACGAGACGCGCATCTTACCGGTCCCGGCGCCCGCGGCAAAGTTCCATCCTGCAATCCCGCGCCGGACGGGAGCTGTAGCCACCGTCGATCCGAATTTCGACAAAGCCGTCATTGACCATTGGCAGGTCGGGGAAAGTGGGTTAAGGTGGCGCCACTGTGCTGCACGTGACACCGAGAATCTCTAGTTTGATGCACGATTCCTATCGGCCCATCGCTGAATTTTCTGCTCTCTTTGCGCTCAGTCCCGGCCAGGGCGTTTCCTGTGCCGAAATCTACTTTGTCCAAGGAGACAGAAACATGTCCAATCGCCAATCCGGTGTTGTCAAGTGGTTCAACGATGAGAAGGGCTACGGCTTCATCACCCCTCAGTCGGGTGACGACCTGTTCGTACACTTCAAAGCCATCCAGGCTGACGGCTTCAAAACCCTGAAAGAAGGCCAGGCTGTTACTTTCGTCGCTACCCGCGGCCAGAAAGGCATGCAGGCTGAAGAAGTTCAAATCGCCTAAGTCGATTTGCTTCCTCGCTTTCAAAAAAACCCGCCTCCGGCGGGTTTTTTTATGCCTGGCCGATCGATAAATCGGTGCTGGCTCCTTCGCGGGTAAACCCGCTCCCACAACGGGCGCGCACTATCGCCAGCATGTGCCGACCTTGTGGGAGCGGGTTTACCTGCGAAGCAGACGACTCACCCTTGCGGGTCAGTCCTCGCTGATGGTGATGTTCGGCATCGCCGGCGCCGCCGCTTCCTGCAGCACGATCCGCGCCCCCACCTGGCGGGCCAGTTCCTGGTAGATCATGGCGATCTGGCTTTCCGGCTCGGCGATGGCCGTAGGCTTGCCGTTATCGGCCTGCTCGCGGATCAGCATCGACAGCGGCAGGGAGGCCAGCAGTTCGACACCATACTGGGCCGCGAGCTTCTGGCCACCACCTTCGCCGAACAGGTGCTCGGCATGGCCGCAGTTCGAGCAAATGTGCACGGCCATGTTCTCGACCACGCCCAACACCGGGATGTTGACCTTGCGGAACATCTCCACGCCCTTCTTCGCATCCAGCAACGCCAGGTCCTGCGGGGTGGTGACGATCACCGAACCGGCGACGGGCACCTTTTGCGCCAGGGTCAGCTGGATGTCGCCGGTGCCAGGTGGCATGTCGATCACCAGGTAGTCGAGGTCATCCCAGGCGGTCTGGGTCACCAGTTGCAGCAACGCCCCGGAGACCATCGGGCCGCGCCAGACCATCGGCGTGTTGTCATCGGTGAGAAACGCCATGGACATGACTTCCACGCCGTGGGCCTTGATCGGCACGAACCACTTCTGCTCGCGCACCTGCGGCCGGGTCCCCTCGGCGATGCCGAACATCACGCCCTGGCTCGGGCCGTAGATATCGGCATCGAGGATGCCCACCCGGGCCCCCTCGCGGGCCAGGGCCAGGGCCAGGTTGGCGGCGGTGGTCGACTTGCCGACCCCGCCCTTGCCCGAGGCCACGGCGATGATGTTCTTGACGTTGGCCATGGCCGGCACCTGGGCCTGGCCCTTGTGGGTGCCGACCACGCAATCGATCGAAACCGTGGCCGCGCTCACGCCGTCGAGGTTTTCGATGGCGGTGCCCAGCACCTGCGCCCAACCGTTCTTGAACAAACCGGCGGCATAGCCCAGCTGCAAGCGTACGTTGACCTGCCCGCCCTGGATGTCGATGGCGCGCACGCAACCGGCGCTGACCGGGTCCTGGTTCAGGTAGGGGTCGGTGTACTGGCGAAGCACGCCTTCGACGGCGGCATGTGTGACGGCACTCATGGACACTCCCAATGGCAAACGAATATGGAACAGGCGCCTATGCTAACCGTCAATCGTCAGCAGATGCGTCCTTGGGGTGAAATATATTCGCCAGCCCTTTATAGTGGCCGATCTTCTTCATTTTCCATCCCGTTGCCAGATCAAGTAGCCAAGCCACCATGTCCGAGCCACGCCAGATTCTCGTCACCAGCGCCCTGCCCTATGCCAATGGTTCCATCCACCTTGGCCATATGCTCGAGTACATCCAGACGGACATGTGGGTTCGCTTCCAGAAGCTGCGCGGCAATCAGTGCATCTATGTCTGCGCCGACGACGCCCACGGCTCGGCCATCATGCTGCGTGCAGAGAAGGAAGGCATCACCCCCGAGCAATTGATCGCCAACGTCCAGGCCGAGCACAGCAGCGACTTCGCCGATTTCCTGGTCGATTTCGATAACTTCCACTCGACTCACTGCGAAGAGAACCGCGAGCTGTCGAGCCTGATCTACACCCGCCTGCGTGAAGCAGGGCACATCGCCACCCGTTCGGTCACCCAGTACTACGACCCCGAGAAGGGCATGTTCCTGGCCGACCGCTTCATCAAGGGCACCTGCCCCAAGTGCGCGGCCGAAGACCAGTACGGCGACAACTGCGAGAAATGCGGTGCCACCTACGCGCCCACCGAGCTGAAGAACCCCAAGTCGGCCATTTCCGGTGCCACGCCGGAGCTGCGCGACTCCCAGCACTTCTTCTTCAAGCTGCCTGACTTCCAGGCGATGCTGCAGCAGTGGACCCGCAGCGGCACCCTGCAGGACGCCGTTGCCAACAAGCTGGCCGAGTGGCTGGACTCGGGCCTGCAGGAGTGGGACATCTCCCGCGACGCACCGTACTTCGGCTTCGAGATCCCGGGCGAGCCGGGCAAGTACTTCTACGTCTGGCTGGACGCACCGATCGGCTACATGGCCAGCTTCAAGAACCTGTGTGCACGCCGCCCGGAGCTGGACTTCGACGCGTTCTGGAAAGAAGACTCCAAGGCCGAGCTGTACCACTTCATCGGCAAGGACATCGTCAACTTCCACGCCCTGTTCTGGCCGGCCATGCTCGAAGGCGCAGGCTTCCGCAAGCCGACCGCCATCAACGTGCACGGCTACCTGACGGTCAATGGCGCCAAGATGTCCAAGTCGCGCGGCACCTTCATCAAGGCGCGCACTTACCTGGACCATCTGCAGCCGGAATACCTGCGTTACTACTACGCCTCCAAGCTGGGCCGTGGCGTCGATGACCTGGACCTGAACCTCGACGACTTCGTGCAGAAGGTCAACTCCGACCTGGTCGGCAAGGTGGTCAACATCGCCAGCCGCTGCGCAGGGTTCATCCACAAGGGCAATGCAGGCGTTCTGGTCGCCGGCGATGCCGCCCCCGAGCTGAGCGAAGCCTTCCTGGCCGCCGCCCCGTCCATCGCCGAAGCCTACGAAAACCGCGACTTCGCCCGTGCCATGCGTGAAATCATGGCCCTGGCCGACCGGGCCAACGCCTGGATCGCCGACAAGGCGCCGTGGTCGCTGGCCAAGCAGGAAGGCAAGCAGGACGAGGTCCAGGCCATCTGCGCCCAAGGCATCAACCTGTTCCGCCAACTGGTGATCTTCCTCAAGCCGGTACTGCCGGTCCTGGCGGCCGATGCCGAGGCCTTCCTCAATGTCGCGCCGCTGACCTGGAACGACCACCTGTCGCGCCTGGAAAACCACACGCTCAACCCGTTCAAGGCCCTGATGAGCCGTATCGAGCCGGCCAAGATCGAAGCCATGGTCACCGCCAGCAAGGAAGACCTTGCCGCCGCCGAAGCCGCAGCTCCCGCCGGCAACGGTGAACTGGCCAAGGATCCGCTGTCGCCGGAAGTGGAGTTCGACACCTTTGCCGCGGTCGACCTGCGCGTGGCACTCATCGTCAAGGCCGAGGCGGTCGAGGGTGCCGACAAGCTGCTGCGCCTGACCCTGGACATCGGTGACGAACGCCGCAACGTGTTCTCCGGCATCAAGTCGGCCTACCCCGACCCCGCCAAGCTCGAAGGCCGCCTGACCATGATGGTGGCCAATCTCAAGCCACGGAAGATGCGCTTCGGCGTGTCCGAAGGCATGGTCATGGCGGCCGGCCCTGGCGGTGAAGAAATCTACCTGCTGAGCCCCGACAGCGGCGCCAAGCCAGGTCAGCGCATCAAATAAGCAGCGCGTCTTGCCCCGGCCTTCGGCCGGGGCATTTCCATCTGCGGGCGCGTGCCATACTGTCGGCACCTCCCAGCCATCGGCCTTCCCATGAGCGACTACGTCCTGGTACTGGTCAGCGCTGCGCTGGTCAACCACCTGATCCTGCAGCGGTCGCCGCTTTCCCGCCCGCAGCTTCACGTAGTGGGTGCCTGCAGCGCCCTGGCGGTGATGCTGGGCCTGATCGTTGGGCAACTGCTGCAAGACCTGATATTTATCCTGCAATGGCAGGACCTGCAGTTGTTCCTGTTGTTGCCCTTGCTGGCATTGCAAGCCTTAGGCCTGCCCAAACTGTTCGGGCAGTTGCGGCCCGCTTGGCGGGTGGACAACCTGCCGTCCCTGCTGCTGGGCAACACCCTGGTGCTAGGCTTGCTATTGCAACTGGGCACGCTTGGCCAATGGCTCCCGTCACTCGGCTGGGGCCTGGCCGGGGGGCTGGGGTTCTGGCTTGCCCTGGCCCTGTTCGATGACCTGCGCCAACGCACGGATAACGACGACATGCCCATTGCCCTGCGCGGCCTGCCCATCGAACTGATCGGCGCAGGCGTGATGGTCATGGCGTTCTCCGGCTTCAACGGATTATTCACACAATGAGTCTGATTCAACGCATCGACGCCCTGCTTCCACAAACCCAGTGCGGCAAATGCGGCCACGCCGGTTGCCGGCCCTATGCCGAAGGACTGGCCGCTGGCGAAGCGATCAACAAATGCCCACCGGGCGGCGCAGAAACCATTGCCGCCCTGGCTCACCTGCTCGATACCCCGGTCATCGACCTAGACCCGGGGCGAGGCAGCGCACCGCCCCAGGTGGCCTATATCCGCGAGGCCGAATGCATCGGCTGCACCAAGTGCATCCAGGCCTGCCCAGTGGACGCCATCGTCGGTGCCGCGAAGCTGATGCATACGGTCATCGCCAACGAATGCACAGGCTGCGACCTGTGCCTGGCGCCCTGCCCGGTCGACTGCATCGACCTGCTGCCTCTGCCGGACAACATCATCCCGATCGTTGGCGGGCTGGCCCAGACGCCACACCAGCAGGCTGCGCGCACCCAGCGCCGCGACCACGCGCGACGGCGTCATGAACAACGCAACGCCCGGCTGCAACGCGATGAAGCACGTCGCCAGGCCGAGCGATTGGCGCGCAACCCACGGCCGGCCGCCCCTACGGTAGGTGATGGCGACGCCGCGCCGGATCCGATCAAAGCTGCCATCGAACGGGTCAAGGCGCAAAAAGCCGCCAGCAGTGACGCCGCCTTGAAGCAGGCGAAGATCGCCGCCGCCATGAGCCGCGCCCAGCTGAGCAAGGCCCGCAGTGCGTTCGGCAGCTCACCGAGCGAAGCCCAGCTCGACCAGTTGCGCACCCTGGAGAAGGCGGCCGAGCAGGCTCAACGACACCTCGACGCCCTGCAGGCCGGGCCGGGCCATGCCAGCGCCTGACCCGCGGCTGCGCAGGGCCATGGGCCTGGTGCTGCTGGCCTGTGCGCCCGGCTTGCTGGCCCTGTTCTGGCTGCACGGCTGGGGCGTGTTGTTCAACCTGCTGCTCTGTGCCGGCACCGCCTTGGGCTGCGAAGCCTTGCTGCTGGCCCTGCGCGGTCAAGCGCCGCTGCCTGCGTTGGCAGATGGCAGCGCGCTGGTCAGCGCCGTGCTGTTGGCCGCAGCCCTGCCCAGCCTGGCACCGTGGTGGTTGCCGGTCATCGCCACGAGCGTGGCGATCGGTATTGGCAAGCAAGCCTTCGGCGGTGTCGGGCGCAACCTGTTCAACCCGGCGATGGTCGGCTATGCCTTCGTCCTGCTGAGTTTCCCCCTGCAGATGAACCAATGGCCAGGCCAGCCGGCAGATTTTATGGAGGCGGTGCAGCATCTGTTCGGCGCGCCGGTGCACGTCGATGCCTGGGCCACTCCGACGGCGCTGGACGGGCTACGCCACAATCGCAGCCTCACCCTTGAGGAACTGTTCGCCCAACACCCAGGCTTTGGCACGATCGGCGGGCGCGGCAGCGAGTCGGTGAACCTCGCATTCCTGGTCGGCGGGCTGTTCCTCTGGCAACGCAAGGTCATCGCCTGGCATGCCCCTGCAGGCCTGCTGGCCGGTATATTCCTGTTCAGCCTGCTGTGCTGGAACGGCTCGGGCTCCGATTCCAATGGCTCGCCGCTACTGCATCTATTCTCCGGCTCGACCATGCTGGCGGCGTTCTTCATCGCCACCGAACCGGTATCCGGGCCCCGCAGCGCCTTGGCGCGCCTGGTGTTCGGCTTCGGCGCGGGGCTGCTGATCTATCTGATCCGCACCTGGGGCAGCTATCCCGACGGCACGGCGTTCGCCATCCTCCTGATGAACCTCGCCGTACCGGCCCTGGAACGCCAGGCCGCACGCCATTCACAGGCCAGCCCATGAACCCTTCGGCGCGCAGTGCCGTACTGCTGGTGCTGATTGGCATCTTTTCGCTGGGCAGTACCCTGGCCTGGCGACATTGGACAGCGCCAAGCCGCCTGGAGGCCGAGCGACAGTTGCATAACCTGCGCTGGTTGCAGGCACTGCCTGCGGGTAGCTTCGACAACCAACCCCTGCAAGCTCCCGTGGCCTTGGGCGACACACACCTGCCCCACAGCCGCTTGCTGGCTGGCTACAGGGCGACCCTGGACGGCAAGCCGAGCGCTGTGCTGCTGCACAGCCAGACACAGGGGTATGCGGGGCCGATCACCTTGGCGATCGCCATAGACCCAGCCGGACGCCTGGTCGGCACTCACGTCCTTGAACAACAGGAAAGCCCAGGCCTCGGGGACCAGTTGGTCGATCCACGCATCCATTGGTTGGACCAGTTCACAGGCCGCACCCAGGAAGGCGCCTGGGCCATCAAGCGCGACAATGGCGACTATGACCAACTAGCCGGTGCCACGGTCACCTCCCGCGCGGTGATCGACGCCCTGCAGGATGCCCTGCGCTATTTCGATGCTCACCGCGCCACCCTACTGGAGGCACATACCGATGAATAGATTCTGGCTACCCGGCATCAGCGTACTTGCCTTGGCTGGTGCGACGTCGACCTTGGCACAGGCCACTACCATCGGGTTGTGTAGCGTGCTGCTCCTGAGCCTGCACCAGGCGTTGCTGATACCACTGCGCCGCTGGCTCGCTGGGCCCTGGCGTTTGCTGGCCAGCCTGTTGCTGCTCGCAGCGCTTGCCAGCAGTCTGCAACTGGGCCTGCAGACCTGGGCCCTGCCGCTGGCCCATTCACTTGGCCACTATCCAGCCCTGCTCTGCATACAATGCCTGATGGCGGACCAGTTGTGGCCGGACGGGCTCGGCTGGCGGCGCCTGGGCCTTTTGCTGAGCAGCCTGCTGATGCTGTGCATACTGCTCGGTGCCTGCCGTCAATGGTTGGCGACCGGGGTCGGCGTGCATTTGGCAAGCCTGGCACCGGGTGGATTGATGCTGCTCGGCGGCTTGCTGGCCCTGTACAATCGCTTGCGTCCGGGGCCAGCCCCCTCACGTCGTCAAGGAAGCCTTTGAGCCCATGAATGCCGCCAAACGCCTGGAGATCTTTCGCAGGCTGCACGAAGACAACCCCGACCCAAAGACCGAACTGGCCTACACCACCCCTTTCGAATTGCTCATCGCCGTCATCCTGTCCGCCCAGGCGACGGATGTCGGGGTGAACAAAGCCACCGCACGGCTGTACCCCGTGGCCAACACACCGCAGGCCATCCATGCCTTGGGCGTCGAAGGGCTGAGCGAATACATCAGGACCATCGGCCTCTACAACAGCAAGGCCAAGAATGTCATCGAGACCTGCCGCCTGCTGATCGAACGCCACGGCGGTGAAGTGCCGCAAACCCGCGAAGCCCTCGAGGCGCTGCCAGGGGTTGGCCGCAAGACCGCGAACGTCGTGCTCAACACCGCCTTTCGCCAGCCGGCCATGGCGGTCGATACGCATATCTTCCGGGTCAGCAACCGGACGGGTATCGCGCCCGGCAAGACGGTACTGGAGGTGGAAAAGAAATTGCTCAAGTTCGTACCCAAGGACTACCTGCTCGACGCCCACCATTGGCTGATCCTGCACGGCCGCTATGTATGCCAGGCGCGCAAGCCCCGTTGTGGCGCCTGCCGTATCGAGGACCTGTGCGAGTATAAACAGAAGACTTCTGACGATTGAGACAATAGAAGGAAATGGTTGTATACGATTGAAAAAATCTTTTTTACCGGAATCGGGTTTCTCGCTATAAGGACGGCCAATGGCCCCTTGGCTTGGAGTAACTCATGAGCACCGATAAAGACGAACTGTCGATCGACGATGAATTTCCTACCTCGGAAGACGATATCGAGCCCCAGGTGGAAACGGCGAAAACCAACCTGAGCAAACGCCGTACCATCGACAACCTCCTCGAGGAGCGGCGTCTGCAGAAACAACTCGCCGACTTCGACTACGACCTGTAGCCCGCCGGGCATCTTGAAAGCCTCCCTTGCGGAGGCTTTCCTGTTTCAGGGCCGCGACAGGCCGTGGCGCTGGGCAAGTTCGATGAGGTCGACCAGGGAACGGGCATTGAGCTTGAGCAACAGGCGTGTCTTGTAGGTACTGACCGTCTTGTTGCTGAGGAACATGCTGTTGGCGATCTCCTTGTTGCTCTTGCCGCTGGCCAGCTCCTTCAACACCATGACCTCTCTGCCGGAAAGACGCTGGACCATTTCCTCCTCGGTGCCGCCCTTGGCACACCCACGCGTCTTGTGCAGGGCCTGGTTGGGGAAATAGCTGTACCCGGACAGTACGGCCTTGATCGCGCTGAGCAGTTCGGTCAGGTCCTGCTGCTTGCACACATAGCCCGCCGCGCCCGCCTGCATGCAACGCATGGAGAAATGCCCCGCGGCCTGAGACGTCAGAACCAGCACCTTGCTGGCTGGGCTGATGCTCGACAGCCGACCAATGACCTCCAGCCCATCGAGTTTCGGAATACCGATATCCAACACTACGATGTCGGGTTGGTATTCCCGGATCAACTGCAAGGCATCCACACCGTTATCGGTTTCCGCCACGACGTCATACCCATGCCGTTCCATCAACATGCGTACGGCCAGACGAATAACCGGATGATCATCCACGATAAGCACTTTATTCATGCGATATCCATTGATTCATTATTCTTGCTCCGAGCTAACACGATAACCGAGCACGCCACGCCATGGCGCGGCGGATTGCGGCATATGACCAAGCAGAGACGAGACCTACATCAATTGCGGAAATTTCCTACAATCGAACACTTTATAAGTTGTCGAGTTATGTAGGTGTGAGACCAAAAGTTAACAACGATAAATAAACATTTCCTAGTCGCAAGCCGGCGAGACGCACGAACGACTAATCTATGTTTCAGGGTAACTAGACGCAGCGGCAAAGGTGATTTTGGCGTTATGGCTTCCAGGGAAATATCTCTATCTTCAGCCGACCGCGAAAACAGGCGAGAGATAAGCAAATATTTGCGGGCCAAGCACCATGCAACAGACAGACTCCATCAGTCCCTTGGCGATCATCGCCATATTCGCAGGCATCATCGAAGCCTCCGCCCTTGCGTCCCTGCCCTTTCTCAGCGAGAACAGCCAGAAGACCTATACATGGTTTCTGGTGGGCTTTCCGTTCTTCCTGACCATGCTGTTTTTCCTGACCTTGAACTTCAACTATCACTCCCTGTACCAGCCCAACAGAACCGCTCGCCGAAGCAAGCCCCACGCACAAGTGCCCAGTACGCCGCCTGCGGAAAAGGCGAGCACATCGACGATGACCATCACGCTCTCAGGGCCCGACACGCGCAAGATGATCGAGCAGCATATATTGCGTACCCTCACCCGCCGCCATCCCCATGCTCGCCGTTGGGTGCTCTACAACCTCGACACCCGGACCCGTATCCAGCTGTCGGTCAAGGCGCTGGGCGAGCCCGACGAGGCGATCGACCGCTGATAAATAAAAAACCCGGCGCCAAGGCCGGGTTTTCAGGTAACGCTCGCCAGGATGAGATCAGAGCAGCGAGCGGCCCTTGTTGGCGGCGATGCGCATACGCAGGGCGTTGAGCTTGATGAAGCCCGCAGCATCGGCCTGGTTGTAGGCGCCGCCGTCTTCCTCGAAGGTCGCGATGTTGGCGTCGAACAGCGAATCGTCCGATTTGCGACCGACAACGGTGACGTTGCCCTTGTACAGCTTCAGGCGAACGACGCCGTTCACGTTGACCTGCGAGGCGTCGATCATCTGCTGCAGCATCAGACGCTCCGGGCTCCACCAGTAGCCGGTGTAGATCAAGCTGGCATACTTGGGCATCAGCTCATCCTTCAGGTGAGCGACTTCGCGGTCCAGGGTGATCGACTCAATGGCGCGGTGGGCCTTGAGCATGATGGTGCCGCCAGGGGTCTCGTAGCAGCCACGGGACTTCATGCCGACATAGCGGTTCTCGACGATGTCCAGGCGACCGATACCGTTGGCACCACCGATGCGGTTCAGGTCGGCCAGGACGGTAGCCGGGGTCTTCTCGACGCCGTCGATGGCGACGATGTCACCGTTGCGGTAGGTGAGCTCGATGTAGGTAGCCTGATCCGGGGCGTTCTCCGGGGACACGCTCCAGCGCCACATGTCTTCTTCGTGCTCGGTCCAGGTATCTTCCAGGACACCGCCTTCATAGGAAATGTGCAGCAGGTTGGCGTCCATCGAGTACGGCGACTTCTTCTTGCCGTGGCGCTCGATCGGAATGCCGTGCTTCTCGGCGTAGTCCATCAGCTTCTCGCGGGACAGCAGGTCCCACTCGCGCCATGGCGCGATGACCTTGACGCCCGGCTTGAGTGCATAGGCGCCCAGCTCGAAACGCACCTGGTCGTTGCCCTTGCCGGTAGCGCCATGGGAAATGGCGTCGGCACCGGTTTCGTTGGCGATCTCGATCAGGCGCTTGGCGATCAGCGGACGGGCAATGGAAGTACCCAGCAGGTACTCGCCTTCATAGACGGTGTTGGCGCGGAACATCGGGAACACGAAGTCTCGCACGAACTCTTCGCGCAGGTCATCGATGTAGATCTCTTTGACGCCCATTGCCTGTGCCTTGGCGCGGGCCGGCTCGACCTCCTCGCCCTGACCCAGGTCAGCGGTGAAGGTCACCACTTCGCAGTTGTAGGTATCCTGCAGCCACTTGAGAATCACCGAAGTATCAAGGCCGCCGGAATACGCCAGTACGACCTTTTTTACGTCCGCCATGCCATCACTCCACGGGGTTGTACGGAAAGCGGTTGATTCTACCGGCCCCATTGAAATATTTACAATGGGGCGACAGCTTGTGATGACAAAGCGACAGGAACAGTCAAGAGCGCGACCCTCGTCGCGATCAGGATTTTTTTTCTGCCGGTGCCTGCGCCGGCGCTGGGCCAGGCGTCGCTGGAGCTGCGGCAGCGGGCGCCGGGGTGGGCTCTGCCGAGGACTTTTCCACCGGCTTCTCTACCGGGGCGACACGCTCCAGCTGGATGTTCACCCGGCGGTTGCGCGCCCGGTTGGCGGCACTGTTGTTCCGGGCCAAGGGGTAACGTTCGCCGTGGAAGCGCACGGTGATCTGCTCATCCGGCACACCATGGGCCTTGAGGTAGTCGGCGACCGCCAGGGCGCGGCGGCGTGAGGTGTCGCGGTTGGTCAGGCGGCTGCCGCTGTTGTCGGCATGGCCATCGAGCTCGATGTGGTTCACCGACGGGTCGGCCTTGAGGTAATCGAGGATCACGTCCAGGCGTGCCCGCGCCGCGCTGTCCAGCTCGATACCGCGTGGGAACCCGACCTGGGTCTGGCGGATCTGGTCGAAGTTCATCGGCAGCAGCTTGGCGGCACATGCCTGGTAGTCGCCGTAGGCCTTGGCGAAGCTGACCGGCAATACATGCACCTCCATGGGTCTGCCGCCCTCGCCGGCATGGTTGCGCACCACCGTGCTGCGCCCGTCGAGCAGGCCGTTGATCAGCCGGCTGGCCTGCCCCTGGGACGATGTGAACAACACCCCGCTGCGCCCCATGCGCACGCCCCCGAGATTGATGTCGCCCCGGCCAGGTTGCCAAGGTGCTGCCGCCGCCAGCAAGGTCGCATTGCCCGCCCCCAGCGCATTGCTGTCCGATCGCAACTGGAAGACCGCCTGTTCGCCGGCACGGCGGACGAACTCACCGCTGCCGAAACCGTCGATCGGCTGGGACAGCCGACATTCGAACTGGTCCCCCTCGACGTTCCAGGCGACGTTCTCCACGCGC
Organism: Pseudomonas sp. FA-1; assembly: GCF_056856075.1. Lineage (NCBI taxonomy): Bacteria > Pseudomonadati > Pseudomonadota > Gammaproteobacteria > Pseudomonadales > Pseudomonadaceae > Pseudomonas > Pseudomonas sp. FA-1. The sequence goes on from NZ_JBWXTH010000004.1 coordinate 55,650, forward strand.
GTCTGGAAGGTCAATGCCCCGGCCGGCAGGCTGGCAAACAGGGAAAGAAGGGCTAGGTAACGCTGGCGCACAGGTGGCTCCACAGATTCTGACGGCTTACCTGCAGGCTATCGGACGCCACCGGGAAAACTTGATAGCCGTGCTCCTACCGGGGTTTTCCGGTAGCATTGGCCCTTGAGTTCGACCCGCCTGGAATCTCCAATGTCCGATCGCCTGACCCTCCTGCGTCCCGACGACTGGCACATCCATCTGCGCGATGGTGCCGTCCTGCCCCATACCGTTGGCGACGTGGCGCGTACCTTCGCCCGCGCCATCATCATGCCCAACCTGGTCCCGCCGGTACGCAACGCCGTCGAGGCAGGTGCCTATCGCGAGCGCATCCTCGCCGCGCGCCCGGCGGGCAGCCGCTTCGAGCCGCTGATGGTGCTGTACCTCACCGACCGCACCAGCGCCGAGGATATCCGCGCGGCCAAGGCCAGCGGTTTCGTGTACGCCGCCAAGATGTATCCGGCCGGCGCCACCACCAACTCTGACTCGGGCGTGACCAGCATCGACAACATCACGCCGGCGCTCGAGGCCCTGGCCGAAACCGGCATGCCACTGCTGGTGCACGGCGAAGTGACCCGTGCCGAGGTCGATGTGTTCGACCGCGAGAAGCGCTTCATCGACGAGCACCTGGCCCGCGTGGTCGAGCGCTTCCCCACGCTGAAAGTGGTGTTCGAGCACATCACCACCGCCGATGCCGCGCAGTTCGTCCTGCAGGCCCCGGCCAACGTCGGCGCGACCATCACCGCGCAGCACCTCTTGTACAACCGCAACCACATGCTGGTCGGCGGTATTCGCCCGCACTTCTATTGCCTGCCGATCCTCAAGCGCAACACCCATCAGGTGGCGCTGCTGGACGCAGCCACCAGCGGCAACTGCAAGTTCTTCCTCGGCACCGATTCGGCGCCCCATGCCCGCCACGCCAAGGAAGCCGCCTGCGGCTGCGCCGGCTGCTATACGGCCTACGCTGCCATCGAGCTGTATGCCGAGGCCTTCGAACAGCGCAATGCGCTGGACAAGCTCGAAGGTTTCGCCAGCCTGCACGGCCCGGCGTTCTATGGCCTGCCGGCGAACACCGACACCATCACCCTGGTTCGCGACGAGTGGACCGCTCCCGACAGCCTGCCATTTGGTGACAACACCGTGGTTCCGCTGCGCGCCGGTGAAAAACTGCGCTGGCGTCTGCTGGAGGAGAAGGCGTGAGCGAAGCGTTCTACGAAGACGACCAGGAAGGTCAAGGCAGCAGCGTTCGCCACCCGATGGCCGAGCGCTTCCGCGGTTACCTGCCCGTGGTGGTGGATGTGGAAACCGGCGGTTTCAACAGCGCCACAGACGCGCTGCTCGAAATCGCTGCCGTCACCATTGGCATGGACGAGAAAGGCTTCCTGTTCCCGGAGCACACCTACTTCTACCGGGTCGAGCCCTTCGAAGGGGCCAACATCGAGCCGGCGGCCCTGGAGTTCACCGGTATCAAGCTGGACCACCCACTGCGCATGGCGGTTAGCGAAGAAACCGCGCTTACCGACATTTTCCGTGGGGTGCGCAAGGCATTGAAGGCCAATGGTTGCAAACGGGCCATCCTGGTCGGCCACAACAGCAGCTTCGACCTGGGCTTCCTCAATGCCGCTGTGGCGCGCAACGACCTCAAGCGCAATCCCTTCCATCCTTTCTCCAGCTTCGACACGGCCACCCTGGCTGGCCTGGCCTATGGCCAGACTGTCCTGGCCCGGGCCTGCCAGAGTGCCGACATCGATTTCGATGGGCGTGAAGCCCACTCGGCACGCTACGACACCGAGAAAACCGCCGAGCTGTTCTGCGGCATCGTCAACCGCTGGAAGGAAATGGGCGGCTGGCGCGACTTCAACGACTGACCAGCCTGAGCCCCTGGGGCTGCTTTGCGGCGCTATCGCTGGCAAGCCAGCTCCCACAGGGGGTTCGCAAGTCTTGAGAGCGGCGCAGGACAGGTGGGGGCTTGCTGGCACCAGGCTGCCCAGAGCACCGCTACAGGCATAAAAAAACCGGCCATGATGGCCGGTTTTTTTATTCGCGTAGCAATTACAGCTTGCCAGCGTTCTCGCTCAGGTAGGCAGCAACGCCTTCCGGCGAAGCGGTCATGCCCTTGTCGCCTTTCTTCCAGTTGGCAGGGCAGACTTCGCCGTGCTCTTCGTGGAATTGCAGGGCGTCGACCAGGCGCAGCAGTTCTTCCATGTTGCGGCCCAGCGGCAGGTCGTTGACGATCTGCGAACGGACAACGCCGTTCTTGTCGATCAGGAAGGCGCCACGGAAGGCTACGCCGCCTTCGGACTCAACGTCGTAGGCCTTGCAGATGTCGTGGGAGATGTCTGCAGCCAGGGTGTACTTGACCGGGCCGATGCCGCCGTTGTTGACGGGGGTGTTACGCCAGGCGTTGTGGGTGAAGTGCGAGTCGATCGACACGCCGATCACTTCCACGCCGCGCGCCTGGAAGTCAGGGATGCGATGGTCCAGGGCGATCAGCTCGGATGGGCAGACGAAGGTGAAGTCCAGTGGGTAGAAGAACACCAGGCCGTATTTGCCCTTGATGGCCGAAGCCAGGTTGAAGCTGTCGACGATCTCGCCGTTGGCCAGTACGGCCGGAACGGTGAAGTCGGGGGCTTGTTTACCAACGAGTACGCTCATTCGTTATCTCCTTGATGGTGGTGAAATCAGATACCCGGGAGGGTCGACCTGCCCCGGCATCCAGCAAAGGTTGCCCATCATACACGGCTTCTGGTGACAGGCCGAATCCAACCGCCGGTCGCACCGACACAAGGCTGGAGGAAAGTTCTTTGACACGCATTCTCATTACCATTAAGCTCCACCCCATCGAGCCTCTACCCTGATGGTCTGATCTTATGTATGTGTGTCTTTGTGTCGGCGTCACCGACGGACAGATTCGCGATGCGATCTATGAAGGATGCTGCAGCTACAAGGAAGTCCGGGCCGCCACCAATGTTGGCAGCCAATGTGGCAAATGTGCATGCCTGGCCAAGCAGGTGGTCCGCGAGACCCTGACCGAACTTCAGGTCAGCCAGCAGGCCGCCCTGCCCTACCCCGTTGAATTCAACGTGGCGTAAATCACCGAATTCGAAGAGCCGGACCCAGTGTCCGGTTTTTTTATGCCTTCAATTCAATAAGTTAGCGTTCTAACGCGGTTCACAAACATTCTTATTCCTATTAATTTTCACTTACTATTCAATAACTTAGGTTTGACAGAGGCCCAGGTCGGGCTCAGACTTCCTGTATTGGCATACTTCAACAGGGCAGGAACCCGACATGAAAGGCGACGTAAGCGTCATCCAGCATCTCAACAAGATCCTCGGAAACGAGCTGGTCGCGATCAACCAGTACTTCCTCCACGCGCGGATGTACGAGGACTGGGGCCTGAACAAACTCGGCAAGCACGAGTACAAGGAATCCATCGACGAGATGAAGCACGCTGACAAATTGATCAAGCGTATTCTTTTCCTCGAAGGCATCCCCAACGTGCAGGACCTGGGCAAGTTGCTGATCGGCGAACACACCAAGGAAATGCTCGAGTGCGACCTGAAGATCGAACAGAAAGGCCTGGTCGACCTCAAGGCGGCCATCGCCCATTGCGAAACCGCCGGTGACTTCGGCTCCCGCGAACTGCTCGAAGACATCCTGGAGTCCGAGGAAGAGCACATCGACTGGCTGGAGACCCAACTGGGCCTGATCGACAAGGTGGGTATCGAGAACTACCTGCAATCGCAGATGGGTGAGGAATAAACCTAGGCGGGCAGGCGACGCGTTTCCTGCTCCATGAAAAAGCCCCGCCTAGGCGGGGCTTTTTCATGCCTGCGACAAAAACCGGATCAGGCTTCGGAGGCCTTGGCCTTGGCGGCGGCTTCCTTGATCAGGGTCTGCAGCTCACCCTTTTCGAACATTTCCAGCATGATGTCGCTGCCGCCGACCAGCTCGCCACCGACCCACAGTTGCGGGAAGGTCGGCCAGTTGGCGTACTTGGGCAGGTTGGCGCGGATTTCCGGGTTCTGCAGGATGTCGACGTAGGCGAACTTCTCGCCACAACCCATAACGGCCTGCGCAGCACGCGCCGAGAAGCCGCACTGTGGGGCATTCGGCGAGCCTTTCATGTAAAGCAGAATGGTGTTGTTGGCGATCTGCTCTTTGATTGTTTCGATGATATCCATGAAGCACCTCGGCTGAACTTTCCGACGCGATCGTCGGCACGGTGACGCATTGTAACGGAAAGCCGAGCTGCATGCTCGGCCTTGCCAGTCCCGTTGCGGCCTGCGCATGCACAGGGGCGTCGCAAGGGATTTGTCGAGGCTGGACGCTTCGGACTTCACGACACCGGCGGCATGATTCGCGACGCAGGGTTTGCCAAAGGGCGGACAAGCCGTGTACAACCCACCTGTGGAAAATAAAAAACAGTACGCTCACAAGGGCTTACGACATTCCTTGCAACAGAGCTGCTGTGCCCCCTCTTGGTTTCAGGCGACATTTAATTATAGTATTGCGCCTTCCCCCTATTCCGTCCGCCCCGTGCGGCTTACGCCGCAGGTCGTTCCCGTTGTCAACAAAACCATACGGTCGACCTGCAAACCGTTGCAGATAAGGTAGTCAATCATGAGCGCTAGGCACTTTCTCTCCCTGATGGATTTCACCGCTGACGAACTGCTCGGCGTGATCCGTCGAGGCATCGAGCTGAAGGACCTGCGCAAGCGAGGCGTGCTGTTCGAGCCACTGAAGAACCGCGTGCTGGGAATGATCTTCGAGAAGTCCTCCACCCGTACCCGGGTGTCGTTCGAGGCCGGCATGATCCAGCTCGGCGGCCAGGCCATCTTCCTCTCGCCCCGCGATACCCAATTGGGCCGTGGCGAGCCGATCGCCGACAGCGCCATCGTCCTGTCGAGCATGCTCGATGCGGTGATGATCCGCACCCATGCCCACAGCACCCTCACCGAATTCGCCGCCAACTCCCGCATCCCGGTGATCAACGGCCTGTCCGACGAATCGCACCCCTGCCAACTGCTGGCCGACATGCAGACCTTCCTCGAGCACCGCGGCTCGATCCAGGGCAAGACCGTGGCCTGGATCGGCGATGGCTTCAATATGTGCAATTCCTACATCGAGGCGGCCCTGCAGTTCGATTTCCAGCTGCGCATCGCCTGCCCGGAAGGCTACGAGCCCGATCCACGCTTCCTCGCCCTGGGCGGTGATCGCGTGCAGGTCATTCGTGACCCCAAGCAAGCCGTGCAAGGTGCCCATCTGGTGACCACGGATGTCTGGACTTCCATGGGCCAGGAGGAGGAAACTGCACGGCGCCTGGCGCATTTCGCGCCTTACCAGGTCACCCGCGAACTGCTCGACCTGGCGGCACCCGACGCCCTGTTCATGCACTGCCTGCCCGCCCATCGTGGCGAGGAAATCAGCCAGGACCTGCTCGACGACCCTCGCTCGGTCGCCTGGGACCAGGCTGAAAACCGCCTGCATGCACAGAAGGCCCTCCTGGAATTCCTTGTAGAACCGGCTTACCACCACGCATGAGTCAACCGCTATTGCTCAACCTGCGCGACCTGGCCTGTGGCTATGGCGACCAGCGCATCGTCCAGAACCTCAATCTGCACCTGAACGCAGGCGACATCGGTTGCCTGCTGGGCTCCTCAGGTTGCGGCAAGACCACCACCCTGCGCGCGATCGCAGGCTTCGAGCCAGTGCACGAAGGCGAGATCCAGCTGGCCGGCGAAGTCATCTCCCGCGCAGGGTTCACCCTGGCACCGGAGAAGCGCCGGATCGGCATGGTGTTCCAGGACTACGCCTTGTTCCCCCACCTGACCGTGGCGCAAAACATCGCCTTTGGCCTTGGCAAGCATCCACGCCCGAACGAGGTGGTCGAGGAAATGCTCGAGCTGGTGAAGCTCGGCGGCCTGGGCGGGCGCTACCCCCACGAGCTTTCCGGCGGCCAGCAGCAACGGGTGGCCCTGGCCCGGGCCCTGGCACCGGAGCCGCAGTTGCTGTTGCTCGACGAGCCCTTCTCCAACCTGGACGTGGAGCTGCGTCGGCGCTTGAGCCATGAAGTGCGCGACATCCTCAAGAGTCGAGGCACCAGCGCCATCCTGGTCACCCATGACCAGGAAGAAGCCTTTGCCGTCAGCGACCAGGTCGGGGTATTCAGGGAAGGCCGCCTGGAACAGTGGGACACGCCCTACAACCTCTACCATGAGCCGCAGACCCCCTTCGTCGCCAGCTTCATCGGCCAGGGCTACTTCATCCGTGGCCAGATGAGCAGCCACGAGGCGGTCAAGACCGAGGTGGGCGAACTGCGCGGCAACCGTGCCTACACCATGGCGCCGGGTAGTTCGGTGGACGTGCTGCTGCGCCCGGACGATATCATCCACGCGCCGGACAGCGACCTGCGGGCGAATATCGTCGGCAAGAGCTTCCTCGGTGCCTCGACCCTGTACCGACTGCAGCTGCCCACCGGCAGCCAGTTGGAAGCGATCTTCCCGAGCCACGTCGACCATCAGGTCGGTCAGGAAATCGGCATCAATGTGGCCGCCGACCACCTGGTGCTGTTCCCGGTACCAGGCAGTGTAGCGGCGCAACTGCCGCGGCAGGAAAACGGGGTTCGCCGCTACAGCTCGGCGACCTGATCGCCGTTTCGGTTGCTGCGCGGTCTTGTGGGCTTGTCCCGCTGATCGGGCGCGCAGCGGCCGTCAATCAGCCAACTCATTCTACTTGATGAATTGCAGTTGCTGGTTTTACGGCCGCTGCGCGCCCGATCGCGGGACAAGCCCGCTCCTACAGAGGTTGAGCGCTGTGGCTGAAGCCTTCAGCCCCGGCCGATCTCGGCGAACGTCCCTTGGGTATGCTCGGCCAGCACCGTTGCGGCCAGTTCTACCTCCAGCCCACGCCGCCCGGCGCTCACATGGATGCTGTCAAATTGCTGTGCCGATGCATCGATGAACGTGCGCAGGCGCTTCTTCTGCCCCAGCGGGCTGATCCCGCCCACCAGGTAGCCGGTTGAACGCTGTGCTACCGCCGGGTCCGCCATTTCGCACTTCTTGACTCTCGCTGCCTGCGCCAGCGCCTTGAGGTCGAGCGTGCCGCCTACCGGTACCACCGCCACCAGCAATTCCCCCTTCTCACTGCTGGCCAACAGGGTCTTGAACACACGCTGCGGATCAAGCCCCAGTTTTTCCGCCGCCTCAAGGCCATAGGACGCAGATTTCGGATCATGTTCATAGCTGTGCACGCGATGTTCGGCACGCGCCTTCTTCAAAAGGTCGAGGGCGGGGGTCATGTACGGCTCCAATCGGTGGCAAGTCGGCGGCTACTTTAGGCCAATTCCTACAGCCCGACCAGCGTAGCGCCAACGCGTCAGTCTGGCCCGGGAGTTACGACCGAGCTATGCATCCAGAATGTGACCAAGCGTTCACTTTCGACCTTTGACATCAGCGTTTCTTGTCTATATTTTTTCGTTTCTGAATAAATGACACTTTTTTAAAGGTGCATTCCTACACTTGTCCGGCGTCAACGGGGATAGACACCGGACCTTGCTGTCGAGCGCCCAGTGCCTCACAACAACAAGAAACGAGGTCATACATGACGACTGCTCTACGACAACCGACCCTGTCCGGCCAATGCATGGCCGAATTTCTCGGCACCGCACTGCTCATCTTCTTCGGCACCGGCTGTGTTGCAGCGCTCAAGGTCGCCGGCGCCAGCTTCGGGCTCTGGGAAATCAGCATCATCTGGGGGGTCGGTGTCAGCATGGCGATCTACCTCACCGCCGGCATTTCCGGCGCGCACCTGAACCCGGCCGTGAGCATTGCCCTGTGCCTGTTCGCCGGCTTCGACAAGCGCAAACTGCCGTTCTACATCCTCGCCCAGGTCTGCGGCGCCTTCTGCGCCGCCGCGCTGGTCTATGGGTTGTACAGCAACCTGTTCTTCGATTTCGAACAGGCCCATGCCATGGTCCGCGGCAGCGAAGCCAGCCTGGAACTGGCGTCGGTGTTTTCCACCTACCCACACCCGGCCCTGTCCATCGCCCAGGCGTTCCTCGTCGAAGTGGTGATCACCGCCATCCTCATGGCAGTGATCATGGCCCTGACCGACGACAACAACGGCCTGCCCCGAGGCGCCATGGCGCCGCTTTTGATCGGCCTGCTGATCGCGGTGATCGGCAGCGCCATGGGCCCTCTGACCGGCTTTGCGATGAACCCGGCACGCGATTTCGGGCCTAAACTGATGACATTCCTGGCCGGCTGGGGCGAGATAGCCTTTACCGGCGGGCGCTCCATTCCCTATTTCCTGGTTCCGGTGTTCGCACCGATCCTCGGCGCATGCATGGGGGCAGCCCTGTACCGAGGCCTGATCGCCCGCAACCTGCCGATGGCGCAAACCGCGAACCCGCAAACAGACGACAACCCACAGGGCGATACCCAGGCTTCCTGAGGCCAGCGCGCCGGCAAGACACCCGGCCACCCCCTGACCACTCCCTATTTTGTGCAAGGCCACCGACATGACAGATTCCCAGGACAAGAACTACATCATCGCCCTGGACCAGGGCACCACCAGTTCGCGGGCCATCATTTTCGACCGGGACGCCAACGTGGTCGGCACCTCCCAGCGCGAGTTCGTGCAGCATTACCCACAAGCCGGCTGGGTCGAGCACGACCCGATGGAGATCTTCGCGACCCAGAGCGCGACCATGGTCGAGGCCCTGGCCCAGGCCGGCATCAGCCATGCCCAGGTCGCCGCCCTGGGTATCACCAACCAGCGTGAAACCACGGTGGTCTGGGACAAGGAAACCGGGCGCCCGGTATACAACGCCATCGTCTGGCAATGCCGGCGCAGCACCGAGATCTGCGAGCAGCTCAAGCGCGACGGCCACGAAGCCTACATTCGCCAGGCCACCGGCCTGGTCACCGACCCCTACTTCTCCGGCACCAAGCTCAAGTGGATCCTCGACAACGTCGAAGGGGCCCGGGAACGTGCGGAGCGCGGCGAGCTGTTGTTCGGCACTGTCGATACCTGGCTGATCTGGAAGTTCTCCGGCGGCAAGGTACATGTCACCGACTACACCAATGCCTCGCGTACCCTGATGTTCAACATCCACACGCTGCAATGGGACGAGAAGCTCCTGCAGATCCTCGGCATCCCTCGCCAGATGCTGCCCCAGGTGCGTCCCTCCTCCGAAGTCTACGGCCATACCAAGAGCGGTATCGCCATCGCCGGCATCGCCGGTGACCAGCAGTCTGCCCTGTTCGGGCAGATGTGCGTGGAGCCCGGCCAGGCCAAGAACACCTACGGCACCGGTTGCTTCCTGCTGATGAATACCGGCGACAAGGCAGTGACCTCCTCCCACGGCCTGCTCACCACCATCGCCTGCGGCCCACGCGGCGAAGTGGCCTATGCGCTGGAGGGCGCGGTGTTCAATGGCGGCTCAACCGTGCAGTGGCTGCGCGACGAGCTGAAGATCGTCAATGACGCCTACGACACCGAGTATTTCGCCAGCAAGGTCAAGGACAGCAACGGCGTCTATTTGGTACCGGCCTTCACCGGCCTGGGCGCACCCTACTGGGACCCTTATGCCCGCGGTGCCCTGTTCGGCCTGACCCGGGGTGTCAAGGTCGACCACATCATCCGCGCCGCCCTGGAGTCGATCGCCTACCAGACCCGCGACGTGCTCGACGCCATGCAACAGGACTGCGGCCAGCGCCTGAGCGAACTGCGCGTGGACGGCGGTGCGGTGGCCAACAACTTCCTCATGCAGTTCCAGGCCGACATTCTCGGCACCTGCGTTGAGCGGCCGAAAATGCGCGAAACCACAGCCTTGGGCGCTGCCTACTTGGCGGGCCTGGCCTGTGGCTTCTGGAGCGGCCTGGACGAATTGCGAGACAAGGCGATCATCGAACGTGAGTTCAGCCCGCAATTGGACGAAGCGCAGAAGGAAAAGCTCTACAAAGGCTGGCGCAAGGCCGTGGACCGAACCCGCGATTGGGAAGATCACGAGGCCTGAGCCTGCAGATCTCGTCTGCCTGGCCCGACCGATCGCCGGCAAGCCGGCTCCCACTTGTATTGCGCTGCGGTTGTAGACACCGCCGAACCTGTGGGAGCCGGCTTACCGGCGCTAGGACCAAGGCAGGCAATACGCCGAACCTGAGGTAGCAGACTGGCCGTCATCCTCTTCCTACGGCATCATTGCAGAATTTGTCCGGCTGCCCCCAAGGACCGCCCATGAATCTGCCTCCCCGCCAACAACAAATCCTCGAACTGGTGCGCGAGCGTGGTTACGTCAGTATCGAAGAAATGGCGCAGCTGTTCGTCGTCACCCCCCAAACCATCCGCCGCGATATCAACCAGCTCGCCGAAGTGAACCTGCTGCGGCGTTACCACGGCGGCGCGGCATACGACTCGAGCATAGAGAACACCGCCTATGCCATGCGCGCCGACCAGATGCGCGACGAGAAGCAGCGCATCGCCGAAGCCGTGGCCCAGCAAATTCCTGACCATGCTTCATTGTTCATCAACATCGGCACCACCACCGAATCCATTGCCCGTGCACTGCTCAACCACAGCCACCTGAAGGTCATCACCAACAACCTGCACGTGGCCGCGATCCTGGGCGCCAAGGACGACTTCGAGGTGCTGGTGGCCGGCGGCACGGTACGGCGCGACGGCGGTGTGGTCGGCCAGGCCAGCGTCGACTTCATCAACCAGTTCAAGGTCGACTTCGCCGTGGTCGGCATCAGCGGCATCGACGAGGATGGCAGCCTGCTGGACTTCGACTACCAGGAAGTGCGGGTCTCCCAGGCGATCATCACCAACGCCCGCCAGGTGATCCTGGCCGCGGACTCGAGCAAATTCGGCCGTAACGCCATGGTTCGCCTGGGCTCGATCAGCCTGGTCGATTGCCTGGTGACGGACCAGCAGCCCACCCCTGCCCTGACCCAACTGTTGAACCAGCACAAGATTCGCCTCGAAGTGGTCTGAAAGTGCCAATCGCGGGCCTAGCCGGACCGCGATTGGCTTGTCAGGTCCGGCGCTGATGTTCGGTATTGTTCATTTCTTTGTCATCAGATCAGTTTTTTCTATAGAGACTGACTGGCGGACGCCTTTTCGTTGCGCTAGTATTTTCGAAAACGAACATCAATGTTCACTTTCGATGTGAACCGCGCCCAGGAGGCCCTTGCCGTGTCCCACTCCGCTCCGTCCCTGCCCCCGCTCGCCGATTGCTACGACCTCGCCGTGATCGGTGGCGGCATCAATGGCGTGGGCATTGCCGCCGACGCGGCCGGTCGCGGCCTGAAGGTATTTCTGTGCGAAAAGGACGACCTGGCAAGTCACACCTCCTCGGCCAGCAGCAAGTTGATCCACGGTGGCCTGCGCTACTTGGAACATTACGAGTTCCGCCTGGTTCGCGAGGCTCTGGCCGAGCGCGAAGTCTTGCTGGCCAAGGCACCGCACATCGTCAAGCCGATGCGCTTCGTCCTGCCCCATCGCCCACACCTGCGCCCGGCCTGGATGATCCGCACCGGCCTGTTCCTCTACGACCACCTGGGCAAACGCAAGCGACTGGGTGCTTCGCGCAGCCTGCGCTTCGGCCCTGGGAACCCGCTCAAGCCAGCCATCACCCGCGGCTTCGAATACGCAGACTGCGCAGTGGACGACGCCCGCCTGGTGGTGCTCAACGCCATGGCCGCCCGTGAGAAAGGCGCGCATATCCACACCCACACCCGCTGCCTGCGCGCCGAGCGCGTCGGCGGCGTGTGGGAAGTCGAGCTGCTGCATGCCGATGGCCGTCAGCAGAGCATTCGTGCCCGTGCGCTCGTCAATGCCGCCGGGCCCTGGGTGGCCAGCTTCATCAAGGACGACCTCAAGCTGGAAGCGCCCTACGGCATCCGCCTGATCCAGGGCAGCCACATCATCGTCCCGCGCCTGTACGAGGGCGAACACGCCTACATCCTGCAGAACGAAGACCAGCGCATCGTGTTCGCCATTCCCTACCTGGAGCGCTTCACCCTGATCGGCACCACCGACCGCGAATACCGCGGCGACCCGGCCACGGTGGCGATCACTGACACCGAAACCGACTATTTGCTCAAGGTGGTCAACGAACACTTCAACCACCAGCTTGGCCGCACGGACATCCTGCACACCTATTCCGGCGTGCGTCCGCTGTGCAACGACGAATCGGACAATCCCTCCGCCGTGACCCGCGACTACACCCTGGCGCTGTCCGCCAGGGAAGGCCAGGCGCCGCTGCTGTCGGTCTTCGGCGGTAAGCTGACCACCTACCGCAAGCTGGCCGAGTCGGCGATGGTCGAACTCAAGCCATTCTTCACCCAGATGCGCGAAAGCTGGACCGCCACCGCGCCGCTGCCTGGCGGTGAAAACATGACCACCGTCCAGGCCCTGGTGGATGCCCTGCTGGCACGCCACGGCTGGCTGCCTATGGACATCGCCAAACGCTGGGCAGTGACCTACGGCAGCCGTGTATGGCAATTGCTCGAAGGCGTGCAAGGCCCTGAAGACCTGGGCCAGGCGATCGGCGGCGGGTTGTTCGCTCGGGAAGTCGACTACCTCTGCCGCTACGAATGGGCCTGCGATGCAGAAGATATCCTCTGGCGGCGTACCAAGCTGGGCTTGTTCACCAGCGCAAGTGAAAAGCAAGTGCTCGAGCAATACCTTCAACGCGAACGCCAGGCGCGCACCCAGGCAGCCTGACTGAAGGCGCGGGGAAGTGGCCCTCAATGACGGTACATGGCTGTAGGCGTGCATGAGCGCATTCACTATGTACCGCCAGGCCCCCTTTACGACTTGGTGTTCTAGGTCCTTTAGGACCTGGAGCCCATTGCATGACAAGCACCGAAACCTTCCCCAGCACCTCGGTCGACAATCTGATCGCCCAGCAGCTTCCCGCCTGGTTCATCAACGCCGAGCCCAAGCACCTGGATGCCTATCGACAGGCGCTGCAAGCGCAACAACACGTCACCGATAACCTGCAGCACCTGCTTGGCAGAATCCCGGCAATCGAAGACTTCGCCGCCTCCCACCTAGAAAAAGCGCTGCTCTTGGAGGGGCTCGGACACATCGACCCACGACGCGCCCATGTAGTGGTCAGAGAAACCTTTGAACTGGCCTCAGCTGCGGAGAAACTGCACAGACCGAGCGTCACCTACACCACACGGCAGAGCCTTGTTGCCGCCGCCTTGCATAATTACGAAGCACACGAAACCCAGCCATGGCTGCTGCGCAAGGCGCACCTGGTCGATGCGCAGGAACGCCAGCTGACCATGACCTTCGAGCGCTTTGCCACGCTGTGCCGCACCCTGGACATCGGCGGGAAGTACCAATCGCTTTTGAAAGGCATCCTCGAACCCAAGGCAGGCCGCGGGCAACCGACGAACCAGGCCCGCGCACACGTGGAGCAGATGTTTCAGGATGGCGTGCGTACGCGCATGCTGGCAGCACTATACGAAGGACGGTTCAAGGCGCAGCTGGATGAAAAAGACCTGCTGCGGTTGCTGCCGATGTTGCAGGCCCCCACGCAGCCCCACCCTGGAAAAGGCACGCTGACACCACGCCAGCTCTACCTATTGGGCACATGCATGGTAGGCATCGTCGCCTTCGAGTGGCGGCTGGCTCCGAACGCCGATATCGATGAAATCATTCTCTGGATTCCTGATGACCCTGAAAAGAGCGTGCGTCATTACGATTCGTGGAACCAGGTATACAACGATTTGGCCAATCGCCTGAAACACCGAGCCCTGCGTGAATTTTTCAAGCGCTTCATCAAGGCGCAGGACCGAAGCCGGTTCGACACGACGCTTTCACGTCTATTGGCGCAGACACCGAGTGACAAGCCCCTGGAACTGGACGGGCGCCACCTGGCTGTCGAGGGCAACGTATTCGTTCATGTACGCAGGTCGCTGATCGACAGGATCTATCAGGACGCGGCCTATATTGCCGTCCCCACCGACATCGAAGACCGCTTGAGCAGGCACAAGCGTCTGCAAGGCATGCTCGGCGCCGGCTTGGACCTCCTCGGGCTGGCTGCATTCGTTGTTCCCGTGGTGGGCCATATCCTGTTGATCGTCAGCGCCGCGCAGCTGCTCGATGAAGTGTATGAAGGCTATCAGGACTGGCGTGTGGGCGATCGCCAGGGAGCGCTGGATCATCTGTTCGTCGTCGCACAGGGGCTGGCACTCGCAGGGTTGACCGCAGGCGCGATACAGACGCTCAAGCGGGTGCCGCTTGTGGACAGTCTGGCGCCAAAACTGCTTCCCGAAGGTGGTATCCGGCTGGTTCGAGAGGCTCATTACCTCCCCCTCGAAGAGAGCGCGTCGGTGCTGCTGGAAGGGTTGCAAGGAAGGCATTTCGCCGGGCTCTTGTCGACCGATGCCCAGATCTTGCTCGACGCCACGGGCCTGTCCACCGACCAGTTGCGTCGCCTGTGCCTGGAGCAGGCCGCGCCGCCGGCACGGCTCCTCGATATCCATGAACGCATGAAACTGCATGCAGAAAATCCTGACCTACGCGGCACGGCGCTCGACGAACACCTGGCCACATTGCACCCGCCTGTTTCAGCAGAGCAGAAGGCGTTGACCACGGCGTTCGAACGCCTGTCACCGCGGGGAGCGCAGGAAGTCATCGAGCACAGCAGTTCGGCCCAGCTGGAACACTTGCGCACGTCTGGGCGTGTGCCACTGAGCATGGCCGAACGCGCACGCTGGTATGTACGTGACAGTCGTGTCGACCAGGCGTGCCTTGGCATTCGCCTGCAGGCGCTGGCCAACTCCGATAGCGAAAGGTTGGCCCTGGGGCTGATCGAACACATGGCGCCTTGGCCAGCATCGGTGCGCGTCGAACTACGGGCAGGCAACCCGGAAGGGGCCGTGCTGTATGCAAGCCAAGATGAGGAGGCGACCAAGGTCTTTACTATCGTCAAATCCGAGCACGGTTATGCGCTCGCAGGTGACCCGCACCCTGCCTCCAGGCCCAACGCGCCCTTTCTCGACACCCTGTTGCACTGCCTTGACGATCAACAGAAGGCCAAGCTGGGCAGCGCTCGGTTGCAGGTACGGCAATTACGTGGGGCGTTGGTCAAGGCAGCTGCCGAAGATCGCCGACGTGCGGCGAAACTGGTCGGCCTCGCACCGATCGGCGCCGACGTAAAGCCTCCCAGGCGTTTTGCCGATGGCAGGCTTGCCTATACGCTCAGCGGTGGCGGTGAAAGCAGTCGCCAAGCCATTCGGCGAGGCATCCATCAAATCTTTCCGACCCTCAGCGAACTGCAGCTCGACGCCTACCTGCAAGCCGTACGTCAGCGAGGCGAGAACCTGTGGACCCATTATCAGATGCTGCAGCGCCAGCTTACCGAGCTGCGCGAGGCCTTGCGGGCATGGCAGGCTGACTGGCAGACCCCGCTCCAAGCCATCCGCCGCCGCCGTATCGCCGACACCTTGCGCCGCAGTTGGCGGCGCAAGCTGGTCGATGCCAACAACGAGTATGAATTGACCATCGACGGCGAATACTCCAGCACATTACCGAACCTGCCCGAGGGTATCGACTATGTACATGTGCGCCACCTGGCATTGCGCAACATGAATCTGGAAACGATCGATGCGCAGTTCCTCACGCGCTTCCCCAACCTCATCGACCTGGACCTTAGTGGCAACCGGTTGACCCAAGTACCTATAGGCATCGAGAACCTCACCCAACTCAGGCGCGTGAACCTGGAAAACAACCAGATCGTACTCGACGCAGAAGCCAGCAGCCGCTTGGCTCAATTGCAGCACCTGAATACGCTGGCATTGAGCTACAACCCGCTCAACGGCATGCCGGACCTTTCCGGCTTGCCCCACATGCATGACCTGCGCCTGCGCGCCACCGGGCAGGCCGAGATCGGCCAGGTTCACCAGAACGCGGCGCTGCGCGCCCATGTCGACCTGCGCGACAACAGGATCAGCGAGCTGCAGCGAGAAATGCACGGGCTGAGCCTGCGCCTGCGGCGGCTGAATCTACATGACAACCCCCTGAACGAACGCAGTGCCCAGTACCTGGACGAAGCACGCGATATCGCCGAAGCGGGGGCGCGGGGCAGCGCCTACCATGCCCACGAGGTCGTCGATGCACATACTCGCTCGACCTGGGTCGCGTCCAGGAAGGCGCAGCTTCGTGCCCAACGCGAGGCCACCTGGGATCGCCTGATCGAAGAGCCCGGCTCGGGCGGGTTGTTCAGGTTTCTTGCCGACTTTGCCGAAAGCGAGGATTTCCAGACCTATCCACGTCATTACCGCCGGCGCGTATGGCACATCCTGGAAGCCTGCGAACACAACGAGGCGCTGCGCGAACAATTGTTCCGCGAGGCCGATGGGCCGCGCAGCTGCGACGACCGCCTGTTGCTGATGCTCAATCAGCTGGAAGTGGGTGTTCTGGCCTACCAGGGTCTGGAAGGGGTACCGGTCGCGAGGCGGGAAAGTCGCTTGCTGCACCTGGGGTGGCAACTGCATCGTCTGGACCTGCTCGATGACCTTGCCAACAATCACGTGCAGAGGTTGCGCAGTGCCGGGCGCGCCGTCGACGAAATCGAGGTGCGGCTATTCTACCGCTCGCGGCTTGCTGGGGCGCTCGACCTGCCTGCAGCGCCCGATGAGATGCATTTCGCGTCGTTCGCGGATGTATCAACAGCAGACCTGGGCCGAGCACAACTGGAAGTGCTGAGGGCCGATACAGCCGTGGCCATGCTGGACGCGCTCGCCAATCGGCCCTACTGGCAGAATTATCTGCGCGAACGCTTCCCGGAACGTTTCGAGGCGATAACCGCGCCGTATCATGCGCGACTGGAAGCACTCAGGGAGCATGCCATAACCGGGCAGGAACGCGGCTACGAAGATCGAGCAAGGGCGTTGATGCATGAACTTGCAGAAGAAGAATCGACCCTGATGCGCACCTTGACGACCGAAGCCTGGGCGCGTTCGAACGCATCGCACTAGCGGCTTTTGCCATTACGATCAGGCCGGCGGCATGCCGGCCCGCTCGGAGCATCGCAGGCATCCCGATGTTCGGGTTTCCGAACGAAACCATCGCACCCATTCGGAAATCCGTACGAGCCCTACCTCCTTCGATGCCTCAAAAAAGATTGATCCGCCGTATTTTCGGGACGTTATGATCAATGTCAGGGCTTGGCACGACTCATGCTCTACACTCATTAGCCGAATGCACCCGCTTCTTGCTGTATTCGTAGAACGAAGAGTCCGCCAACGGCTCCATAAAAAAAACAACGTCGAGGAAAATTTGATGCGTATCGTTCGTCAACTGTTGGGCGCCGCCATCGCGGCCGCGGTCATCGCTTCGCCGGCCATGGCTGAAGAGCTGACCGGCACCCTGAAGAAGATCAAGGATTCGGGCACCATCACCCTGGGCCACCGCGACTCCTCCATTCCGTTTTCCTACCTGGCAGGCAAGCCACAGCCCGTGGGCTACTCCCACGACATCCAGCTGGCCGTCGTCGAAGCGCTGAAGAAACAGCTCAACGTGCCTGACCTGAAGGTGCGCTACAACCTCGTCACCTCCCAGACCCGCATTCCGCTGGTGCAGAACGGCACCGTGGACCTGGAGTGCGGCTCCACCACCAACAACGTCGAGCGCCAGCAACAGGTCGGCTTCTCGGTGGGCATCTTCGAAGTCGGTACCCGCCTGCTGACCAAGGTCAAGGACGGTCAACCGGCCTACAAGGACTTCCCGGACCTGGCCGGCAAGAACGTAGTGACCACCGCCGGCACCACGTCCGAGCGCATCCTCAAGGCGATGAACGCCGACAAGCAGATGAAGATGAACGTGATCTCCGCAAAAGACCACGGTGAAGCCTTCAACATGCTCGAAAGCGGCCGCGCCGTGGCCTTCATGATGGACGACGCCCTGCTGGCCGGCGAAATGGCCAAGGCACGCAAGCCTGCCGACTGGGTCATCACCGGCACGCCGCAGTCCTACGAGATCTACGGCTGCATGGTGCGCAAGGGTGACGAGGCGTTCAAGAAAGCGGTCGACGACGCCATCATCGCCTACTTCAAGTCGGGCGAAGTCAACAAGAGCTACGAGAAGTGGTTCCAGCAGCCGATCCCGCCAAAAGGCCTGAACCTGAACTTCCCGATGAGCGAAGAGCTGAAAAAACTGATCGCCGAGCCGACCGACAAGGCAGCGGACGAGAAGAAGTCCTGAACCTCAGCCAGTGGCCGGGGGCTCGAGCCGAGCCGTAATCAACCCGACAGGCCACTCATTAGTGTCTAACCTTTCAACCGAGGGCGTTCGCCGCCCTCGGTTGCTCGAAGGTGCCCGTGAAACAACCGTCTGAGGGGAAATCCCGATGAATTACAACTGGGACTGGGGCGTGTTCTTCAAGTCCACCGGCGTGGGTAGCGAAACCTACCTGGACTGGTACATCGCCGGTCTGGGCTGGACCATCGCCATCGCCATCTCCGCCTGGATCATCGCCTTGCTGCTGGGCTCGCTGCTCGGTGTGATGCGCACCGTGCCGAACCGCCTGGTATCAGGCATCGCCACTGCCTATGTGGAGCTGTTCCGCAACGTACCGCTGCTGGTGCAGCTGTTCATCTGGTACTTCCTGGTACCCGACCTGCTGCCCGAAGGCCTGCAGGAATGGTTCAAGCAGGACCTGAACCCGACCACCTCGGCGCTGATCAGCGTGGTCATCTGCCTGGGCCTGTTCACCGCCGCGCGGGTCTGCGAACAGGTGCGCACCGGCATCCAGGCCTTGCCCCGTGGCCAGGAAGCCGCTGGCCGAGCACTGGGCTTCAGCCTGCCACAGATCTACATGAACGTGCTGCTACCCCAGGCCTATCGGATCATCATCCCACCGCTCACTTCGGAATTCCTGAACGTGTTCAAGAACTCCTCGGTGGCCTCGCTGATCGGCCTGATGGAACTGCTGGCGCAAACCAAGCAGACCGCCGAGTTTTCGGCCAACCTGTTCGAAGCCTTCACCCTGGCCACGCTGATCTACTTCACCCTGAACATGGGCCTGATGCTGTTCATGCGCCTGATCGAGAAGAAAGTCTCGGTACCGGGCCTGATTTCCGTGGGGGGCAAGTAAATGGACATGGATTTCAGCGAAATCATCCCCGCCCTGCCGGCCCTCTGGGAAGGCATGGTGATGACCCTCCAGCTGATGGTCATGGGCGTTGTAGGCGGCATCGTACTGGGCACCCTCCTGGCGCTGATGCGCCTGTCGTCGAGCAAGCTGCTGTCGAACCTGGCCGGAGCCTACGTCAACTATTTCCGCTCCATCCCACTGCTGCTGGTGATCACCTGGTTCTACCTGGCGGTGCCGTTCGTGCTGCGCTGGATCACCGGCGAAGACACCCCGGTGGGCGCCTTCACCTCCTGTGTGGTGGCGTTCATGATGTTCGAGGCCGCGTACTTCTGCGAAATCGTGCGTGCCGGCGTGCAGTCGATCTCCAAGGGCCAGATGGGCGCCGCGCAGGCACTGGGCATGACCTACGGCCAGACCATGCGCCTGATCATCCTGCCCCAGGCATTCCGCAAGATGACTCCGCTGCTGCTGCAACAGAGCATCATCCTGTTCCAGGACACCTCACTGGTCTACACCGTGGGCCTGGTGGACTTCCTCAACTCGGCCCGCTCCAACGGCGACATCATCGGGCGCTCCCATGAGTTCCTGATCTTCGCCGGTGTCGTCTACTTCCTCATCAGCTTCTCCGCTTCGTGGCTGGTCAAGCGTCTGCAAAAAAGGATCGCCGTATGATTTCCATCAAGAACGTCAACAAGTGGTACGGGGACTTCCAGGTGCTGACCGACTGCAGCACCGAGGTCAAGAAAGGCGAGGTGGTGGTGGTCTGCGGCCCGTCCGGCTCGGGCAAGTCCACCTTGATCAAGTGCGTCAACGCCCTGGAGCCATTCCAGAAAGGTGACATCGTGGTCGACGGTACCTCTATCGCCGACCCCAAGACCAACCTGCCCAAGCTGCGCTCGCGGGTAGGCATGGTGTTCCAGCACTTCGAACTGTTCCCACACCTGTCGATCACCGAGAACCTGACCATCGCCCAGCGTAAGGTGCTCGGCCGCAGCGAAGCGGAAGCCACCAAGAAGGGCCTGGCCCTGCTCGATCGCGTCGGCCTGGGCGCCCATGCCAAGAAGCATCCCGGCCAGCTCTCCGGCGGCCAGCAGCAACGCGTGGCCATCGCCCGCGCGCTGTCGATGGACCCGATCGTCATGCTGTTCGACGAGCCGACTTCGGCGCTGGACCCGGAGATGGTCAACGAAGTGCTGGACGTGATGGTGGAACTTGCCCACGAGGGCATGACCATGATGTGCGTGACCCACGAGATGGGCTTTGCCCGCAAGGTGGCCAACCGGGTGATCTTCATGGACAAGGGCAGCATCATCGAGGATTGCCAGAAGGAAGACTTCTTCGGCAACCCCGAAGGCCGCCATGAGCGCACCCAGCATTTCCTCAGCAAGATCCTGCAGCACTGAGTCGGCTCGTGCCGCTGCCCGGTGCATCCGGGCAGCGGACGCTGGTCGTGACAAGGCCACTGTGATGAAATGCGACCCCTCGCTCCTTCGCCCTGCCCAACCTGTCGTGAAATCCCGCCTGATTCGCCAATTGCTGCTGCCGCCCCTGATCATCCTGTTGATGGTCGGCCTGGGCCTGGCCGGCTACCTGATCAGCGAGAGCAACGGCATCCGCACCCTGAGCGAAAACGGCGAGCGCCAGCTCGAGCTGCATGCGCGCACAGTCGAGAGCGAAATCAGCAAGTACACCTACCTGCCGAGTCTGCTGGAGCTCGAAGACAGCGTCTCGCGCCTGCTCACCGACCCCGACGGTGGTTATCGCCAGACCGTCAATGAATACCTCGAAGGCCTGAACCGCCGCAGCCGCAGCCGGGCCATCTTCGTACTCGACACCAGCGGCCGGGTCCAGGCCACCAGCAACTGGCGCGACGCCGACTCCTTCCTGGGCGAGGACCTGTCGTTCCGCGCCTATTTCCAGGATGCCGTGCGCGGCGAGCCTGGCCGCTTCTATGGCATCGGCAGCACCACCGGCGAAGCCGGCTACTACCTGGCCCACGGGCTGGAGGAGCACGGCAAGATCATCGGCGTGGCGGTGATCAAGGTGCGTCTGGACACCCTCGAGGAGCGCTGGCAACGGGCGCGCCTGGAGGCGTTCGTCAGTGACGAGAACGGCATCATCATCCTCTCCAGCGACCCGGCCCGCCGGCTCAAGTCGGTACGCCCACTCACCCCGCAGATCAAGGAACGCCTGGCGCGCAGCCTGCAGTACTACTGGTGGCCGCTGAACGAGTTGCAACCCTTGGCCCGCGAAACCCTGGCCGACGGCGTAGAAAAGCTCACCTTCCCCGCCAACAGCGAAAGCGGCCAGGGCAGACCCCAGAACATGGCCTACCTGGCCCAGACCCGGCGCCTGGTCGATACCCCCTGGCATTTCACCCTGCTCACGCCGCTGCAGGACCTGCACCGCGAATCCATGGTACAGGGCATCCTGGTGGGCGTGGCCTTCGCCCTGTTGACGATCCTGGCCATCGCCTGGAACGAACGGCGCAAGGTAATCGCCACCCGCCTTGCCGCTCGCGAAGCCCTGGAAGAAGCCAACAGCCAACTGGAGCGGCGCATCGCCGAGCGCACCGCCGACCTGCGCGCCAGCAACGAACGCCTCAAGGGGCAGATTCGCGAGCGCCGGCATGCCGAACAGACCTTGCGTCACGCCCAGGACGAACTGGTGCAGGCCGGCAAGCTGGCAGCCATCGGGCAGATGTCCACCAGCATTGCCCATGAGCTCAACCAGCCGCTGGCCGCCCTGCGGACATTGTCGGGCAACACCGTGCGCTTCCTCGAACGCGGCGCCCTGGAAACCGCCAGTACCAACCTGCGCACCATGAACGACCTGATCGACCGCATGGGGCGTATCACCGCCAGCCTGCGCTCTTTCGCCCGGCGCGGCGACGACAGCGGCCAGGCCTCGCTCCACAAGGCCGTGGAGGCCAGCCTGCAGGTGCTGGGCAACCGCATCGCCCGCTGCAACCTGCAATTGCATCGCCAGTTCGAAGACCAGCTATTGGCCATCGACCAGACCCGCCTGGAGCAGATCCTGGTCAACCTGATCGGCAACGCCCTGGACGCCATGGCCAGCCAGCCCCAACCACAACTCTGGCTGGAAGGCGAAATACAAGGCGACAAATACCGCCTGCGGGTGCGCGACAATGGCCATGGCATCGATGCCGAGGCCCGCAAGCACCTGTTCGAACCCTTCTTCACCACCAAGCCCGGCGAGCACGGCCTGGGCCTGGGCCTGACCCTGTCGGCGAGCCTTGCCGCCGCCGCCAAGGGGTCCCTGGGCGTCGAGCATCCCGCCAGCGGCGGTACCGCCTTCGTCCTCGCCCTGCCCCTGGTCACGCCCACCGGCACATCGGCTGAACCACTATGAATAAAGGGTCCCCATGAACCAAGCACCCTTGACCGTCCTGATCGTCGAAGACGACCCCCACGTGCTGCTGGGTTGCCAGCAGGCACTGGCGCTGGAGGACATCGCCTGCGAAGGCGTGGGCAGCGCTGAACAGGCGTTGGAACGCATCGGCGACGATTTCGCCGGTATCGTCGTCAGCGACATCCGCCTGCCGGGCATGGATGGCCTGGAACTGCTCGGCCGCCTCAAGGCGCGCGATCGCAGCCTGCCCGTGGTGCTGATCACCGGCCACGGCGATATCGACATGGCTGTCGGTGCCATGCGCAACGGCGCCTACGACTTCATGGAGAAACCGTTCTCCCCGGAGCGCCTGGTGGAGGTAGTACGCCGCGCCCTGGAGCAACGCGGCCTGTCTCGTGAAGTGCATGCCCTGAGGCGCCAGCTGGCTGGCCAGACCACCCTCGAGGGCCGCATCATCGGCCGCTCTGCGGCCATGCAGAGTCTGCGCGAACTGATCGCCAATGTCGCCGATACCTCGGCCAACGTGCTCATCGAAGGCGAAACCGGTACCGGCAAGGAGCTGGTCGCCCGCTGCCTGCACGATTTCAGTCGGCGCCAGGGCCAGCCCTTCGTTGCGCTCAATTGCGGTGGCCTGCCGGAGAACCTGTTCGAAAGCGAGATCTTCGGTCATGAAGCCAACGCCTTCACCGGTGCCGGCAAGCGGCGTATCGGCAAGATCGAACATGCCAATGGCGGCACGCTGTTCCTGGACGAAGTGGAGAGCATGCCGATCAACCTGCAGATCAAGCTGCTGCGCGTGCTGCAGGAACGCACCCTGGAGCGCCTGGGCTCGAACCAGAGCATCCCGGTGGACTGCCGGGTGATCGCCGCCACCAAATCTGACCTGGACGCCATGGGCCAGACCGGCCAGTTCCGCAGCGACCTGTACTACCGCCTGAACGTGGTCACCCTGGAACTGCCGCCCTTGCGCGAGCGCCGCGAAGACATCCTGCAACTGTTCGAGCACTTCCTCCAGCAGTCGGCCTTGCGCTTCGACCGCGAAGTGCCGGAGCTCGACAGCCAGACCGTGTCGCGCCTGATGGCCCATGACTGGCCCGGTAATGTGCGTGAGCTGCGCAACGTCGCCGAGCGCCATGCCCTTGGCCTGCCGGCCTTCAAGAAAAGCGCGGGCGGCGCCAGCCAAGGGCTGGGGTTCGCCGAGGCAGTGGAGGCCTTCGAGCGCAACCTGCTGAGTGACGCCCTGCAACGCACCGGCGGCAACCTCAGCCAGGCCAGCCAGGAGTTGGGCATGGCCAAGACCACCCTGTTCGACAAAGTGAAGAAATACGGCCTGAGCTGAACCAAGGAATGCCAACGTGGACCTGATACTCAAGGCCAGCCTGGGCGCCACCGTCGTGGTGCTCCTGGCCATTCTTTCCAAGACGCGCAACTACTACATCGCCGGGTTGGTGCCACTGTTTCCGACTTTCGCCCTGATCGCGCATTACATCGTCGGCAAGGGCCGGTCATTGGCGGACCTGAAGACCACCATCCTATTCGGCATGTGGTCGATCATTCCCTATTTCATCTACCTGGCGGCCTTGTACGTGCTGGTCGACAGAATGCGCCTGGAGGCCTCGCTGGCCCTGGCCACAGTGGCCTGGCTGGTGGCGGCGACGGTGTTGGTCACTTTGTGGATGCGCTTTCATTGAAACAGCTGGGGCCGCGTTGCGGCCCAATCGCGGCACAAGGCCGCTCCTACAGGGTCTGTGACGGTCCGGTTACAGAAGCCCTGCCACGTGCCTTGGCGCTTGGCGATGCGATTTCAGGTAAGGCAGCACCGCCGCCAGCAACGGCCCCTTGAACGGCTCCTGGAAGCGATGGGCCAGGCCCGGAATCAATCGCAGCTGGCTGCCCTGGATATGCGCCGCCAGGTGCACCCCATGCATCACCGGCAACAGCGGATCGGCCGTGCCGTGCACCACCAACGTCGGCACGCGCAGTTGGTTGAGCAGCGCCACCCGGCTGGGCTCGGCGAGGATCGCCATGATCTGGCGCTTGACGCCGTCCGGGTTGAACGCCCGGTCATAGGCGTCCGCAGCCTGTTGCAGCAACGCTGCGCGCTCGTCGGCGATATCGGGGCTGCCCAAGGCGGCCAGCAGGTCGGCCTGGTGCTCGATGGCCATAGCCCGGTTGGGCGCATCGCGGCGCGCCAACAGTTGCACCAGCGCCGGGCTGGGCGCCGGCAGGCCTGCGTCGCCGGAACTGGACATCACCAGCGTCAGGCTACGCACGCGCTGTGGGGCCATGGCTGCCAGATGCTGGGCGATCATGCCACCCATGCTGACCCCCAGTACATGGAACTGCTCCACCTCCAGCGCATCCATGAGCCGCAAGCCGTCGGTGGCCATATCGGTCAAGGTATAGGGTGCAACCACCGGCAACCCCAGCTTGTAGCGCAGCAATTCTACGGTCAGGCTGGCCGAGGCCGGCGCTTGGTTCCAGCGTGACAAGCCGACATCGCGATTGTCGTAGCGAATGACGCGAAAACCCTGCCGGCACAGGGCCTCGACCACATCGTCGGGCCAATGGATCAACTGCCCCCCCAGGCCCATGACCAGCAGCAATACAGGGTCCGACGGCGCACCGACGCTTTGGTAGACCACGCTCAGCTCGCCCAGCTCGGCCCGTTGCACCGGCACCTGGGCGTCGCAGCGCTGAGCCGCCGCAGCGGCTGGCACACTGACCAACAAGAATAAAAAGACCAATAAAGCCCGCATGAAAGAAACACCAGAATGCAGATCCCCAGTAGAGCGCGAGTCTGATGAAATCCCTTCGAGCGCGCTGCCACAAAACCATGACAGTTTGATTAAGGCTGCCGGGCGGTCATCTGCGCCGTACTCGACAGCAACGCACAACATGAGGGAAACTCAAGCATCTGCACCCATTGTCCAGTGTTACCCCCGGAGTCATCTGTGCTGGAAATCCGCCACCTGAAAACCCTTCATGCCCTGCGCGAGGCCGACAGCCTGGTGGAAGCCGCCGAACGCCTGCACCTGACCCAGTCGGCCCTCTCGCACCAGTTCAAGGAACTGGAAGAGCGCCTGGGCATGACCCTGTTCGTGCGCAAGTCCAAGCCGATCCGCTTCACCAGCGCCGGCCTGCGCCTGCTGCAGTTGGCCGACGCCACTCTGCCCCTGCTGCGTGGTGCCGAGCGTGATATCGCACGCCTGGCGGGCGGCACTGCAGGGCGCTTGCATATGGCCATCGAATGCCACAGTTGCTTCCAGTGGCTGATGCCCACCATCGACCAGTTCCGCGACGCCTGGCCGGAAGTGGAGCTCGACCTGGCCTCAGGCTTCGCCTTCGCCCCACTGCCGGCCCTGGCCCGTGGCGACCTGGACTTGGTGGTGACCTCCGACCCGGTGGACCTGCCCGGCATCACCTACGTGCCACTGTTCACCTACGAGGCGATGCTCGCCGTGGCCAACCAGCACCCGTTGGCCGGCAAGCCCTATATCGTGCCCCAGGACCTGCTGGACCAGACCCTGATCACCTACCCGGTGGAGCGCGACCGCCTGGACATCTTCACCCGCTTCCTGGAGCCGGCCGATATCGAGCCGGCTGCGGTGCGCACTTCGGAGCTGACCGTGATGATGATGCAACTGGTGGCCAGCGGCCGTGGCGTATGCGGCATCCCCCATTGGGCACTGCACGAGTACAGCTCGCGGGGCTACGTCAAGGGCAAGCGGCTGGGCGAAAAGGGCCTGTTCGCCACGCTCCACGCTGCGGTGCGCACCGACATGCTCGATGCGCCGTACATGCGCGACTTCCTGCTGACGGCCAAGGACACCTCGTTCTCGACCCTCGACGGCGTCAGCGCGGTGCGTTGAGCACCTGGCGATAGAGCGGCAGGATCAAGTCGCGGGTCAGGGGCGCCAGCTCAAGGTCCGGGGCCTGATCAGCGGCCAGCCAGACCACTTCTTCGATCTCTGCTGCCGGGGCGACGTCCTCGGCGCTGTCGACCCGGAACAGCTCGGCCTGGACTTCAAAGCCTGGCTCATTGGCGGCCGGTGCGCTGAACTGGCCAAGATAGACCGCTTGTGTGGGGTCCAACCGCAGCCCCAGCTCCTCATGCAGCTCACGCACCAACGCCGCTTGGGGCGACTCGCCAGCATCGATCTTGCCACCGGGCTGCATGAACGCCTGGGTGCCACGCTTGCGAACCAGCAGGGTACGGCCTTGCGGGTCGATCAGCAGGGCGGCGGCGATACGGATGGTCTTGGACATTGAGGGGCTCGCTGGACAACGGAAGACGGCGGGCAAGGATCCCATGCACGTCGGGGGCTGACAAGCTGCCCGCTCCTACAGAAGGGCCGCGGCAGACGGTCCAGGACGAACGGCCCCTTGCCAACCCGACCTTCACCCGCCATAAACAACACATGAACCTCCCAGCCCAGCAGCACCCCGTGCTCGACCTGTTCCACCCCGCCATCGGCGCCTGGTTCCGGCAGCACTTCGCCACGGTCACCGACGCCCAGGCCCGGGCCTGGCCGCTGATTCACGCCGGCCAGTCGATGCTGCTCGCTGCGCCGACGGGCTCAGGCAAAACCTTGAGTGCCTTCCTGGCCGTGCTCGACGAGCTGTTTCGCCAAGGCCTGAAGCATGGCGGCGAGCTGCCCCCGCACACCCAGGTGGTCTATGTATCGCCACTCAAGGCGCTGTCCAACGACATTCGCCTGAACCTCGACCTGCCGCTGGCCGGCATCGGCCAGGCGCTGCGAGATCAAGGGTTGAAGGCGCCGCGCATCACCACTGCCGTGCGCACCGGTGATACACCGCAAAAAGAACGCGCAGCCATGCGCAAGCTGGCACCGCATATCCTGGTGACCACGCCCGAATCGCTCTATGTGCTGCTCGGCTCGGCCTCCGGCCGCAAAGGCCTGGCAGCCGTGCACACGGTGATCGTCGATGAGATCCACGCCCTGGCCGGCAACAAGCGAGGCTGTCACCTGGCCCTGACCCTGGAGCGCCTGCAGGCGCTGTGCGGCCGGCCCCTGCGGCGCATCGGCCTGTCCGCTACGCAGCGCCCCGTGGAGCGGGTGGCGCAGTTTCTGGTCGGTCACCAGCGTCCGTGCGCCATCGTCGACGTCGGCCATGCGCGCCACCGCGACCTGGCCATCGAAGTCCCGCCGGTACCGCTGGGGGCGGTAATGGCCACCGATGTCTGGGGCCTGGTCTACGACCGTATCGCCGCGCTCGCCCGAGAGCATCGCACCACCCTAGTGTTCGTCAACACCCGGCGCCTGGCCGAACGCCTGACCCGGCACCTGAGCGAGCGCCTGGGCCAGGATGCCGTGGCGGCGCACCATGGCAGCCTGGCCAAGGAACACCGCCTGGCAGCCGAACAGCGTCTGAAGGCAGGCCAGCTGCAGGTGCTGGTGGCCACCGCCTCGCTGGAGCTGGGCATCGACATCGGCGAAGTCGAGCTGGTCTGTCAGATCGCCTCGCCCGGCTCGATCTCGGCGTTTCTGCAACGTGTCGGACGCTCCGGGCACCAGGTCGAAGGCATCCCCAAGGGGCGGCTGTTCCCGACCTCGCGGGACGACCTAATCGAATGCGTGGCCTTGCTCGAAGGTGTGCGCCAGGGCGAACTCGATCAACTGCAGATACCCCGCGCACCGCTGGACGTACTGGCCCAGCAGATCGTCGCCGAAGTGAGCAACCAGCCCTGGCCGGAGCAGGCCCTGTACGACTGCCTGCGCCAGGCCATGCCCTATGCCGGGCTGGACCCAGCGCACTACCAGGCGCTGCTGCGCATGCTCGCCGAGGGCTACAACGGCCGCCAGGGCGTGCGCAGCGCCTACCTGCACCGCGATGCCGTCAGCGCCACCCTGCGCGGGCGCCGCGGCAGCCAGCTGACGGCGTTGACCAGCGGCGGCACCATTCCCGAGACCGCCGACTATGCCGTGCTGCTCGAACCCCAGTCGCTGAACATCGGCAGCGTCAACGAAGACTTCGCCGTGGAAAGCATTGCCGGCGATATCTTCCAACTGGGCAACGCGTCCTATCGCATTCTGCGGGTCGAGCCTGGCCGGGTACGAGTCGAAGATGCCCATGGCCTACCGCCGACCATTCCATTCTGGCTCGGCGAGGCTCCGGGGCGCAGCGATGAGTTGTCCGCCGCCGTCGCCCGCCTGCAGGCGCAGGTCGACGAACGCTTGCAGGCCAGCGGCGGACAATTCGAACCGGTACTGGCGTGGTTGCAGCAGGCGTTCGGGCTGGAAGAAGGCAGCGCCAGCCAGTTGCTCGACTATCTCGGGCAGGCCTGGCGGGTGCTCGGCGCCCTGCCCTCGCAGGAAACGCTGGTGATGGAACGCTTCTTCGACGAAACCGGCGGCACCCAATTGATCATCCATTCGCCCTACGGCAGCCGGATCAACCGCGCCTGGGGGCTGGCGCTGCGCAAACGCTTCTGTCGTACCTTCAACTTCGAGCTGCAGGCCGCGGCCAGCGAAGACGCGATCGTGCTGTCGCTGTCCACCAGCCACAGCTTCGAGCTCGATGAAGTCTGGCGCTACCTGGCCAGCCGCAGCGCCGAGCCGATCCTGGTCCAGGCCCTGCTCGACGCCCCACTGTTCGGCGTGCGCTGGCGCTGGAACGCCGCCGTAGCCCTGGCCTTGCCGCGTTATGTCGGCGGGCGCAAGGTGGCGCCACAGATCCAGCGGATGAAGAGCGAAGACCTGATCGCGGCGGTGTTCCCCGACCAGATCGCCTGCCTGGAGAACATCGCCGGCGAACGGCAGATCCCGGACCATCCGCTGGTGGAACAGACCCTGGACGATTGCCTGCACGAGGCCATGGACAGCGAAGGCTGGCTGGCCCTGCTGCGACGCATGGAACAGGGCGAGATACGCTTGCTCGCCCGCGACCTGCCCGCACCCTCCCCCTTGGCTGCGGCCATTCTCAATGCCCGGCCCTATACCTTCCTGGACGATGCCCCGCTGGAGGAGCGCCGGACCCAGGCGGTACTCAACCGGCGCTGGAACGAAGTGCACAGTGGCGATGACCTGGGGGCATTGGATATCGAGGCCATCGCCGCCGTGCAGGCCGAGGCCTGGCCACAACCGGGCAATGCCGACGAGATGCACGAAGCCTTGATGAGCCTGGGCGCTATCACTGCTGGGGAAATCCACCAGGGCAACGACTGGCCAGGCCTGCTGGCCCCGTTGGCCCAGGCAGGCCGTGCGTGCCTGCTGCGCAGCGGCGAAACGGCCCTGTGGCTGGCGCGCGAACGCCTGAGCCTGCTGCTGGCGTGCTACCCAGATGCCAGTCTGGAACCTTCGCTGGGCCTGCTGCCGGGGTTCGACCAGCCTTTGCAAAGAGATACCGCGCTGGTCGAGCTGTTGCGCGCGCGGCTCAGCGGTTTCGGCCCGCTGACGGTGGCCCAGATTACTGCACCACTGGGCCTGGCCGGCAGTGATGTCGAACAGGCCCTGGTCCGCCTGGAAGTGGAAGGCTATGTCCTTCGCGGTCACTTCAGCCCTGGCCAGCAGAACCTGCAGTGGTGCGAGCGGCATCTGTTGGCGCGCATCCATCGCTACACGGTCAAGCGCCTGCGTCGGGAAATCGAGCCGGTGACCCTGCAGGACTACATGCGCTTCCTGTTCGACTGGCAGCACCTGGCGGCCGACGAACGCCTGAGAGGGCCGCAGGCAGTGGCCGAAGTACTCGGCCAGTTGCAAGGCTTTCCCAGCGCGGCTGGGGCCTGGGAGGCCGAACTGCTGCCCGCCCGGATCAAGGACTACAGCCCGCACTGGCTCGACGATGCCTGCCGCAGTGGCCAATGGGCCTGGAGCCGCCTGGCGACGACGCTGTCCAGCAGCACCCTGTCCAGCACACCGCTGGTACTGTTGCCGCGCGAGTACCTGGGCCTCTGGCGCAGCCTGGCACCAATGCCCGCGCTCGATGACCTGGCGCCACGGGCGCAACGGGTGTACGAGACACTGCAGACCCAGGGCGCCCTGTTCTTCGACGAGCTCACCCAGGAAGCCCACCTGCTGCCCAGCGAACTGGAAACCGCATTGCAGCAATTGGTGGGCGCCGGGCTGGTCGGAGCCGACAGCTTCACGGGCCTGCGCAGCCTGATCACACCCGCCGCCAAGCGCACCTCACGCAACAGCCGTCGCGGGCGCCCGCCGATGGCCAGCGACATGGCTCAGGCTGGGCGCTGGGCGTTGCTGCGTCGTGGCAATACCATGCCGGACGCCGACCAACGCCTGGAACACGTTGCCCGGACCTTGCTACGCCGCTACGGCGTGATCTGCTGGCGCCTGTTGGAGCGCGAGAGCGACGTGCTGCCTCCCTGGCGCGACCTGTTGCGTTGCTACCACCGGTTGGAGGCCCGGGGCGAAATCCGCGGCGGGCGATTCATTGCCGGGCTGGCCGGGGAGCAGTTCGCCCTGCCGGAGGCGGTCGCGCTGCTGCGCCAGGTACGACGCCGGGCAGCGGAAGGCGGGCTGGTGATGATCAGCGCCTGTGATCCGTTGAATCTGCTGGGGACGCTGTTGCCAGGCAGCAAGGTGCCTGCGGTGGTCGGCAACCGGCTGCTGTACCGCGACGGCGTGCCGGTGGCCACACGGGTGGCGGGGCGCTACGAGTATCTGCTGGAGGCATCGTCCGCAGAGCAGGAGGCCTGGCGGCAGCGCCTGTTGCGCGATATCGCCTGAATCCATACGACCGCATCGCGGGACAAGTCCGCTCCCAAAGGCCAGCGCCGATGACTGATCTTTCATCTTCCCGGCCCGCTATCGGCTGGCAATGCGCTACCCAATGGAGCTATGGTCGGGGCCTGCCCAGGCCCTGAGCCTGACCGAGCCATCCGCAAGGACCCCGTATGAGCCTGTCACTTCTCAGTCGCTATGCCTTTTTCGCCGCCTGTGTCCTGTTCACCCTGGCGAGCCTGCCCTTCCTGCACCACGAATGGCTGTGGCCGTTCACCCTCGCCACCGCCGTGCTTAGCCTGATCGGCCTGTTCGACCTGCTGCAGCAACGCCACGCGGTGCGGCGCAACTACCCGATCCTGGGCAACATCCGCTACCTGGTCGAAGCGATTCGCCCGGAAATCCGCCAGTACCTGCTCGAAGCCGACAGCGATGCCCTGCCCTTCTCCCGCGCCCAGCGTTCGCTGGTGTATGCCCGGGCCAAGAACGAAGCGTCGGACAAGCCCTTCGGCACCTTGATCGACGTATACGAATCAGGCTTCGAGTTCATCGGCCACTCCATGCGCCCGGCGCCCCTGGCTGATCCAGCAAGCTTTCGCGTGACCGTCGGCGGCCCGCAGTGCAGCCAGCCGTACTCGGCCTCGATCTTCAACATTTCGGCCATGAGCTTCGGTTCGCTGAGCGCCAACGCCATCCGAGCGCTCAACCAGGGGGCCAAGCTCGGCAATTTCGCCCATGACACCGGCGAAGGCAGCATCAGCCCTTACCACCGCGAGAATGGCGGCGATCTGGTCTGGGAGCTGGGTTCAGGCTACTTCGGCTGCCGCACCCCGGACGGGCGCTTCGACCCCGAGCGTTTCGCCGAACAGGCGCGCGACCCGCAGGTGCGCATGATCGAGATCAAGATGAGCCAGGGCGCCAAGCCCGGCCACGGCGGCATCCTGCCCAAGCACAAGGTGACCGAGGAAATCGCCGCCACCCGCGGCGTGCTGATGGGCGAAGACTGCATCTCGCCATCGCGCCACAGTGCCTTCTCCACGCCCATCGAGATGATGCAGTTCATCGCCCGCCTGCGTGAGCTGTCCGGCGGCAAGCCGGTGGGCTTCAAGTTCTGCCTGGGCCACCCCTGGGAATTCATGGGCATCGCCAAGGCCATGCTGGAAACCGGCATCCTGCCGGACTTCATCGTGGTGGACGGCAAGGAGGGCGGCACAGGCGCCGCACCGGTGGAGTTCACCGACCATATCGGTGTGCCATTGCGCGAAGGTCTGTTGTTCGTGCACAACACCCTGGTGGGCCTGAACCTGCGCGACAAGATCAAGCTCGGCGCCAGCGGCAAGATCGTCAGCGCCTTCGACATCGCCAGCGTACTGGCCATCGGCGCCGACTGGGCCAACGCGGCTCGCGGCTTCATGTTCGCCATTGGTTGTATCCAGTCGCAGAGCTGCCACACCAATAAATGCCCCACCGGTGTAGCGACCCAGGATGCCCTGCGCCAGCGCGCGCTGGTGGTACCAGACAAGGCCCAACGCGTGCTCAACTTCCACCACAACACCTTGCGCGCCCTGGCCGAGATGCTTGCCGCGGCAGGCCTGGAACACCCGGCACAGCTGGAGGCCAAGCACCTGGTGCGGCGTATCTCCGCCACCGAGATCAAGCTGTTTTCGCAGATGCACGTGTTCCTCAAGCCAGGCGAGTTGCTCACCGGTGAGGTCAACGGGCAATTCTATTCACGCATGTGGCAGATGGCCCGGGCCGACAGTTTCGAGCCGCATAGTGAAATAGCCGCCTGAGGCGACCATGCCCGGTGCGCCTGTTCCGGGAACAGGTGCATCGGGTAATTCAGAGAATATTCCTACAACAAGCAGGGCCAGATCCTACCCACCCGTTAAATGGTCGTTAATCCGCGAACGACACGCTCGGTGCCTCTCATCCAGGAGTGCGCATCATGAGCCCAACCGACAATCCGACCTCTCCCGTTACCCGTACCGCATCGCTCCCGCAGCAACTGCTGCAAATAGGCAGGCACATCGCTGTGCTGGGCGTGGTCATGCCCATGTTGATGATCGGCCTGCTCAAGTTCACCTTCATCGAAGTCGAGGCGCTCAAGCCGCTCATCAGCCAGACGCCTTGGCTGGCCTGGTTGTACGCAGTATTTGGCGAGGCAGGGACATCCCACCTGCTGGGGGTGGTGGAGATACTGGCCGCCATGCTGCTAATAGCCAGCCGATGGTCGGTCAGGGCAGCCATTGCCGGTGGAGCGCTGTGCACGCTCACCTTCGCCACGACACTGTCGATCATGCTGGCCGTGCCGATCTGGGAGGCTGCTTCAGGCGGATTCCCCTGGCTCAATCGCGCGGGCAGTTTCCTGATCAAGGACCTGGCGCTGCTGGGTGTGAGCCTTGTGGTATTGGCTGAGGGGCTAGCTCGCCATCAAGCTCGGAAAATCACCCGCCCCTAGCCACTCCATTGATGGCACAAGGCTGCTCCTACAGGGCTACGCAATCGCCTGTGAGCAGCCTTGTGCCGCGAATGGGCCGCAAAGCGGCCCCGAGGGCATGGGATCAGGAAGCGGTGCTCGCCGCACCTTGCGCGTCTTTCGGCGCCAGGCGGAACGCGTAGTACAGCACCGTCAGCAGGACCAGGAACGCCGGGCCGATGTACAGGGCCACACGGGTGTCCTCGAAATAGGCCATCAGGCCCACCACCAACACCAGGAAGGCCAGGGCCAGGTAGGAGCTCAGTGGCCACAGCCACATGCGGTACTTCAGCGCCTGACGCTCGGCGGTGGACAAGCCGGCACGGAACTTGAGCTGGGCCAGCAGGATCATCACCCACGTCCAGATCGCACCGAAGGTGGCGATCGAGGTCACCCAGACGAACACTTTCTCCGGCACCAGGTAGTTCGCCAGCACGCCCAGCAGCAAGGCACCGATCGACAGCAGCAGCGCATTGCGCGGCACGCCGCTTTTCGAAGTGCGGGCGAAGGGCGCCGGGGCCTGGCCGTTCTGCGCCAGGCTGTAGAGCATGCGCCCGGTGCTGAAGATGCCGCCGTTGCACGAGGACAGTGCGGCGGTGATCACCACGAAGTTGATGATACCGGCGGCGGTCTTGATACCCAGGCGCTCGAAGGTCATCACGAACGGGCTGCCCTGACTGCCGATCTCGTTCCAGGGGTAGATCGACAGGATCACGAACAGCGCACCGACATAGAAGAGCAGGATGCGCCAGAACACCGAGCCGATGGCCTGTGGGATGGTTTTCTGCGGGTTGCGTGCTTCACCGGCGGTCAGGCCGATCATCTCTACGCCCAGGTAGGCGAACATGACCATCTGCAGCGACATCAGCACGCCGGTCACACCGTTGGGCATGAAGCCGCCATTGCTCCACAGGTTGGAGATACCCACAGCCACGCCGTCGTTACCGAAGCCGAAAGCGATGATGCCGATACCGCCCAGGACCATGGCAATGATGGTGACGATCTTGATCAGGGCGAACCAGAACTCGAACTCGCCGAACGCCTTGACCGCGATCAGGTTGATCGCCCCCATGCTGCCCAAGGCGGCCAGGGCCCAGATCCAGCGCGGCACGTCGGGGAACCAGATACCCATGTAGATGGCCACCGCGGTGATTTCCGCGACACAGGTCACCAGCCACAGGAACCAGTAGTTCCAGCCAGTGAGGAAGCCCGCCAGCGGGCCGAGGTAGTCCTGGGCATAGCGGCTGAAGGAGCCGGCTACCGGGTTGTGCACGGCCATTTCGCCGAGCGCGCGCATGATCACCAGGATGGCCAGGCCACCGATGATGTAGGAAAGCATGATCGCAGGACCGGCCATTTCGATGGCCTTGGCTGAACCGAGGAACAGGCCTACACCGATACAGGCGCCCAGCGCCATCAGACGGATGTGCCGTTCGCCCAGCTCGCGCTTGAGTGGGCCGCCCTGGGCGGTCTCACCATGGGCAGGGTGGTTGCCGACTGGCATAGCAATACAACCTCATTTTGTTATTGGATTGACCTTCGCGCAGAACCGGCCAGGCCGATGGGCGTGGCGTCGTCTTGCCGGGCGGGCCTCGTGGGCCGGCCTGTCCGCCGGTGAACGGCAGGACGAAGGGGTCGAGCAGTATAGGAATCCGCCTGTAGGGCTTTTCACTATATAAACAGGGAAATTTGGAGAGAATTCTCGGCCCAAAACCCTTTCACCGAAGGCATAAATTCCTTCCGCCCCACCCTTGCGAAGAATGGGGGCGGCTACCATAGCAACATTGCCCAAGAATGGAAGCCGCACCAAAGCCGTATATTCCTACCTAGGATTTCACTGCTTCTTACAAATTTTTCACCAAACCCTGCCAACGTCTAAGCTTCAGACAAAGCAAGACGAAAAAACTGGCCGGATTTGAAGACTATGGGCGCACTGTGGCAATCGGAACCAACCAGAACGGAAGCACCCGAGACACATCTGGCTGAGGCTCCATTGCCCAAGACTCCACGCCAGCGTCGGCTGTGGTGGCGGCTGATCGTGCTCATCGTGCTGCTGGCGATCATCGCAATAGGCTTTGCCGCCTATGACGAAATGCGCACCTCGAAACTGCAGGCGCGCGAATTCAGCCGGCTGGCCAGCACCCTTACCTACTCGCTCGAACCCGGCCCGAGCGACGCCATCGTGTATCCAGGGGATGGGCCCTTCGACAAACGCCTGGGCTACAGCGCACTGGGCGAATTCCTGCCGCGCCTGCTCAAGCGTGACTATCTGATCAGCGAGCAGGTGCGCTTCTCGCCGGCCTTGATGAACTATGTCGAGCACGGCCTGTTCGTGCCCTACGTGGAAAAGATCCAGACCGGCCTGTCGATCACCGACTGCCGGGGCGAGGACCTGTACCACTACAACTACCCTCAGCACCTGTACCCGGACTTCGCCTCGATCCCTCCGGTGGTGGTCAACAGCCTGCTGTTCATCGAGAACCGCGACCTGCTCAAGCCCGACGACCCGCATAACAACCCGGCGGTGGACTGGCCGCGCTTCGCCAAGGCCGCCTACAGCCAGGTCGCCAAGTACCTGGCCTTGCCCGGCCAGTCGGCCGGTGGCAGTACCCTGGCGACCCAACTGGAGAAATACCGCCATTCGCCGGACGGCCTGACCGTCTCCGGCGCCGAGAAGATCCGCCAGATGATTTCCGCCAGCGTGCGCGCCTACCTGGGCGGGCCGGACACCACCGAGGCACGGGAGCGCATCGCCCGCGACTACCTCAACAGCGTGCCGCTCTCGGCGGTGCCGGGCCACGGCGAAGTACATGGTATGGCCGAAGGCCTGCGGGTCTGGTACGGCGCCGACTTCGACCAGGTCAACCAGGTGCTCTCCTCCACCGCCACCGACCCTGAGAGCATGGCTGCCCGGGGTTTGGCGCTGCGCCAGGTTCTGTCGCTGATGATCGCCCAGCGCAGGCCCTCCCATTACCTGTCCAAGGGCCGGGTTGAGCTGGCCGAGCTCACCAATGCGCATATCCGCGTGCTGGCCGCCAACGGCGTGATCGACCGGCCCCTGGCCGATGCCGCGCTGGCCAGCAAGGCGGTGTATCGCGACTGGGTGGCCCAACCGACCATCGTTCCGATCATCACCAACAAGGGCATCAGCCTGGCCCGCAACCGCCTGGCGGCCATGCTCAACCGCCCGCTGTACGACCTGGACCGGCTCGACGTGTCCGCCACCAGCACCCTGCAGGCCGACTTGCAGATGCAGGTCAGCCAATACCTGAAGAACCTCTCCGACCCCGAGTTCGCCGCGCAGATGGGGCTGATCGGCGAACGCTTGCTGACCACCAAGACCACCGACCAGGTGCGCTACAGCTTCACCCTGTTCGAGCGCACCGCCGACGGCTCGCGGGTACGGGTACAGACCGACAGCACCGACCAGCCCTTCGACATCAACGAAGGCAGCAAGCTGGAGCTGGGCTCCACCGCCAAGCTGCGGGTACTGACCACCTACCTGGAGATCATCGCCGAGTTGCACGACAAGTACGCCGGCAAGCCCGTGGCCGAGCTGAAGAAAGTGCCGGTGGCCGAACTCGACCGTATCACCCAATGGTCGCTGGAATGGCTGATGCAGAACAGCAAGGACCAGAACCTCGACGCGATGCTCGATGCGGCCCTCGAGCGCAAGTACTCGGCCAACACCGGCGAAGCCTTCTTCACCGGCGGTGGCATGCACGTGTTCAACAACTTTCGCAAGGAAGACAACAGCCGCAATCCGACCCTCAAGGATGCCCTGCGCGAATCGATCAACCTGCCGTTCATACGCCTGATGCGCGACCTGGTGCGCTACGTCACCTACCAGCAGCCCTACAACCGCGAGCCACTGCTCAAGGACGACTCCGACCCACGCCGTCAGGAATACCTGGCGCGCTTCGCCGACAAGGAAGGCACCAACTACCTGATGCGTTTCTGGCGCAAGTACCAGCGCAAGACCTCCCAGCAGCGCCTGGACACCTTCCTCGACAGCATGCGCGTGACGCCGCAGCGCCTGGCCGCCGTGCACCGCTACCTGTTCCCCGAAGCGGGCCAGGAGACCTTCAACGCCTTCGTCCGCGCCCACAGCGCCAATGACAAGAAGGCCCTGGCCAAGCTCACCGACGGGCGCCTGTCGGAAATGTACGACGCCTACGGCCCGGGCAAGTACGACCTGCCGGACCAAGGCTACATCGCCAAGGTACACCCGCTGGACCTGTGGCTGCTGGGCTACCTGTTGAAGAATCCTGGCGCCTCGCTCACCGAGATGGTCAACGCCAGCCGCTTCGAGCGCCAGGAGGTCTACAGCTGGTTGTTCAAGAGCCGCCACAAGGGCGCCCGCGACAGCCGCATCCGCACCATGGTCGAGATCGAAGCCTTCCTGGACATCCACCAGCGCTGGAAGCGTGTGGGCTACCCGTTCGACCATCTGGTGCCGTCGCTGGCCACCGCCATTGGCAGCTCCGGCGACCGTCCGGCGGCCCTGGCCGAACTGGTGGGCATCATCCAGAACGATGGCGTGCGCCTGCCCACCTTGCGCATCGATACCCTGCATTTCGCGGCCAACACGCCCTACGAGACCAAGCTGATCAGCGACCCGGACCGTGGCCAGCGGATCCTCCCGGTGGCGGTGGCCCGGGCCCTCAAGGGGGCGATGTCCCAAGTGGTGGACGCCGGTACCGCACGGCGCATTTCCGGCAGCTTCAAGCTGCAAGACGGTACGTCGCTGGTCATGGGCGGCAAGACCGGCACCGGTGACAACCGCATCGAAAGCTTCGGTGCAGGCGGCCGGCTGATCGGCTCACGCTCGCTTAACCGCACCGCCACCTTCGTGTTCTTCCTGGGCGAGAACCACTTCGGCACCCTTACCGCCTTCGTCCCGGGCCGCACGGCAGAAGCCTTCACCTTCACCTCGGCCCTGCCGGTGCAGGTCCTCAAAGGCATGGCACCGATTCTCATGCCTTACCTGGAACCAGGCAGCGCCACCGAGTGCAAGGCACCGCAGCTGGCAGCTCGTGTGCAATAAACAGGGGCCGCTTCGCGCCCCATCGCCGGCAAGCCGGCTCCCACCAGTCCGGTGCTGCTGGTGTAGACACCCCTGAGCCGGCGATTGGGTCGGATCTATCAAAAATACTGATGAGAATTATCCGCATTTAGAGCCTTGTGCTGAGATATATCTTGAGTAATATCTTGCGATATATCTAAACCCGAAGGCACCCGCCAATGCGTGACCACGACCCCTTCGAGCGCCGCCCCAGCCGCGGCGAACGCGGCCCCCGGGTATTCGCCCCCGGCGATCTCAGGCTGCTCATGCTGTCGATGCTGGCCGAGCAACCAGGTCATGGCTATGACCTCATCCGCCAGATCGAAAGCCTCTTCGACGGCAGCTACACCCCCAGCCCTGGCGTCATCTACCCCACCCTGAACTACCTGGAAGAGGCCGAATTGATCACAGGCCACGTGCAGGGCAGCAAGCGCCTCTATGCCATCACCGAGGCTGGCCGCCGGGCCTTGGCCGACCAGGCCGTGGCGCTCGATGGCGTACGCATGCGCATCGAGGTGAGCAAACGCGCCCTGCGCGGCCACGACCGCCCGCCTGAAATCCACGAGGCGGTAGGCAATCTGCGCCATGCCCTGCACATGCACAGCGGGCACTGGAGCAACGAAGAAATCGAGCGCGTGCGCAAACTGCTCAACGATACGGCCAAGGCCATCGCCTCCGGCCCGGATGAACCTGTCATGGAGAACACCCCATGAGCGACACCATTGTTCGCGTCAACCACGAAATCCGCCAACGCCGCCTGCAGGTCCTGCGGGTCATCGACCTGACTCCGCGCATGCGCCGCATCACCCTCGCAGGCCCGGAACTGCAAGGTTTCACCAGCCTCGGCAGCGACGATCACATCAAGCTGCTGTTCGCCCGAAACCCGGACGAACAACGGGCCATCGACGCCCGGACCCTCGGCCGTGACGGCGGCGCCCGCCCGACCATGCGCGAATACACGCCACGGCGCATCGACCTGGCGGCCAACGAACTGGACATCGATTTCGTGCTGCACGGCGACGGCCCCGCCTCGACCTGGGCCGCCCAGGCCACCCCCGGCCAGACCCTGGATATAGCAGGCCCACGCGCCTCGATGGTGGTGCCGGACATCTTCGACAGCTACCTGCTGATCGGCGACGAAACCGCCCTGCCCGCTATCGGCCGGCGCCTGGAGGAATTACCTGCCGGCCGCCAGGCGCTGGTGCTGGTCCAGGTCGAGAACGAGCAGGAGCGCCAGTCGTTGCCGAGCAAGGCGCAGGTCGAGGTGATCTGGGTCCACCGGCATGAGCAAGACCTGCTGGCCCTGGTGAAAACCCTGGCACTACCGCAAGGTGCGCTGTACACCTGGGTCGCGCTGGAGAAGACCCTCACCCGCCAGGCCAAGGCGCTGTTGCTGGAGAAGGGCGTGCGTGAAGATGCGCTGAAAGCGGCAGCCTACTGGCGCCTGGACGGCAGTGCCGACGACGAATGAAGAATGCCGTCGGTGCGGTTCTGTAGAAATGGGCTCGCCCCACGATGGGGCCAGCGCCGCCTCAACAGGCTCGCGCCAAACGCCGCCCCTGCCACCGATCCAGCCCGATCAACACCAACCCGATCCCCCAGAAGCCGACCAGCACCCCAAGGGCATTGAGCATCACCTGCCCATAGCCAAGGCTGGTCACGTCGATGAACGGGTAGGCGTACACGCCGATTTCACTTCCCCGCCACAAGGCATAGGCAAAATACAGCGCTGGGTACAGGCTCCACGCCGCCAGGTGCCACAACCGCAGGCTGCCCTTTGGCACCCTGCACCACCAGTACAGCACGCACAACAGCGGCATTACATCGTGCAGCAGTTCATCGGCCAGCCATTGCCAGCCCTGGGGCTGCCACAGGTGGCGCAGCAACACGCTGTAGGCCAGCGCCACCAGCACGATGCTCGCAGTGATACCCGAGCCCACCATGGGCGACAGGAAGAACCGCCGCGCGCCTGATGCCCGGCCGAACGCCGCGTAGCTGAGCAGCGTGGCAACCAGGGTGTTGGTCAGGACGGTGAAATAACCAAAGACATTGATCAGCCCGCCGACCAGGCTGGCCTGCTCCTGCCAACGCGCCCAGAGCACCAGATAGACCTGTATGGCAAGGCCGCTCCAGCCCAGCAATGCGCTCAAGCTCAGCCAGGGATGTCGCCGCATTCAGCTCGCCCGTTGCAACTTCACGTAGAGCTGCTCGACCTTTTCCCGGGCCCATGGCGTCTTGCGCAGGAACGTCAGGCTCGACTTGATGCTCGGGTCGCTCTTGAAGCAACGGATATCGATGCGCGCGGCCAGGCCCTGCCATTGGTAGTGGGCAACCAGCTCGGTAAGGATCTGCTCCAGGGTCTTGCCATGCAGCGCGTTGTGTTGGGCCGTGCCCATGGTTGTGCTCCAGCGGGTAAAGATGCGCACCTTACACGAGTGTAGTGGGCCGGTGGGCTACCGAGCACTGCTGCGTTGCGTGGCGAGCCGAAAACCGCTGGCCAGAGGGAAACGGTTTGTGCTGGAATAGTGATGTTATATTGTAACAACTGTCATTTCTGCCAAGGAACGCCACAGTCCCATGCTGTACATCCCGCTGCGTCTTTCTCCCCTTGCCGTTGCCCTCTGGCTCGCCTCCACGCCCGGCCAGGCGGCGGAGCTCGAACCCCAGGTCATCACCGCGAACCCGCTGGGCAATCGTGAACTCGCCACGCCCACTACCGTCCTCGAAGGCGACGCCTTGCTTCAACAGCAACAAGGCAGCCTCGGCGAAACCCTCAACAAGCAGCCCGGCGTCGCCTCCACCTGGTTCGGCCCTGGCGCCAGCCGTCCGGTGATCCGCGGCCTGGATGGCGACCGCATCCGCATCCTGCGCAACGGCGTCGGCGCCCTGGATGCCTCGTCCCTCTCCTACGACCATGCCGTGCCGCTGGACCCTGTGAACGTGGAGCGCATCGAGATCATCCGTGGCCCGGCCGCCCTGCTGTACGGCGGCAATGCTATCGGTGGGGTGGTCAATACCTTCGAC
Source organism: Pseudomonas sp. FA-1 (assembly GCF_056856075.1). Classification (NCBI taxonomy): domain Bacteria; kingdom Pseudomonadati; phylum Pseudomonadota; class Gammaproteobacteria; order Pseudomonadales; family Pseudomonadaceae; genus Pseudomonas; species Pseudomonas sp. FA-1. Next base: position 97,460 of record NZ_JBWXTH010000004.1, read on the forward strand.
AACCGCATCCCCGACGCACCCATCGAGGGCCTGCACGGGGCCGGCGAGCTACGCTACGGCGGCGCCGACACCACCCGCAGCAGTGCCGGCAAGCTCGAGGCGGGCAATGGCGCCTTCGCCCTGCACCTGGACGCCAACAGCCGCCAGTTCAACGATCTGCGCATTCCCGGGTACGCTCGCAGTTCCAAGGTGCGCGATATCGACGAGCCCGGCAGCCGGCACCGCCTGGAAAACAGCGATGGGCGCCAGGATGGTGGCGCGATCGGCGGCGCCTACCACTGGGACCACGGCTATACCGGCCTGTCCTACAGCCGCTATGACAGCAATTACGGCTCGGTTGCCGAACCGGGCGTACGCCTGGACATGCAGCAGGACCACTACGGTTTCGCCTCCGAGCTACGCGACCTGGACGGCCCGTTCAGTTCGGTCAAGTTCGATGCCGGCTACACCGACTACCAGCACCGCGAGATCGAAAGCGGCGAAGTCCACACCACCTTCAAGAACAAAGGCTACGAAGCCCGCCTCGAAGCCCGTCACCAGCCGCTCGGGCCATTCGAGGGGGTGATTGGCGCCCAGGTCAGCCGCAACGAATTCTCCGCCTTGGGCGAGGAAGCGTTCGTTCCGCACACCGATACCGACAGCCTGGCGCTGTTCCTGCTGGAGCAGTGGCAAGCCAGCGAACGCCTGGCTCTGAGCCTCGGCGCACGCCTGGAACATACACGGGTCGACCCCGATGCCAAGGGCAACGAAACGTTCATCGGCACCGACAGCACTGCCAGCTTCAACGCCGCCAGCCTGTCCTCGGGCGCGGTGTACCAGCTCGACCCGGTCTGGTCGCTGGCCGCAAGCCTCGGCTATACCGAGCGTGCGCCGACCTTCTACGAGCTGTACGCCAATGGCGCCCATGTCGCCACGGGCGCCTATGAAGTGGGTGACCCGAACCTGGACAAGGAAAAGGCTCTCTCCACCGACCTGGCCCTGCGCTTCGACAATGGCACGCATAAGGGCAGTGTCGGCGTGTTCTATAGTCATTTCCGCAACTACATCGGCCTGATCGGCACGGGCAACCTGCGCGAAGGTCATGACCATGACCACGAGGGACACGACCATGAACATGACCATGGCGAGCTGCCCGAGTACCTGTACCAGGGCGTGCGGGCCCGCTTCTACGGCATCGAGGCCCAGGACCGCTGGCAACTGCTCGAGAACCGCTACGGCAGCTTCGCCCTGGAACTGTCCGGCGACTACACCCGCGCCAAGAACCTCGACAGCGGCGAAGCGCTGCCGCGCATCGCACCGCTACGCCTGAACACCGGGTTGGTCTGGGAACGGGACCGCTGGCAGGCACGGGTGGACGTGCAACATGCCGCTTCGCAGCATCGCAAGCCCGCCAACGAGACCAGCACCGATGGCTACACCACCCTGGGCGCCAGCTTGGGTTACCGCTTCGACATCGGCCAGAGCCAATGGCTGGCCTTCGTACGCGGCGAGAACCTGACCGACCAGACAGTACGCTATGCCAGTTCGATCCTGCGGGACGTGGCGCCGGCGGCCGGGCGCAGTGTGCAGGTGGGGTTGCGCACCTCGTTCTGACGTTGTGCTGCCCCTGTGGAGCGGCCTTGTGCCGCGATCGAGGGCGAAGCCCTTGCCAGGCGACGACGATATCAGGTCGGGCCTGATCGCGGGACAAGCCCGCTCCTACAGGGACTACCTGCACTCAGCTCGGTGCCGTACTGTTACTCCCCAAGCAACAATCCACTGCGACATTTTGTCTTTTTTTCTTACAAGTTCCCCTATATCCTCCACGCCGCACGCTGAAACGCTTCATCCCTGAACCTTGCAGCCGTTTCCATCGAAGGGCCCGTCCGTTCGATGCGATTGCCGTTGCCCAATAATCAAAAAGATAGCGCTATCTCATGTTCCAACTGCCCAATATCCGCTTCTCGAGCCTTGCCCTCGCCACCCTCCTCTGTGGCCTGCCCTCCACCAGCGGCGCCCATGAAATGTTCGCCAGCGACTCGCCCTGGATGCTCGGCGACTGGAACGGGACCCGCAGCGAACTGCTGGAAAAAGGCTACGACTTCACCTTCGGCTACACCGGCGAAATGGGCAGCAACCTGCATGGCGGCTACGACCATGACCGCACCGCGCGCTACAGCGACCAGTTCACCTTCGGTAGCCACCTGGACCTGGAGAAGATCCTCGGCTGGCACGACACCGAATTCCAGCTGACCATCACCGAACGCCACGGCCAGAACATCAGCAACGACCGCATCAACGACCCGCGTGTCGGCGGTTTCACCTCGGCCCAGGAAGTCTGGGGACGCGGCGAAACCTGGCGCCTGACCCAGCTGTGGATCAAGCAGAAGTACTTCGATGGCGCTCTGGATGTGAAATTCGGCCGCTTCGGCGAAGGCGAGGACTTCAACAGCTTCCCCTGCGACTTCCAGAACCTGGCGTTCTGCGGCTCCCAGGTGGGCAACTGGGTGGGCGGCATCTGGTACAACTGGCCGGTCAGCCAGTGGGCACTGCGGGTGCGCTACAACCTCAACGACGAGCTCTACGCCCAGGTCGGCGTGTTCGAGCAGAACCCCTCGAACCTGGAGTCGGGCAACGGCTTCAAGCTCAGCGGCAGCGGCACCCAAGGCGCCGTCATGCCGATCGAACTGGTATGGAGCCCACGGGTCAATGGACTTAAAGGGGAATATCGCGCCGGCTACTACTACAGTAATGCCAAGGCACAGGATGTTCTGAAGGACAGCGATGACCAGCCAGCAGCCCTGAGCGGCCAGGCCTACCGCAGCAGCTCGAGCAAGCATGGCTTCTGGCTCGGCGCGCAGCAGCAGGTGACCTCGCTGGCTTCCGACCAGTCCCGCGGCCTGAACCTCTTTGCCAATGCCACGATGCACGACAAGAAGACCAATGCCATCGATAACTATGTTCAGGCAGGTGTGGTGTACAAAGGGCCTTTCGATGCCCGCGCCAAGGACGACATCGGCTTCGCCCTCGCCCGCGTGCACGTCAACCCCGGTTACCGCAAGAATGCCCGCCTCATCAACCAGGCCGCGGGCCTGGACGACTACGACAATCCCGGCTACCTGCCCGTGCAGGACACCGAATACAGCGCCGAACTCTACTACGGCATCCACCTTGCCGACTGGCTCACCGTACGCCCCAACCTGCAGTACATCCGTCATCCGGGCGGTGTGTCGCAGGTCGACGCCGCCCTGATCGGCGGCCTGAAGATCCAGAGCAGTTTCTAACCCCACCCTTCGACCTACGGAGAACATACGATGAGCACTGACGGTGCCAAGAATGGAACCCGCTGGCTACCGCGCCTTCTGGGCGTGCTGCTGTTGCTGATGGGCCTGGCCCTGCTGGCCGGTGGCATCAAGCTGAGCCAGCTGGGAGGTTCCCTGTACTACCTGATCGCCGGCATTGGCTTTGCCTTGTCCGGTATCCTCCTGCTGGCCATGCGCCGCATCGCCCTGGGCCTGTACGGCCTGGTGCTGCTGGGCAGCACCGCCTGGGCCCTGTGGGAAGTGGGCCTGGACTGGTGGCAACTGGTGCCGCGCCTGGCCATCTGGTTCGCCATCGGCGTGCTGCTGCTGCTGCCCTGGGCCCGTCGCCCGTTGGTCGGTCCTTCCTCCAAGGTCAACACAGCCCTGTTGAGCGTCGCGGTCGTCGCGTCCGGCGCCAGCGCCCTGGGCAGCCAGTTCACCCACCCGGGCGAAGTGTTCGGCGAACTGGGCCGCGAGAGCAGCGAGATGGCCAGCGCCGCACCGGCCATGCCGGACGGTGAGTGGCAGGCCTACGGCCGTACCGAACACGGCGACCGCTATTCGCCGCTGCGCCAGATCACCCCGCAGAACGCTTACCGCCTGGAAGAGGCCTGGCGTATACGCACAGGCGACCTGCCGACGGAAAACGACCCGGTGGAGCTGACCAACCAGAACACACCGCTGAAGGTCAATGGCAAGCTCTACGCCTGCACCGCCCACAGCAAGCTGCTGGCCCTGGACCCGGACACCGGCGCTGAGATCTGGCGCTACGACCCGCAGGTCAAGAGCCCGGTCGGCACCTTCAAGGGCTTCGCCCACATGACCTGCCGCGGCGTCTCCTACTACGACGAGAACCGCTATGTCAGCCGTGACGGCAGCCCCGCGCCGAAGATCTCCGAGGCCGGCCAGGCCGTGGCCCAGGCCTGCCCGCGTCGCCTCTACCTGCCCACCGCCGATGCGCGCCTGATCGCCATCAACGCCGACACCGGCAAGGTCTGCGAAGGCTTCGCCAACCAGGGCGTGATCGACCTGACCCGCGGCATCGGCCCGTTCACCGCCGGTGGCTACTACTCCACCTCGCCCGCAGCGATCACCCGTGACCTGGTGATCATCGGCGGCCACGTGACCGACAACGAGTCGACCAACGAGCCGTCCGGCGTCATCCGCGCCTACGATGTGCACGACGGGCGCCTGGTGTGGAACTGGGACAGCAACAACCCGGACGACACCGCGCCCCTGGCCGACGGCAAGATGTACAGCCGCAACTCGGCCAACATGTGGTCGATCGCCAGCGTCGACGAAGAGCTGGGCATGATCTACCTGCCGCTGGGCAACCAGACCCCCGACCAGTGGGGTGCAGACCGCACCCCAGGCGCCGAGAAGTACAGCGCCGGCATCGTCGCCCTGGACCTGGCTACCGGCAAGGCGCGCTGGAACTACCAGTTCACTCACCACGACCTGTGGGACATGGACGTGGGCAGCCAACCGACCCTGGTGCACCTGAAGACCGACGACGGCGTCAAGCCGGCGGTCATCGTGCCTACCAAGCAAGGCAGCCTGTATGTGCTCGATCGCCGCGACGGCACCCCGATCGTGCCAATCCGCGAGATCCCGGTACCCCAGGGCGCAGTGAAAGGCGACCGCACCTCGCCGACCCAGGCCCGCTCGGACCTCAACCTGCTCGGCCCTGAGCTGACCGAACAGGCCATGTGGGGCGCCACGCCGTTCGACCAGATGCTGTGCCGCATCCAGTTCCGCGAACTGCGCTACGAAGGTCAGTACACCCCGCCGTCCGAGCAGGGCTCGCTGGTCTACCCAGGCAACGTCGGTGTGTTCAACTGGGGCAGCGTCTCGGTCGACCCGGTGCGCCAGCTGCTGTTCACCTCGCCGAACTACATGGCCTTCGTCTCGAAGATGGTGCCGCGTGAGAAAGTCGCCGCCGGCAGCAAGCGCGAGAGCGAGACCAGCGGCGTGCAGCCGAACACCGGTGCGCCGTACGCGGTGATCATGCACCCGTTCATGTCGCCGCTGGGCGTGCCTTGCCAGGCGCCGGCCTGGGGCTATGTGGCCGCCATCGACCTGTTCACCAACAAGGTCGTGTGGAAGCACAAGAACGGCACCACCCGCGACAGCACCCCAGTACCGATCGGCCTGCCCGTGGGCGTACCGAGCATGGGCGGCTCGATCGTCACCGCAGGTGGCGTGGCTTTCCTCAGCGGCACCCTGGACCAGTACCTGCGTGCCTATGACGTGAACAATGGCAAGGAACTGTGGAAAGGCCGCCTGCCGGCCGGCGGCCAAGCCACACCGATGACCTACACCGGCAAGGATGGCAAGCAGTACGTGCTGGTCACCGCTGGCGGCCATGGTTCGCTGGGCACCAAGATGGGTGACTACATCATTGCCTACAAGTTGGCCGAGTAACGTTCCCGAGCCCCGCCTGCGGGGCTCATTGGCCTGAACCGCCTCATCGCCGGCAAGCCGGCTCCCACCTGTCCTGCGCTGTTTTCAGAAACACCGCCATACCTGTGGGAGCCAGCTTGCCGGCGATGAGGCTCGTGCAGGTCACGCACGGATGAAACCCTCCCTCTCGTCTACCATTGAAACCTGCCAACCACCGCCCCATCTAAGCACCATAGTCATTCACGCAGGTGCCCCATGAGCGACCAGCAGGATCTTCCGGACCACCCAGACGAACACGAAACAGTCGAACACCTCGAAGCCAAGGCCACACCTGGCCACCACCTCGCCCTGCCCGGCCAGCAACTGCCGGACAAGGTCTACGTGATCCCGATTCACAACCGCCCGTTCTTCCCGGCCCAGGTCCTGCCGGTGATCGTCAACGAAGAACCCTGGGCGGAAACCCTCGACCTGGTGGCCAAGACGCCACACCATGCCCTGGCGCTGTTCTTCATGGACGAGCCCGCCGAAGACCACCGCCATTTCGACACCTCGGCCCTGCCGCAGTACGGCACCCTGGTCAAGGTCCACCATGCCAGCCGCGAGAACGGCAAGCTGCAGTTCGTCGCCCAGGGCCTGACCCGGGTGCGCATCCGCACCTGGCTCAAGCACCATCGCCCGCCCTACCTGGTGGAGGTGGACTATCCGCGCCAACCGGCCGAGCCCACCGACGAAGTGAAGGCCTACGGCATGGCCCTGATCAACGCGATCAAGGAGCTGCTGCCGCTCAACCCGCTGTACAGCGAAGAGCTGAAGAACTACCTCAACCGCTTCAGCCCCAACGACCCGTCGCCCTTGACTGACTTCGCCGCGGCGCTGACCTCCGCCACCGGTTCGCAGTTGCAGGAAGTGCTCGACTGCGTGCCGATGCTCAAGCGCATGGAGAAAGTCCTGCCGATGCTGCGCAAGGAGGTCGAGGTCGCACGCCTGCAGAACGAGATCTCCGCCGAGGTCAACCGACAGATCGGCGAGCACCAGCGCGAGTTCTTCCTCAAGGAACAGCTCAAGGTCATCCAGCAGGAGCTGGGCCTGACCAAGGACGACCGCAGCGCCGACCTCGAGCAGTTCCAGCAACGCCTGGAAGGCAAGACCCTGCCGGAGCAGGCGAAAAAACGGATCGACGAAGAGATGGGCAAGCTGGCGATCCTCGAGACCGGCTCGCCCGAATACGCCGTCACCCGCAACTACCTGGACTGGGCCACCGCCCTGCCCTGGGGCGTGTACGGCCAGGACAAGCTCGACCTCAAGCACGCGCGCAAGGTCCTCGACCAGCATCATGCCGGCCTCGACGACATCAAGGAGCGTATCCTCGAATTCCTCGCCGTCGGAGCCTGGAAGGGTGAGATCAGCGGTTCCATCGTGCTACTGGTGGGCCCGCCCGGGGTGGGCAAGACCAGTATCGGCAAGTCCATCGCCGAGAGCCTCGGCCGGCCGTTCTACCGCTTCAGCGTCGGCGGCATGCGCGACGAGGCAGAGATCAAGGGACACCGGCGCACCTACATCGGTGCCCAGCCAGGCAAGCTGGTGCAAGCGCTGAAGGACGTCGAGGTGATGAACCCGGTGATCATGCTCGACGAGATCGACAAGATGGGCCAAAGCTACCAGGGCGACCCGGCCTCTGCCTTGCTCGAGACCCTCGACCCCGAGCAGAACGTCGACTTCCTCGACCACTACCTGGACCTGCGCCTGGATCTGTCCAAGGTCCTGTTCGTGTGCACCGCCAACACCCTGGATTCGATCCCCGGCCCCCTGCTCGACCGCATGGAAGTGATCCGCCTCTCCGGCTACATCACCGAGGAGAAACTGGCGATCGCCAAACGTCACCTGTGGCCCAAGCAACTGGACAAGGCCGGCGTGGCCAAGAGCAGCCTGAGCATCAGCGACAGCGCCCTGCGCACGGTCATCGAGGGCTACGCCCGCGAGGCCGGTGTCCGCCAGCTGGAAAAACAGCTGGGCAAGCTGGTGCGCAAAGCGGTGGTCAAGCTTCTGGAGAACCCCGACGCCAAGCTCAAGATCGGCACCAAGGACCTGGAGCCGGCCCTGGGCATACCGGTGTTCCGCAGCGAGCAGGTGCTGGCCGGCAAGGGCGTGATCACAGGCCTGGCCTGGACCAGCATGGGCGGGGCCACCTTGCCGATCGAGGCCACCCGTATCCATACCCTCAACCGTGGCTTCAAGCTCACCGGCAAGCTGGGCGATGTGATGAAGGAATCCGCCGAAATCGCCTACAGCTACGTCAGCTCCAACCTCAAGCAGTACGGGGGCGACCCGAGCTTCTTCAACGAAGCCTTCATCCACCTGCACGTACCCGAGGGCGCCACGCCCAAGGATGGCCCCAGCGCCGGCATCACCATGGCCAGCGCCCTGCTGTCCCTGGCCCGCGACCAGGCGCCGAAGAAAGGCGTGGCCATGACCGGCGAGCTGACGCTGACCGGGCAGGTACTGCCGATCGGTGGCGTGCGCGAGAAGGTGATCGCGGCACGCCGGCAGAAGATCTTCGAGCTGATCCTGCCGGAAGCCAACCGCGGTGACTTCGAAGAACTGCCCGACTACCTGCGCGAAGGGTTGACGGTGCATTTCGCCAAGCGCTTCGCCGACGTGGCGAAGGTATTGTTCTGATGCTGTAAAACGCCCATCGCCGGCAAGCCGGCTCCCACCTGTCCTGCGCTGCTTTCAGAGACACCGCTATACCTGTGGGAGCCGGCTTGCCGGCGATTGGGCCAGCCTCAGCGCTGGCCATATGTGTGGGGCTTGTCCCGCGAGCGGGCCGGCCAGGCAACACAAAACGCCACCCGGTTCGGTTATCCTCAGGCCATCGCCAGCCTACGGAGCCACCATGACCACCTTTCGTCTGCTCGCCCCCCTGGGCCTCGCCCTGCTCACCGCCTGCGCCCAGCACCCTACGCACACCGTCGAACTGGACGCCGAGAGCGAATGTCCCCAACACCTTCAGGTCGGCCAGAACCTGACCCTGACCCTACCCAGCAACCCCAGCACCGGGTACCGCTGGCTGGTGCAGAACCCTGCACCGGAGGTCCTGCAAGGCATGGGGCCGGAGGTCTACAACACCCCTGAGGAGGCCGGTATCGTCGGCAGTGCCGGGACATCCACCTGGCGCTTCCAGGCCAAGGCCAGCGGCGAGGGGCACCTGATCCTGGTCTACCAGCAGCCCTGGGCGCCGGAAGTACGGCCGGTGCAAACCTTCGACTGCGCGATCCAGGTGCAATAACGGCTGTTTCCGATCAGTCGGTCATGCATCCGCGTCACGGTTTGGCTAAAATGCCCGCCCTTCATATCGCCAGCCAGCCGGACCCACCGTGAGCAAAGAACCCGACCGCCTTTTCGCCCAGCCCCTGGAGCAGGTGCCAGACTTCGTCTTCAACGAGGATGTGGTGCGCGTGTTCCCGGACATGATCAAGCGCTCGGTGCCCGGTTACCCGACCATCGTCGAAAACCTCGGCGTGCTCGCCGCCCGCTTCGCCCAGCCGAACACCGCTCTGTACGACCTGGGCGCTTCGCTGGGGGCAGTGACCCAATCGCTGCGCCGCCATGTGCGCAACGATGGCTGCCGGGTCATCGCGGTGGACAACTCCGCGGCCATGGTCGAACGCTGCCGCCAGTACCTGACTGCACAGGACTCGATGTTCCAGGAACTGCTGCCGGTGCAGGTGCTCGAGGCGGATATCCTCACCCTGCCCCTGGAACCGGCCTCGGTGGTGGCGATGAACTTCACCCTGCAATTCATCGCGCCCGAGCGACGCCTGCAACTGCTCGGCCGTATCCGCCAGGCCCTGCTGCCCGGCGGCGCGCTGATCCTTTCCGAGAAGCTGCGCTTCGAGGACGACCAGGAGCAGACGCTGCTCAACGAACTGCACCTGGACTTCAAGCGGGCCAATGGCTACAGCGAACTGGAAATCGCCCAGAAGCGCAGCGCCATCGAGAACGTGATGAAACCCGACACCCTGCAAACCCACACGCAGCGCCTGCGCGACGCGGGGTTCTCCAAGGTCGTCCCCTGGTTCCAATGCCTCAACTTCGCTTCACTGATTGCCCTGCCATGATCGATCTCTCTCCCCTCGTCCGCCGCCTGGCGGGAACCCCGCTTGCCGCTTGGTCCCAAGGCCTGCAGGCACAACTGCAGGCCAAGCTGGAAAAAGGCCACGGTGACCTCGACCGCTGGCGCGGCGCCCTGGAGGCCCTGCCGCAGTTGACGCCGAGCGAGATCGACCTGGCCAACGGCCTGCGCCTGGACTGCGCCTGCGACCAGGCCACCCGTACCCGCATGCATGACGCTCTGATGGGCCTGTCGCCGTGGCGCAAGGGGCCGTTCGACCTGTTCGGCGTGCACGTGGACACCGAATGGCGCTCGGACTGGAAGTGGTCGCGGGTCAGCCCGCACCTGGACCTCAAGGGCAAGCGCGTGCTCGATGTCGGCTGCGGCAACGGCTACTACCAGTGGCGCATGCTCGGTGCCGGTGCCGACATGGTGATCGGCGTCGACCCGAACTGGCTGTTCTTCTGCCAGTTCCAGGCGGTGCAGAAATACCTGCCCGACCTGCCCGCCTGGCACTTGCCGTTCGCCCTGGAAGAGCTGCCGGCGAACCTGGAAGGCTTCGACACCGTCTTTTCCATGGGGGTGTTCTATCACCGACGCTCGCCCATCGAGCACCTGCTGGCGCTCAAGGACTGCCTGGTCAAGGGCGGCGAGCTGGTACTGGAGACCTTGGTGATCGAGGGTGACGAACACCAGGTGCTGGTGCCCGAGGACCGTTACGCGCAGATGCGCAATGTCTGGTTCCTGCCGTCGGTGCCGGCGCTGGAGCGCTGGCTGCGCCGGGCCGGGTTCAGCGATGTGCGCTGCGTGGATGTCAGCGTCACCAGCGTGCAGGAGCAGCGCAGTACCGACTGGATGCGCTACCAGTCGCTGGAGCACTTCCTCGACCCGAACGACCATAGCCGCACGGTCGAAGGCCTACCGGCGCCGCGCCGCGCTACCTTGCTGGCACGCAAATAAAAAGGGCGTCCCGTCAGCCATTGCGCGTTCATAGCAGCGGCTCTCGGAACGCCAAACACACCTTCGACAGCGGAGCACCTGCGAAGGCGACGACACCGTCAATCCTTGGCCAGCTCGCGGGTCTTCTCCTGCGCCTTGCGCTCCCGCGCGACCACCGCTCGCTCCTTGTCGCCATGGACACGCTGCTGGTCTTGCCGGAACGCTTCCCAGAACTGGCGGGAACGCTCAGCACCGCCTTCGGCCAGCGCCACAGTGCTGCCCAGGGTGAGTACGGCGAGCAACAGATACTTGGTCAGGTTCATCGTGTTTGCCTCGTGTGATAGCCATTCATGGAGCCATCCTAGCGAGGCACAGCTAACGCCAAGGTGAGGCGGACATTACAGTGCTGCAAGGCTTGCCCCCTCGCACGGCCCTCGAAAGGCACCGGCCTATCGCCAGGATGACCGCTGCATTACAAATCCGTTATCCGCGGCCCCTCGCCATTCGCATGCCGTAACATCCCTGCCCTTGACCCTGATCCTGCTACAGGGTCGAGAATCGCCGCCTTTCACCACACGAGCCCTGCCCATGCGCCTACTGATCATCGAAGACGAGTTGCGTACCGCCGATTACCTGCAACAAGGCCTGCGCGAGAACGGCTACGTGGTCGACTGTGCCCACACCGGGATCGATGGCCTGCACCTGGCCCGGCAGCAGCCCTACGACCTGGTGATCCTCGACGTCAACCTGCCGGAACTCGACGGCTGGAGCGTGCTGCAACGCCTGCGGGCCGAGTCGTCCACGCGCATCATGATGCTCACGGCTCACGGTCGCCTGGCCGATCGGGTCCGGGGGCTGGACCTGGGCGCCGACGACTACTTGCTCAAGCCGTTCGAGTTTCCCGAACTGCTGGCACGTATCCGCACCCTGTTGCGGCGCAACGACCAACACCTGCAACCGAGCACACTGCGCGTTGCCGACCTGGAGCTGGACCCCGGCCGCCACCGCGCCTTCCGTGCCGGCCGGCGTATCGACCTCACCGCCAAGGAGTTCGCCCTGTTGCACCTGTTGATGCGCCAGAGCGGCGAAGTCCTGTCGCGCACACAGATCATCTCGCTGGTCTGGGACATGAACTTCGACTGCGACACCAATGTCGTGGAAGTGTCGATCCGGCGCCTGCGGGCGAAGATCGACGACCCGTTCGAAGACAAGCTGATCCACACCCTGCGCGGTGTCGGCTATGTGCTCGAGGCTCGTCCGTGAAGCAGGCAAGCCTGTCCCTGCGCCTGGGCCTGTCGGTGACCCTCATGGGCGCCGCGCTGGTGTTGCTACTGGCTTGCCTGGCCGTATTCGCCCTGGACCATGAACTGGACAGCCGAGCACGCAAGGACCTGACGCGCAAGATGCTGCAGGTCGAGCACAACCTGCGCGTGGACCTGCGCAACGAAGACCTGGGCCGGCGTGCCCATCCCTTGCTCGACCTGGTCATGGGCCATGACAACCTGAGCCTGAGCGTGCTGGCCCTGAACGGTCGCCACCCTTTGCTGTTGAGCCTGGGCCCAGCCTTGGCGGCCCAGGCGAGCCAGCTGCCAGTCGAATCACGACTGACCTTCCATGCCTGGGCCGACAGCGCCGGCAACCAGTTCCTCACGGCCACCCGACTGATGCGCCTGCGCGACGACACGCCCGTGCGGGTGATGATGTCGCTCAACCGCGCCGACGACAGCGCCCTGCTCCAGGCCTACCTGCACTCGACCCTGCTCGCCTTGCCGCTGCTGCTGCTGCTGATCGGCTTCAGTGCCTGGAAGCTGGTTCAACGCGGCCTGCGCCCGTTGCGCCACTTCCGCCGCGTCGCCGGCCGGGTGTCGGCCCAGGAGCTGGAGCATCGTCTGCCCGACAGCGACCTGCCCCATGAACTGGCCGAGCTGGCCAGGGCCATCAATGTCATGCTCGACCGCCTGGACCAGGGCGTCAGCCAGCTGTCCCAGTTTTCCGATGACCTGGCCCACGAATTGCGCACACCTATCAGCAACCTGATGGGCAAGGCCCAGGTCACCCTGGCCCGCGAGCGCGACGCCCCTCGTTACCGGGAGGCCCTGGAGGAAAGCGTCGAAGAACTGACCCGGCTCAACCGCATCATCAACGACATGCTCTTCCTCGCCCAGGCCAGCCAGCCGCAGGCTCAGCTCTCCCAGGTGCCGCTGGCACTGGCCGAGGAAGCCGGGCGAGTCGTCGAACTGTTCGCCTACAGTGCCGAGCTCAAGGGGGTCGAACTGCGCTTGCGAGGCTGGGGCACGGCACTTGGGGACCGGCTGATGTTCCAGCGGGCACTGTCCAACCTGCTGAGCAATGCCATCCGACACAGCCCGGAGAACCAAGTGGTGGAGGTAGCGATCGAGCGTCGAGGCGACGAAATCAGGCTGGCGGTGGAAAACCAGGGGCCGGGCATTGCCCAGGCACACCTGCCGCACCTGTTCGAACGTTTCTATCGGGCAGGGAGTGGGCGCTCCCGGCAGGAGGGCGGAACAGGCCTGGGGCTGGCGATCGTGAAGTCGATCATGCAGTTGCATGGAGGGCGGGTCGAGGTCAGCAGCCAGAGCCAGGGGCCGACGCGGTTCGCCTTGGTGTTTCGGGCAGAATGATGTTTGCCGTCTGGCCTGATCGCTGGGCAAGCCCGCGATCAGGCCGTGCGAAAAATCAGCGGGAAGCCGCTACGATCAACGCCTTCATCTCCGCCACCGCCGCCTTGAAGCCGACGAACAGGGCATGGGCCACCAGCGCATGGCCGATGTTCAGTTCGTTGATGCCCTTGATCGCCGCCACCGCCTCGACGTTGTGGTAGTGAAGGCCGTGGCCGGCATTGACGATCAGCCCCTGTCCCACGCCAAAGGCCACGCCATCGACGATACGCTGCAGCTCGTCGGCCACTTCGGTCGGCGTCTGGGCATCAGCGTAACGGCCGGTGTGCAGTTCGACCGCAGGTGCGCCGACGCGACGCGAGGCCTCGATCTGGCGCTCGTCCGGGTCGATGAACAGGGAAACCTCGGCCCCCGTACGCGCCAGACGCTCTACGGCAGCCTTGATCCGCGCCTCCTGGCCGGCGACATCCAGGCCGCCTTCGGTGGTGAGCTCCTGGCGGGTTTCCGGCACCAGGCAAATGTGCGCCGGGCGGATTTTCTCGGCGAAGGCCATCATCTCTTCGGTGACGCCCATTTCGAAGTTCATGCGCGTCTGCAGCACGTCCTTGAGCAACAGCACATCGCGCTCCTGGATGTGCCGGCGGTCTTCACGCAGATGCACGGTGATGCCATCGGCCCCCGCCTCCTCGGCATCCAGCGCGGCCTTGACCGGGTCCGGGTAACGGGTGCCCCGGGCTTGGCGCAGGGTCGCCACGTGGTCGATGTTGACGCCGAGAAGCATGCGGTTGCTATGAGTCACGAAAGGGCTCTCCTGAAGTGTGAGCCCCACAGCATACGATGTGCTCAGCGCTTGCGAAACAGTTCCCGACTCACCAGGGGCTTGGGGCCCAGATGCACCGCCAGGGCCTGGCGCATGAGGCGCTTGGCCGCCAGCAAGGCGCCAGGCGCCGCCCAGTCGGCCTGGCCCAGTGCCAGCAACTCGGCTCCGGTGAACAACCCAGGCTGCGCCAGGTACACCCGCTCCAGGCCCGCATCCACCTGCAAGCGGTACAGCCCAGTGCTTTCGATCCGGTCGTCGTTGATGTCGTGGTCCAGGGCGAAGGCATACCCCAGTTCGTCCAGCAGGCGCCACTCGAAGGCACGCAGCAGTGGTTCCAGCGCGCGGCCAGCGGCCAGGGCCTGGAGCGTCAGGGTGTAGTGTTCGAACAAGCCAGGGTGCGGGGCCTCGGCCGGCAGCAGGCGCATCAGCAACTCATTGAGATAGAGCCCGCTGAACAGGGCATCGCCATGCAACCAGCCGGCAATGCCGATACTGTCGAGGCGGCCGACGTTCTTCAGCTCGCCGCGTCCGCGCAGCTCCACCTCCAGCTCCACGAACGGGCGTACCAGGCTGCCACCCTTGCCCCGGGCACGGCGCAGCACCGCCCGCACGCGCCCCTGCGGCGTGAAGAAGTCCACCAGCGCACTGGTTTCCTTGTAGGCACGGCTATGCAGCACGTAGGCCGGCTGGCCGACTGGTTGTTCCATGGAAATCACTCGCCCCGGTTCGGCACATGCCCCTGTAGGAGCGGCCTTGTGCCGCGAAAGGGCTGCGAAGCGGCCCCATGTTCAAGGGCCGTTCTGCGGCCCTTTCGCGGCACAAGGCCGCTCCTACAAGGGGCGTGGCCGGCCTGTGGCGTTACAGGTCGCCGTAGCCCAGCGAGCGCAAGGCGCGCTCGTCGTCGGACCAGCCGCCCTTGACCTTGACCCAGAGGTTGAGCATGACCTTGGCGTCGAACAGCAGCTCCATGTCCTTGCGCGCCTCGGAACCGATGCGCTTGATGCGCTCGCCCTTGTCGCCAATGATGATTTTCTTCTGCCCGTCACGCTCGACCAGAATCAGCGCGTGGATGTGCAGCACATGGCCCTGCTGCTTGAACTCTTCGATTTCCACGGTGATCTGGTACGGCAGCTCCGCCCCGAGTTGGCGCATGATCTTCTCGCGGACCAACTCAGCGGCGAGGAAGCGGCTGCTGCGGTCGGTGATCTGGTCTTCCGGGAAGAAGTGCTCGTTCTCCGGCAGGTGCTTGGCGATCAGCGCCTCGAGGGCCTCGAGGTTGTGCCCCTGCTGGGCGGAGATCGGCACGATCTCGGCGTTCGGCAGTTGCTGCTGCAGCCATTGCAGGTGCGGGATCAGTTCGGCCTTTTCTTCCATGCGGTCGGTTTTGTTGACTGCCAGGATCACCGGACCGGTGACGTACTGGACCCGCTCGAGCACCAGCTGGTCCTCATCGGTCCAGCGGGTACGGTCGACCACGAAGATGACCACGTCGACGTCCTTCAGGGCCGCCGAGGCGTTGCGGTTCATGTAGCGGTTCAGGGCCTTGTCGTTGGCCTTGTGCATGCCGGGGGTGTCGACGTAGATCGCCTGCACGTCACCCTCGGTCTTGATGCCGAGCATGTTGTGGCGGGTGGTCTGCGGCTTGCGCGAGGTGATTGCCAGCTTCTGGCCGAGGATATGGTTGAGCAGGGTCGATTTGCCCACGTTGGGGCGGCCGACGATGGCCACGTAGCCGCAGCGGGTCGGGTTGCTATCAGTCATTGCCATTCTCCACGCCCAGGGCGATCAATGCGGCGGCGGCGGCGACCTGCTCGGCGATACGCCGGCTCACGCCCTGGCCACGGCTCTTGTTGTTCAGCAGCACCACCTCGCATTCGACGAAGAAGGTGCGGCAGTGCGGTTCGCCCTGGATGTCCACCACTTCGTAGCGTGGCAGTTCGCAGGCACGCGACTGCAGGAACTCCTGCAGGCGGGTCTTGGGGTCTTTGTTGGTATCGACCAGGGTCAGGCCGTCGAACTCACCGGCCAGCCAGGCCAGGATGCGCTCACGCGCTGCCGCCATATCGGCGTCCAGGTAGATCGCACCGATCAATGCCTCCAGGGCATCGGCCAGGATCGACTCACGGCGAAAGCCGCCGCTCTTGAGCTCACCCGAGCCCAGGCGCAGGTACTCGCCCAGGTCGAAGCCACGGGCCAGGCGGGCCAGGGTCTCGCCCTTGACCAGGCGTGCGCGCAATCGCGACAGCTGGCCTTCCCGGGCCTGGGGGAAACGCTCGAACAGCGCTTCGCCGACCACGAAGTTGAGGATGGCATCGCCCAGAAACTCCAGGCGTTCGTTATTGCGCCCGGCATAGCTGCGATGGGTCAAGGCCAGCAGCATCTGGTCCTGGTTCTTGAAGGTATAGCCGAGCTTGCGCTCCAGGCGAGCAAGGGAAGCACTCATGGGGCCACCCGTGGGTTGTTCAACGCGTTGTTCAAATCAACATCCTGAAAGACTGTTTGGCTGTGGTCCGCCACCTTGTGGGCGGCAGAATCTCTCGATCCCTGAGAACACAGCCTATGTCAGAAATGCATTCGGCGCTGTCTGCCAGACAGCGCCGTTGGGTATCAATGGATCAGGCCGACCCGCGACAGGTTGGGGAAGTGGCTGAGCTTAGGCTCCGGCCAGCTCATCCAGACCGCGAAGGCCTTGCCGACGATGTTCCGATCCGGAACCATGCCGTGCAGTTCCTTCGGAATGTTCGGATCGTCCCAGTAACGGCTGTCGTTGGAGTTGTCGCGGTTGTCGCCCATCATGAAGTAATGGCCGGCGGGCACGGTCCATTGCTGGTCCGGCGGCATGCGGTAACGGCTCATCTCCTTGCGGATCAGGTGCTCGGCCTCGCCCAGCTTCTCCTTGTACAGCTGGGCGCTGCCCAGGGTACCCGGCTCGGCGCCGACCAGTTGCTCGGCTACCGGCTGGCCATTGACATACAGGCGCTTGTCGCTGGTGTAGCGAACCTGGTCGCCCGGCAGGCCGACCACGCGCTTGATGTAGTTGACGTTCGGGTCGCTGGGGTAGCGGAACACCATCACGTCGCCCCGCTGCGGGTCACCGATCTCGATGACCTTCTTGTCGATCACCGGCAGGCGAATGCCATAGGAGAACTTGTTCACCAGGATGAAATCGCCCACTTCCAGGGTGGGTTTCATCGACCCCGAAGGGATCTGGAACGGCTCGACCAGGAACGAGCGCAGCACCAGCACGATGAACAGCACCGGGAAGAACGACTTGCCGTACTCGACCAGCAACGGCTCCTTGTTCAGGCGCTCGAGCACGGCCATCTCGGGCTGGCTGACGCTGCCCTGGTAGTTGGCGACCGCCGCTCGCCGGCGCGGGGCCAGGAACAGCAGGTCGATCAGACCCAACAGGCCGCAGACGGCAACGGCGATGACGAGCAACAGCGGGAAATTTAGCGACATAGGACCTAGCTATCCAACCTGAGCACGGCGAGGAAGGCTTCCTGTGGGATTTCCACATTGCCGACCTGTTTCATGCGTTTCTTACCGGCCTTCTGCTTCTCCAGCAGCTTCTTCTTACGGCTGACGTCACCGCCATAGCATTTAGCCAGTACGTTCTTTCTGAGTGCCTTGACGGTGGTACGCGCCACGATCTGGCCGCCGATGGCTGCCTGGATCGCCACGTCGAACATCTGCCGAGGGATCAGTTCCTTCATCTTTTCAGTCAGCGCACGGCCCTTGTAGTGGGCGTTGTCGCGGTGAACGATCAGCGCCAGGGCATCGACCTTGTCGCCGTTGATCAACACGTCCAGCTTGACCAGGTTGGCCGACTGGTAGCGATCGAAATGATAGTCCAGCGACGCGTAGCCACGGCTGGTCGACTTCAGCTTGTCGAAGAAGTCCAGCACCACTTCGTTCATTGGCAGGTCGTAGCGCACCTGCACCTGGCTGCCGAGGAACTGCATGTCGCGCTGCACGCCACGCTTCTCGATGCACAGGGTGATGACGTTGCCCAGGTGCTCCTGGGGCACGAGGATGGTGGCGGTGACGATCGGCTCGCGGAACTCCTGCACGGCAGAGACGTCCGGCAGCTTGGACGGGTTGTCGACGTAGATGGTCTCGCCGGTCTTGAGCACCAGCTCGTAGATCACGCTCGGCGCGGTGGTGATCAGATCCAGGTCGTATTCGCGCTCCAGGCGCTCCTGGATGATCTCCATGTGCAGCATGCCGAGGAAGCCGCAACGGAAGCCGAAGCCCAGGGCGTCGGAGCTTTCCGGCAGGTATTGCAGCGAGGAGTCGTTCAGGGTGAGCTTCGACAATGCGTCGCGGAAGTCCTCGAAATCGTCGGAGCTGACCGGGAACAGGCCGGCGTATACCTGCGGCTGGATCTTCTTGAAGCCGGGCAGCACTTCGACCTCGGGGGTCGAGGACAGGGTCAGGGTGTCACCGACCGGGGCACCATGGATGTCCTTGATGCTGGCGATGATGAAGCCCACTTCACCGGCCTTGAGGTCAGCGGTCTGGGTGTGCTTGGGGGTGAAGACACCGACGCTGTCGACCAGGTGCACCTTGCCGGTGGACTTGACCAGGATCTTGTCGCCTTTCTTGACCCGGCCGTGGCGTACACGCACCAGGGAGACGACACCCAGATAGTTGTCGAACCAGGAATCGATGATCAGCGCCTGCAGGGGGGCATCGATCTCGCCCTCGGGGGCAGGGATGGTCTGCACCAGGCGCTCGAGCACCTCGTCCACGCCCATGCCGCTCTTGGCACTGCAGGCCACGGCGTCGGTGGCGTCGATGCCGATGATCTTCTCGATCTCGTCCTTGACGCGGTCCGGGTCGGCCTGGGGCAGGTCCATCTTGTTCAGCACCGGCATGACCTCCAGGCCCTGCTCGATGGCGGTGTAGCAGTTGGCCACGGACTGGGCTTCGACACCCTGGCCGGCGTCCACCACCAGCAGTGCGCCCTCGCAGGCCGCCAGGGAACGGCTGACCTCATAGGTGAAGTCGACATGGCCGGGGGTATCGATGAAGTTCAGCTGGTAGATCTTGCCGTCCTGGGCCTTGTAGTGCAGCGTGACGCTGTGGGCCTTGATGGTGATACCGCGCTCGCGCTCGAGGTCCATGGAATCGAGGACCTGGGCTTCCATTTCGCGCGCAGTCAGGCCACCGCACATCTGGATGAAACGGTCGGCCAGCGTCGACTTGCCATGGTCGATGTGGGCGATGATGGAGAAATTGCGGATATGACTCAAATCACTCACGGGTCAACACTCGAAAAGGCTGCGAGCCGGACGCCCGCCGAAAAATAGCCGGGAATTGTACCTCAAGCCGCGGGGATATGGGAGATTCCTGATCAAGCGCCATGGCAGTGGGCGCTTACCCTACCGGAGCAGGCGCAGCGTCGACCTACCCTACCCTGTGGAAGCGGGCTTGCTCCGCGATCAGGGGCGCAGCCCTTGCCATACGGGCGCGATAACAGGGTCGACCAATCGCGGGATGTGCTGTGACCGGCGGCATATTTCATGAAATTCTTCATGAAAAAGGGCAGCCGAAGCTGCCCTTTCCTACGCCACCTTCAGCTCTATTCCGCCAGCTTGAAGGTGATGAAGCTGGCGCGGCCTTGGCGCAGCACGCGCATGGATACCGAGCGGTTCTTCGGCAGGTCCTTGGCGATTTCGGTGAACTGCTTGGCCGAGGTGATCGCCTGGTTGTTCAGGTGGCTGATGACGTCACCTGGGCGCAGGCCGATCAGCGCTGCCGGACCATCCTGGATCTCCTTGATCACCACGCCGCCCTTGAGCTCAAGCGATTTCTTCTGCTCAGCGGTCAGGTCGGTCACGGAGACACCCAGGCGGTTGCTGCTGCGCTCGGCGCCGCTCTGGCCACCGGTACCGATGTCGGCGTCATCCTCCGGCAGTGCGCCGATGGTGATGTCCAGGTTCTGGCGCTTGCCGTTGCGGATGATCTCCAGGCGCGCCTTGTCGCCATCCTTGAGGCTGCCTACCAGGTGCGGCAGGTCGGCCGACATGATGATCGGTTGGCCATTCATGCTCAGGATCACGTCACCCACCTGCAGGCCGCCCTTGGCCGCCGGGCCGTCTTCGAGCACCTGGGCCACCAGGGCGCCGGCAGGTTTGTCCAGGCCGAAGGATTCGGCCAGGTCCTTGTTGACCTCCTGGATCACCACACCCAGCCAGCCACGGCTGACCTTGCCGTCTTTCTTCAATTGGTTGGAGACGTCCAGCGCCACGTCGATCGGGATGGCGAACGACAGGCCCATGAAGCCGCCGGAGCGGGTGAAGATCTGCGAGTTGATCCCCACCACTTCGCCCTTCATGTTGAACAGCGGGCCACCGGAGTTGCCCGGGTTGATCGCCACGTCGGTCTGGATGAACGGCACGTAGGTGTCGTTGGGCAGGGTCCGGCCCTTGGCGCTGACGATACCCTTGGTCACCGAGTGGTCGAAGCCGAACGGCGAGCCGATGGCCAGCACCCACTCACCGACCTTGAGCTTCTCGGAGTCACCCAGCTTGACGGTCGGCAGATTCTTGCCCTCGACCTTGAGCAGGGCCACGTCGGTGCGCGGGTCGGTGCCGACCAGCTTGGCCTGCAGTTCGCTGCGGTCCGACAGGCGAACGATGATTTCGTCGGCGTCGGCCACCACATGGTTGTTGGTCAGCACATAGCCGTCGCTGGAGATGATGAAGCCCGAGCCGAGCGACTGCGCTTCACGCTGGCGATCGCCGCGAGGCGAACGCGGCATCTGCGGCATGTTGCGCTCGAAGAATTCGCGGAACATCGGCGGCAGGCCTTCGAGGTCCGGCATCTGCCCGGCAGCGACACGGCGGTCCGGCAGCTTCTGCTTGGTACTGATGTTCACCACCGCCGGCGAAGCTTGTTCGACCAGGGTGGTGAAGTCCGGCAAGGCCTCCTCGGCCTGGGCGGTGAGCACCTGGCCGAGCATCAGCACGGCGGCGAACATCGAGAGATAGGATTTCAAGCGTGGTATCGACATACGGCTCCCGTCACAACGAGCGTAGTTAACAAAGTGAGGCCCTTGCACAAGCAAGAAAGGCCAGACCCCGAGAAGCCTGACCTATAAAAAATTTACGGAAGGATTGCAAATGACAATGCTTTAATTTCATGTCAGCCGCATGACCTACGTGTTGTAGGAAAGCGCGCCATCATTGGCGCGCCTGGGCATCCTGGGGGCGCATGGACAAGGCGACACGCTCGGCGGTCCCCAGGGGAATCTCCCCGACCACCGTAACCATGACCTTGCCCTTGGGCGTATTGAGATGGCGCGAAACCGCCACCGTTGGCCCCAGCTGCGCGCGCGTGTCAGGGCCGACATCATCGCTGACAGGCTCCAGGAACACCGAGAAGCGTGCCAGGCCATCATCGTACATCAGGCTGCTGACCAGGCTGTCTCGCTTGGGATCGCGGCGCACCGAACTGTTGATCAGCTCGAAGCCCGGCGGCAGCCAGTCCGAACGCCAGCCGGCGACGGTTTCAGTGCTGGCCGAGGCGACACGCTCGACCGGCTTGCACGCGGCGCTGGCCTTGAGGTCATCGTCGGTGGGCAGGTCATCGGTGTCCAGACGGGTCATCTGGAAACGTTCGAGCAACTGGCTCTTGTCGTTGAGCATCAACGAGCGCAGCGGCAGGCCGGTACGGCGGTCCAGGTGCAATTCGAAGGCGTAGCGGTGCTGGTCCCGTGGGCTGAGCGTGACGATCACGGCGTCGCGACCGGCGACCCGCGACTTGCCTGCCACGCTCAAGTCGTACCAGCTCATCAATTTCAGGGGATCGAGTACACGCGGTGCGGAGTCCGGCGGCGTGCCGACACCGCTGGCCAGGGCCCCACTGACGCATTGCACCTTGCCGTCGATGCGCACGATTTCCTGGGCCGCGCCATCGAGCTGCAACAGACGCTCGCTGACCTTGCCGTCCTGGACGCGGTGCCAGATATCGTGGGAGGAGAAGCTGCCATTACGCTCGTAGACGAAGGAACCCTGGTAACTCTGCTCTTGCTCGGCCCGTGCCAGCTTGTTCAACCATTCGCTCGCCTCGGGCGAGGAGTTGGCCGCCAATGCCGGCACCGTCATGCAGCTGCCGAGCAGCAGCGACAGGAGAAGTAGCGCGCGCATGATCCTCCTTACTTAACGGTTTTCCAGGCTGGCGGCGCGTGCGTAGGGCAGAGCGGTTTCGGTGCCCTTGAGCGCGGATTCCTGGGCATGCTGGCGCAGGTAGCCTGGCAGACGCTGATCCCAGCCGGCCTGGTTCTGCAGCACGCCGTTGGCCATCGGCCCGGTCGGTTGCTCACTGCTTTCACTATAGCCTGCCAAAACAGCTGGGCCTTTGCTTTGTGGCACGCTCAGGCCTTGTTGGGCTGGCTGCTGGGAAGCGAGCTCGGCACCGGTGATCTCGTCCTGGTTGTACAGGCGCACACCAGCCAGCACGGCAACGGTCACCGAGGCTGCGACAGCCAGGCGGCCGATGCTGCGCCATGGGCCTTGCTTGACCTTGGCAGGCACGGCTTCGTCGGCCAGCGCGGCGGACACCGCCGAGGCGATATCGAGCTTCGGCAGCACCAGCTCGTTGTGCATGGCTGCACGGGCAACCTGGTAGCGCGACCAGGTGGCACGGGTTTCAGGATCGTCGACGGCGTTCAACACCCGACGCAGTTCCAGTTCGTCCGCTTCGTTATCCATCACCGCGGACAGCGATTCCTGCAAAGCTTCACGACTCATGGCGGTTCCTCTCTTGGCTGTCGCCGCTGTCTCAGGTTTCCTGCAACAACGGTTGCAGGGCTTTGTCTATGGCCTCCCGAGCGCGGAAGATTCGAGAGCGCACGGTACCCACCGGACATTGCATGACACTGGCAATGTCTTCGTAACTCAGTCCGTCGAACTCACGTAGGGTCAATGCCGTGCGCAGGTCCTCGGGCAGCTGCTGGATGGTGCGATGGACAGTGCCTTCGATTTCATCCCGCAACAACGCGCGCTCTGGGGACTCGAGATCCTTGAGACCATGATCGCCGTCGTAAAACTCCGCATCCTCGGAGCTCACATCGCTGTCTGGCGGCCGTCTTCCACGGGATACCAGATAGTTCTTCGCCGTATTGATGGCGATGCGGTACAGCCAGGTATAGAACGCACTGTCACCGCGAAAATTTCCCAGCGCCCGGTAGGCCTTGATAAAAGCCTCCTGCGCGACATCCTGGGCCTCGTGGGTGTCGTGTACGAACCGCACGATCAACCCGAGAATCTTGTGCTGATACTTCAGCACCAACAGATCGAACGCTCGCCTGTCGCCGCGCTGCACGCGCTCGACCAGCTGCTGATCCTCTTCCTGGGTTAGCATGAACACTCCTCAGTGGTCTCGAAGGAGCGTTGCAACAGCCATCGTTCAGGCTTGCAACCATAGACTCGGCGTTTGCGCAAAAGTTCTCCCCTCCAAGCAAGTTTCCTGCGGCCCTTGGTCGGCTCGCACGAAAGACGCAGCGCGGACATGGCCGGCTGCGTCGATAATCAGGTCTCGAATACGCACGTGTCAGCCCGGATAGAGCTGCCGCCATGCGTCGCCGCGGCATTCAGTGGCGTACGGGCAGCCTTCTTAGGATTTCCACCGGTATCGGAAAGTTCCCACAAAGATCGCCTCGACGGCGCAGATGCCATTGGAAATCAGGCACCTGTGGCTGCTATAAAGGCAGCCGGACAGGATCAACGATAGTTTCACAATGCCATCTGTGCCTGACTATTGTGCCGCTCCCCCTCTCAAGATTACTAGTGTCAAGACATGAGCCAACAATTCCAACATGATGTCCTGGTGATCGGCAGCGGTGCCGCTGGCCTGAGCCTGGCACTGAACCTCCCCAGCCACCTGCGCATCGCCGTGCTGAGCAAGGGCGACCTGGCCAACGGTTCGACTTTTTGGGCCCAGGGCGGCGTCGCCGCAGTGCTGGATGACACCGATACCGTACAGTCCCATGTCGAGGACACGCTCAATGCCGGCGGCGGCCTGTGTCATGAGGATGCCGTGCGTTTCACCGTCGAGCATAGCCGCGAAGCCATCGAATGGCTGATCGAGCAAGGCGTGCCATTTACCCGTGACGAGCATTACAGCGTCGATGACGGCGGCTTCGAATTCCACCTCACCCGCGAGGGCGGGCACAGCCACCGGCGCATCATCCATGCTGCCGATGCCACCGGCGCGGCCATCTTCACCGCGTTGCTGGCCCAGGCCCGGCAACGGCCGAACATCGAGCTGCTGGAGCAGCGGGTGGCGGTCGACCTGATCACCGAGCGTCGCCTGGGCCTGCCGGGCGACCGCTGCCTGGGCGCCTACGTGCTGGACCGCAACACCGGCGAAGTCGATACCTTCGGTGCACGTTTCACCGTGCTGGCCACCGGCGGCGCGGCCAAGGTCTATCTCTATACCAGCAACCCCGACGGTGCCTGCGGCGATGGCATCGCCATGGCCTGGCGCGCCGGGTGCCGAGTGGCCAACCTGGAGTTCAACCAGTTCCACCCCACCTGCCTGTATCACCCCCAGGCCAAGAGCTTCCTGATCACCGAGGCCTTGCGCGGCGAAGGCGCCTTACTGCGTCTGCCCAACGGCGAGCGCTTCATGCCACGCTTCGACCCGCGCGAAGAGCTGGCACCGCGCGATATCGTGGCCCGGGCCATCGACCATGAGATGAAGCGCCTGGGCGTGGACTGCGTGTACCTGGACATCAGCCACAAGCCGGCCGACTTCATCAAGAGCCATTTCCCCACCGTCTACGAGCGCTGCCTGGCGTTCGGCATCGACATCACCCGCCAGCCGATCCCGGTGGTGCCGGCGGCTCACTACACCTGTGGCGGGGTCATGGTCGACGACCGCGGGCACACCGACGTGCCAGGCCTGTATGCCATCGGCGAAACCAGCTTCACCGGCCTGCACGGTGCCAACCGCATGGCCAGCAATTCGCTGCTGGAGTGCTTCGTCTACGGCCGTGCAGCCGCTGCCGACATCGAGGCGCACCTTGCCCAAGTGGGCATGCCCACCGCCCTGCCCTGCTGGGATGCCAGCCAGGTCACCGACTCGGACGAGGACGTGATCATCGCGCACAACTGGGACGAACTGCGGCGCTTCATGTGGGACTACGTGGGTATCGTGCGTACCAGCAAACGCCTGCAACGCGCCGAACACCGCGTACGTCTGCTGCTGGACGAGATCGACGAGTTCTACAGCAACTACAAGGTCAGCCGCGACCTGATCGAGCTGCGTAACCTGGCCCAGGTGGCGGAGCTGATGATCCGTTCGGCAATGCAGCGCAAGGAAAGCCGAGGGCTGCATTACACCTTGGATTACCCGGGGATGCTGCCTGAGGCCAGAGACACTATCCTCAGCCCGGCCTGATATCGAAGTCGCCTTTTTCGCGGGTAAACCTGCGAAACGGGCGACACGCTCTTGGACTATTGGTTCGAGACCGCATCCCACCGCCTGCGACTGAACTTCAGCCGCACCCGCAAGCGCCGATGCTGGTCGGCATCCAGGGCATCGCGGGGCACGCACTGGCTCTGGCCAAGCCAGCGCCCCGGCCTTGCGAAACGCAACACCACCAAACCGGGCAACGCCACGCTATCACGATTCAGCCGCACCGGCTGCCACCCATGGGCACGGCTGAACAAGCGCCAGCCCGCCGGGTCACGGCGCAAACCGGTAATGGCCTCGGGGTGGGTCAACAGGATATGGCGGGGAATCACCCAACAGGCATGGGCAAGGCAGGCAACGGCGACGGAAAGGCCGAGCCACCAGGGCAGCGCGCTCGAGGTCAGGGCCGAGCACGCCAGCACCTGGCAGGCCAGGTAGGCCATCAGCAGCAGGCGTGAGCCTCGCCAACGGCATTCGAAATGCTCACTTGGGCTGGACACGGTCCAGGATGATGCGAACCATGCGTTGCAGCTCGGGGTCGTCGGACTCGGTGCGCTCCATGAACCAGCCGAACATGTCCTGGTCTTCGCAGGTCAGCAGGCGACGGTACAGCTCGCGGTCCGCTTCGCTCAGGGTGGGGTAGACCTCCTGGGTGAATGGCACCAGCAGCACGTCCAGTTCCAGCATGCCACGGCGGCTGTGCCAGAAAAGCCGGTTGAGTTCAGTTTGTTCGACCATGGGGCCCTCCTCGAATGGGCGGCCAGTATACAGCGGGGCACTCGCGGCGGCACAAGGCGTTGGTCTAGTCACCTACCTATTTTGTTACCAGCGTTCTATGATGGCCGCCAGTCTCAAGCAACCGCGATGACCCATGGCCGATTCCGCTTTCTTCTGTCCCCTGTCCCACGAGGGCATCCTCGCCGTCCGCGGCTCCGACGCCGGCAAGTTCCTGCAAGGCCAGCTGACCTGCAACATCAACTACCTAAGCCAGGAACATGCCAGCCTCGGTGCACGCTGCATGGTCAAGGGCCGCATGCAGTCGAGCTTCCGCATCCTTCCGGAAGGAAACGGCTATCTGCTGGCCATGGCCAGCGAACTGCTCGACACGCAGTTGGCCGACCTCAAGAAGTATGCCGTGTTCTCCAAGGCCACCCTGGCCGACGAAAGCGCTGCCTGGGCGCGTTTCGGCCTGGAACGGGGCGATGCCGCGCTCCAGGCATTGGGCCTGGCCATACCTGCCGAGGCCGGGGCCACAGTACGCCATGACGGCCTGATCGCGATCGCCGTCAGCAGCGGCCGCGTGGAACTCTGGGCCCCCGCCGCGCAAGCCTCCACCGTGCGCCAGGTGCTCGCCACGCACCTGGCCGAAGCGCCCCTCAACGACTGGCTGCTCGGCCAGGTCCGCGCAGGCATCGGCCAGGTCATGGGCCCGACCCGCGAGCTGTTCATCCCGCAGATGATCAACCTGCAGGCCGTCGACGGCGTGAGCTTCAAGAAAGGTTGCTACACCGGCCAGGAAATCGTCGCGCGCATGCAGTACCTGGGCAAGCTCAAGCGTCGTCAGTACCGCCTGGCGCTGGCCCAGGACAGCGTGCCCGCACCGGGTGCCGAGATCTTCTCGCCCACCCATGGCTCTTCGGTGGGGGAAGTGGTGATCGCTGCCAGTACCGGCCAGGGCTGTGAGCTGCTGGCGGTGCTCAGCGCCGAGGCGGTGGAAGACGACAACCTGCACCTGGGCAGCCTCGAAGGCCCACGGCTGGAACTGCTCAGCCTGCCCTACGAACTGGACCGCGACCGGGAAATCCTGCGCTGACCAGCCTGCCCCGTCACTTGGGCGGGGCTGCACCACTGCGTTAGAGAAGCTACATGAACAAGCTGGCCGAGATGGTTCAAGCACAATTGCTCGCAGCCATCGAAAAGGACGACCTGGTCCTGCCGACCCTTCCGGAAGTTGCCTTGAGCATCCGCGAGGCCGCCGAGGACAGCGAGATCAGCGTCGCCGCCCTGAGCCGGGTGATCGGCCGCGATGCCGCCCTTTCGGCGCGCCTGATCAAAGTGGTCAACAGCCCGTTGCTGCGAGCCTCGGTGGAAGTCACCGACTTGCACACCGCCATCACCCGCCTGGGCATCAACTACAGCTGCAACCTGGCGATCGGCCTGGTGATCGAGCAGATCTTCCACGCCCGCTCACCGTCGGTAGAGCATAAATTGCGCGATATATGGGCCAACAGCCTGGATGTTGCCGGCATCAGCTATGAGCTGTGCCGTCGCTACACCCAGCTCAAGCCGGACCAGGCGACCTTGGGCGGGTTGGTCCACCAGATCGGTGCGCTGCCGGTGTTGATCTACGCCGAGGAACATAACGAGCTGCTTTCGGACCCGGTGTGCCTGCACTATGTGATCGAGCAGATTCACCCGGTGCTGGGCGACAAGATCCTCGGCGCCTGGGAATTCCCCGAGCAACTGGTCAAGCTGCCCAGCCAGGTGCAGGATCTGGACCGGCGCACCGACAAGATCGACTACATCGATATCGTGCAGATCGCGCGCCTGCTCAGCCATCGTAATCGCAGCCGGCCATTGGCTGCCCTGCCTGCCTACCAACACCTGGGCCTGCCCCACGGCATGGAACTGGATGTCGCCGACCTGCTCGATGCGCGGAACATGTTGCGCTAGCAGGCTCTGGCACTCTCCTCTGTAGGAGCGGGCTTGCCCCGCGATTAGGCCGGACCTGCCAACGCTGCCGCCTGGCAAGGGCTTCGCCCTTGATCGCGGGACAAGCCCGCTCCTACAGAAAAACCAGCGCAGGACAGGTTGAGGTGGAAGCACCGGCACAGGCCGCGTCAATCGGCGATAAAACTCACCCGCACCCGCAGCCCACCGTTCTCGCCGTCATGCAGGCTGATCTGTGCCAGGTGCGCACGGCAGATCTCGCCGACGATCGCCAGCCCCAGACCGGTGCCCTGGGCACTGCGTCGGTAGAAGCGCTCGAATACCCGTTCACGCTCCTCCAGGGGAATGCCCGGCCCGTCGTCCTCCACTTCGAGTACGGCCGGCGCCAGCACCCGCAAGATCACGTTGCCGCCCTTCGGCGTATGGGCCAGGGCGTTGTCCACGAGGTTACTGAGCAACTCGTTGAGCAAGGTCGGTTCGCCCTTGAGCCACACCGGCGCTTCGGCCTCCAGGGCCAGGGCAACACCCCGAGCATGGGCCAGCGGTGCCATGGCCATGCCCAGCTCACGAGCCAGCTGACTCAGGTCCAGGCGCTGGGCGCCGCCTTCGGCAATGGCCCGAGCGCCGTTTTCCACCCGTGCCAGGGAGAGCAACTGGTTAGCCAGGTGGGTCAGGCGGTCGGTCCCCTGGGCTGCAGTCTCCAGGGTCTGACGCCACTGCTCCGGCTCCTGGGAGCGCATCCCCAGCTCGACCCGTGCCTTGAGCGCCGCCAATGGCGTGCGCAGCTCATGGGCCGCCTCGGCGATGAACTGCGCCTGGCGTTCGAACTGGCACCTGAGGCGTTCGGTGAAATGGTTCAGGGCGCGCACCAACGGGCCCAGTTCCCGCTGCACCTGCACCACCGGCAGAGCCCGCAGGTCGTCGGGTTGACGCTCCTCCACCGCTGTGCGCAGGCGTTCCAGCGGGCGCAACGCGGCGCTGACCGCGAACCACACCATCACCAACGCGCCGAGGGCCAGCATGCCCAGGCGCAGCAGGGTATCGGCCATCAACCCCCGGGCCATGCGCACCCGCGCCTCTTCGGTCTCGGCCACACGGATCTCGGCCATGCCGTTCATGTTCGGCTCGCTGACCGCCTTGAGCAGGCTGACCACCCGCACATCCTGGCCCAGGTAGGTGGCGTTGTAGAACCGCGCCAGGGCCGGGTAGTCGTCGGTGCGCGGGGTACCGGGCGGTGGCGGCGGCAGATTTTCATATCCGGAGATGAGCTCGCCGTGGATATCCAGTACCTGGTAGTAGATGCGCCCGGCACTGTCGTAGGCGAAGGTATCCAGGGCCACGTAAGGCACATCGGCGCTGAGCGTGCCATCGCGCTGGGACAGGCCGGCGGCGATGGTCCGCGCCGAGGCCAGCAAGGTACGGTCGTAGGCGGTATCGGCGGCTTCGCGGCCATTCCAGTAGGCGCTCAGGCCACTGGCCAGCATCAACACCACCAGCAGCAGCGCCAGGTTGCCGAGCAGGCGCCCGCGCAGGCTGCCGTTGTCACGCATCGCGGTGCTCGAGCAGGTAGCCAAGCCCGCGGAAGGTGACGATGGCGACCGGGTGACCATCGAGCTTCTTGCGCAGGCGATGGATGTAGATCTCGATGGCATCCGGGCTGGCCTCCTCGTCCAGGCCGAACACTTGGGCGGCCAGTTGTTCCTTGCTCATCACCCGGCCCGGGCGGGCGATCAGCGCCTCGAGCACGCTCTGCTCGCGCTGGGTCAGGGTCAAGGCATCATTCCCCAGGCTGAAACGGCGGGTGTCCAGGTCGTAGACCAGCGGGCCGCAGCGCTGCTGGCGTTCGCCGCCCAGCACGCTGCGGCGCAACAGGGCTTTTACCCGTGCCTCGAGCTCGGTCAGTTCGAAGGGCTTGGCCAGGTAGTCGTCGGCCCCCAGGTTCAGGCCGTGCACCCGGTCCTTGACGTCGCTGCGCGCGGTGAGCATCAGCACCGGCAGGGTCTTGCCGCGGCCGCGCAGGCGTGCCAGCACCTCGAAGCCGTCCATGCGCGGCAGGCCGACATCGAGCACGGCCACGGCATAGTCCTCGCTGGCCAGGGCCAGGTCGGCGGCCACGCCATCGTGCAGCACGTCCACTGTCAGGCCATGGCTCTTGAGGGCCTGGGCCACGCTTTCGGCCAGTTGCAGGTGGTCTTCGACCAGCAACACACGCATCGGATTCTCCCTGCTCGGGTGGGGCTTTGCCGCGGAGTGTACCGCCGTCGAGGGGCCTGTGAAGCCCTCGCGGCAAACCTTTCACACTGAAAGGTTAGCGAAAGGTTCATTACCTAGCATCGCACCACGGTCGCCCCGCGCGCCGAACAAAGCACCAGCAAGGTGCAACCGATAAGAACAATAAACGGAGTCATCGACGATGCTGTCCACGCAGCCTCAGGCCCTCGCGCCTACCCGTTCCCCGTACGTACGCCCTTCCGTCATCGCCAGCGCCGTCGCCCTCGCCGGTGTCGCCCCGATGAGCCAGGCCGCCTTCTTCGAAGACAGCACGGCCACCTTCGAAACCCGCAACATGTACTTCAATCGCGACTTCCGCGACGGCACCAGCAGCCAGCAGTCCAAGCGCGACGAATGGGCCCAGGGGTTCATGCTCAACTTCGAGTCCGGCTACACCGAAGGGACCGTCGGGTTCGGCCTGGATGCACTGGGGATGCTGGGCATCAAGCTCGACTCCAGCCCCGACCGCACCGGCAGCGGTCTGCTGCCCACCCATGACGACGGCAAGGCCGCCGACGAATACGCCAAGCTCGGCCTGACCGGCAAGGTCAAGGTCTCGAAGACCGAACTGAAGATCGGCACCCTGATCCCCGAACTGCCGACCCTGCAGCCCAACGATGGGCGCATCCTGCCGCAGACATTCGAAGGCGGCCTGGTCACGTCCAAGGAGATCAAAGGCCTGACCTTCACCGGCGCGCGCCTGGAAAAGGCCAAGGACCGTAACGACACCAACTGGGAAGACCTGGCCCTCAACAACAAGAACGGCCGCTTCGGCGGTACCTTCAGCGCCGACCATTTCGACACCGGCGGCCTGGACTACCAGTTCACCGACCGCATCACCGGCAGCTACCACTTCGCCCAGCTCGACGACATCTATCGCCAGCACTTCCTCGGTATGGTCGCCACCCAGCCGTGGGGCCCGGGCACCTTCGGTGCCGACCTGCGCCTGGCGGTCAGCGACGATGCAGGCCAGGCCAAGGCCGGCGACATCGACAACACCACGGTCAACGGCATGCTCAGCTATGCCCTGGGCGGGCACAAGTTCAGCGCTGCCTACCAACACCTGTCCGGCGACAGCGCCTTCCCCTATGTCGACGGCGCCGACCCGTACCTGGTCAACTTCGTCCAGATCAACGACTTCGCCGGTACCGACGAGCGCTCCTGGCAGGCCCGCTACGACTACAACTTCGCCGCCCTGGGCATCCCCGGCCTGACCTTCATGACCCGCTACATCAGCGGCGACAATGTCAGCCGCGCCGACGGCAGCGAAGGCAAGGAGTGGGAACGCAACACCGAGTTCAAGTACGTGGTACAAAGCGGCCCGTTGAAGGACGTCGCCGTACGCCTGCGCAATGCCACCTTCCGCTCCAACTTCGCCCGCGATGCCGACGAAGTGCGACTGCTGGTGAGCTACAGCGTGGCTCTGTGGTAACCCAATAACAACAACGCTCACGGAGAAAGACGATGACCTTTTCACTGCGCCGCCTCGTCCTCGCAACCGGCTGCCTGCTGCTGGCCGGCAACGCTTTGGCCGCCGAACCGAAACGCCCTGAATGCATCGCCCCGGCCTCGCCCGGCGGCGGTTTCGACCTGACCTGCAAACTGGTGCAAAGCGCCCTGGTCAACGAGAAGATCCTGTCCAAGCCCATGCGCGTGACCTACATGCCCGGCGGTGTCGGCGCGGTGGCCTACAACGCCGTGGTCGCCCAGCGCCCGGCCGACGCCGGCACGCTGGTGGCCTGGTCCAGCGGTTCGCTGCTGAACCTGGCCCAGGGCAAGTTCGGCCGCTTCGACGAGAACGCCGTCAAGTGGCTCGCCGCCGTCGGCACCAGCTACGGCGCCATCGCGGTCAAGAGCGATTCCCCCTTCAAGACCCTCGACGACCTGGTCGCCGCCCTGAAGAAAGACCCGGGCAAGGTGGTGATCGGCTCCGGCGGCACCGTCGGCAGCCAGGACTGGATGCAGACCGCACTGATCGCCAAGGCGGCCGGCATCAACCCACGTGACCTGCGCTACGTGGCCCTGGAAGGCGGCGGCGAAATCGCCACCGCGCTGCTGGGCGGGCATATCCAGGTCGGCTCCACCGATATCTCCGACTCCATGCCCCATATCCAGAGCGGTGACATGCGTATCCTCGCGGTGTTCGCCGAAAACCGCCTGGACGAGCCGGAAATGAAGGACATCCCCACCGCCAAGGAGCAGGGGTATGACATCGTCTGGCCGGTGGTACGCGGCTTCTACCTGGGGCCGAAGGTCAGCGACGAGGACTACGCCTGGTGGAAGGCCTCGTTCGACAAGCTGCTGGCCTCCGAGGACTTCGCCAAGCTGCGCGACCAGCGCGAGCTGTTCCCGTTCGCCATGACCGGCCAGGAGCTGGACACCTACGTGAAGAAACAGGTCGCCGACTACAAGGCGCTGGCCCGGGAATTCGGCCTGATCCAATGACCTGCCTTGCGCCGCTCCCCCTGTAGGAGCGGCCTTGTGCCGCGAAAGGGCTGCGTGGCAGCCCCGGCGATTGACACGGCATCGCTCGGGACCTGGGGCCGCTGTGCGGCCCTTTCGCGGCACAAGGCCGTTCCTACACAAGGGGCCGCGTCTTGCCGACAGACAACGAGGATTCCTTCATGATCCTGCAACGCGTTTTCGCCCTGGCCCTGCTGGCGGTGTGCGCCGCCCTGGCCGTAATGGCCTGGCCCTACCAGGCCGCGTTTTCCTATGAGCCGGTAGGCCCCCGTGCCTACCCCCTGCTGATGCTCGGGCTGATGGGCCTGGCCTTGCTCTACCTGGCCATTCGCCCTACGCCGATCGTGCGCAAGGATGACGAGCCGGAGCTCGACCGCGAGAGCCTGGTCAAGATCGTCGCCTGCATCGGCCTGCTACTTGTCTTCGCCAGCACCTTCGAGCCCCTGGGCTTCATCCTCAGCGCCATCCTGGTCGGCGTGCCCATGGCCCGGCTGTACGGCGGGCGCTGGCTGCACAGCGCAATCGTGGTCGCTGCCATGAGCCTGCTGCTGTACTGGCTGTTCGACCGCGTGATGGATGTGCCCCTGCCCCTCGGCCTGCTGGACGTACTGGAGAACTGACACATGGATACCTTGAGCTACCTGGGCCAGGGCTTCGGCGTCGCCCTGAGCCCGTACAACCTGGTCACGGCCCTGACCGGCACCCTGATCGGCACCGTGGTCGGCCTGCTGCCGGGCTTGGGCCCGATCAATGGCGTGGCCCTGCTGATCCCCATCGCCTTCGCCCTGGGCCTGCCCCCGGAATCGGCGCTGATCCTGCTGGCCGCGGTCTACCTGGGCTGCGAGTACGGCGGGCGCATCAGCTCGATCCTGCTCAACATCCCCGGCGAAGCATCCACCGTGATGACCACCCTCGACGGCTACCCCATGGCCCGCCAGGGCCTGGCCGGTGTTGCCCTGTCGCTGTCGGCGTGGAGTTCGTTCATCGGCGCCTTGATCGCCACCTGCGGCATGGTGCTGTTCGCGCCGCTGCTGGCGAAATGGGCAATCGCCTTCGGCCCCGCGGAATACTTCGTGTTAATGGTGTTCGCCATCGTCGCCCTGGGCGGCATGGCTGGCGACAAACCGCTGAAGACATTCATCGCCGCATTGATCGGCTTGTTCCTCTCCAGCGTCGGCATCGACGCCAACAGCGGCGTGTACCGCTTCACCGGCGACAGCGTGCACCTGGCCGACGGCATCCAGTTCGTGGTGCTGGTGCTGGGCCTGTTCTCCATCAGCGAAATCCTCCTGCTGCTGGAAAAGACCCACCACGGTCACCAGGCGGTCAAGGCCACCGGGCGTATGCTGTTCAACATCAAGGAAGCGGCCTCGGTGTTCCTTGTGAACCTGCGCTGCGGCCTGCTCGGTTTCGTCATGGGCGTGCTGCCCGGTGCCGGTGCCACCCTGGCCAGTGCCGTGGCGTACATGACCGAGAAGCGCATCGCCGGTGACAAGGGCAAGTTCGGCAAAGGCGATGCCCGCGGCCTGGCGGCTCCGGAAACGGCCATCGGCGCTTCCTGCTGTGGCGCCCTGGTGCCGATGCTGACCCTGGGCGTTCCGGGTTCGGGCACCACCGCCGTGATGATCGGCGCGCTGACCCTGTACAACATCACCCCCGGCCCACTGCTGTTCCAACAGCAACCGGATATCGTCTGGGGCCTGATCGCCTCGCTGTTCGTCGCCAACATCATGCTGGTGATCCTGAACATCCCGATGATCCGCATCTTCACCCGTATCCTCGCGGTGCCGAACTGGGCCCTGGTGCCGGTGATCGCCATCATCACCGGGATCGGCGTGTATGCCGTGCATGCCACCACCTTCGACCTGTTCCTGATGGTCGGCATCGGCATCATGGGCTACATCCTGCGCAAGCTGGACTTCCCACTGTCGCCGATCCTGCTGGGCTTCATCCTCGGAGGGCTGATGGAGCAGAACCTGCGCCGTGCCCTGTCGATCTCCAATGGTGAACTGGGCATCCTCTGGTCGAGCCCGATCAGTATGGGCGTCTGGGTGTTGACCCTGTGCATGCTGACCCTGCCGCTGCTGCGCATCTGGCGCAAACGCAGCCTGCAACGCCGGGCGATGGCCGATGCCTGACCGGTCGTTGCCGCTGTTCTGGGCGACCGGGCTGGTCGGCCTTGCGGGCGGGTTTCTCGCAAGCTTGGTCGGCTGGCCCCTGCCATGGATGGTCGGTTCCCTGTTGGCGATCATCCTGGTGCGCTGCCTGACGCCCTGGCAGCTCACGGAAATCCCCAACGGCCGCAAATGCGGCCAATGGATCATCGGTATCGGCATCGGCCTGCATTTCACCCCGGCGGTGATCGAGCAGGTCGCCGGCCATTTCGCCCTGATCCTGTTCGGCGCCTTGTTCACCACGTTCTCCAGTGTGATCAGCGTGTGGCTGCTGCGGCGCACCGGGGAAGACCGCGCCACGGCGTTCTTCGCCAGCATGCCGGGTGGTGCGGGGGAGATGGTCAACCTCGGTGCGCGCAATGGCGCAGTAATCAGCCAGGTAGCTGCCGCCCAGAGCCTGCGGGTACTGGCGGTGGTGCTGTGCATACCGGCGCTGTTCAAGTTCCTGCTCGGCGATGGCGTACCGCTGAGCCATTCGGGCAGTGTCAGCTGGGGCTGGCTGGCGTTGATCGCACCGCTTGGCGTACTGGTCGCCCTGGCCTGGCAGCGCCTGCGCCAGCCCAACCCCTGGCTGTTCGGGCCATTGCTGGTCGCGGCCAGTGTGAGCCTGGCCGGCAACCTGCAGATCGGCCTGCCCAATGGTGCCAGCCAGGTCGGCCAATGGCTGATAGGCAGCGGCCTGGCCTGCCATTTCAACCGGGCATTCTTCCGCCGGGCGCCGTCGTTTCTTGGGCGCACCTTGCTGGCGACCTTCCTGTGCATGCTGGTTGCCGCCAGTGCGGCCTGGGCCTTGAGCGTGATGACGCAACTGGACCTGCGTTCGCTGACATTGGGGATGATGCCCGGAGGCATCGCCGAGATGAGCCTGACGGCGGAGACTCTGCAACTGTCGGTACCATTGGTGACGGCGTTACAGATGATGCGGCTGTTGTTCGTGCTGTTTCTTGCCGAGCCCCTGTTCCAGCGGTGGAACTCTGGCCAACCATGATTTGGTGCAAACAGCTTCGCGGGTAAACCCGCTCCCACCTAGGCCAATGTGGGAGCGGGTTTACCCGCGAAAAGGCCAACGCAGTGTTTAAAGCGGCGGCAACGCCCAGTCGATCGGTGCCAGCCCACGCTGCTCGAGGAAGCTGTTGGTCCGGCTGAAATGCCCGCAACCGAAGAACCCGCGATACGCCGACAACGGCGAAGGGTGCACTGACTTGAGCACCAGGTGTTTGGTGCCATCGATCAGCTTCTGCTTGCTCTGGGCATGAGACCCCCACAACAGGAACACCACGTTCTCGCACTGCTCGCTGACCACCTGGATGATCCTGTCGGTGAACGGCTGCCAACCCGCATTGGCATGGGAGGCAGCGTTGCCACGCTGCACGGTCATGGTGGTGTTGAGCAGCAACACTCCCTGCTCGGCCCAGCTTTGCAGGTAGCCATGACTGGGGATCGGCAGGTTGAGGTCGCGGTGCAGTTCCTTGTAGATATTGACCAGCGATGGCGGCGTGGGCACGCCCGGCTGCACCGAGAAGCACAGGCCATGGGCCTGGCCTGGGCCGTGATACGGGTCCTGGCCGAGGATGACCACCTTCACCTTGTCCAGCGGCGTGGAATTCAGGGCATTGAAGATCATCGGCCCGGGCGGGTAGATCTCCTTGCCGGCCGCGTATTCCTGGCGCAGGAATTCGCGCAGCTGCTGCATGTAGGGTTGGTCGAACTCGGCGCGCAACGCGGCTTTCCAACCGGGCTCGAGCTTGATGCGATCGTCGTCAGTCATGAGGCCATCCGTAAACAATGGCGCGACACTAGGTAAGCTGCCCGGCCTTGTCAATCGATCCGACCGACGACCGGCATGATCACCCGTGGGGTCCATACTTGTGCGATGACGTACGCGAGGTTGCCCATGTCCATTCAATGCGAGGTACTCACCGGAGTCGATGGCGCGCGCATCGGCATCGCCACCCTGGATGTGCCCAAGGCGCTCAATGCCTTGAGCCTGCCGATGATCGAAGTGCTCGACCAACACCTGCACGCCTGGGCCGAAGACCCAGGCATCGTCTGCGTATTGCTGCGCGGCAACGGGCCCAAGGCTTTTTGCGCCGGCGGCGACGTACGCGCCCTGGTGCATGCTTGTCGCGAGCACCCCGGCAGCGTGCCCCCCCTGGCCGCCACCTTCTTCGCTGCCGAGTACCGGCTCGACCACCGCCTCCACACCTACCCCAAGCCCTTGCTGTGCTGGGGGCACGGCCATGTGCTGGGCGGAGGCATGGGCCTGCTGCAAGGCGCCGGGATACGCATCGTCACGCCCAGCAGCCGGCTGGCCATGCCGGAAATCAGCATTGGCCTGTATCCCGATGTCGGCGCCAGTTGGTTCCTCGCCCGCCTGCCGGGCAAGCTCGGCCTGTTCCTGGGTTTGACCGGCGCGCCGATCAATGCCCGCGACGCTCTGGACCTGGGCCTGGCCGATCGTCTGCTCGGCGAGCACCAGCAGGAGGCATTGATCGAGGAATTGCTGCAGCTGAACTGGCAGGAGCAGACCGCGCTGCAACTGAACAGCCTGCTCAAGGCCGAACAACACCGGGCATGCGCCGAACTGCCCGCAGCCCAGTGGCTGCCACGCCGGGAAGTGATCGACGGGTTGCTCGACGTGGCCGACCCGGTGGCAGCCTGGCGAGCCCTGTCAGGGTTGAGCAGGCATGCCGACCCGCTACTGGCCGAAGCTGGGCAACGTTTGCACGAAGGCTGCCCGCTGACGGCACACCTGGTCTGGGAACAGATCCGCCGCGCTCGCCACCTGTCGCTGGCCCAGGTATTCCAGATGGAATACACCATGAGCCTGAACTGCTGTCGGCACCCGGAATTCAGCGAAGGCGTGCGCGCCCGCCTGTTGGATAAAGACAACCAGCCGCGCTGGCACTGGCCGGATATCGATCAGGTACCTGCAGCGGTGGTGGAGGCGCATTTCGCCAAGGTATGGGAAGGGCGGCACCCGTTGGCGGACCTTGGCTGAAATCGCGCCGGGAGGCCGCTTTGCGGCCTGATCGCGGGACAAGCCCGCTCCTACAGGCGATCAACGCCGCCAGTGACGGTTACCCCCACGATCCCCATCGGACCGGCGATTTTCGCCCCTGCCATTGGAATGCCAACGCTCGTTCTGGTGGCGGCGGTTGTCGTTGCGATAGTCGTGTCGGTCCCTGTCACGCCCATAGTCGTAGCGCTGGCGGTTGCCGTAGTCGTTCCGCGGGTTGCCATGCCACTGGTTCACACGGTGGGCGGGGTATGGCTTGTAGTACGGCGAAGGTGCCGAGCGATAGTAGCGAGGGGCAGATTGGTAGTACCGGGGCTGGTAATAGCGCGGCTGCGGCGCGACATAGTAACGGTCGTGACGGTAGTAGCTGGGGTAGTAGTAGCGATCGCTCGTGTAGTAGTTCGAGCGGTAGTACCTGCCATCCTCGTAATAGGGAACGCAGGCGGAGGTAAGCAGGCCCAACAAGGCGATCAGCAGAATTCGACGGTACATGGCGGCCTCCTGGACCGCAGGCTGCCCGACACAGCGGCGCTGGCGAGCGTCGATGCAAATGCGTTCATCGACACCCGATCAGACCATCAAGCGAAGGTGCAGTGCCCTTTTCGCAATGAATTGAAACAGGTTGTCGACGACCGGAAGCCGCCGAGGTTTTTCCCCGGTAGAATCGGCTTCATTCCTGTACATCGCGGCTCGAACCATGAACGATCCCCAGCGCTGCCCCGCGTGCGGCGCCCTCAACCAGTGCTCCCTGGCAGACCCTCGCAGCGCCACGCAGCCGTGCTGGTGCTTCGGCGTGACCATCGACCCGGCGGTGCTCCAGGCCCTGCCCGAGGCACTGCGCGACAAGGCCTGCCTGTGCCCCCGCTGCGCGGCGGTGGATGACCGGCTCAAGGCAGCGCAGCCGACGGCAGCCCGCTAGAATCCATCACTTTTCTCAACGCCCACCCCATGCGCCTCGACCGCTTCCTCGCCAACCTGCCCTGCTATAACCGCCAGCAGGTGCGCCTGCTGCTGGCCCAGCGGCGCGTGTGCGTCGACGGCGTGGTGGCCACCGACTCCGACCATGAGGTTCGCGAATTCAGCCGCGTCGAGGTGGACGGCCAGGTGCTTCAGGCTGGGCGCCCGGCGCGCTACCTGATGCTGCACAAGCCCACCGGCTGTGTCAGCGCCACCCAGGACCCGCAACACCCTACCGTGCTCGACCTGCTGCCGGCCGAGCTGCGCGACGACCTGCACATCGCCGGCCGCCTGGACTACAACACCACCGGCCTGATGATCCTGACCAACGATGGCCAATGGTCCAGGCGCCTGACCCAGCCGAAGACGAAACTGCCGAAGGTCTACCAGGTTCACACCGAGGACGAGATCGGCGAACACTATGCGGCCACGTTCCGCGAAGGGTTGTACTTCGCGTACGAAGACCTCACCACCCAGCCCGCGCATCTGGAAATCCTGGGGCCACGCCACGCCCGGCTGGCGATCGTCGAAGGGCGTTATCATCAGGTCAAGCGCATGTTCGGGCATTTCGACAACAAGGTGGTGGGGTTGCACCGTGAGCGGATGGGCGGCATCGACCTGGATCCGGCCCTGGCGCCAGGGGAGTACCGCGACCTTACGGCCGAAGAGATCGCGACGGTGTGATTGCGCGATTGGGCCTGCCCTGCTGCCCCTGACCACCCAGCGGTTTTCCCTCGCGCATCGTCCAAACGGCACTTGCACGATCCCTACCCTGCTGCTTGAATCAAACTGGTCGGTCTGCATGTGACCAAACAGTCATGGATGCAGTCCAAGACGCCTTTTTGCCGGCCACCCAGGGCCTCGATGCCCTGGGGCACGGCAAATTGCCCACCTAGAACAAATACCGTCGAGATGCGTGCCAAGGATCGACACAAGGGCTTGCGGTTTCTCTTCCAGGCGAATGCCTACCTGTCATAAACAACGTGCACCCTAGGTCACGCGAATACCCTTTTTGCGCCAGGAGTCGATGACATGAGGCCAGAAATCGCTGTGCTTGATATTCAAGGTCAGTACCGGGTTTACACGGAGTTCTATCGCGCGGAAGCAGCCGAGAAGACGATCATCCTGATCA
Organism: Pseudomonas sp. FA-1; assembly: GCF_056856075.1. NCBI lineage: Bacteria > Pseudomonadati > Pseudomonadota > Gammaproteobacteria > Pseudomonadales > Pseudomonadaceae > Pseudomonas > Pseudomonas sp. FA-1. The sequence continues at coordinate 137,766 of NZ_JBWXTH010000004.1, forward strand.
ACGGCTCCCTTGCCACCACGGCCTCTTTCGCCCAGACGGTGCGCAACCTGCACCCACAGTTCAACGTCGTGCTGTACGACCAGCCCTACGCGGGCAAGTCCAAGCCGCACAACCACCAGGAACGCCTGATCAGCAAGGAGACCGAGGCGCACATCCTCCTCGAGCTGATCGAACACTTCGAGGCCGACCACGTGATGTCGTTCTCCTGGGGCGGGGCCTGCACCCTGCTGGCGCTGGCGCACCAGCCGCGGCGGGTGAAGAAGGCGGTGGTGAGTTCGTTCTCGCCGATCATCAACGCGCCGATGCGCGACTACCTGGAGCGCGGTTGCCAGTACCTGGCCGCCTGCGACCGCTACCAGGTCGGCAACCTGATCAACGACACCATCGGCAAGCACCTGCCGTCGCTGTTCAAACGCTTCAACTACCGCCACGTGAGCAGCCTGGACAGCCACGAGTACGCGCAGATGCACTTCCACATCAACCAGGTGCTGGAGCACGACCTGGAGCGGGCACTGAAGGCCGCGCGCAACATCGACATCCCGGTGCTGTTCATCAACGGCGACCGTGACGAGTACACCACCGTCGAAGATGCCCGGCACTTCAGCCGGCACGTCGGCCAAAGCCACTTCAGCGTGATCCGCGACGCCGGCCACTTCCTCGACATGGAGCACAAGGCCGCCTGCGAGGACACCCGCGCCGCGATGCTCGGCTTCCTCAAGCCGACCGTGCGCCAGCCCCGTCAACGCAGTCATTACGTACAGGGGCAGCATGCACTGGCTATCTGAGTGGTTCGGCGACCTGTAGCCCTGTAGAACCTTGGGCTACAAGTCGCCGACAGGTCTTTTTACACACTCGGGCTTTCCAGGCCCTGGGGGATCTGGTAAAAATGTCGGCCTCTGAAGCGGGTATAGTTTATTGGTAAAACTATAGCTTCCCAAGCTATTGAGGAGGGTTCGATTCCCTCTACCCGCTCCATCTTTCTTCCTGGTTTTACTCTTCCGCTCGTTGTTCCTGCCTGCTTTGGATCGGATCGCCCCAGAGCGGTACCTGCATCCGTACCCTGGCAAGAAACCGAATCGCATACACCAAACGGCCCGGCCGACGCATTACGTCGACCGGGCCGTTTCGCTTATCGCCGGGTCAGAACGGCTTGGTCGGCAGGTACTTGCCGTCCAAGGTGATCACGGCGCGGGAGCCGCCTTCTGGATCCTCGACCTTCTTGACGTCCAGCTTGAAGTTGATGGCGCTGATGATGCCGTCGCCGAACTTCTCGTGCACCAGCGCCTTGAGGGTGGAGCCGTAGACCTGCAGCATTTCGTAGAAACGGTAGATGGTCGGGTCGGTGGGGACGCGGTGCTCGATGCTGCCGCGCAGCGGGATGGTCTGCAGCAGGGCCACGCCATCGGCGTCCAGGCCCAGCTTGTCGCCGACCAGGCGGGCAGCGTCGGCCGGCAAGGCGTGCTGGCCGAGCAGCGCCGCGGTGACGAAGGCCTCGGAGAGGCCGGTGCCTTCGGTGATCTGCGCGAACGACAGGTCCTTGCGGGCCTTGGCCAGGAGGATGACGTCGGTCAGGGCCAGGCGTGCGTTCTGGCTGACTTGGGACTGGATCATGGTGCTATCTCCGTGGTGGATTGAAGGGTTCACCCTGCTCGCTGGAGCAGGTGCGAAACGGCGCGGACGTCGGGGTTGTCCGCAAGGGAAAGGAAGGTGCCGGTACGACCATCGAAGGCATCGATGCGCCCGCTTTCGATGTCGTAGACCCAACCGTGCAGGGTCACGCGTCCCTCTTCGAGGGCCAGGCGTACCGACGGATGCGTCTGGATATTGGCCAATTGGGCGATCACGTTCTCGCGCACCATGGCTTCGACCTTGGCGTGCGGCCCGGCATGCTGGCGGGCCTCGTTGACCACCCGGGCCGATTCGGCGTAGCGCAACCAGCCGGCCACGGCAGGCATGTGGTCCAGGCACGTACAGGTGGCGATGGCGGTCATGGCGCCGCAATCGGAATGCCCACAGATCACGATGTCGGACACCCGCAGGGCCGCGACCGCATACTCCACCGAAGCCGAGACGCCGCCAGGCTCAGGGCCATAGGACGGCACGATGTTGCCGGCGTTACGGATGACGAACAGGTCGCCTGGCTCGCGTTGCGTGACCAGCTCCGGTACCAGCCGGCTGTCGGAGCAGGAGATGAACAGCGCGCGCGGGCTTTGTCGGGTGGCCAGGTTCCTGAACAGGCCAGCGCGCTTGGGAAAGGCGTCCCGTTGGAATTTCAGGAAGCCGTCGATGATGTCCTTCATTGCTCTAACCTCTGTCTCGCGATGCGATGGAGCAAAGGTTACGCAGCGGTTCCAATAAGGTAAAAGTCTCATTTATGATGAACCGCATCAGATAAACTTATGCGACTTCATCATGCTCGCTCGACATATCCACTATTTCCTGGCCGTGGCGCAACACCACAGCTTCACCCGCGCGGCGGCGGCGCTGCATGTCTCGCAACCGGCCCTGTCGCAGCAGGTCAGGCAACTGGAAGAGAGTCTCGGCGCGCAGCTGTTCGACCGCTCGGGGCGCACCACACGCCTGACCGACGCGGGCGAGGTGTACCTGCGCTACGCCCGCAAGGCCGCGCAGGAACTCGAAGAAGGCAAGCGCGCCATCCATGATGTCGCCGACCTGAGCCGGGGGGCGCTGCGGGTGGCCGTGACACCGACCTTCACCACCTACCTGATCGGCCCGCTGGTGCAGGCCTTCCATCGCCGCTACCCCAACATCACCCTGACCTTGCGTGAAATCGCCCAGGAACGCATGGAAGCACTGTTGCTGGCCGATGAGCTGGATGTGGGGATCGCATTCGATCAGGTACATGCCCAGGACATCGAGGCGCAGCTGCTGCTGGTCGAGAGCCTGGCATTGGTGGTCGGCGACGCACACCCCTTGGCCGGGCAGCGTCGTGTCTCGCGGGAGGCGCTGGGCGCAGAATCCCTGGTGCTGCTGAGCGGCGAATTCGCCACCCGCGAGCAGATCGACCGCTACCTGCGCCAGCAGGGTGTACGTCCACGGGTGGCGATGGAGGCCAATGCCATTGGGGCGGTGATCGAGGTGGTACGCCGCACGACGCTGTCGACCCTGCTGCCGGCCAACCTCGCCAGCGCCCATACCGACCTCACCGCCCTGGACCTGGAGCCGCTGCGCCTGCAACGCACAGCCGTGCTCCTGCAGCGCAAGGGCGCCTACCAGACAGCCGCCGCGCGTGCCTTCATCGAGGTAGCGATGCAGGTAGCAATGGCGTTGCAGAAGGCTTGAGCACCGGCGACAGAAAAAAGGGCATGCCCGCACTCGACGAAGCATGCCCAAGCACGGTGCCCGGTATCGTGCTGTGGGGCCGGGGCACCGCTGACTCAAGGAGGGGGTAGATCAGGCGCCCTGGGTCTCCTGCCAGGCTTCGTAGAGGTCCTTGCCAGCGTCGCGTGCCGGCTGGTAGATCAGCTTCATCTCGCGCTCTTCCAGGGGCCGCGCAATTTCCACGTAGCCGCGCTCGGCCGACAGGTCGTAGGGCTCGCCGTCTTCGTTGGAATAGGCGTAGTAGACCTTGCTCACGCCCGCCAGGTACATGGCGGTCAGGCACATCGAGCAGGGATAGCCACTGGCGTACACCACCGAACCGCTCAGGTCAGTACTGCCCAGGGCCTTGGCCGCAGCGCGCACCGCCTGCATCTCGGCATGGGCGCTGGGGTCGCAGGTGGTGTCCACTTCGTTCACCGAACGGGCCAGCACCTTGCCGTCCTTGACCAGCACGGCGCCGAATGGCCAGTTGCGGCGCTCGCGCACGTTCTCCATGGCCAGGCGAATCGAGTCGATCAGGTAGGTCTCAGCGTTGGACATATAGCGTCTCCTTTCATGGGGTTGGGTTAACTGCCGCGGTAGGTGGAAAAACTCCACGGCGAGCAGATCAGCGGCACGTGGTAGTGCTGCGCAGGATCGAATACGGTGAAGCGCACCGGCACCACGTCGGTGAGCGCAGCCTGACCCTTGAAATGCGCGCCGATGGCGAAGCGCAGTTCGAAGTCCCCTGCCCGCGCGGCCGCGGCGGCCAGCATCGGTGCGTCCGTGCGGCCGTCGGCGTTGCTGACGGTACGGTTGAGCAGTTTCGGCGGGATGACGCCGAGGTCGTAGAGCTCGATGGGAACCCCGGCAATGGGCTTGCCGGAGGTGAGGTCGAGAATGTGGGTGCTGATGCCTGCCATGTACGTGCTCCGAATCAGGTGGATGAAGCCGGGCCAAGCGCAGGCCTAGCTGCCGCGGTAGTAGCCGTAGTTCCACGGCCCGAACTGCACCGGCAGGTGCAGACGCTCGGCCGTGTCGTTGATGGCGAAGCGAATCGGCACCTTGGACAGGAACGTCGGCGACGGCAGCCGGGCGCCCTTCATCCGGAAGTAATCGTCGATATGCAGGAGCAACTGGTAGTTGCCGGCCTGGTAGCTATCGTCGATCAGCAGCGGCGCCTCGGTGCGACCGTTCTGGTTGATCACCAGCGTCTGCAGCAGCACCGGGCGGTCCTGCTCCATCCGCGAGAATTCCACCTGCAGGCCGGTCGCGGCCGAACCGCTGTAGGTGTCGAGAATATGAATCGTCAGGCGTGGGCTGACTCCGTGCAGGGAGATCGGCCCGGCCGCCTGGGCGGGTTGCGGGTTGGCCGTGCCCGCCAGCCCCTGGCGGGCGACCAGCAGGCCGCCGGCCAGGGCCAGGGTACCCATGACGAACTGACGACGGTTGGGGGCGATAGGGTCATTCATGGCTCAACCCTCCTTGCGACGCGCTTGGGCGATGCCCACGATCACCAGCACCGCAGCCAGCAGCTCGATGGCCGCCACCAGGTACAGGCCTGGGGCCAGGCTGCCGGTTGCGTTCTTGACCAAGCCCAGTACATAAGGCGCGCCGAAGCCTGCCAGGTTCGATACCGAGTTGATCAGGGCCACGCCGATGGCCGCAGCGCTGCCGGCCAGGTACAGGTTGGGCAGTTGCCAGAACACCGGGATCGCACTCATGGTGCCCGCCAGGGCGATCACCATGGCGGCCATCACCAGCGCCGGCATCACACTGCTGACACCGAGCATCGCCGCCATCAGGGCCATGGCCACGGCACCGACGGCAGCCGGTATAGCGAAGTGCCAGCACACTTCCTTGTGGCGGTCCGAACGTGCGCCGTTGAGGATCATCCCGGCGGCACCGAAGACGTAGGCGAAGGCCGCGATCCAGCCGATCACCATGGTCGAGCCGAAGCCTGCGTCGCGAATGATGGTGGGGATCCAGAACGTCAGCGCCGAGTTCGCGCACAACAGGCAGAAGAAGATGCCGATCAGCAGCCAGACCTTCGGGTTGCGGAACAGCTGGCGCCAGTCATGGCCACGTTCGCCGAGCGCACGGCGGTCGTTCTCCAGGACATTGCCCAGCAACTGTTTTTCCGCGACCGTGAGCCATTTGGCCTGGTCGGGGCGGTCGGTCATGTAGAAGAACGCCACGATACCGGCCAGCACCGAAGGGATGCCTTCGATCACGAACAACCATTGCCAGCCATGGTGCCCGGCTGCGCCATCCATGGAGGTCATGATGCTGCCGGCCAGCGGCCCGCCGAGCACGCCGGCGATGGCCGAGGCCGACATGAAGGTGCCGAAGGCCTTGGCGCGGCGAGAGCTGGGGTACCAATAGGTGAGGTAGAGAATGATCCCGGGGTAGAAGCCGGCTTCGAATGCGCCCAGAAGGAAGCGCAGGATGTAGAACTCGGTGGGCGTGGTAACGAACGCCTGGAGGATGCAGATGATCCCCCAGCCGATGGTGATGCGCATGATGGTCTTCTTCGCGCCGATCTTCTGCAGCAAGGCGTTGGAAGGTACTTCGAAGAAGAAATAGCCGAGGAAGAAGATGCCGGCGCCCAGGCCATAGACCGCCTCGCTGAACTGCAGCGTGTCGAGCATCTGCAACTTGGCGAAACCGATATTGACCCGGTCCAGCCAGGCCAGCACCCAGAGGATGCAGAGGAACGGAAGCAGCCTCCAGGAGACCTTGCGGAACACGGCGTCTTCGGCGCAAGACTGCGTGGCGGGATGGATTGACGCGTGCTGTTCGGTGACAGACATGGTGGACTCCTGCAAGGGAATCGACCTTCCGCTGTCGTAGACGCACTGACCATGAATCGGGCCTGCAGCATCAACGACGTCGGGGGCCGTATTTTTGTTGTGGACCTCCACCATAGGTCAGCATCCGGCGCACCAACATCGCCATAGCGTTATAGACCCCATAGCAAACTCGTAGTCATGCAGGTTTGAAGCCGTCTGCAGGGCCGCTTGGAGTGACCAGGACGTGGGCCGCACGCGCCCGACGTTGCCGCTGCCGCAGGCCAGCCAGTAAAGTGCGGGCGATAACCGACAACAACAGCTGCGGACTTCGAGAACGCCATGCGTAGCGATGAGCCCCTGGATACCTACCTTTTGCGTGTCCTGTGCACCCTGGTCGAGGAACGAAGCGTTTCCCGCACCGCCATCCGGATGAACCAGTCGCAACCGGCCCTGAGCACCGCGCTCAAGCGGTTGCGCAAGCTGTTCGGCGACCCCTTGCTGATCCGCGAAAAGAACGAGATGGTGCCGACCGAGCGCGCCTTGCACCTGGTCCAGGATGCCCAGGTCGCCCTGCAGGCGCTGGAAAAGATGCTCAGCGCCGACGAGGCGTTCGACCCGGTGCGTTCGGAACGCACCTTCACCATCGCCATGCCTGACTACCTGGCGCCGCCGTTTCTCGCCGACCTGGTCCGGCGCTTTCGCCAGACCGCGCCGAAATCCAGGCTGGTGACACTGCCGCTGGGCAGTGAATACGACTACGAAAAGGCCCTGGCCGAAGGCCAGGTGGACCTGGTCATCGGCAACTGGCCGACGCCGCCCGAACACTTGCACATGGCCGTGCTGCTCGAGGACGAGGTGATCTGCCTGATGGCCAAGGACAACCCGCTGGCCAAGGCCGGCAAGCTCACCGCCCAGAGCTACATCAACGCCTCGCACCTGGTGCCGCTGCCCTACTCCAGTTCCCAGCGCGGCGTGGTGGAAAGCACCCTGGCCACCCTGCGCCTGAGCCGGGGCAAACAGGTGTCTTGCCCCTATTTCAGCCTGGCGCCCTACCTGGTGGGCGAGTCGGACCTGATCCTGACCACCGCCCGGCATTTTGCCGCCTACTATGCGCGGCGCCTGCCGCTGGTCATCAAGCCCTCACCGTTCGATTTCCCGCTGATGCGCTTCTACGCCCTCTGGCACCCCAACAAGCACCGCTCCAATGCGCACATGTGGCTGCGTGGCTTGCTGGCCGAAAGCGCCGGTGTACTCAAGGCCATCGGTGCCAGCCTATAGCGTTGCAGGCCAGGACAAGCGGGGAAAATGCGTCGATTGTTATACGCCCAATAGGGCCTGGCACCTGTCGGAGTCGAAAACGGCGTTCCTATACTCGGGCCTCGTTTTGGCTTCCCAGGATTCAACGACCATGTCCCAGCCCCAACCGCATGCCACCAGCCTCGCCGCGATCAACGCGATGGACAAGGCACAGTTCATCCAGGCCCTCGGCGATATCTTCGAGCACTCGCCCGATGTGGCCGAGGATGCCTGGAACGCCCGGCCGTTCGCCTCGGTGGCCTCGCTGCACGACGCCATGATGGCGAGCATTCGCGCCCGCGACATCGAGGCGCGAAAGGCCTTCTTCGATCGCCACCCGGAACTCTCCGCCGAGGCCGTGCGCGGTGGCGGGCTGACCAACGCCTCGGTCGACGAGCAGACCAGCGCCGGCCTGGATGCCTTGTCCCAGGACGAGGAAGCGCACCTGCAACGGATGAACCGCCAGTACCGCGAGCGCCACGGCTTCCCCTTCATCATCTGCGTACGCCACTACACCAAGGCCGGAATCTTCTTCGAACTGGAAAACCGCGTGGCCCGCGAGACACCGTTCGAACTGGACTATGCGCTGAACCAGATCAAGGCCATCACCCGCGGGCGGCTGAACCAGCGCGTGGCGTGATTGCAGCCGCATCTACAGGGGCGGAGGGTCATTTGCAGGACGATGACCTGCCCCTTAGGATGCGTTGCCATACAGAGCACATGCAGCAAGCACAACGCCTATGGGAGCGGGGTTCCCCGCATCCGTGAGGAAATGACCTACGTACTTGCAGGAGCGCTTCTTATTCAGGGGGATGACGCAAGACAGATAGTCTTCTGCTCTCCATTCCTGTAGCGCTGACATGCCAGGCACTACGCCAATGACGTATGCCATGCTATGCTTTTCATCGAAACGCCAGTGTTCACCAAACGCGTAAAAAGCCTGCTCGATGACGAGGCCTAACCTGCGTTGCAATTGAAACTAATGGGCACGCCCGAAGCAGGTGACCTCATCGAGCGTACAGGCGGATTACGCAAGATTCGTGTCGCAGCAAAGGCCATGGAACACGTGGCGGAGCCAGGGTTATCTATTACCACTTCGTATCCGCCTCGCAACTGGCCATGCTCTACATCTACCCCAAGAACGAAGAGCAGGAGTTGTCCAGCGCCAAACGCAGCGCATTGAGAACGATCATCGAAAACTGGAAGCGGTCATGAGTAGATTCTTCGACGAGCTGATGGAAAGCGTCCAACAGATGGACGAGATTGTACAAGGTACCCGCAAACCTTCTCGCATCTTCGAAATCGATGCCCTGCAAGTGAGAAACATACGCAAGGCCACTGGCCTTTCACAGGCACGTTTCGCAGAGATGATCGATGTTCAGGTTGCGACACTGCGTAACTGGGAGCAAGGACGCCGGGAACCTACCGGCGCAGCCAAGGCGCTACTGAGGGCGATACACAACGATCCCGAACATGTGCTCAAAGCCTTGTCCCATTGAGCTACCGGGCCGGACGGATGCACGGAGGCTGTCCCGCACAACATGCCCGGCATGCTAAAGTCCCCGCGTTTCCCGCCCAGCCCAATGGACTCATCATGCCCGCTCTCGATGCCCACTTGCCCGCCTGGCAGGTGCTCAACGACCGCCACCCCTGTTCTGCCCTGCTGCTGGGCAACGGCGCCAGCCGCGCCTTGTGGAAGCCGTTCGGCTACTTCTCGTTGTTCGAGGAGGCGCAACGGGTCCGTCACAAGGCGCTCGGCGTAAGCGACCAGGCGCTGTTCAAGGCCCTGGGTACCGAGCTGTTCGAGCCGGTACTGAGCACCCTCAACACCACCGTGCGTGCCAATGCCGCATTGGCGATCAATTCCACCGCACCGCTGAACCGCTACTACTCGATCAAGGAAGCCCTGATCCACGCCATACGCGCGGTACACGTGCCTTGGGCGCGGGTGCCGGGCGATACGCTGGCGACGATCAACCAGGCCCTGCGCGACTATCGCAACGTCTACACCAGCAACTATGACCTGGTGCTGCCCTGGGCCCTGCAGCAAGCGCCCGAAGGCTTCGCCGCGCTGTTCGACGAACAGGGCTTCTTCGATGTGCGCCGCACCTCAGGCGAAGGTACCCGGGTCGTCCACCTGCACGGTGGCCTGCACCTGCTCAAGCTGCCCGACGGCACCACGCGCCAGCGCAGCGCCGAATGCACGGAGCTGCTCGATGGCTTTGCCGTGAACATTCCCGGCGAGGTGCCGCTGTTCGTCAACGAGGGCCGCAGCGACGAAAAACTGCGAGCCATCCGCGCGTCTGACTATCTGTCATGGGGGTTGGGCCAACTGGCCAGGGAACGCGAGGGCCTGTGCCTGTTCGGCCAACACCTGGACGCCAGCGACCAGCACCTGCTCGATGCCATCCGCCAGGCGCGGCCACGGCATTTATCGATCGCCATCCGGCCGTTGAGCGAAGCGTCGGTCATCAACCAGAAGCAGCATTTCGTTCAGCGGTTTGCCGACATGCCGGAAACGGCGCTGCATTTCTTCGATGCCAGCAGCCATCCCCTGGGTAGTTCTGAACTGGCGATCGAGGTGCCGGTGGAGCGTGCTCGCCAGCGCTGAGTGCGCATGGGGCCGCTACGCGCCCCTATCGCGGGACAAGCCCGCTCCCACAGGGCTGCAGAGCAGGCCCAGCCGTCACGCCGCAATCAACCCATCCTGGCGTAACAATGTCTCCAGGCAATGCTCCTGCACGCCGTAGAACGCCTTGAGCTGCCCGATCTTCTCCAGCAGCGCGCGGTTGTCCACCGGCTGCCGGCGCTTGACCGCCAGGATCATCTTGTTCTTGTTGGTGTGCTCCAACGAAATGAACTCGAACACCTTGGTTTCGTACCCGCAAGCTTCCAGATAGAGCGCGCGCAGGCTGTCGGTGAGCATCTCGGCCTGCTGGCCGAGGTGCAGGCCATACTGCAGCATCGGCTGCAGCAGCCCCGGGCTGTGCAACTGCGGGCGGATCTGCTTGTGGCAGCACGGCGAGCACATGATGATCGCGGCGTTGCAGCGGATGCCGGTATGGATGGCGTAGTCGGTGGCGATGTCGCAAGCGTGCAGGGCAATCATCACTTCGATGGCCTCCGGCACCACACTGCGCACATCGCCGCACTGGAAGTCGAGGCCCGGGTGCTCCAGGCGCGCGGCGGCGGCATTGCACAGATCGACCATGTCCTGGCGCAGTTCGACGCCGGTCACCTGGGCGTCACGGGCCAAGGTGTTGCGCAGGTAGTCGTGCATGGCGAAGGTCAGGTAGCCCTTGCCAGAACCGAAGTCCGCCACCCGCAGCAGCTGGTCCGCAGCCAGCGACGCGCTGGCCAGGGCATGGTCGAAGACCTCGATGAACTTGTTGATCTGCTTCCATTTGCGCGACATCGACGGAATCAGCGCGCCTTGGGCATCGGTCACCCCCAGGTCGCGCAGGAAGGGTCGCGACAGCTCCAGGTAGCGCTTCTTCTCCCGGTCGTGGGCCGCGCCTGCCTGTTCACGGGCCGGCTGGGCGACATGGCGCTGGAGCATTGGCTTGCCTTTCTTGCTGAAGCCCAGCTGCACCTCGCCCTCGGCGCTGAACAGGTGGGCATTGCGAAAGCTTTCCGGCAGCAGATCGGCTACCAGTGCCTGGGCCTGATCCAACGGCAGGTTGCGAGTGATGTCGCGGGTCTGGTGACGGTAGACCAGCGACAGGCACGGCTGGCCCTTGACCACCACGGGCTTGGCGATGATGCGCTGCAAGGTCTGGTCGGCGCCGACATGGCGCGCCAGCACCAGCTTGGCCAAGCTGCCCCTGTGCAGGGCATCGGCCAGAAGGCCAAGGAACTGGGCACGCGCATCCGGCGCGGTGGTGGCGGAAGGTGTGGCGGACATGGGAATCGGGTGCCTCGAAATGCGGGAAGCGCAACGCGCAATGGCGGGCATTCTACGTCGATGCCTGGCCTGCGCGAAGGGTTTCTCGATAGACGCGGCTAGTCGAGAATCACCAGGCGATTGGGCAGTTCGTTGCGCGCGAAGGTCGGCGGCACATGTTCACTGAACAATTCGCCGCACGCCTCGATGCACTCGACGAAGCCTTGCAGGGTCTGCCCCTGGCGCACCTGCTCGGTGAAGCGCGCGACGAGCGCCTCGCGGGCCTGCTCCGGTAGATGGCGGGCGATGCCTTCGTCCACCAGGATCTCCACGTGGCGCTCCGCTTCGCTGACGAAGATCAGCACCCCCGTCGCGCCGGCGGTGCGTTGCAGGTTCAGCTCCAGAAACTGCTGCCGGGCCAGGCCCGACGCACGGCGCTGGCGCAACAGGCGCGGCACCAGGCAGCTGGCCAAGCGTGGGTTACGCAGCAAAAGACAGAGGATGACGAAGGTAACCATCTGCGCCACCAGCAAGGTGCGGATATCCGGCCAGCCCAAGGCCAGGCGTGCGAGGCCAGGTATCGCCAGGGCCAACAATGCGGCCCACAACAAAGGCAGGTAGGCGTAGTCGTCGGCGCGACGCGCCAGCACGGTCACCAGCTCCGCATCGGTGCGCTGCTCGGCGCGGGCGATGGCCTCGGCGATCTGGCGCTGTTCATATTCGTTGAAAACAGTCATGCCCTGGGTCTCTCGGTCGTTCTTATAGTTGTTGTCCCGGTAGCCGGTCGGCGGGAGTGTATCTCATGACACGCCCCAGATGAGGCATAATCCGCCGCTGCATTGGACCCTGCAGGGCGGATCGGCCAAGAAACGCCCGGCGAACCCTACAAGAACAGCCGCCAAAGAACTCGGCCACGCGCGTATCACCGTGGATACGGCACAGGCCTCGACAACGGAATTCATGATGAAACTGTGTTTGCTGGGCCTGGCCATGGGCCTTGCCAGTCAGGCGGCCCTGGCCGCTCCCTCCGCACCACCCCTGCAGGACAAGCAGGCATTCATCGAACACCTGATCGGCCAGATGACCGAAGCCGAGAAGATCGGCCAGCTTCGCCTTATCAGCATCGGGCCGGAAATGCCCCGCGAGAAGATCCGCGAGGAGATCGCCGCCGGGCGCATCGGCGGCACCTTCAACTCGCGCACGGCACCGGAGAACCGGCCGATGCAGGACGCTGCCATGCGCAGCCGCCTGAAGATCCCGATGTTCTTCGCCTACGACACCATCCACGGCGAGCGCACGATCTTCCCGATCGGCCTGGGCCTGGCGGCGACCTGGGACATGGACGCCATCGCCAAGGTTGGCCGTACCTCGGCGATCGAGGCCGCGGCCGACTCCCTGGACATGACCTTCGGGCCGATGGTCGACATCGCCCGCGACCCGCGCTGGGGCCGTACCAGCGAAGGCTTCGGCGAGGATACCTACCTCACCTCGAAGATCGGCCAGGTGATGGTCAAGGCGTTCCAGGGCTCGAGCCCAGCCAACCCCGACAGCATCATGGCCATCGTCAAGCACTTCGCCCTGTACGGTGCGGTGGAAGGCGGGCGCGACTACAACACGGTCGATATGAGCCTGCCGAAGATGTACAACGACTACCTGCCGCCCTACCGCGCCAGCCTCGAGGCGGGCGCAGGCGGGGTGATGGTGGCGCTGAACTCCATCAATGGCGTGCCGGCCACCTCCAACACCTGGCTGATGAACGACCTGCTGCGCAAGGAGTGGGGGTTCAAGGGCGTGACCATCAGCGACCACGGCGCCATCCAGGAGCTGATCCGCCATGGCGTGGCCCAGGATGGCCGCGAGGCCGCGAAGCTGGCGATCAAGGCCGGCATCGACATGAGCATGAACGACACGCTCTATGGCGAAGAGCTGCCGGGCCTGCTGAAGTCCGGCGAAGTGACCCAGGCCGAGCTGGACCAGGCGGTGCGCGAAGTGCTCGGTGCCAAGTACGACATGGGTCTGTTCAAGGACCCGTACGTGCGCATCGGCAAGCCCGAGAGCGACGTTGCCGACTACTACGCCGAAAACCGCCTGCACCGCGAGGCAGCCCGCGACGTGGCGCGCCGCAGCCTGGTGCTGCTGGAGAACCGTGACCAGACCCTGCCGCTGAAGAAGGCCGGCACCATCGCCCTGGTCGGCCCGCTGGCCGATGCTCCGATCGACATGATGGGCAGCTGGGCTGCCGACGGCAAACCGGAGCACTCGGTGACCGTGCGCGAAGGCCTGCGCCGCGCCCTGGCGGGCAAGGCCAAGCTGGTCTATGCCAAGGGTTCGAACGTGACCGGCGACAAGGCCATGTTCGACTACCTGAACTTCCTCAACTTCGCCGCGCCCGAGATCGTCGACGACCCACGCCCCGCCGCCGTACTGATCGACGAGGCGGTGAAGGCCGCCAGGCAGTCCGACGTGGTGGTGGCCGTGGTCGGGGAATCGCGTGGTATGTCCCACGAGTCTTCCAGCCGCACCACCCTGGAAATTCCCAAGGTACAGCGCGACCTGATCAAGGCGCTGAAGGCCACCGGCAAACCCCTGGTGCTGGTGCTGATGAATGGTCGCCCGCTGTCCCTGGCCTGGGAACGCGAGCAGGCGGACGCCCTGCTCGAGACCTGGTTCAGCGGCACCGAAGGCGGCAATGCCATCGCCGATGTGCTGTTCGGCGACTACAACCCGTCCGGCAAGCTGGCCATCACCTTCCCGCGCTCGGTCGGGCAGATCCCGATGTACTACAACCATCTGCGCATCGGTCGGCCCTATACGCCGGGCAAGCCGGGCAACTACACCTCGCAATACTTCGAGGAGCCCAACGGTCCGCTCTACCCGTTCGGCTATGGCCTGAGCTACAGCAGCTTCGAACTTTCGGGTCTGACCCTGGGCAGCCAGCAGCTCAAGCGTGGCGGTACGCTCGAGGCCAAGGTAACGGTGAAGAACACCGGTAAACGCGACGGCGAGACGGTAGTGCAGCTGTACCTGCAGGATGTCAGCGCGTCCATGAGTCGCCCGGTCAAGGAGCTGAAGAACTTCCAGAAACTGATGCTCAAGGCCGGTGAGTCGCGGACCTTGACCTTCCGCATCAGCGAGGATGACCTGAAGTTCTACAATGGCCAGTTGCAACGCGTCGCAGAGCCTGGGCAGTTCAACGTCCAGGTCGGCCTGGACTCCGAGGCGGTGCAGCAGCAGAGCTTCGAGTTGCTGTAGGCGATTACCCAGCCCCCTTGGGCTGGGCGATCATACAGAGCACAAAACCCGTAAACCCACAGGCCTCGCACAATCAGCCAGGCCTGCGTTGTCCCGCGATGAGGCCAGCACCGACAATCATCGATCGAATACCCGCACAGGCCAAGGACCCGCCTCATGCTTTTTTCCCTCCGAACCCTGCGCCTGGCCATGATCGTCCTGGTGATCCTCGTCGGCACCGCGCTCAGCGCCGGTTGGGCGATGCACCAGGCCAAGCGCCAGGCCATGGCGACCGACGCCCGCCGGGCCAGCCAGCAGCTGACCCTGTACGCCAATGCCCTGCACACCCTGATCGAACGCTACCGCGCCCTGCCGGCCGTCCTGGCGCTGGACCCGGAGCTGATCGCCGCCCTGCGCGGCCCGGTCAGCGCGCACGTGCAGGAGGCCCTCAACCGCAAGCTCGAGCGCATCAACGGCGCCGCCAACTCCTCGACCCTCGAGCTGCTCGACCGTACTGGCCTCGCCATCGCCGCCAGCAACTGGCGCCTGCCGACCACCTACGTGGGCTCCAACTACGGCTTTCGCCCCTACTTCAAGCAGACCCGCACCCACGGCAGCGGCCGCTTCTATGCGGTCGGCGTCACCAGCGGCGTGCCGGGATACTTCCTGGCCAGCGCGGTCAACGACGAGCATGGGCGTTTCCTCGGGGCGATGGTGGTCAAGCTGGAATTCCCCGAGCTCGAGCGCGAATGGCGCCAGGGCAGTGACATCCTGCTGGTCAGCGACGCCCGCGGCATCACCTTCATTGCCAACCAGGACGGCTGGCGCTACCGCGAACTGCAACCGATTTCCAGCGCCGACCGCGCCGAACTGGCCGAAACCCGGCAGTATGACAAGCAGCCTCTGGTGCCCCTGCAACACCAGGTGCTGAGCCATTTCGACGACAACAGCCGGCTGAGCCGTGTACAGGGCCCGGAAGGCACCGCCGACTATTTGTGGGAAAGCCTGCCGCTGGACGCCGAAGGCTGGACCCTGCACCTGCTGCGCAAACCCCAGGTCAGTGCTGACGGGCGCAACGCCGCCCTGGCCGCCGCGGCCATCTGGCTGACCTTGGTGTTCGCCGCACTCTTCGTCAGCCAGCGCTTGCGCCTGGACCGCTTGCGCAAGCGCAGCCGCGACGACCTCAAGCGCCTGGTGGAGGAACGCACCCGTGAGCTGCGTACCGCCCAGGAGGGCCTGGTGCAATCGACCAAACTGGCAGCGCTGGGGCAGATGTCGGCGGCCCTGGCCCATGAAATCAACCAACCCCTGACCACCCAGCGCATGCAACTGGAAACCCTGCGCCTGCTGCTCGACCATGGCCGTATCGACGAGGCCCGTCGCGCCCTGGAGCCCCTCGAGCAGATGCTCAAGCGCATGGCAGCGCTGACCGGGCACCTGAAGACTTTCGCCCGCAACAGCCCGGGCGGCCTGCGCGAGCGCCTGGACCTGGCGACCGTGGTCGATCAGGCCCTGCACCTGCTCGAAGCGCGCATCCGCGACGAGGGCGTCGAGGTCGCGCAGTACCTGGCGCGCCCGGCCTGGGTCCGCGGCGACGCGATCCGCCTCGAGCAGGTGCTGATCAACCTGCTGCGCAATGCCCTCGACGCCATGGCCGATAAACGCTACAAACGCCTGGAGATCCGCATAGAAGCCGACAACGGCCATTGGCGGCTGAGCGTGCTCGACTCCGGCGGCGGCATCCCCAAGGCGGACCTGATCAAGGTCTTCGACCCCTTCTTCACCACCAAGCCGGTGGGTGAAGGACTTGGTCTGGGCCTGGCGATCTCCTATGGCATCGTCCAGGAGGCCGGCGGCCAGTTGCAGGCCGAGAACCTACCGGGCGGTGCCCGCCTGAGCTTCACCCTGCCCCGCGACCAGGAGCCTGTATGTTGAATTCGGTGATCGTCGTCGATGACGAAGCCAGTATCCGTACCGCAGTGGAACAGTGGCTGAGCCTGAGCGGCTTCAGCGTCCAGCTGTTCGCCCGTGCCGAGGAGTGCCTGGCGCACTTGCCGGCGCATTTCCCTGGGGTGGTCGTCAGCGATGTACGCATGCCAGGCATCGATGGCCTGCAGCTGCTCGAGCGGCTGCAGGCACAGGACCCGGACCTGCCGGTGATCCTGCTCACCGGCCACGGCGATGTGCCCATGGCGGTCGAAGCCATGCGCAGCGGTGCCTACGACTTCCTGGAAAAACCCTTCACCCCGCAGACCCTGCTGGGCAGCCTGCGCCGCGCGCTGGAAAAGCGCCAACTGGTACTGGAGAACCGACGCCTGCATCAACAGGCCGACCTCAAGTCGCGCCTGGAAGGCACCTTGCTGGGCATGTCCCAGGGCCTGCAGCACTTGCGCCGCCAAGTCCTGGACCTGGCCAACCTGCCGGTGAACGTGCTGATCCGCGGTGAAACCGGCAGCGGCAAGGAACGCGTCGCCCGTTGCCTGCACGACTTCGGCCCGCGTGCCGACAAACCGTTCGTGGCCCTCAATTGCGCAGCGATCCCCGAGTCGCTGTTCGAGGCCGAGCTGTTCGGCCACGAAAGCGGCGCCTTCACCGGCGCCCAGGGCAAGCGTATCGGCAAGCTGGAATACGCCAATGGCGGCACGGTATTTCTGGACGAAATCGAAAGCATGCCCCTGGCCCAGCAGGCCAAGTTGCTGCGCGTGATCCAGGAGCAGAAGCTGGAGCGCCTCGGCGCCAACCAGAGCATCAGCGTTGATCTGCGGATCATCGCCGCGACCAAGCCGGACCTCTTGGAAGAGGCTCGGGCCGGGCGGTTCCGCGAAGACCTGGCCTACCGCCTGAACGTCGCCGAGCTGCGCCTGGCCCCCTTGCGCGAGCGGCGCGAAGACATCCCCTTGCTGTTCGAGCATTTCGCCCGAGCTGCGGCCGAACGCCTGGGCCGCACCGCGCCGCCCCTTGCGGGCGTGCAACTGGCGCGGCTGCTGGCCCATGACTGGCCGGGCAATGTCCGCGAGCTGGCCAATGCCGCCGAGCGCCATGCCCTGGGGCTGGACGCGCCCAACGTCGAAGCAGCGTCGGACGGACAATCCCTGGCCGGGCAGATGGAGGCGTTCGAAGCCCAGTGCCTGCGCGCAGCACTGCGCCAGCACAAGGGTGAAATCAAAGCGGTGATGGAAACCCTGCAACTGCCAAGGCGTACCTTGAACGAGAAGATGCAGCGGCACGGGTTGGTGCGGGAGGATTTTCTCGAGCGCGAATAGGCGGATTCTTGCCTATTGCTCGAGATGGATGAGCAAGATCTTGCTTATTTGCCCTGATGAATTGGGGCTGCCGCGCAGCCCATCGCGGGGCAAGCCCGCTCCTACAAGGGGGGCGTGAATGCCTGAGTTTCGGGGCTTTGAGCCGCGATAGGCTGCGTAGCGCCCCTTTCTGGACCGCCTCGCCCCTATTTGGCACACCTTCTGCAATCGCCTTCTCAAGCCGCGCCCAGGCGCGCTCCACAAAAACAACGAGAAGGTATCCCCTGATGGATAACGCCAGCACCCTGCCCACCGGGGCGGCCACCGTGCCCGCCGCGGAAAAAACCACCGCCAGCCGCCTCAAGTCGATCTTCAGTGGTTCCATCGGCAACATGGTCGAATGGTACGACTGGTATGTCTACGCCGCGTTCTCGCTGTACTTCGCCAAGGCCTTCTTCCCGGCTGGCGACACCACCGCACAATTGCTCAACACTGCTGCCATCTTCGCCGTGGGCTTTCTCATGCGCCCGATCGGTGGCTGGTTGATGGGCCTGTATGCCGACCGCAAGGGCCGCAAGGCCGCGCTGATGGCCTCGGTGCTGCTGATGTGCGCCGGCTCCCTGGTCATCGCCCTGACCCCGGGCTACGAGACCATCGGCGTCGCCGCGCCGATCCTGCTGGTACTGGCGCGCCTGATGCAGGGCCTGTCGGTAGGTGGTGAGTACGGCACCTCCGCCACCTACCTCAGCGAAATGGCCAGCAAGGACCGTCGTGGGTTCTTCTCCAGCTTCCAGTACGTGACACTGATCTCCGGCCAGCTCATCGCGCTGGCGGTGCTGATCATCCTACAGCAGACCCTCACCACCGAGCAGCTGTATGCCTGGGGCTGGCGCGTGCCCTTCGTGATCGGCGCGCTGTGCGCGGTGGTCGCCCTGTACCTGCGTCGTGGCATGGAAGAGACCAGCTCCTTCACCAAGAAGGAGAAATCCAAGGAAAGCCTGATGCGTACCCTGCTGCGCCATCCCAAGGAGCTGATGACCGTGGTCGGCCTGACCATGGGCGGCACCCTGGCCTTCTACACCTACACCACCTACATGCAGAAGTACCTGGTCAACACCGTGGGCATGAGCATCAGCGACTCGACCACCATCTCGGCGGCCACGCTGTTCCTGTTCATGTGCTTGCAGCCGGTGATCGGCGGGCTGTCCGACAAGATCGGTCGCCGCCCGATCCTGATCGCCTTCGGTGTGCTGGGCACCCTATTCACCGTGCCGATCCTGAGCACCCTGCACACCGTGCAGACCTGGTGGGGCGCCTTCTTCCTGATCATGGCGGCGCTGATCATCGTCAGCGGCTATACCTCGATCAACGCCGTGGTCAAGGCCGAGCTGTTCCCCACCGAGATCCGCGCCCTGGGCGTCGGCCTGCCCTACGCATTGACCGTGTCGATCTTCGGCGGTACTGCCGAGTACGTCGCCCTGTGGTTCAAGAGCCATGGCATGGAGACCGGCTTCTACTGGTACGTCACCGCCTGCATCGCCTGTTCGCTGCTGGTGTACGCCACCATGAAGGACACCGCCAAGCACTCGCGGATCGTGACTGACTGATCCCCAGTAAGTACCGCAGCAAAAAAGGGCGCCCCATCTGACGGGGCGCCCTTTTTTTATCCCTCTGTCCCGCGATGCAGGGCGAAGCCCCGGAAGGTTTCATTTAACCCGGCATTAATTCCCGCGCGGCACGCTTGAAGGGTCAAAAACGTTTCACTTGGGTTCAAGGCGGGCCGTGACCGGGCCTGACTGGAAGCAGGCTGCTCATGCGCCTTAACACATCTAAAAAAACGATTATTAAGCTCGGATATTTGCGCTTTTTAATCGATTTAATCGGCGTAGCATTGAATCCATAGAAACAAACAACCCCACGATTCCACTGGAGCAACGACCATGAAAAGCAAACTGATCCTGACCCTGGCTCTGTCGGCACTGGCTACCGGTGCATTCGCCGAAGACGGTTTCGACCGTACCAACGCCCACAGCTTCAACGCCGTCCCTACCCAGTCGGCCACTTATGCAGAAGATGGTTTCGACCGCACCGGCGCACAGCGCTTCGCTGAAGACGGCTTCGACCGCACTGGCGGCCAACGCTTCGCTGAAGACGGCTTCGACCGCACTGGCGCACAGCGTTTCGCGGAAAACGGCTTCGACCGCACCAACGCCCACCGCTTCAGCTGATCACTGAAAATGCGTACCCAGCCCGGCTTCGGCCGGGCTCGATCATTTCCAGCCAGGCCAAGCCTTGGCACACTAGGCGCCTCGTCCACACACAGGAAAGGCCCACAGGCCTTGCGCAGATGTATTACTACGAACCCGCCAAAGGCCACGGCCTGCCCCACGACCCCTTCAATGCCATCGTCGGCCCACGGCCCATCGGCTGGATCTCCTCACAGGATGCCGAAGGTCGCCTGAACCTCGCGCCCTACAGCTTCTTCAATGCCTTCAACTACATTCCCCCGATCATCGGTTTCTGCAGCGTCGGGCGCAAAGACAGCCTGAACAATATCGAACAAACCGGCGAATTCGTCTGGAACCTGGCGACCCGCCCGCTGGCCGAGCAGATGAACCAGAGCTGCGCGGCCGTGGCTGCGGATGTGGATGAGTTCGTGCTCAGCGGCCTGACCCCGAACGCTTCGCGTGTGGTCCAAGTGCCGCGCGTAGCCGAAAGCCCGGTGGCCTTCGAATGCAAGGTGAGTCAAATCGTCCAGCTCAAACGCGCCGACCAGGCACCGGTGCCCAGTTGGTTGATTCTAGGTGAGGTGGTCGCGGTGCATATCGCCGAGCATCTGCTCAAGGATGGCATCTACGACACTGCGGCAGCCGAGCCGATCCTGCGCGGCGGCGGCCCGGCGGACTATTTCGAGCTGGGCAACCTGTTCAAGATGGCCCGGCCCCAGGTCAACGGCTGATCACCAGAGCAACTCGCCTTCCTCGCCGACGCCCTGCAGGCGTGCAAGCTCGGCACAGGCGGCCTCATCGGCCGCCACCGCGCTCTTGAACACCTGACCCTCGAGCACCTTGTGAAAGCGCGGCGCGCCAGCGGCGCCCAGCCCCTTCACGGCGATTGCCGCGCTATAGCCGCCACCTTCGACGGGAACCATCGCCGAAACCGCTTCGAAACGAGGAAACTCTCTACGTGCCATCGTGCAAATCCGTGGTGTGAACAAAGGGCGGCATTCTACCCCACCCATCACGGTGACGACGGGACATCAGGCGAAGGTGTGCAGGTCCAGGCTGCTGACCACCTGGGCCTGCACCAGCTCACCGAAGACATCCAGGGTGGGTGACGCGAAATAGCCGCTCATCGCCTGCTGGTCGCGCCAGCTGCCGCTGAGCAGCCAGAGATCGCCATCGGCCTGGGATTGCTGCACGACGAAGCTCAGGCAACCCGGCGCCCGCAACGAAGGTTCCAGCAGATCACGAAGGCGCGCGCCCAGCTCTGCCGAGCGACCATTGCTGGCGCGGATGAAAGCCAGGTGTGTGACCGGTTGTGGCAGGGTCATGATCGATCTCCATGAACGAGGGGCAATGAAACCAGGCTGCCAAGGTTAGGCGCTCGCCCTCGTGCGTGGTTAGGCGATTACTGCCGCCCGATTGCCTGATCCTGCCGCGCGACAGGATCAGGCAATCGAGGTGCAGCTTTCGACTAGCGCCTACCCTTGCCCAAACCTATGCTGCGTCGGTCAGAAGAGGAACCGCCCATGCCCATCGACCCCGCATTGGAAGCGCAGCGCCAGGAACTGGCCGGCTTGATCCTGCGCCATGCCGGCGAGCCTCATGGCCCGCCCTCGGCCATCGACGACCTGTACCCCACGGCCTATCGCGAGAATATCCGCTCGATGCCGACCCTGGCCCAGCCCGCCCTGTGCATCCTGGCCCAAGGCAGCAAGAGCCTGTTCCTGGGCGATGAGCAATACGCCTACGACCCGCTGCACTACATGGTAGTGTCGGTGACCCTGCCGATCAGCGCCGTACGCCTGGATGCCAGTCCGGAAAACCCCACCCTGGGCCTGCGCCTGGATATCGACCCGACCCAGATCAGCCAGCTGATCGCCGAAAGCGGGCCGATGCTGGTACCCAATTTGCCTTCTGGCCGAGGCCTGTACGTGGAAAAGAGCGACCCGCAGCTGCTCGATGCCTTGATTCGCCTGATGCGCCTGCTCGATACGCCCCGGGATATCTCAGTCATGGCGCCGCTGATCCGCCGCGAGATCCTGTATCGATTGCTGCGCGGCCCCCAGGGCCATCGCCTGTACGAAATCGCCCTGGCCAACAGCCAGACCCACCGCGTGAGCCAGGCCATCACCTGGCTGAAGCATCACTACCACTTGCCCTTGCGCATCGAGGAGCTGGCGCGGGAGGTCAACCTGAGCACCTCGACGCTGCACCACAGGTTCAAGGCCGTGACTTCGATGAGCCCCTTGCAGTACCAGAAGCAACTGCGCCTGCAGGAGGCGCGGCGGCTGATGCTCAATGACGGGCTGGAAGCAGCGGTGGCCGGGTATCGGGTGGGCTATGAAAGCCCTTCGCAGTTCAGCCGTGAATACAGCCGGTTGTATGGCGCACCGCCGATCCGTGATGTGGCGCGGTTACGCGGCAACACGGGCTGACCCCGAATCTTGCAGGCCCCGTGGGATATTTACCCAGCCCTTCGGGCTGCGCTGTCTCGCAGAGAACAGGCGGCCAATGCTGCCTCTGTGGGAGCGGGTTCACCCGCTCCAACAAGATGGCACCTCAGCCCGCGACTGCCGCCTGCCACTGGGCCTGGTCGACCTGGATCAACGTCGGCCCCCGGCGCTCCACCGCCTGCTTCAAAGCGGCCTGCAACTGCGCCACATCTCCTACCTGCTGCGCCGCAGCGCCCAAGGCCTGGGCCACTGCGATGAAGTCCGGCGTATGGATATCCACACCCACCGGCTCGATGGCCCGGTTGACCATGTACTTCTTGATTTCTTCGTACCCCTGGTTGTTCCACAGCAGCACGATCAGCGGCACCTGTGCTTCCACTGCGCTGGCCAGCTCAGGCAGGGTGAACTGCAAGCCGCCATCGCCGATCAGGCACACCGTCGGAGCACGTTCATCGGCACGCTCCGCGCTGCCAAGCCAGGCGCCCATGGCCGCAGGCAAGGCGTAGCCTAGGGTGCCGTAGCCGGTCGAGGCGTTGAACCAGTGCCGCGGCTTGTCCATATCCAGGGTCAGGTTGCCGGTGTACACCGGCTGGGTGGAGTCGCCTACCAGGATCGCGTCGGGCAGTGCCGCCAGGATTCCAGTGAGCAGCCGCGTCTGGCTCAAGGTCGGCTGGTCCCAGCCCGCCGACAGGTTCTGGCGCAGGCGAGCCACACGACCGACGCCCCAATCGCTGCTTCGAGCAGGCTCAGGCAACGCTTGCAGGGCGACGAGCAGCGCCTGGGCCGCTTGCTCGGCATCGGCCACCAGGGCCAGCTCCGGCAGATAGTTGCGCACGGTCTGGTCTGGGTCGATATCAATGCGCAACAGGCTGCCAGGAATCTCGAAGCCACCTTTGAAGGTCACGTCGTAGTCGGTCTCAGCCAGCTCGGTACCGATGGCCAGCACCACGTCAGCCTCGGCGACCAGGGCTCGGGTGGCCGGCAGCGACTGGGTCGAGCCGATCTGCAGCGGGTGGCTGGACGCCAGCAGGCCCTTGGCGTTGATCGTCAGCGCCACCGGGGCCTGCAAGTGCTCGGCGAGCGCCGCCAGGGCCGGGCCTGCCGCCAGGGCGCCGCCGCCTGCCAGGATCAATGGCCGTCGGGCCTGGGCCAGGCGTTCGGCCATGAGCGCCACCATGCAGGGCGAGGCGCCTGCACGTGTGGTACGCACCGGGCGGCTGGGCAGAAGATGCTCGGCCGGCTCGACCAACACGTCCAGCGGGATCTCGATATGCACCGGACGCGGCCGGGCACCGTCGAACACGGCAAAGGCCCGGGCCAGGGCCTGCGGCAGGTCGTCGGCACTCATCAGGGTATGGGAAAAGGCTGCCACGCCGCCGACCAGCGCGCCCTGGTTGGGCAGCTCATGCAGCTTGCCGCGCCCACCACCGAGCTGGTCGCGCGACTGCACGCTAGAGATCACCAGCATGGGAATCGAGTCAGCATAGGCTTGGCCCATGGCAGTGGTGATGTTGGTCATCCCGGGGCCGGTGATGATGAAACACACCCCCGGCTTGCCTCGGGTACGGGCATAACCATCGGCCATGAACCCGGCGCCCTGCTCGTGGCGCGGCGTGATGTGCCGGATCGAGGAGCCCGCCAGGCCGCGGTAGAGCTCCACGGTATGCACACCGGGAATCCCGAAGACGTGGTCCACGCCGTAGCCTTCGAGGAGTTTGACCAATACTTCGCCACAGGTTGCCATTGTGAATCACCCTGGTTCTTGTTGAGTTCAGGTGCCCATGGAAGCAAGGCGCAGCTATCGCCACAATGCAAAAAAACACATACTAGCCATGTTCCTGGATCATGGCTCACGACAATGAAACGCCTGCCGCCCCTCCCTGCCCTGCATACCTTCCTGGTCACCGCCCAGCACTGCAATTTCACCCGTGCGGCGCAGCAACTGCACATTACCCAAGGCGCGGTGAGCCGGCAGATCGCCGGCCTCGAGGAGCACCTCGGCTATCCGTTGTTCCTGCGCCAGGCCCGTGGCCTGAGCCTGACCCGCGAAGGCCAGGACTGGCTGCCCCGGGTCCAGCAGGTGTTCGCGTTGATCGAGCAAGGCGTGCGTGAAGTCGGCGGACGCAGCACTACGCTGCAGTTGAAGGCGCCGACATGCGTGATGCGCTGGCTGCTGCCACGGCTGATGGAATGGCAGGCCCTGCGCCCGGATGTGCCGGTGGAACTGACTACCACTGTCCAGCACGGCGTGGATTTCCGGCGAGAAGGCTTCGATGCCGCAGTGGTCTACGGCGCGCCGCCTGACACTGGCCTGCAGGTGCGTAAGCTGTTCGACGAACAATTGACCCCGGTATGTGCGCCGTCGTTGCTGGAGGGGCCTGTGCCCCTGGCCCACGTGCAGGACCTGGGACGACACATGCTGCTGCACCCTTCCCGGGACGAACATGACTGGCAGCTCTGGCTGCAGGCCACGGGAACCGAGATCGTGCCGCACGGCCCTCGTCAACATTTCGAGACCCTGGACATGGCCATGGCCATGGCAGCCCAGGGCACCGGCGTGGCGATCGGCGACTGGGCCCTGGTCGGCGATGACCTGCGCAGTGGCAGGCTGTGCATGCCGTTCGAGCTGAAGGTGCTGACCGGCAAGGGGTATTACCTGGTCAGCCCTTCGAAGCACATGCCGGCAGGGTTGGGCGAACTGATGGACTGGCTCGAAGCGCGGGCCTGTCAGTGAAATGCAGGGTTGGTCTTGAGTAGGTGGGGGCTGTGAGATCGAGCGCCGCAATTGCCTAGGCAGACCCGATCACCACGCCATTTCCCCCTTGGCCACCTTGGCACTGAGTTCCAGCGAGCTGCCATCGGCAAGACCGGGGTAGCGTCGCTCCATTGCCTTGACCAGCGCAGCGGCATCGGTGGCCTTGGCCGTTTCGGCATCGAAGGCTCGGATGTAGCCGGCCGTGAAACGTACCGCCTCCAGCGAGCGGCTGCTCTGGCCCAAGTAATGGCCAGGGATCACGGTACGAGGCCCGAGCTGCTCGATACGTTCGAGGGTCTTGAGCCAGTCGGCATGGGACTGGGCGGTCTGGGTGTCGGCCATCCACACATGGATGTGCTCCGCCACGACCACGCCACCGACCACTGCCTTGATCGAAGGAACCCATACGAAGCTGCGCTCTGGCTGCGGGCCGTCCAGGCCCACGACTTCCAGCGCCTGGCCTTCCAGCTCCAGCTGGTCGCCGTCCAGGACCTGCGGCACGACCAGGTGCTCGGGCTTGTCGGTACCCATCTTCGGCCCCCAGTAGGCCAGCTTGGCCTCCATGGTCTTGCGAATATGCGCCACGGTAGGCGCCGAGGCGACCACCCGAGCCTGGGGAAACGCACGGACCAGGGTGTCGAGGCCAAAGTAATAGTCCGGGTCACCATGGCTGATGTAGATGGTGGTCAACCGCTTGCCGCTGGCGCGCAGGCGCTGGACCAACTGCTCGGCCTGGGCCTTGCCGAACTGGGCGTCGACCAGCACGGCATCGTGCTCACCGCTGACGATCACCGAGCTGACCGGGAAGATGGCCTCGTGGCCTGGGTTGTAGACCTCAAGGTGCAGCGGCTCGGCGGCAAGTACCTGGCCGACCAGTGCCAGGCTGGCCAGCGCCAGGCCACGTAGGGTGGTGATCAACGACATCGTATTGTTCCTGTGAGCGGGAAAGTGAACAACAGCTTAGTTGCCAGATTCGTCACAAAAAATGCGATGCTTGGACATAGTTTGTTTCTGAAATCGAGCAGATCATGGACCGTCTCAACGCCATGCGCGTCTTCGTCACCGTCATCGACCTGGGCAGCCAGTCGGCCGCAGCCGATCACCTGCAACTCTCGCGGCCGGTGGTATCACGCTATCTGGCCGAGCTGGAAGAGTGGGTCGGCGCCCGCTTGATGCAGCGCACCACGCGCAGGCTCAGCCTTACCGCCGCCGGCCAGGAAACCCTGCCCCGCTGTCGCCAGTTGCTGGAACTGGCCGGCGATCTGCAGGCCGCCGTGCGACAGCCTGACGAAGCACCGCGCGGTGAGCTGCGTATCAGTGTCAGCACCTCGTTCGGCCAGGCCCAGTTGGTGGATGCAGTGGCTGACTATGTGAAGCGTTACCCGGGGGTGAAGGTCGAGCTGCAGATGCTCGATCGCACGGTCAACCTGGTGGACGAGCGCATCGACCTGGCGATTCGCACCAGCAACGACCTGGACCCGAACCTGATCGCCCGCCGCCTGACCGTGTGCCGCTCGGTGGTGTGCGCCGCCCCGGCCTACCTGCGCGAACATGGCGTGCCCGAACAGGTCGAGGCGTTGAGCCGGCACAATTGCCTGACCCATGCCTATTTCGGGCACAGCCTGTGGCAGTTCGAGGTGAATGGGCGAAACGTGGCCGTGCCGGTGCAGGGCAACATCAGCGCCAACGAGGCCATGACCTTGCAGAAGGCTGCCCTGGCGGGTGCCGGGGTCGCCATGCTACCGACCTACCAGGCCGCACCGGCCTTGCGCAGTGGCGAGCTGGTGCGCCTGCTGCCCCAGGCGCGCCCCCGGGAGCTGAGCCTCAATGCGGTGTACACCTCGCGCAAGCACATGCCCGCAACCCTGCGCAGCATGCTGGACTTCCTGGCGCAGCGGTTCCAGGACGAACCGGAGTGGGACAAGGCGTTCTGATCAGCCGGCGCTGTACCGAGCCGGCGATCGGGCCGCAACGGGCCCGCCCTGGCCTGTCACTCCTCGACGCTCATGTATTCCTTGGCCCAGCGGATGTATTCCTCCGGCTGGGTATAGGTGTGCGAAAGCTCGGTGGCGCTGAGGTTCTCGGACTTGTTCTGTTGCCCACGCTGCAGGCGCAGGCAGTCGTAGGTGGCCTTGATCGCGGCGAAGTAGGCCGCATGGCCATCGACCACGATGCGTACGCCGAGGCTCGCCAGGCGCGCGTCGTCGCGCAGGTTCGGGTTGCCATAGCTCACCAGCATCAGCGGCACGCTCAGGTGTTCGGCGATCTGCTCGAGCTGGTCGAAATCCTTCACCCCCACCATGCAGATACCGTCGGCGCCCGCCTTCTGGTAGCTCTGGGTGCGTACGATGATTTCCTCGGTGGTCAGCACGCCAGCGTTGGTCCGGGCAATGATCGACAGCGCCGAATCGACCCGCGCCTCGATGGCCGCACGAATCTTGCCCACGCCCTCTTCCACCGGGATCAGGTCGGTCGATTTACGCCCGAACTGCGCCGGCAGCAGCGTGTCTTCGATGGTCAGCGCAGCAACGCCGGCGCGTTCCAGCTCGATCACCGTACGCATGACATTGAGCGCGTTGCCGTAGCCATGGTCGGCATCGGCGATCACCGGCAACTGGGCGACACGGCCGATACGGGTGGCCTGCTCGACGAATTCGCTCAGGGTGATCAGGGCGAAGTCCGGCGCGGCCAGGACCTGCAGCGAGGCAACCGAACCTCCGAGGATACCGACTTCGAAGCCGAGGTCCGCGGCAATACGTGCCGACATGGGGTCGAAAACCGAAGCGGTGTGATAGCACGAACCGGACGCAAGCAGTTCGCGGAAGGCAAAACGCAGATCGTGGTGGGAAGCCTTGGGCATGATCACTCCGCAATAACAGGAAAATTTGAACGGGCTGACTACCGACCCCTGAATCGGGTCTACCTGACCTGTTCCAACCGTCGCCATCAGGGCGGTCATGCTCGACATGCAGGCAGAGGAATAGAAGGTGTGGGATACAACGACAGGAAACAGAACCGGAAAATCTTGCACCATGCTGGTGCAGACCCCGTATTTCAGCCGCTGCGGTGAAGTCACGATATCACGCAGCCATGCACTACTGGATGAACGCGCCAATGCCGATCTTGCATAGGGGATGCACATAGTACATAGGGAGCTACCTAACTCAGCTACAATGCGGGCTCGGCCAGCCCCTTGCCGCGCGGCGCTGGCGCCCCTTCGACAATGACATCGACAAGGTTACTTCGTGACTGCCGCCCTGCCCCCCACTGTCCTGCGCAGTGTCCTCACCGCCTTGATGCTGGCGATCTTCCTCGGTGCCCTGGACCAGACCATCGTCGCAGTGTCGATGCCGGCGATTTCGGCGCAGTTCAACGATGTCGGCCTGCTGGCGTGGGTGATTTCCGGCTACATGGTGGCCATGACCGTGGCCGTGCCGATCTACGGCAAGCTTGGCGATCTGTACGGGCGTCGGCGCATGATCCTGGCCGGCACCGCACTGTTCACCCTGGCCTCGGTAGCCTGCGCCCTGGCCCAGGACATGCAGCAACTGGTGCTGGCGCGCGTGCTCCAGGGAGTCGGCGCGGGCGGTATGGTCTCGGTAAGCCAGGCGATCATCGGCGACTTCGTCCCGCCCCGCGAACGGGGCCGCTACCAAGGGTATTTCAGCAGCATGTACGCCCTGGCCAGTGTCGCTGGCCCCGTGCTCGGTGGGTGGCTGACCGAATACCTGTCGTGGCGCTGGGTGTTCTGGATCAACCTGCCGCTGGGCCTGTTCGCCTTGTGGGCGATCCGTCGCGCCCTCGGCGGGATGCCCGTACGTCGGCGCGAGGCGCAGGTGGACTACTTGGGCGCGTTGTTGCTGATCCTGGGCCTTGGCAGCCTGCTGCTGGGCATCACCCTGGTCGGCCAGGGGCACCCGTGGGCATCGTCGCCAGTGCTGGCCCTGCTGGCCTGCGCCCTGCTCGGCCTGTTGTTGTTCATTGCCCATGAACGACGCTGCCAGGAGCCACTGCTGCCGCTCACACTGTTCGGCAACCGCGCTGCCGTGCTGTGCTGGTGTGCGATCTTCTTCGCCAGTTTTCAGTCGATTTCCCTGACCATGCTGATGCCGTTGCGCTACCAGAGTATCACCGGCGCCGGTGCCGACAGCGCAGCGCTGTACCTGCTGCCGTTGGCCATGGGTTTGCCGTTGGGGGCCTTCACCGGCGGTCGACTGACCAGCCGCACCGGTCGCTACCGGCCACAAATCCTGGTCGGCTTCGTGCTGATGCCACTGGCGATTCTCGGCATGGCCCTGACGCCTCCCCAGTCGGCCCTGCTCGGCGCCTTGTTCATGTTGCTGACCGGCATTGCCTGCGGCTTGCAATTCCCCACCTCGCTGGTCGGCACCCAGAGCGCGGTCGAACTCAAGGACATCGGCGTGGCCACCAGTACCACCAACCTGTTCCGTGCTTTGGGCGGGGCGATGGGTGTGGCGTGCATGTCCAGCCTGTTGCTGGCCTTGTTGCACCAGGGCGGTTTCGAGGCGCTTGGCAATCCGCTGCTGGGCAGCCTCAAGGCCGGGGAGCCAGACCCGATCACCCAAGCGCGGTTGATGGAAACCTTCCGCCTGTTGTTGATGATCAGTGCCGGGGTCTCGTTGCTGGGGCTGGTTGCGGCAATGGCCATGCCTGATCGGCAGTTGCGGGGGCGGTGAGCGGTTGGGGGCGCTGTGCGCCCAAACGTATTAACGCCCCCTTAATGCAGTAGGGAAACACTTCATCACAATCATTAACAAAGTCTCATTTGCGTAACGAAGGGCTCAAGCGCAGCATATCCAACCCTGTGTCGACCCATTTCTCCACATCGCGCAGCAGGTCGAAGCTGTCCGGCAACAGCAACCAGCGCCCGATCAGGCCGTCGACATAGGCGAACATGGCGACCGCGGCACGCTCCACGTCCAAGTCGCCCGGCAACTGCCCGCGACGCACGGCATTGGCCATTGCCAGCGCAATACCCTGGTGGCAATCCAGTACTGCGCTCTGGCGTTGCTGGCGGATCTCGCACATGTCATCGGTGAACTCGCACTTGTGGTGCAGGATTTCATTGATACGCCGGGTCCTGGCATCGAGCACCAGCTCGTTGAGCACCTGCAGCAACAATGTGCGAATGCAGCCCAGCGGGTCGAGCTCGTCCTCGCTTTCGCTGGCACGGGCCAGGTGGTCATGGGTTTCATGCAGGCTGTCCAGCAGTGCCTGCACCAGTTCGGCCTTGTTGTTGAAATGCCAGTAGATCGCCCCCCGGGTCACGCCCGCGAGCTGCGCGATGTCGGCCAGGGTGGTTCGCGCAACCCCGCGCTTGTAGAAGGCCTTTTCCGCTGCCTCGATGATCTGGGCACGGGTTTCCTGGGCTTCTTCTTTGGTTCGACGGACCATGGCAGCTCAACCTCATCATGGCCCGCGTGCGCGTACGGCACGCGGTAGTTCAGGCCGGAGCAGCCTATTGAAGGCTCGCCCCGGGATTAATCGACGGATCCGCTGCGGCGTTGTGCACCCGCCTGCGGTATTTACAAACAAGCATGAATGTAAGTATATTCGTTAGTAAGCTATTTATCCACCGGATAGCACCTTTTCTGAAAGCACTTCCATTATTCTTGAGCGTCTCCCTGCTCTAGCGACCCGAGGATCCTCATGCAATTCAAGCCAGCCGTCACCGCCCTGGTTTCCGCCGTCGCCCTGGCAACCCTGCTAAGTGGCTGTAAGAAAGAAGAAGCAGCGCCCGCAGCGCAGGCTCCTCTGGTCGGCGTCGTTACCCTCCAACCGCAGGCCTATACCTTGACCTCGGAACTGCCGGGGCGTACCACCGCCTTCCGCGTGGCCGAGGTCCGCCCGCAGGTCAATGGCATCATCCTCAAGCGCCTGTTCAAGGAAGGCACCGAGGTCAAGGAAGGTCAGCAGCTGTACCAGATCGACCCGTCCGTCTACGAAGCCAACCTGGCCAACGCCAAGGCCAACCTGCAGGCCACCCGCTCGCTGGCCGAGCGCTACAAGCAACTGATCGACGAGCAGGCTGTCTCCAAACAGGAATACGACGACGCCAATGCCAAACGATTGCAGGCCGAGGCTTCGCTCAAGAGCGCGCAGATCGACCTGCGCTACACCAAGGTCCTGGCCCCGATCAGTGGCCGCATCGGCCGCTCCGCGGTGACCGAGGGCGCATTGGTGAGCAATGGCCAGAGCAACGCCATGGCCACCATCCAGCAGCTCGACCCGATCTATGTCGACGTCACCCAGTCCACCGCGGAGCTGCTCAAGCTGCGCCGTGACCTGGAGAGCGGCCAGCTGCAGAAGGCCGGCGACAACGCCGCCACGGTGCAGCTGGTGCTCGAGGATGGCAGCCTGTTCAAGCAGCAGGGCCGCCTGGAGTTCTCCGAAGTCGCGGTCGACGAGACCACCGGCTCGGTCACCCTGCGCGCGATCTTCCCCAACCCCGACCACACCCTGCTGCCGGGCATGTTCGTCCATGCCCGCCTGAAGGCCGGGGTCAACGCCAACGCCATCCTGGCGCCCCAGCAGGGCGTGACCCGTGACCTCAAGGGCACGCCGACCGCACTGGTGGTGAACAAGGAAAACAAGGTCGAACTGCGCCAGCTCAAGGCCAGCCGTACCCTGGGCAGCGACTGGCTGATCGAGGAAGGCCTGAACCCGGGCGACCGCCTGATCACCGAAGGCCTGCAGTTCGTGCGGCCAGGGGTCGAGGTCAAGGTCAGCGAAGCCACCAACGTCAAGAAGCCGGCCGGCCCAGCCCAGGCCAGCGCGGCGAAAGCAGACGCCAAAGCGGAGTAAACCATGTCGAAGTTCTTTATCGATCGCCCGATCTTCGCCTGGGTGATCGCACTGGTGATCATGCTGGTCGGCGCCTTGTCGATCCTGAAGCTGCCGATCAACCAGTACCCGAGCATTGCCCCCCCGGCCATCGCCATCGCCGTGACCTACCCGGGCGCCTCGGCGCAGACCGTGCAGGACACCGTGGTGCAGGTCATCGAGCAGCAGCTCAACGGTATCGACAACCTGCGGTACGTGTCCTCGGAGAGCAACTCCGACGGCAGCATGACCATCACCGCCACCTTCGAGCAGGGCACCAACCCTGACACCGCGCAGGTCCAGGTGCAGAACAAGCTGAACCTGGCCACCCCGTTGCTGCCGCAGGAAGTGCAGCAGCAAGGTATCCGTGTGACCAAGGCGGTGAAGAACTTCCTGTTGGTGATCGGCCTGGTGTCCGAAGACGGCAGCATGACCAAGGACGACCTGTCCAACTACATCGTCTCGAACATGCAGGACCCGATCTCGCGGACCGCAGGTGTAGGTGACTTCCAGGTCTTCGGTGCCCAGTACGCCATGCGTATCTGGCTCGATCCGGCCAAGCTGAACAAGTTCCAGCTGACCCCGGTCGACGTGCGCACCGCCGTCAGCGCGCAGAACGTGCAGGTCTCCTCCGGCCAGCTCGGCGGCCTGCCGGCGATGCCTGGTACCCAGCTCAACGCCACCATCATCGGCAAGACCCGCCTGCAGACCGCCGAGCAATTCGAAAATATCCTGCTCAAGGTCAACAGCGACGGCTCCCAGGTGCGCCTGGGCGATGTCGCCAAGGTCGGCCTGGGTGGCGAGAACTACGCCATCAGCGCGCAGTACAACGGCTTCCCGGCCTCGGGCCTGGCGATCAAGCTGGCCACCGGCGCCAACGCCCTGGATACCGCCAAGGCGCTGCGCAAGACCATCAGCGACCTGGAGCCGTTCTTCCCGCCAGGCGTGAAGGCGGTGTTCCCGTATGACACCACCCCGGTGGTCACCGAATCCATCAGCGGCGTGATCCACACCCTGATAGAGGCGGTGGTGCTGGTGTTCCTGGTGATGTACCTGTTCCTGCAGAACTTCCGCGCCACCATCATCACCACCATGACCGTGCCGGTGGTGTTGCTGGGTACCTTCGGCATCCTGGCCGCGGCGGGCTTCAGCATCAACACCCTGACCATGTTCGCCATGGTCCTGGCCATCGGCCTGCTGGTGGACGATGCCATCGTCGTGGTGGAGAACGTCGAGCGGGTGATGTCCGAGGAGGGCCTGCCGCCCAAGGAGGCGACCAAGCGCTCGATGGAGCAGATCCAGGGCGCCCTGGTGGGTATCGCCCTGGTGCTGTCGGCGGTCCTGCTGCCAATGGCCTTCTTCGGCGGCTCCACCGGTGTGATCTACCGGCAGTTCTCGATCACCATCGTCTCGGCCATGGGCCTGTCGGTGCTGGTCGCGCTGATCTTCACCCCAGCCCTGTGCGCCACCATGCTCAAGCCGCTGAAAAAGGGCGAGCACCACGTGGCCAAGCGTGGCTTCTTCGGCTGGTTCAACCGCAACTTCGACCGCAGCGTGCAAGGCTATGAGCGTAGCGTTGGCACCATCCTGCGCAACAAGGCACCGTTCCTGCTGGCCTACGCGCTGATCGTGGTCGGCATGATCTGGCTGTTCATGCGCATCCCCACCGCGTTCCTTCCGGAAGAAGACCAAGGCGTTCTGTTCGCCCAGGTGCAGACTCCGGCGGGCTCCAGTGCCGAGCGCACCCAGGTGGTGGTCGACCAGATGCGCGAGTACCTGCTCAAGGACGAAGCCGATACCGTGTCGTCGGTGTTCACCGTCAACGGCTTCAACTTCGCCGGTCGTGGCCAGAGCTCGGGTATGGCATTCATCATGCTCAAGCCGTGGGAAGAACGTTCGGCCGAGAACAGCGTGTTCAACCTCGCCGCCCGCGCCCAGCAGCACTTCTTCAGCTTCCGCGACGCGATGGTGTTCGCCTTCGCACCGCCTGCGGTACTCGAACTGGGTAACGCCACCGGCTTCGACGTGTTCCTCCAGGACCGCGCCGGCGTCGGCCACCAGAAGCTGATGGAAGCGCGCAACCAGTTCCTGGCCAAGGCCGCCCAGAGCAAGGTGCTCAGCGCCGTGCGCCCGAATGGCCTGAACGACGAGCCGCAGTACCAGCTGACCATCGATGACGAACGTGCCAGCGCCCTGGGCGTGACCATCGCCGACATCAACAACACCCTGTCGATCGCCCTCGGCGGCAGCTACGTCAACGATTTCATCGACCGCGGCCGGGTCAAGAAGGTGTACATCCAGGGTGAACCCAGCGCCCGGATGAGCCCGGAAGACCTGCAGAAATGGTACGTGCGCAACGGCGCCGGCGAGATGGTGCCGTTCTCCTCCTTCGCCAAGGGCGAATGGACCTACGGCTCGCCCAAGCTGTCGCGTTACAACGGCGTGGAAGCCGTCGAGATCCTCGGCGCCCCGGCGCCGGGCTACAGTACCGGTGAAGCCATGGCCGAGGTCGAGCGCATCGCCGGCGAACTGCCAGCAGGCATCGGTTATTCCTGGACCGGTATGTCCTACGAGGAGAAGCTCTCCGGCTCGCAGATGCCGGCGCTGTTCGCCCTCTCGGTACTGTTCGTGTTCCTGTGCCTGGCGGCGCTGTACGAAAGCTGGTCGATCCCGATCGCCGTGGTGCTGGTGGTGCCGCTGGGTATCATCGGTGCGCTGATCGCCACCAGCCTGCGCGGGCTCTCCAACGACGTGTACTTCCTGGTCGGCCTGCTGACCACCATTGGCCTGGCGGCGAAGAACGCGATCCTGATCGTCGAGTTCGCCAAGGAACTGCACGAGCAAGGTCGCAGCCTGTATGACGCGGCCATCGAGGCCTGCCGCATGCGTCTGCGTCCGATCATCATGACCTCGCTGGCGTTCATCCTCGGCGTGGTACCGTTGACCATCGCCAGTGGCGCAGGCTCGGGCAGCCAGCACGCCATCGGTACCGGGGTGATCGGCGGCATGATCAGTGCGACCGTGCTGGCTATCTTCTGGGTACCGCTGTTCTTCGTAGCAGTGTCGTCGTTGTTCGGCAGCAAGAAGCCAGAACCCGACGCCACCCCTGAAACTACTCGTTATGAGGCTGGGCAATGACCAAGTCTTTGTTATCCCTGGCGGTGACCGCTTTCATCCTGGGCGGCTGCTCGCTGATCCCTGACTACCAGACCCCGGAATCGCCGGTGGCTGCGCAGTGGCCGCAAGGCCCTGCGTACTCGCCGACCGAGTCGGCCAACGTGGCCGCCGCCGAGCAGGGCTGGCGCCAGTTCTTCCACGACCCGGCGCTGCAGAAGCTGATCCAGACGTCCCTGGAAAACAACCGCGACCTGCGCGTCGCGGCGCTGAACATCGACGCCTACCGGGCCCAGTACCGCATCCAGCGGGCCGACCTGTTCCCGGCGGTCTCGGCCAATGGCAGCGGCAGTCGCCAGCGGGTACCGGCGAACATGTCGCAGACCGGCGAGGCAGGCATCACCAGCCAGTACTCGGCGACCCTGGGCGTCAGTGCCTACGAGCTGGACCTGTTCGGCCGTGTACGCAGCCTGACCGAGCAGGCCCTGGAGACCTACCTCTCCAGCGAGCAGGCCCGCCGCTCCACGCAGATCAGCCTGGTGGCCAGCGTGGCCAATGCCTACTACACCTGGCAGGCCGACCAGGCCCTGCTCAAGCTGACCGAGGAAACCCTCAAGACCTACGAGGAAAGCTACAACCTGACCCGCCGCAGCAACGAAGTGGGCGTGGCCTCGGCGCTCGACCTGAGCCAGGCGCGCACCGCCGTGGAAGGCGCCCGGGTCAAGCTGTCGCAATACCAGCGCCTGGTGGCCCAGGACCTGAACAGCCTGACCGTGCTGCTGGGCACCGGCGTGCCTGCCGACCTTCCAGCACCGCTCAAGCTCAGCGAAGACCAGTTGGCCGAAGTGCCGGCAGGCCTGCCGTCCGAGTTGCTGCAACGCCGCCCGGACATCCAGGAAGCCGAGCACCTGCTCAAGGCGGCCAACGCCAACATCGGCGCGGCCCGGGCGGCGTTCTTCCCGAGCATCAGCCTGACCGCCAACGCCGGCACCCTGAGCCCGGACATGGGCGGGCTGTTCAAGGGCGGCTCGGGCACCTGGCTGTTCCAGCCGCAGATCAACCTGCCGATCTTCAACGCCGGCAGCCTGAAGGCGAGCCTGGACTACTCGAAGATCCAGAAGGACATCAACGTCGCCAAGTACGAAAAGACCATCCAGACCGCCTTCCAGGAAGTCTCCGATGGCCTGGCCGCGCGCAAGACGTTTGAAGAACAGCTTCAGGCGCAGCGCGACCTGGTGGCCGCCAACCAGGACTACTACCGCCTGGCCGAGCGTCGCTATCGCATCGGCATCGACAGCAACCTGACCTTCCTCGATGCCCAGCGCAACCTGTTCAGCTCGCAACAGGCGCTGATCAGCGACCGCCTCTCGCAGCTGGTCAGCGAGGTCAACCTGTACAAGGCCCTGGGTGGTGGCTGGCTGGAGCAGACCGGCCAGGCCAACCAACAGGCCGCGGCGCAATCACCGAAAGGCTGATCGCTCTGCAGTGCATCAAGCCCACCCTCGCGGTGGGCTTTTTCGTTTTGCGGCCTGCCCATTCGCCCCAGTGATGGATGCCCATTACCTACGCACGGTTCCAGCGCCGGTGGTCGAGCGCTATGCTCATGCCATGGCGGTTAGCCCCGCTGCAGGGTGAACCTGTAGCCACACAGGGAGGAACAACAATGAAAAGCCTCGTCGACCACCTGAGCCAATACGCGGCCTACCACCGCGACCCGCGCAATATCGCCACCCACTTCATCGGCATCCCGTTGATCGTGCTGGCGGTGACCATCCTGCTCTCACGCCCCGGCTGGGACCTGGCCGGCATCTGGCTCTCCCCCGCGCTGCTCGTGGCCGCCGCATCGGTATGGTTCTACCTGCGCCTGGACCTGCGTTTCGGGCTGGTCATGGGTGCGCTGCTGGGGTTGTGCCTGTGGGTCGGCCAACTGCTGGCCATACAGGCCACCGGGCTATGGTTGAGCGCCGGGTTGGGGGCGTTCGTGGTGGGCTGGATCATCCAGTTCGTCGGGCATTATTACGAAGGCCGCAAGCCGGCGTTCGTCGACGATATCAGCGGGCTGATCATCGGCCCGCTGTTCGTGGTAGCGGAGCTGGCGTTCATGCTCGGGCTATGCCCGGCGCTCAAGCGCGCGGTAGAGGCCAACGCCGGCCCGGTGGCGGTGCGGCAGAAGAAAGCGGCGGTTTGATCCGCGTCATTGCGCCGCCCTCATCGCGGGACAAGCACCCTCCCAAAGGAACAGTGCTGCCCTCAAGGCTAATACGTGACTTGTGGGAGCCGGCTTGCCGGCGATGGGCATGCAGCGCCCCGAGGCCTTGACTGACAGGCACTCCCTCAGAGTCTCAATGAACCAGCAGGAAATCGAGCACGCGGCGGCTGAACGGCGCACCGACCTCGACGTTGGACAAGTGCGCGGCCGGGAACTCGACATACTCGGCGCCTGCGATCCGCGCCTGCATGAAGCGGCCATGCTCAGGCGTGGTCACGGCATCCTCGGTACCGGCGACGATCAAGGTCGGCACCTGGATCTGCCCCAGTTGCTCGCGAAAATCGGCGTCACGCACGGCTGCGCAGTTGGCCGCATAGCCCTCGGCCGAGGTCTGCGCCAGCATCTGGCAGATACGCTGGGCCTGCTCGGGTCGGGCCTGAACGAAGCCCGGGGTGAACCAACGTGCGAGCGAGGCGTCGCGCAGGTCGAGCATGGCGTGTTGTCCGCCTTGGCCCACGGTCTCGATACGGGTGTTCCACACCTCGTCATCGGCGATCTTCGCGGCGGTATTGCACAACGTCAGGCTACGCAGGCGCGTGCTGGCGTTGATGCCCAGCCATTGGCCGATCAGCCCGCCCATGGACAAGCCGACGAAGTGGGCCCGTGGAATGTCCAGGGCATCGAGCAACGCCAGCACGTCACGGCCCAGCTGCTCGATGGTATAAGGCCCCTCGGTCACCAGCGACCCGCCATGGCCACGGGTGTCGTAGCGCAGTACCCGTACCCGCTCACGCCACGCCGGCACCTGCGTGTCCCACATATGCAGGTCGGTCCCCAACGAGTTGGACAACACCAGCACCGGCGCGTGTTCAGGGCCATCGAGTTGGTAGTTCAGTACGCCATCGGCCAGTTGCAGGTGCGCCACAGCGGTCTCCTTCAAACATTTGAACATTGATGGACGGCCAGCCCCGTTACCGGAGCGTGCCTCTTGTGTCCTGCCTCGCCAAACGTGAACAGCTTATTTCCGAGACAGGACACTAGTGGTCATGGTGCAGGTAGGCCGCCTCTTTCGGCAGGCGCAGGCTGAACAGGAAGGCCACCGCCATCATGGCGGTCACGTACCAGTAGAACGTGTTCTCCATGCCCAGGGTCTTCAAGCCCAAGGCCACGTATTCGGCCGAACCGCCGAATACGGCGTTGGCCACGGCATAGGCCAGGCCCACGCCCAAGGCACGCACCTGCGCCGGGAACATCTCGGCCTTCACCAGGCCGCTGATCGAGGTGTAGAAACTCACGATGCACAGCGCCAGGGTCACCAGCACGAACGCCAGGAAAGGGCTGGTCACGGTTTTCAACGCCATCAGCAGCGGCACGGTGAACAGCGTGCCCAGGCCACCGAACAGCAGCATGGAATTGCGCCGCCCGATGCGGTCGGACAGCATGCCGAACAGCGGCTGCAAAAGCATGAACAGGAACAGGGCACCGGTCATCACGTAGCTGGCACTCTTGGCGTGCATGCCGGCCGTGTTGACCAGGAACTTCTGCATGTAGGTGGTGAAGGTATAGAAAATCAACGAACCGCCCGCGGTGTAGCCCAGCACGGTGATGAAGGCGGCAGCATGGTTGCGCAACAGCCCACCGATGGTACCGGCTTCTTTGTTCTGGCGGGTTTCGGCGCTGCTGGTCTCTTTCAGCGAGCGACGCAGCATGAGCGAGATCAAGGCGGCGACGGCACCCACCACGAAGGGGATCCGCCAACCATAGGCCCGCAGCTCCTCCTCGGTCAGCAGTTGCTGCAGGATCACCACCACCAGCACCGCCAGCAACTGGCCACCGATCAGCGTGACGTACTGGAACGAGGCGAAGAAGCCGCGCTGGCCACGCAGGGCCACCTCGCTCATGTAAGTGGCGGTGGTGCCGTATTCGCCGCCCACCGACAGGCCCTGGATCAGCCGCGCCAGCAACAACAGGGCCGGGGCCCAGGCGCCGATGCTGGAGTAGGTCGGCAGGCAGGCGATGATCAGCGAGCCACCGCACATCATCAGCACCGAAATCATCAAGGAATTCTTGCGGCCATGGCGGTCCGCCAGGCGACCGAAGATCCAGCCGCCGATCGGACGCATCAAGAAGCCTGCGGCGAACACGCCGGCAGTATTGAGCAACTGCACGGTGGGGTTGTCGGAGGGGAAGAATGCCGGGGCGAAGTAGATGGCGCAGAAGGCGTAGACATAGAAGTCGAACCATTCCACCAGATTGCCCGACGAAGCCCCGACGATGGCGAAGATGCGTTTGCTGCGTTCTTCGCCTGTGTAATAGGTAGAAGTCATGAGGTACTCACTCCAGGAAGGTCCCTGCCTGATCTAGACACACCCAGTAACAATCTCGTTCCACCGCCGCGCCTACAGGGCTTAGGTGTCTACGCGCTCGATCGCCAGGGCCAACCCCTGCCCTACCCCTACGCACATGGTCGCCAGGCCCTTGCGCCCGCCGCACTTTTCCAGTTGGTGCAACGCCGTCAGCACCAGCCGCGCGCCGCTCATGCCCAAGGGGTGCCCCAAAGCGATGGCGCCACCATTGGGATTGACCTGCGGCGCATCGTCCGCGATGCCCAGCTCACGCAACACCGCCAAGCCCTGGCTGGCGAACGCTTCGTTGAGTTCGATGACATCGAATTCACCCACCGCGATCCCCAGCCGCTCGCTCAGCTTGCGCACCGCAGGCACTGGTCCGATGCCCATCACCCGCGGCGCTACCCCGCCGCTGGCCATGCCCAGCACCCGCGCACGCGGGGTCAGGCCATGCGCGTGCACCGCCTCGGCCGAGGCCAGGACCAGCGCCGCGGCGCCATCGTTGACACCCGAGGCGTTGCCGGCAGTAACGGTCTTTTCCGGGCCGTTGACCGGTTTGAGGCGTGCCAGCGTCTGCAGGGTGGTTTCCGGGCGCAAATGCTCATCCTGCTCGACCAGGCTTTCACCCTTCTTGTGGGCAATACGCACCGGCACGATTTCCTCTGCAAAGTAGCCCGCGGCTTGGGCAGCCGCGGCCTTCTGCTGGCTTCGCAGGGCGAAGGCGTCCTGGTCGGCGCGCGAGATATGGAAATCGTCGGCCACGTTGTCGGCAGTCTCAGGCATTGAGTCCACGCCGTACTCGGCCCTCATCAATGGATTGACGAAGCGCCAGCCGATGGTGGTGTCCTCGAGCTTCATGTTGCGCGAATAGGCGCTCTCGGCCTTGCCCATCACGAAAGGTGCGCGGGACATGGATTCGACCCCACCGGCAATCGCCAGCTCCATCTCGCCGCTGGCAATGGCGCGAAACGCGGTACCGATGGCATCCATGCCCGAGGCGCACAGGCGGTTCAGGGTCACGCCCGGCACGCTTTGCGGCAGGCCGGCCAACAGCAGCGCCATGCGTGCCACGTTGCGGTTGTCCTCGCCAGCCTGGTTGGCGCAGCCAAGAAACACTTCGTCCAACTGGGCCCAGTCGACCTGGGGGTTGCGCGCCATGAGCGCCTTGAGCGGCACCGCCGCCAAATCATCGGCACGCACGCTGGCCAAGGTTCCGCCGAAACGGCCGATCGGGGTGCGGATGGCATCACAGATGAATACGTCACGCATCAGACTTCTCCTACTGTCTGCCCATGGGCGACAGCGGTGCGGGCCTCCAGCTCGCGCAGGGCACCCAGCTCGATGTCGCTGGGTGCAGCGGTGGTCTGCACGCTGTCGGCGAAGCGAATCGGCCAGCCGGTGGCGGCGATGATCTGCTCGCGGGTCACGCCCGGGTGGATCGATGTCACCACGAACTCATGGGTACCGGCTTCCGGTTCCATGATGCACAGGTCGGTGATGATGCCCACCGGCCCCTCCCCTGGCAGGCCCAGGCGTTGACGCGAATCACCGCCCTCGCCGTGGCCGACCGAGGTAATGAAATCGAGCTTTTCGACGAAGGCACGCGTCGACTGCTTGAGGATGATCAGCACCTGCTTGGCCGAGCCTGCAATCTCCGGGGCACCACCGGCACCCGGCAGGCGGGTCCTGGGGGCATGGTAGTCACCCACCACGGTGGTGTTGATGTTGCCGAAGCGGTCGACCTGGGCAGCACCGAGGAAGCCCACGTCGATCCGCCCACCCTGCAGCCAGTAGCGGAAGATCTCGGCGGTGGGCACCACGGTGTCGGCGGTTTCCGCCAGCTCACCATCCCCGATGGACAGCGGCAGCACGCTGGGCTTGGCGCCGATCGGGCCGGACTCGTAGATCAACACCACATCGGGCGACGAGGTCAGACGCGCCAGGTTGGCGGCCTTCGACGGCAAGCCGATGCCGACGAAGCAGACAGCCCCGTTACGCAGGCGACGGGCTGCGGCGACAGTCATCATTTCGGACGTTGAATAGCTCATTGCGCAGCCTCCGCGGTACCGGCCAGCTTGGCCTTGAATGCGTTGAAGTCGACGGTGCCTCGGATATAGGTGTCGATCCAGGCGGTGAACGACTCACGGTCGCGGGCGATCGGGTCCCAGGCCTGGTAGAAGTGGTTGTCTCGCTCGTAATAGCCATGCGCATAGGATGGATGAGCGCCACCAGGCACCAGGCACACCGCGCTCAAGGCCCAGGTCGGCAGGATGCAGGCGTTCATCGGCGCCCGCAGGTCGTCGACGATTTCCTCGACAGTGACGATGCAGCGCCTGGCCGCCAAGGCCGCCTCCTTTTGCACGCCGA
This sequence comes from Pseudomonas sp. FA-1, assembly GCF_056856075.1. NCBI lineage: Bacteria > Pseudomonadati > Pseudomonadota > Gammaproteobacteria > Pseudomonadales > Pseudomonadaceae > Pseudomonas > Pseudomonas sp. FA-1. The sequence goes on from NZ_JBWXTH010000004.1 coordinate 179,845, forward strand.
GGATGCCCCATAGCAGCACGTTGCCCTTGCGGTCAGCCTTCTGCGCGTGGATCACGGTGACGTCGGGGCGCACCGACGGCACCGCCGCGAGCACCTCGCCGGTGAACGGACAGGTGACGCTCTTGATCAATGGGTTGACCTTCGGCAGGTCGGAGCCTGCGTAGGCACGCAGCACCGCGAAGGGCAGGCCTGAGGCACCCGCAACGTAGGCATTGGCCAGGTCGGCGTGGCTGTGTTCCTCGATTTCGATCGCGTGGGGCCAGCGCTTTTCCACTGCGTCTCGCAAGCGATGCAGGGAACCGACCCCCGGGTTGCCGCCCCAGGAGAAGATCAGCTTGCGCGCACAACCGGCACCGATCAGCTGGTCGTAGATCAGGTCCGGGGTCATGCGCACCAAGGTGAGGTCCTGCTTGCCCTGGCGGATGATCTCGTGGCCCGCGGCGGTCGGGATCAGGTGGGTGAAACCTTCGAGGGCGACCGTGTCGCCATCCTGGATGAATTGCTTCACCGCGTCGTGAAGGGAAAGGATTGCTGCCATTGGAGACTCCTGGTCAGGACGAGCCGGTCAGTGAGCAGCGGGCAAGAGCATCGCTGCGATGCGCTCAGATTAAGGAGCCTCGCAGGTGGCTTACAATCCGATAATCGAACTTTAGTTCGATTATCGAACTAAAAATTTGAGACGCAAACGTAGCTGCGGTAACCCTAGCCAAACAGTTGATGGCATAGGTCCCGACTGGCTGCCAGCAGGATCGGCAGGAACCGCTGCTCCAGTTCGCTGCGGGTCACCCTCCCCACGTGCGTGCTGACGTTCAGCGCCGCCAGCACCTGCCCCGAGGCGTCATAGATCGGCACGGCAATCGAACGCAAACCTTGCTCCAGTTCCTGATCGACCACGCACCAGCCCTGGGCACGCACCTGCTGGATGCAGGCGAACAGCGAATCCGGATCATGCAGGGTGCGACTGGTACGGGCCTTGAGGTCGGCACGCTCCAAGTACTCCCAAAGGCTCGCATCGTCCAGCGCCGCCAACAGGATCCGCCCCATGGACGTGCAATAAGCCGGCAAGCGGCCGCCGACCGACAAGTCGACCGAAATCAGGCGCTCCACGGTGGCCGAGCGGGCGATATAGAGAATGTCGTCGCCTTCAAGGGTCGCCATGTTGGCCGCTTCGTGCAGTTGGTCGCTGATGCGGTCCAGATACGGCTGCGCGGACACCGCCAACGGGGTCGACGACAGGTAGGCATGCCCCAAGGTCAGCACCTTGGGCAACAAGGAATAGGTACGCCCATCGGTGGTTGCGTACCCCAGCTTCATCAGCGTGTGCAAGCAACGGCGCACCGCCGCCCGGGGGATCTCGGTCCGGTGGCTGATCTGAGCGATGGTCAGGTGGCGCTTACGCTCCTGGAACGCCTGGATGACGGCCAACCCCCGGGCCAGGGAGGTCATGAAGTCCGGATCACCGGTAAAGGCCTGGATGCGCTTGGCCGGCGATGCCACGATCGGCGGTGCCAGCGCGGGCGCCGCAGGGCGCGCCGGTTCCGGGTTGGTGGTGTCCTGGGTGTCTTCGCTCATGGCTACCTCAAAAAAATCTCCGCTTTGTGCGATTATCGAACAAACGGCCGATAATCGCAATTGACCGCTGACACGTTTGCTTATACCTTTCTCCTGCCACATGTGGCTTCTTTGGAGAGACTGGTCAGGTACCCACCGTAGAAGTCCCCAGGCAACGGCCTCGCTAACCCCGAGGCCGTTTTTCCTTTTGTTGCTCTTTGTAAGAACTTTCGAAACCCTCGAGCCTCAAACTTTCAAGGCCTACCCAATTGTGAAACACGCCAGGCTTAAACTGTGCAGTGGCTTGGTGTTGTCGCCTAAAGTAGGTAGCCATTGACTTGCTGGTTGCTATAATCGAACCCGCTGGCCCGGACATTCGGCATCGCCCTCATCCGGCACCCTCATCGAGTTCCCCGCCAGCAAAGCCGCGTGCAGGGCCAAGACCTTAATCACTTTCCGGGTGCCCTGTTCCGTATTGAATATTGTCGCTACGACAACCTGTTCGCACTGGCGGCGTAGCCGTATGCATAACTTTGCATGACGAAGGCCAGCGCAAAATTTCAAATTTTATTCGGGTATGACTGTGACGAAAGAAGAACTGCGCGCGGAACTCGAGCGCCAGGCTGAACGTTACAAGGATGTTTACGGTGGTGAAGTCACCACTTATGCCGCACAACCGGAACCGGAGCGCAAACCTTGGCGCAAGCGTGCCACGGTCCAGGACCAGGCGTTCGCCCAGGAACTGGAAAAAATGGAAAAGGAACTGCGCAGCGAAGAAAGCTGACCCAGCGCTTCATGCCATCACGCATGCCTTGCCGTCAGGCAAGACGGGCGTAGGCTTTTTTACCGAAAAGCCAGGAACGAAACGGAATTACACAAATTTAATACAAGCGTTTGAATCATTCAGCGCATGCAGAATTTGCGATTTTTCCATTTGTTTCGCAGGATTTAGCTGCTTTTAGCCACTGAAGTCCTGCAGAAGCTCGCCTTGCGTTGCGCTTCGTGGCAGTCGGCAGGGTCGTCATCGGTTCGTCGCAGGGGCATCGATTGCCAAGGTTTTCTGGCATAATCGCGCCCCCCTATGACCGCCAGACAACCTTCATGATCGAATTATTCAGCGGACTGGATGCGTGGGTGCTGGTGAGCTTGCTGCTCGCTTTGACCTTCGTGCTCGCATTCGAGTTCATCAATGGCTTTCATGACACCGCCAACGCGGTAGCCACTGTCATCTATACCAAAGCCATGCCGCCGCACCTGGCCGTGTTCTTCTCCGGCGTGTTCAACTTCCTCGGGGTTCTGCTGGGCGGTGTCGGGGTGGCCTATGCCATCGTCCACCTGCTGCCGGTCGAGCTGCTGATCAATGTGAACACCGGCCACGGCCTGGCCATGGTCTTCTCGTTGCTGGCCGCGGCCATCACCTGGAACCTGGGCACCTGGTACTTCGGTATCCCGGCGTCCAGCTCCCACACCCTGATCGGCTCGATCCTCGGCGTGGGCCTGGCCAACGCGCTGCTCAACGACATCCCACTGGGCGATGGCGTCAACTGGCAGAAGGCGATCGACATCGCCCTGTCGCTGGTGGTCTCGCCGATGGCCGGCTTCGCCGTCGCAGCCCTGGTGCTGATCGGCCTGAAGTGGTGGCGTCCGCTGTCGAAGATGCACAAGACCCCCGAGCAGCGTCGCAAGCTCGATGACAAGAAGCACCCGCCCTTCTGGAACCGCCTGGTACTGGTGATCTCTGCCATGGGCGTGAGCTTCGTGCACGGTTCCAACGATGGCCAGAAAGGCATCGGCCTGATCATGCTGGTGCTGATCGGCATCGTTCCGGCGAAGTTCGTCCTCGATCTGAACAGCACCACCTACCAGATCGAGCGCACCCGCGACGCCACCTTGCACATGAGCCAGTTCTACGAGCGCAACGCAGCCACCCTGGGCGAGTTCCTGGCGCTGGGCAAAGCCAAGTCGTCCGACCTGCCCGAGCAGTTCAGCTGCAACCCGCAGCAGACCGAGCCGACCATCGCCGCCCTGCAATCATCGCTCAAGGGCGTGACCGATTACCGCGACCTGAGCGCCGAGAAACGTGTCGAAGTGCGTCGCTACCTGCTCTGCCTGGACGACACCGCGAAGAAGGTCGGCAAGCTGCCAGGCCTGGAAAGCCGTGAAAAGGCCGACTTGGAAAAGCTGCGCAAAGACCTGACCGCCACCACCGAATACGCCCCGTTCTGGGTGATCGTGGCCGTCGCCCTGGCCCTGGGCCTGGGCACAATGGTCGGCTGGAAGCGCGTGGTCCTGACCGTTGGCGAGAAGATCGGCAAGCAAGGCATGACCTACGCCCAAGGTATGTCGGCACAGATCACTGCAGCCTGCGCCATTGGCATGGCCAATATCTTCAGCCTGCCGGTGTCGACCACCCACGTATTGTCGTCGGGCGTGGCGGGCACCATGGTCGCCAACAAGAGCGGCCTGCAAGGCGGCACGGTGAAAACCATCCTGCTGGCTTGGGTACTGACCCTGCCAGCTTCGATGAGCCTGGCCGCCGGCCTGTTCTGGCTGGCCTCCAAGGCGATCAGCTGAGCGATACCGCTGTAGTGGAAAAGGCGCCCTTCGAGGCGCCTTTTTCGTTCCTGCTCACATCCGTGACGCAGCCATCGCGGGACAAGCCCGCCCCCACAGGGCCCTGCTCGCTACCGCCGCTTGCCCCCCAGCAACGACCCCATCAACCCCCGCACCAATTGCCGGCCGAGCTGATTGGCCGCCTGACGTACCGCCGACTTGATGGCCTGCCCCGCGGCACTCTGCAGGAACTCGCCGGCCTTGTCGGCAAAGCTTTCCTCGTCAGCCTGCGGCTGCGGGGCCGGCTCTACCGGCTCGCCCTTGCGTGCCGTGAGCATTTCATAGGCCGACTCCCGGTCGATCGGCTTGTCATAGCGCCCGGCCAAAGGTGACCCCGCAATCAAGGCTCTGCGCTCGACCTCCGTCAACGGGCCGATCCTCGACTGCGGCGGGGCGACCAGCACCCGCTGGACCATTTCCGGCGTGCCCTTGTCCTGCAGGGTGCCCACCAACGCCTCGCCGATCCCAAGCTCGGTGAGTACGCTGAGCGCATCGAAGGCCGGGTTCGGCCGGAAGCCATCGGCCACTGCCCGCAGCGACTTCTGCTCCTTGGCGGTAAAGGCGCGCAGCCCATGCTGGATACGCAAGCCCAACTGCGCCAATACCGCATCCGGCAGGTCACCCGGCGACTGGGTGACGAAATACACGCCCACGCCCTTGGAGCGGATCAGCCGCACGACCTGTTCCAGACGATCCTGCAGCGCTTTCGGCGTGCCATTGAACAGCAGGTGGGCTTCGTCGAAAAACAACGCCAGCACCGGCTTGTCGGCATCGCCACGCTCGGGCAACTGTTCGAACAATTCGGCCAGCAGCCACAGCAGGAAAGTCGCGTATACCTTGGGCGCTTCATGCACCAGGCGGCTGGCATCGAGCAGGTGGATGCGCCCGCGGCCATCACCGTCCGGGCGCAGCAGGTCTTCCAGCTGCAAGGCCGGTTCGCCGAACAAGGCCTCGGCCCCCTGCTGCTCCAGGGTCGAGAGGCGGCGCAGCAAGGCCTGGGTGGAGCCGGTGGTCATCAGCGCGGCATCGTCACCCAGCAGTTGCGGGTTGTCCTTCAGGTGCCCGAGCAGGGCCTTGAGGTCCTTGAGGTCAAGCAACAACAGCCCCTCGCGGTCTGCCACCTTGAACGCGGCGTACAGCGCCGCCTGCTGGCTGTCGGTCAGCTCCAGCAGGTTACCCAGCAGCAAGGGCCCCATTTCGCTGAGGGTGGTGCGCAACGGGTGGCCCGACTGGCCGGCGACATCCCACAGGGTGACGGGGTAGGCCTGGGGCTTATGGCCCAGCCAGGGCATGCCGGCAATACGTTCGGCCACCTTGCCCTGTGGCGCACCGGCCGCGCCCAGACCGCACAGGTCACCCTTCACGTCGGCGGCGAACACCGCCACGCCGGCGTCGCTGAAGGCCTCGGCCAGGTGCTGCAGGGTCACGGTCTTGCCCGTTCCCGTGGCACCGGCCACCAAGCCGTGGCGGTTGGCCAGGCGCATGGCCTGGCCTACGGGCTGGCCATCCATGCCCGCCCCTACAACGATTTGCGAAGAATCCGACATCTTCTTTCATCCTCTATTCAAGCTTTGCCGCGTTACGGCCGATACCCCAGGGTGATGTTTCACCTCGAAAGACAGGAACAACCCGAAAAGGACCTGCGGGCATTGTTGCACTGTTTTCAAGCTGCCTTCGTGCGAACGACCCGATAAAAACCTTAGCGGACCACGCCATGAACAAAAGCCTTCGTTTCAGCCACAAGATACTCTTGGCGGCCTCATTGATCGTGATAGTCGCCTTCAGCCTGTTCACGCTCTATAACGATTACCTCCAGCGTAATGCGATTCGCGACGACCTGGAGAGTTACCTGGCGGAAATGGGCGAGTCGACATCGACCAATATTCGCAACTTGTTCGACGGCCGTATCAAGTTGGTGGAGAACCTGGCACAGAACATCGCACATAATCCCGCCAATGCCGAAACTTTCATGGGGCAACCGGCCCTGCTTTCGAGTTTCCTCACCGTTTACCTGGGCAAGGTGGACGGCGGCTTCAGCGTCCGCCCGGACTCGAAGATGCCTGATGGCTACGACCCGCGGGTACGCCCCTGGTACAAGGACGGTATGAGCGCCAGCGGCGCCATGCTGACCGAGCCCTATATCGACCTGACCACCAACAAGATGGTCATCGGTATCCTCAGCAAGGTGTCGGCCAACGTCGGCGTAGTCGGTGGTGACCTGGCCCTCGATGGCCTGGTGGAAATCATCAATTCGCTGGACTTCGGCGGCATGGGCTACGCCTTCCTGGTCAACGACCAGGGCAAGATCCTGGTGCACCCTGATAAAGAGCTGGTGATGAAGTCGCTCACCGACCTGTTCCCCGAGGGTACCCCGACGCTTTCCGGCGAACTGACCGAAGTCCAGGCCAATGGCCAGGCCCGCCTGCTGACTTTCACGCCGATCAAGGGCCTGCCTTCGGCCAACTGGTATATCGGCCTGTCGGTGGACAAGGACAAAGCCTTCTCCATGCTCAGCACCTTCCGAACCTCGGCGATCATCGCCACGCTGGTGGCGGTGGTCATCATCATCGCCTTGCTGGGCCTGCTGATCCGTGTGCTGATGCAACCGCTGCATACGATGACCCGTGCCATGGAGGACATCGCCGAGGGCGAAGGCGACCTGACCAAGCGCCTGCAGATCCACCAGCACGACGAATTCGGCATCCTCGGCACTGCGTTCAACCGTTTCGTGGAGCGCATCCATGGCTCGATCCGCGAAGTATCCTCGGCCACCGAGCAGGTCAATGAAGTAGCCCTGCGGGTGATCAGCGCCTCCAACTCGTCGATGGCCAACTCCGACGAGCAGTCCAACCGCACCAGCAGCGTCGCCGCCGCCATCAACGAACTGGGCGCCGCCGCCCAGGAAATCGCCGGCAATGCGGCCCAGGCCTCCCAGCACGCGACCTCCGCGCGGCTGCTGGCCGAGGAAGGCCAACAGGTGGTGGAACGCAACATCGAGGCGATGAACCGTCTCTCGGACCTGATCGTGACCTCGAGCGCGCACATCGAGACGCTCAATCACAAGACCGTTAACATCGGCCAGATCCTCGAGGTGATCACCAGCATCTCCCAGCAGACCAACCTGCTGGCACTCAATGCCGCCATCGAAGCTGCCCGCGCCGGGGAAGCCGGCCGTGGCTTCGCCGTGGTCGCCGACGAAGTACGCAACCTCGCCCACCGTACCCAGGAATCAGCCCAGCAGGTGCAGGCCATGATCGAGGAACTGCAGGTAGGCGCCCGCGAATCGGTGGAAACCATGGGCCAGAGCCAGCGCCACAGCCAGGACAGCATGGAGATCGCCAACCAGGCCGGCGAACGCCTGGACAGCGTGACCCTGCGCATCGGTGAAATCGACGGCATGAACCAGTCGGTGGCCACTGCCACCGAGGAACAGACCGCCGTGGTCGACTCGATCAACATGGACATCAACGAGATCAACATGCTCAACCAGGAAGGCGTCGAGAACCTGCAGGCCACCCTGCGCGCCTGCGCCGACCTGGAGCAGCAGGCCAGCCGGCTCAAGCACCTGGTCGGCAGCTTCCGCATCTGATTCACCGCTCCCCTCCTGTAGGAGCGGCCTCGTGCCGCGAAAGGGGCGCAAAGCGCCCCCGTCGATCTACAGCCGATCACCGATAGCGGCCGGACCACTCCTGGCCTTGGAATCTTGGGGCTGCCTTGCAGCCCTTTCGCGGCACGAGGCCGCTCCTACAACAGACAAGACGCCGTGGCGCCTCCCGCCTGCAGGACAAGGCCCGCCCTCGCCTCGAATCCCGATCGAACAAACTATCCTTAAGGAAGGTCAACCTTTAGGCGTGTCATTACGGCCATTACCGCCAGATGACAGACCCGAAGACGATCCCGGAGGGATGCTGATCGTGCACATCGCTGACATCACCATGTTCTACGCCCCGGCCAGCGGAGGCGTACGTACCTATCTTGATGCCAAACATCGCCGACTCGACGCCAGGCCAGGCGTGCGTCACAGCCTCTTGATCCCCGGCGCCAGCGCCAGCCATGCCAACGGCATCTACCAGGTGCCGGCACCGCCCTTGCCCTTCGGCAACGGCTACCGTTTCCCGGTACGCCTGGCTCCCTGGTGCAATGTGCTGCGGCGCCTACAGCCGGACCTGATCGAAGTCGGCGACCCCTACCTCACCGCCTGGGCCGCCCTCGAGGCGCGGCGCAAGCTTGACGTCCCGGTGATTGGTTTCTATCACTCCGACCTGCCGTTGCTGGTCAGCAACCGCATGGGCAATTGGTTCACCCCCAATGTCGAGGCCTATGTCAGCAAGCTCTACGGCAACTTCGACCGGGTCCTGGCCCCCAGCCAAGTGATGGCCGACAAACTGTGCCGGCTCGGGGTCAAGGATGTGCATGTGCAACGCCTGGGCGTGGACCTGGCCACCTTCAACCCCGAACACCGCGACCCTCACCTGCGCGCCGAGCTCGGCATCCACGACACCACCCGCCTGCTGGTGTTCGCCGGCCGCGGTTCGCGGGAGAAGAACCTGCCGGTGCTGCTCGACTGCATGACCCACCTGGGCCGCCACTACCACTTGCTGCTGGTCGGCTCCAACATGCCCGCCAACGTACCGGGCAATGTCAGCGTCATCGACCACTTCTGCCCGCCCCAGGAGGTCGCCCGGTTGTTCGCCAGCGCCGACCTGCTGGTGCATGCCGGGGACCAGGAAACCTTCGGCCTGGTCATCCTCGAGGCCATGGCCAGCGCCACGCCGGTGGTAGCGGTGCATGCCGGTGCCTTCGGCGAGATCATCACCGACCAGTGCGGGCGCCTGTGCACGCCCAACGACGGCCAGGCCATGGCCACCGCGGTGCGGGAAATCTTCGAAGCTGGTGTGCGGCGTCTCGGCGCCCAGGCCCGCCGCCACGTGGAGCAGCACTACGCCTGGGACAAGGTGGTCGATGGCTTGCTCGCCCACTACCAGGCCGTGCTGGGCCATCAGCCGCAGGTGCGTGCCCATGGTTGAAGCGGCCGCCGCGCCACGCAGCCTTATGCTGGTGCTGCACGACGTCGCGCCCGAGACCTGGCCCGACTACCAGCCCTTCGTCCAGGCCGTGGACCAGCTCGGTGGGGTGCCCATGACCTGGCTGGTGGTACCGGACTTTCACCACCGCAATGCGTTGGCGCGCTCACCGACCTTCTGCCGGCTGCTCGAGCGACGCCTGGCACAGGGGGACGAACTGGCCCTGCATGGCTACTTCCACACCGACGACGCTCCGGCGCCACGCAGCCCCGGCGAGTTCTTCATGCGCAGGGTGTATACCCACGAAGGCGAGTTCTATGGGCTGGACGAAGCCGATGCCTTGCTGCGCCTGGAGGCCGGGCTGGAAGTATTCCATCGCCATGCCTGGCCTGTGGCCGGCTTCGTCGCCCCGGCCTGGCTGATGAGCGAAGGCACGCGCCAGGCCCTGCGCCGTCTACCGCTGCGCTATACCAGCACACCACGGCACCTCTACCGACTGCCGGAATTCACCGCCATCGACGCCCCCGGCCTGGTGTGGAGCGCCCGCAGTGCCTGGCGCCGTGGGCTATCACGGATGGTCTGCGATTGGCAATGCCAGCGATGGCGCGAAGCCGACACCCTGCGCCTGGGGCTGCACCCGGTGGACATGCGCCATCGATCCTCCCGTGACTATTGGCTGCGTACCTTGTACACATTGCTCGAGCAAGGCCGTCAACCGCTGACCAAGTCTGCCTGGCTGGCACGCCAGGCTGTCGCATGAACCGCTTCGGCTGGCTGGGGCTGGCGCTGCTGGTGGCAGTGCTGGTCCCGACCCTGCTGGGCGGTGGTGACCTGCTGCCACGCCTGAAATCCTTCGCCCCCGGGCTGATGGCGATACTGCTGGGCATGATTCTGGTGTGCTGGATGATCAATGCCCTGCGCCTGCGCCTGCTGCTCGGCCAGCAGGGCGCCAGACTCGGCCGGGTCCGCAGCCTGGGCGTAATCATGGCCACCGAATTCGCCATCTGCACCACCCCGGGCGGCAGTGGCGGGCCGCTGACGCTCATGGCGTTGCTGGCCCGCGAGCGTATCGGCCCGGCGCGCAGCGGCGCCGTGTTCGCCATGGACCAGCTCAATGACTTGGTGTTTTTCTTCTGCGCCATGCTGGCCATTGCCGGCTACGCCCTGTTCCACAGCCTGGGGCACACCCAGGAAAGCATGCTGTTGGGCAGCGCCTTGCTGCTGTGCTCGGCTCTGGCAGGGATCGTCGCGCTGCTGCGCTATCGCCGCGCGGTGATGCGTTTCAACGGGCGATTGTTGTATCGGTTGGGCATGTCATGCCGGCGACGGCGACGCTGGGCGCGCAAGCTGCTGCGGTTCGTGCACGCCCTGACGGATACCTGGCGCCTGCCCAAGCGCACCCTGGCCCTGGTCTTCACCCTGACCTGCGCCCACTGGAGCCTGCGCTACAGCGTGCTGTACCTGGTATTGCGAGGTTTGGGCGTGGAGTTGTCGTGGATCCCCAGTTTCCTGGTGCAGATCCTTTCGCTCAGTGCAGGGCAGTTCAGCCTGTTGCCCGGCGGAGCGGGTGCAGCCGAGCTGACCTCGGCCAGCCTGCTCGCGCCCCTGGTGGGCAGTTCGACGGCCGCCGCAGCGATCCTGATCTGGCGCGCGGTGACCTACTACTTCTATTTGATCGCGGGCGGGCCGGTGTTCGTCTGCCTGTTGGCGCGTCCATTGCTGGAGCGCTGGCGTCGTCAGACGCGCTGAGCGGCATAGGCCGCTGTGCGGCCCGCATCGACAAGATTTCGCGCCCCGAGCCGCAGCGATAGCGATCAGTCGAACACTACGGTCTTGTTGCCATGCACCAGCACGCGGTCTTCCAGGTGATAGCGCAGGCCGCGGGCCAGCACCATCTTTTCCACGTCACGGCCGAACCGCACCATGTCCTCGATGCTGTCGGCATGGCTCACACGTACCACGTCCTGCTCGATGATGGGGCCTGCGTCCAGCTCCTCGGTGACGTAGTGGCAGGTGGCGCCGATCAGTTTCACGCCACGCAGGGCCGCCTGGTGGTAAGGCTTGGCACCGACGAAGGACGGCAGGAAGCTGTGGTGGATGTTGATCACCTTTTCAGCGTATTCCTGGCACAGCTGCGGTGGCAGGATTTGCATGTAGCGGGCCAATACCACTACGTCGGCACCGTGCTCCTCGACCAGACGCGACACTTCGGCGAATGCCGGTTGCTTGTCCTTCGGGTCCACCGGGACATGGAAGAAGGGAATGCCGTGCCACTCGACCATGCTGCGCAGGTCATTGTGGTTGGAGATCACGCATGGGATGTCGCAATCGAGCTCATCGGTGTGCCAGCGATGCAGCAGGTCGGCCAGGCAGTGGGACTCACGGCTGGCCATCAGGACAACGCGCTTCTTCTGGGCCGAATCGGTGATTCGCCAAGTCATGGAGAACTCTTCGGCGATCGGCGCGAACGCCTCGCGGAAGGCCTCGATGCCAAAGGGCAGGGATTCGGCGCGGATCTCATGGCGCATGAAGAACCAACCACTCTGCTCATCGGAGTGGTGGCTGGCTTCGTTGATCCAGCCGTTGTACAAGGCCAGGAAATTACTGACTTTCGCCACGATGCCGACACGGTCGGGGCAGGCAATCACCAGTCGATAGGTGCGCATGAAGGAGACTCCGGAAACTTCGCAAAGGCGCACATTCTAGCGGCCCTCCGGAAAAAACGCAGTATCGATTGCCCGGCCCCTTGGATGCCCTGTCGCTTGTACCGCCGGCAAACGCTGTCGTGGGCAATATCTGTAGGAAAGGATGAATTTGCCAGCCGATATGTAAAAATTTCTTAACCCAAAGCCTGCTTTGTCGCACAACAATTAACAGTTCATTGTCTTTTTAATTGTTTACTTGCGAGTTTGGCCTGTCTATTATTGCCCCGAACTGTTATCCCTCGAACATGCTACTCAAGGAACACTCCATGTCCCTGATCAACGAATACCGCGCCACCGAAGAAGCTATCAAGGAACTTCAGGCCCGCCTGGCCAACCTGTCTCAAGATGACAAGCTGAAGAAAGAGCTGGAATTCGAAGGCAAACTGCGCGCACTGATGGGTGAATACTCCAAGTCCCTGCGCGACGTGATCGCCCTGTTGGATCCAGAATCCAAGCTGAGCAAAGCACCGCGCGGTGCCGTCAAGGCCACCGGCACCAAACGTGCCCGTAAAGTCAAGCAATACAAGAACCCGCACAACGGTGAAGTGATCGAAACCAAAGGCGGCAACCACAAGACCCTGAAAGAGTGGAAAGCCAAGTGGGGCGGTGATGTGGTTGAAAGCTGGGCAACCCTGTTGGATTAAAGGGTTGCCTGTGCAATACCCATGAAAAACGCCGGCCTATTGCCGGCGTTTTTTTATGGGCTCGACCCTACAACTGATACTGCGCTTTCAATTGCTGAACATAGGCTCGCCATGCGTCCAGCACTTGTCGCCCTGCCTCGTCAGCCGCACCCCAGGCGCTCTGGCACGCCTGTTCGAAGTCACCCAACGTATTCGGCGCGCCCAAGCGTGGGTCACTCAAGCGCTGCTGGCAGAACCGATGCCAACGTTGCTGTTCTTCTGCAGTCAAGGTGTCGGTAAAGTTCCTGGCACGGTAACGGAACAACAATTCCGGCATTCGTGGGTCGTCGAACATCCAATGCCCCTGCCCCAATTGGCGAGGGTCAAGGCTACGGACCTGTTCGCATAATCGACGATCCCGATCGCCCAGGAAACCGTCATACAGTTGCTGCTCCGGATCTTCGCTGGGGGCAAACTCGTCGCCTGTGTAAATAGCGTCCAGCTTGCCCTGCCAAAGGTGTTGCTGATTGGCCAAATGTTCGCCGCGCTGTTGCAGGAGGGCCATATCCAGCCCCAGCCGTTGCTGGTCGGCAGGCCGTAATACCGACAACGGAGCGAGTACCGGACAACGGTTGATCTGCACCAACTTCAGAGGAACAGGTAATTGTCCGTCAGACAATTCGTCACGCCGGGTATACAAACATTTTCGTAATGTTTCGGCACTGTCCTGCAACAGCGGCGCGCTGTCCAGGTGCAGGTCACATACAATCAACGCATTGCGATTACGTGGATGCCAGGCCAACGGCAATACAACCCCCAGGTAACTACGCTCTGCCGAAAAACGCCCCGACACATGCACCAGGGGCTGCAGAAGGCGAATGTGTTCCATGACCTTGTGTTTGCTGCGCAGGTTGAACAGCCAGTCATACAAGCGGGGTTGTTTTTCACGAATCAGGCGCGCCAGGGCGATGGTTGCCCGCACGTCTGACAGCGCCTCGTGCGCCTGCCCATGGTCGATACCGTTGGCCTTGCTGAGCAGCTCCAGACGCAGGCTGGTGCGCCCGTCTTGTTGCGGCCAGACGATGCCCTCCGGGCGCAACGCATAGGCGGTGCGCACCACATCGATCAAGTCCCAGCGGCTGTTGCCGCCCTGCCATTCGCGTGCATACGGGTCGAAGAAATTGCGATAGAGGCTGTAGCGGGTGACCTCGTCGTCGAAACGCAAGGTGTTGTAGCCGGCACCGCAGGTACCGGGGCGTGCCAGCTGCTCATGCACACGGGTCATGAATTCGGCTTCGCCCAGGCCGTTGGCGGCCAGCTGCGCGGGCGTGATGCCCGTCACCAGGCATGCCGCCGGGTGCGGCAGGATATCGTCACTGGGCCGGCAATACAGGTTGAAGGGCGCTTCGATCTCGTTGAGCTCGAGGTCGGTGCGCACGCCGGCGACCTGCAGCGGGCGGTCGCAACGGGGGTTGATGCCGGTGGTTTCGTAGTCGTGCCAGAAGATGCTGGAGCTCACGGGGTCTTCCTGTAACAAGGTCGACAGAGTCTAGCGGCCTGGCCGGTCAATTCGAATACCGATTTCGATGCAGCGCATTGCGTGCGCCTTATGCGGAGGCGTTCAGGGGGCGAAAACTGAAGTAGTCACGCAGCGCCCGGACGAAGTCCTCGTACTCGCGCGGCGGCTGCAGCAACATGAACCCTGCATCGTAGTGGCCGGGCGTCTGATCTTCACGGCACCAGAGGCAACTGGCTGTCAGGTCGATGCACTGGCTAGCTGCGCCAGCGAGCGGCAGGCGCAACTGCAGCTCGAAGTCCGGCCCCACCAGCACCGGCAACTGGCTGATCAGCATCATGCCATCTTCCGAGGCATTGCCCAGGAAACCGATCGGCTGGTCGGTATAGCGGTTGTAGACCTTGAGCATGCAAGGCAGTTGATGCCGCTCTATATGACGTTGGATAAACATGGGGCGCGGTCCGTACCTGATGCCAGGAAGACAAGGTACTGGCGATGAACGTTACAACCCTTAACAGATTAGCTCAGCGCAGGTGGCTGTTTCGGTGATAGCAAGAACACCTTGGTATTAACGCCAAGGTGTAGCTGCCGCCGGGCTCGCGAGTGCCGCCTCGCCTGGGCGGTAATGGCCCAGCTGCTCGAGGGTCTGCAAACGCGCCTTGGCCCGGTAGGCATACTCGTTGTGTGGGTAGCGCTGGATCAGGTACTGATAGGTCTGCGCCGCATCCACATAGAGTTTCTGGCGCTCCAGGCATTGGCCGCGCAGCATCGAGACCTCGGGATGGATGAATGGCCGGGCCCGGCTGGTGCGGTCGACCTGGGACAGCTCCAGCATCACACGCTGGCAATCGCCACGGTCGTAGGCGCGGTAGGCATTGTTCAGGTGATGGTCCATGGACCAGCGGGTACAACCGACGACACTGGCCGCCACGGCCAAAACGATCAGGGCACGCATGGGGAATCTCCTTTGATGAGCAGGGTATCGGCCGGGCGCGGCAAATCTTCACACGTGCATGCAAGCATACCCCGGTCCGTTCAAATGCCAGCCTGCCGAACCCGGAGGTAGTGCAACGGAACAATGACTACAGCGATATTCAGGAGTAGCCTTTCGCTGCGCTTCACTATAGGAGTCTGTGCATGACCATCCGCCGTACCAAAATCGTCGCCACCCTTGGCCCCGCCAGCAACTCGCCGCAAGTGATCGAACAGCTGATCCTCGCCGGCCTGGACGTGGCACGCCTGAACTTCTCCCACGGCACCCCGGACGAGCACAAGGCCCGCGCCCGCCTGATCCGCGAGATCGCCGCCAAGAACGGCCGCCATGTGGCGCTGCTGGGCGACCTGCAGGGTCCGAAGATCCGCATCGCCAAGTTCACCAACAAGCGCATCGAACTGAAGATCGGTGACAAGTTCACCTTCTCCACCGTCCACCCGCTGACCGAAGGCAACCAGGACATCGTCGGTATCGATTATCCCGACCTGGTCAAGGACTGCGGCGTCGGTGACGAACTGCTGCTCGACGACGGCCGCGTGGTCATGCGCGTCGAGACCGCCACGGCCGATGCCTTGCACTGCGTGGTGATCGTCGGCGGCCCGCTGTCCGACCACAAGGGCATCAACCGCAAAGGTGGCGGCCTGACCGCGCCGGCCCTGACCGAAAAAGACAAGGCCGACATCAAGCTGGCCGCGGAAATGGACCTGGACTACCTGGCCGTCTCCTTCCCGCGCGATGCCAAGGACATGGAATACGCCCGCAAGCTGCGCGACGAAGCCGGCGGCACCGCCTGGCTCGTGTCCAAGATCGAGCGCGCCGAAGCCGTGGCCGACGATGAGACCCTCGATGGCCTGATCGCCGCTTCCGACGCCGTGATGGTCGCCCGTGGTGACCTGGGCGTGGAAATCGGCGACGCCGAGCTGATCGCGATCCAGAAGAAGATCATCCAGCACGCCCGCCGCAACAACAAGGCGGTGATCGTCGCGACCCAGATGATGGAGTCGATGATCCAGAACCCGATGCCGACCCGTGCCGAGGTTTCCGACGTGGCCAACGCCGTGCTGGACAACACCGATGCGGTGATGCTCTCGGCCGAAAGCGCCGCCGGCGCCTACCCGATCGAAGCAGTCCAGGCCATGGCACGCATCTGCCAGGGTGCCGAGAAGCATCCGACCAGCCAGAAGTCCAGCCACCGCCTGCACACCACTTTCGAACGCTGCGACGAAAGCATTGCCCTGGCGGCCATGTACACGGCCAACCACTTCCCGGGGGTCAAGGCGATCATCTCGCTTACCGAGAGTGGCTACACCCCGCTGATCATGTCGCGCCTGCGCTCGCATGTGCCGATCTTCGCCATGTCGCCGCACCGCGCCACCCAGGCGCGCGCCTCGCTGTTCCGTGGCGTGTACCCCATCGCCTTCGACCCGGCTTCACTGCCGGCGGACAAGGTCAGCCAGGCAGCCGTCGACGAGCTGCTCAAGCGCGGCCTGGTGGAGCAAGGCGACTGGGTGATCCTGACCAAGGGCGACAGCTACCACACCATCGGTGGCACCAACGGCATGAAGATCCTGCATGTGGGTGACCCGCTGGTTGGCTGATAGCCCCGAGGGCCGCTTTGCGGCCCTTTCGCGGCGCAAGGCCGCTCCTACAGGTATCGCGCAGGCCGGGGTCTTGCGCTGCCCCTGTAGGAGCGGCCTTGTGCCGCGAAAGGAGGGCGAAGCCCTCCCCGTCCACTCAGGCATGCTCGACAAACACATCAGAGAACATCTGGTTCCTCGGCACCCCGGCAATGAACAGCCGCCGAGCAAAGCGCTCGACACTCCCCGGCGCTCCGCACACCAACGCCACCGTTTGCCGCGAGGACGGCCGCAATCCCGCCAGCGTTTCATCCAACTGCTCCGCCAGCACCAGCTCGACATTCACGCCTTCCAGGTGCATCAGCGGCTCAGCCAGATAGTGCCCAAGGCTATCGCACGCCACATGTACCACCCTGATCTCCCCTTGATGCCCCTGCCGTAACGCCTCTCGCAAAATGCCCCATAACGGCGCCAGCCCCGTACCTGCCGCCAGCAGCCAGAGCGGTCGCTCCTGCCAGCCCGGGTCATAGTGCAACGCCCCACCCCTGAGTTCACCCAAGCTCAACACATCGCCGACCTGCAGCAGGCGGGCCTGGCCACAAAAAGCACCCGGGTGCCGGCAATCGATATGAAACTCGAGAAAATCATCTTCTCCCGGCACGCTCGCCAAGGAATATGGCCGGGCCACCGTTCCAAGCCACAGCACCAGGTGCTGCCCTGCCTGGTAGCGCAGCGGCCGCTCGGGGCGCAGGCGCAAGCGCAGCACGTCACCGAACCAGGCCAGGTCACACACCGTTGCGGCCTGGCCATCGCTGCGCGGGTCGAACACCGCCACGCGCAGGTCGCCCTGCACCTGGCACTGGCAGGCCAGGCACCAGCCCTGCTCACGCTGCGCCGGGCTCAGGGCATCGGGCATGGCCTCGAGCGGGTGACCATCCAGGCAGCGCACCAGGCAGGCATGACAACTGCCGGCGCGGCAGCTGTAGGGCACCGTGACGCCGGCCTCGTTCAAGGCATCGAGCAGGTTGCTGGCGACCGGCACCGTCCAGCGGCGGTCGCCGACACAGAGTTCGGGCATGGTCAGAAAATCTCGTTCAGTTCAAAAATCACCTGAGGCTGCATCGCGGGCAAGCCTGCTCCCACAGGTATGGCGGTGTCTCTAAAACAACGCAGGACAGGTGGGAGCCGGCTTGCCGGCGATGGCCGCGCAGCGGCCCTCATGCAACAGGATCGCACGTTCGCAGCAAAAAGAATGCCCGCCCCGTGCCGACCTTGGTCCAGACCACGCGCAGGTGTGCCGGGCACGGATGCGCGCTATACTGCCGCGCCCTTTTGCGTCGGCCACTGCCTGCCGGCGCGCCTTGCAAGGTGTTTCGACGCGCTGGTCGGCTGTGTCGGAAATGCCTTTACGAAATGTTCCCGTCTTTAAGAGGAGCGCGCTGCATGACCGTGATCAAGCAAGACGACCTGATTCAGAGCGTTGCCGACGCCCTGCAATTCATCTCGTACTACCACCCCGTCGATTTCATCCAGGCGATGCACGAGGCCTACCTGCGTGAAGAGTCGCCCGCCGCACGCGACTCCATCGCCCAGATCCTGATCAACTCGCGCATGTGCGCCACCGGCCACCGCCCGATCTGCCAGGACACCGGCATCGTCACCGTGTTCGTGCGCGTGGGCATGGACGTGCGCTGGGACGGCGCCACCATGAGCGTCGACGACATGATCAACGAAGGTGTACGCCGCGCCTACAACCTGCCTGAAAACGTCCTGCGCGCCTCGATCCTGGCGGACCCCGCCGGTGCCCGCAAGAACACCAAGGACAACACCCCGGCCGTCATCCACTACTCCATCGTTCCCGGCGACAAGGTCGAAGTCGACGTCGCGGCCAAGGGCGGCGGCTCGGAGAACAAGTCGAAGATGGCCATGCTCAACCCATCCGACTCGATCGTCGACTGGGTCCTGAAGACCGTGCCGACCATGGGCGCTGGCTGGTGCCCACCGGGCATGCTGGGCATCGGTATCGGCGGCACCGCCGAGAAGGCGGCCGTGATGGCCAAGGAAGTGTTGATGGAGTCCATCGACATCCATGAGCTCAAGGCCCGCGGCCCGCAGAACCGTATCGAAGAGCTGCGCCTGGAGCTGTTCGAGAAGGTCAACCAGCTGGGCATCGGCGCCCAGGGCCTGGGCGGTCTGACCACCGTGCTCGACGTCAAGATCATGGACTACCCGACCCACGCCGCGTCGCTGCCGGTCTGCATGATCCCTAACTGCGCCGCCACCCGCCACGCCCACTTCGTGCTGGACGGCTCCGGCCCTGCCGAGCTGGAAGCGCCGTCGCTGGATGCGTACCCGGAAATCGTCTGGGAAGCCGGCCCGAGCGCCCGTCGCGTCAACCTCGACACAATCACCCCGGAAGAAGTGGCCAGCTGGAAGCCGGGCGAGACCCTGCTGCTCAACGGCAAGATGCTCACCGGCCGCGATGCCGCGCACAAGCGCATGGTCGAAATGCTCAACCGTGGCGAAGAACTGCCGGTCGACCTCAAGGGCCGCTTCATCTACTACGTCGGCCCGGTCGACCCGGTCGGTGACGAAGTGGTAGGCCCTGCCGGCCCGACCACCGCCACCCGCATGGACAAGTTCACCCGCCAGATCCTCGAGCAGACCGGCCTGCTGGGCATGATCGGCAAGTCCGAGCGTGGCCCGACCGCCATCGAGGCGATCAAGGACAACAAGGCCGTGTACCTGATGGCCGTCGGCGGCGCCGCCTACCTGGTGGCCCAGGCGATCCGCAAGTCCCAGGTCCTGGCGTTCGCCGAACTGGGCATGGAGGCGATCTACGAGTTCGAGGTCAAGGACATGCCGGTCACCGTCGCGGTGGACAGCAACGGCGAGTCGGTGCACATCACCGGCCCTGCCCTGTGGCAGAGCAAGATCGCCCAGAGCCTGGCGGTTGAAGTGAAGTAACCCTCGGGGCCGCTTTGCGGCCCTTTCGCGGCACAAGGCCGCTCCTACAGAAATCACACGTCTCCTGTAGGAGCGGCCTTGTGCCGCGAAAGGGCTGCGCAGCAGCCCTGAATTCAGCTCACGCATTCGAACTGCTCCGGCCAGTCCCGCCGGATGAACACCTGCCCCTCGCGCCGCACCCGGCGTACCGCCTCCAGATCCAGCTCGCAGATCAGCCAGCGGCTACCCTCCGGGCACAACTCGGCACTCTCGGCCACCACCCCGTTGCCCGGCATGCCATGGTCCGGTGGCACGAACAGCCCTGCCCGTCCGATATTCTCATCCAGCGCCGGCGACCAGGCCGCCATGCCCACCGTTGGGCTTTGCAGCACCGCGATCTGGTTCTCCAACGCCCGTGCCTGGGCGCCGATGCGTACGCGGTGGTAGCCCGCCTCGGTGTCGGTGCAGCTCGGCGCCAGGATCAGGTCGGCCCCACCTTCGGCCAAGTGGCGGGCCAGCATGGGAAATTCATTGTCATAGCAGATCAGTATGCCCAACCGCCCGAGTGCGGTATCGAACACCTTGAGCCCTTCACCGGCAGCGATGTCCCACTGCTCCCGCTCGAAGCGCGTCATGATCAGCTTGTCCTGGTACCCCAGCACGCCGTCCGGGCCGAACAGCCAGGCACGGTTGCGATAGCAACCATCCGCATCGAGCACCGGCAGGCTGCCCGGCTGGAGATAGATACCCCAGCGCCTGGCAACGCCTTCGCACAAGGCCAGCCATGGCTCCAGCAGCGGCTGGATGCCGGCGATCGACCCCTTCAGGTCGCTGCGCTGGTCCGGGGGTAGTTGGCCGCTGAGCACCAGCCCGGCGTACTCCGGCAACAGCAGCAATTGCGCACCGCCCTCGACGGCTTCGGCGCACAAGGCCTGGAAGTGGTCGGCATAGGCCTCCCAGGTCTCGTGCAGCTCGATGGCGTACTGGCAGGCGGCGAGGCGGATCATATCGGCAGTTCCTTGAGCCAGAACGACATGATCTTCGACGACGCTTGTTCATCGTCCAGGTCACGCCAGGCGTAGGTCGTGCGCAGCGAGGGGTCGTGCAGGAAGCCGCGGTTACGCCAGAAGCCGTGCAGCGGCTTGTAGTCCGAAGGCCGACGCGGATGCCCGGCCGGGCGCTCCACGGCGCAGAAGGCGCAGTAGTCGAACTCGGCGAGCTTGTGGGCATAGGACTCGCGCTCGATAAAGAAGCGCACGCCCAGGCCCTGGCCACGGTAGGCCGGCAACAGCACCGACTCGCCGAAGTAATAGACGCTGGCCGGGTCGCGCCCCTGGGCCAGGAAAGGCTGCTGGAACTCGGGCGTTTCGTCGACCAGGGGCAGGCCGGTGGAGGCACCGACCACCCTGCCCTGGTCGATGGCCAGCACCGCCAGGCTACGCCCGGAGCGGGCATAGGTGGACAGGTATTCGGCCTCATATTCCGGCGTACCGTCGTAAAGGTAGGGAAACTCGCGGAACACCGTCAGGCGTAGGCGAGCGAGGTCATCGATGTAAGGCGCAATGGCTGCGCCGTGCAACAGGCGGATTTCCATGCGTAGCGGTCGTTTTGTCGATGTGGATGACGCGCTCGGCTAAGCCGGGCTTGAGGGGAAACCCTATCATCCGGCCCGAACCATTCCCTTTCCCGTACACGACAGGAACATTGCCATGACCGCTACCGAGCTTGTGAACGCCTACTACGCAGCCTTTAACGCCGGGGACATGCCGACCTTCCTTGGGTTGCTCAGCGAGGACGTGATCCACGACATCAACCAGGGCGAGCGGCAGATGGGCAAGGCGGCGTTTGCCGGGTTCATGGAGAAGATGAACCGCTGCTACCGGGAGCGGCTGGCCAATATCGTGGTCATGCAGAATGCCGATGGCAGCCGAGCGGCGGCGGAGTTCACGGTGCATGGGGAGTACCTGGCCGATGACGAGGGCCTGCCGCCAGCCAAGGGGCAGACCTACGTACTGCCGGCCGGGGCGTTCTTCTACATTCATTGCGGGAAGATTGCGCGGGTGACCAACTACTACAACTTGAATGATTGGGTTGAGCAGGTTGGGTGAGCCATACCCGGTTTGAAATGTAAACGATGTCTCCGGTTTGTACTGGGACGACCTCGCGCCCACAGGGACCTGAGCTTGCACGGCCCTTGTGGGAGCGGGCGTGCCCCGCGATTGGCCCAAGAGCCCACCGCCACTCCCGCTGAAAAAACAACGCCAGCCCAGGCGCCACGCGTAACTTGCGCCGCCTCAGGAGGCCGGATGCAGGGGCGCGAAATCAGGAAACCCGCGTCCCAAGCACCTTGAGAAACGCCGCCAGCCAAGCCGGATGCGCAGGCCAGGCAGGCGCAGTCACCAGGTTCCCGTCCACGTGCGCCTGGTCCATGGCGATATCCACGAAGCGCCCACCCGCCAACCGCACCTCCGGCGCACACGCCGGGTATGCACTACAGGCCCGCCCCTCCAGCACCCCGGCAGCCGCCAGTAGCTGCGCCCCATGACACACCGCCGCAATCGGCTTGCCCGCCTGGTCGAACGCCTTCACCAACGCCAGCACCCGCTCGTCCAGGCGCAGGTATTCAGGCGCCCGCCCACCCGGAATCAGCAAGGCGTCGTACCCCTCGGCCCGTACCTGCACGAAGTCGAAGTTCAAGGCAAAGTTGTGCCCAGGCTTCTCGCTGTAGGTCTGGTCCCCCTCGAAATCGTGGATCGCCGTGCGCACCGTCTGCCCCGCCAGCTTCTCCGGGCACACCGCATGCACGGTGTGCCCGACCATCTTCAGGGCCTGGAACGGCACCATCACTTCGTAATCCTCGACGAAGTCGCCCACCAGCATGAGAATCTTCTTGGCTGTCATCGCATCCACTCCTTTGCGTCGCATGGGAACAATCCCTGCACGATAGTCTGCTTCTACGCCACCGGGTATCCGCAGCACGTCTAGTCGCGACGATTGAGCAGGTTGACCACCAGGCGGTCCAGCCATCCCCACATCCGCTGCTGCATCCGGCGCCAGAATGGGCGGGCGTTCCAGCGCTCCAGGTCGACCTCCTGGCTGAGGCCGAAGTCCCGCTCGAAGCTGGCCACCACGGCGGCGGTCAACGGTGGGTCGAGGGCCTCGACATTGGCCTCGAGGTTGAAGTGCAGGTTCCAATGGTCGAAATTGCACGAACCGACACTGACCCAATCGTCCACCAGCACCATTTTCAAGTGCAGGAAGCACGGTTGGTATTCGAAGATCCGAACGCCGGCCCGCAACAGGCGCGGGTAGTACCGGTGCCCGGCGTAGCGTACCGCCGGGTGGTCGGTGCGCGGGCCGGTGAGCAGCAGGCGCACATCGATGCCTTTCTGCGCGGCACGACGCAAGGAGCGGCGCACACTGAAGGTCGGCAGGAAATACGGCGTCGCCAACCAGATACGGCGTTGGCCACTGTTCAAGGCACGCACCAACGAATGCAGGATGTCCTGGTGCTGTCGGGCGTCGGCATAGGCCACCCGGCCCATGCCCTGCCCTTGGGCCGGCACCCGCGGCAGGCGTGGCAGGCCGAAGCCTTCCGGCGGACGCCAGGCGGTGCGCCGGTTGTTGGCGTGCCATTGGCGATCGAACAGCAACTGCCAGTCGGTGACGATCGGGCCCTCCATGCGCACCATCACCTCATGCCACTCGCTGGTGTCGACACCCGGCGTCCAGAATTCATCCGTGACACCCGTGCCGCCCACGACCGCCCAGCGCTCATCCACCAGCAACAGCTTGCGGTGGTCACGGTACAGGTTGCGAAACCCGCGTCGCCAGCGGATGCGGTTGTAGTAGCGCAGGTAGACCCCGGCGGCCTCCAGACGCTCGCGCAAGGCCGAGGGGAATGCCAAAGAGCCGTAGTCATCGAACAGGCAGCGCACCCGTACGCCACGGGCAGCGGCCTGCTCCAGGGCCTCGACCACCGCCTCGGCACAGGCGCCCCCTTCTACCAGGTACAGTTCCAGATCGATCTGGAACTCAGCGCGCATGATCGCCAGGAGCATGCGCGGAAAAAAGTCGGGGCCGTCGATCAGCAGCTCGAATTCGTTGCCATCCCGCCAGGGGAAGACCGGCCCAGGCATGTCAGCGCGCGGAGAAGATCAGCACCGCGCTCACCGGCACCGATGGGCTGATGGAGGAGGCCCCGGCGAGCTTGCGCAACGTCGCCAGGCCCGGCAACAGGCCGAAGTCCTCGGCACGCAGCAACAGGGGCTCCAGGGTCACCACCTGGAAACGACGCTCGTCCAGGCGGGTGGCCAACAGCAAGGTGCTGTAGCTGTGCGACTGGCCACGCAGGGTCACGGTCACCGGCAGGCGCAACTCCACCTGGGCACCATTGGCCAGGTCATTGATCGGGCTCAGGTCGATCTTTGCCTGCACCGTGGCCTCGGGGAACTTGGCGACTTCGAACAATTCTTTGCGCGTGCGCTCGTCACGCAGCGGGATGCCGCCGCTGACCGAGTCCATCTCGATGCGCAGTTGCGCGGCACCATTACGATCCACTTTGCCGTGGAATACCAGAAAGCGGTGAACCTCGGCAGTATCCCCGTTCTTGCTGGTGACGAAAGACAGGCGCGACGACTCGCCATCGAGGTGCCAGTTGGCATGGGCGGGCAGGCACAGGGCCAGCAACAGGGCGGGCAGCAAGCGAGGCAGTTTGAGCATGGGAGATCCTGTGTAACAAGGCCGTCAACCTTACCCGCACGCCCTCACGGCAGCAAGCGGCAGCCCTCGCGCGCGCCCTGCCAGGCTGCCTGGTGGCGACGCCCCAGGCCCTCGGCAATCACATGGCGCTCGACGCTGTCTTCCTCCAGCCGCCCCAAGGGTAGGTACTGCTTCACGTAGCCTCGGCAATAGGCCTGGTCAAACCCCATGACGAAGCGGCACGAGCAATACTCTTTCGCCGAATATGCCGAGAGGATGCCCGGAAAGTCCGCCAAGGCCTGACGCTCGTGCCAGGCCCAGGCCAGCAAGGCAATGAGCAACAGCCACAGTACGCGTTTCATAGCCCCTCCCCGGCCATGGCCGCCAATACCCGCTCGAGCAGTTCGTCATGCCGGTAGCTGCCATCTCGATCGTCGGCGTAGCGCACGATGACCAGCTTTCGCGACGGCACCACATACAGCGCCTGCCCCCAGTGACCAAGCGCAGCAAAGGTGTCCTCCGGCACGCTGGGCCAAGGCCGCGGGCTACCCGGCAAGGGTTGGTTGAGCCACCAGTGCCCACCGGGGCTGGTCTCGCCGGGAATCGCCTGGGCATGCGCGAACAGCTGTCGGTTGAAGGCCACCCAATCGGCCGGCAACACCTGCCGGCCGTGCCAACGCCCGTCACGCAGCATCAGCAGGCCGATGCGGGCAAGGTCGCGGGCACTGAGGTAAAGGTAGGAGGACCCCACGTAGTTACCGGCACCGTCGCGCTCCCAGACCGCACTGCGAATGCCCAGCGGCTCGAACAGCGCCTGCCAGGGGTAGACGTCGTAGCGACCGGGTTCCAGCATGCCGCGCAGCGCTGCAGCCAACAGGTTGCTGTCGCCGCTTGAATAGAGAAAACCCTGGCCAGGTGCCTGGGCAGCCGGCTGCGCGGCGGTGAAGGCCGCCATGTCGGTGTGGCCCCGGGTATAGAGCAT
The DNA here is from genome assembly GCF_056856075.1 of Pseudomonas sp. FA-1. Lineage (NCBI taxonomy): Bacteria > Pseudomonadati > Pseudomonadota > Gammaproteobacteria > Pseudomonadales > Pseudomonadaceae > Pseudomonas > Pseudomonas sp. FA-1. Next base: position 205,077 of record NZ_JBWXTH010000004.1, read on the forward strand.
CGCCACCACCGACGACTTGAGCGGCGCGTATTCATAGTCTTCCTGCCAGGCCAGGCCACTGGCCCAGTGCAACAGGTCGACCAGGCGCACCCCAGGGTGGGCATGCAGCGGCGGATAATAGCGGGCCGCTGGGTCCTCCAGCGCGAAGCGCCCCTCGCCGTAGGCGACACCGAGCACGGTGGCGAGCACGCTCTTGCTCACCGACCAGGTCAGGTGCGCCGTATCCGGCCCGGTGGGTGCGGTGTAGCGCTCATACAGAATGTGGCCATCGCGCACGATCAGCAGCGCATCGGTGCGTACCCCTATGCGCCTGCCCTCGTCACGGGCCGGAAAGGCGTAGGCTTCCACCGCCCGCCAGTCGACCTTGGCAGGCTCGCGGCTCCAGTTCGCGTCCGGCCATTGCTCTGCCCAGGCTGAAAGACTCACCAGGCTCAGGATACCCAGTACTTTTCCGAATACACCCATGGCCAGTCCTCACGTCGCGGATCGGGCGAGCCTGCCAGGGTTTCATGACAGCCCGGCGGCGGCCCAGGCTTTCTGCAAACGCTTCTCGCGAGCCGCGGTGGCCAGCGCCAGCACCCCTTGGTCACGCTGCCACAGCTGCGCCCATTGCGCCGGGCCGGCTGCCAGCGCTTTGTCGATGGCGCCATGCAAGCTGTGGAATTGGGCGAACAGGCCCCCCAGCAACAGGTGGCAGGCCGCACTGTCGGCGCATTGCCGGCTGCCTTCGGCGCAACCGCCGAGCAACCCCAGCAAACGCAGCTGCAGGTCCTGCGGCCAGCTGCACTCCTGGCCGACGCCGTACAACCAGGCAGCCAACGCAGCCAGCACGTAGAGGTCCTCGAGGGATCGGAAGGGCTTGACGTAGGCGTCCCAACCGTCGCCTGCCAGCAGCTCGCAGCTGGCTTGGTGCAATTGCAGGCGGGCATGCCCAACCTCGGGCATCAACGGCAACGTAGGCAAGGGTTCCAGCGTCACGCCGGGTTCCCCCGGGTAGACCACGGCCAGTTGCAGCCGTGGCGCCTCCCCCTGCCCTTCGCTGCGCGCCGCGACCAGCAACCATTCGGCCTCCAGGCCTGCGGTGACGAAATCCTTGCGGCCGGTCAAGCGCAGGTCCTCGAGGCGGGTGTGCATGTCCGCCGGCCGTACGCTGCGCCGCTCGGTGGCGCACAGGGCGCCCAAGCTGACAGGGGCGCTGGGCCAGAGCACGCGCAACGCTGCCTGGTAGCCAACCAGGAAGGCCAGCCCTGGGGTAGCCATCGCCCGGCCGCCCAGTACCGCGAGTTCGAACGGTGTGGCGTGCCCCAGCCGCTCGAGCAGCGCGCCATGGCCTTCGCCCAAGGTGGCTGCCAGGGGTTGCCGGTAAGGGTCGTTGAGTCGTTGCAACCAGGCCATCGGGCACTCCTCGTCTGGGTTGTCACGCAAGCATCACCAAAGGTTCATGGGGGTGACACCACGCATACCTAGGCTGACTTTGCACAACAAAGCCGACCGGCCGCAACCCTTTGGCTGGCTTAGGGAGACTCGTAATGACTCGGATCGCTCGCTCTGGCGACAACAGCACTGAACGCCGTCTGCAAGCCGAACGCCTGGTCGGCGCCGCGGCGCTGCAGGAAGCACAGGCCCTGCGTTTCAAGGTGTTCAGCGCCGAATTCCAGGCCAAGCTCAAGGGCGCTGAGCAGGGCCTGGACATGGATGACTACGATGTCCATTGCCGCCACATCGGCGTGCGCGACCTGGCCACCGGCCGCCTGGTCGCCACCACCCGCCTGCTCGATCACCAGGCCGCCAGCAGCCTGGGCCGCTTCTACAGCGAAGAGGAATTCAGCCTGCACGGCCTGCTGCAACTGCAGGGGCCGATCCTGGAACTGGGTCGCACCTGCGTCGACCCGGCCTACCGAAACGGCGGCACCATCGCCGTGCTCTGGGGCGAGCTTGCCGAAGTGCTCAACGAAGGTCGCTACAGCTACCTGATGGGTTGCGCCAGCATTCCCATGCAGGATGGCGGCGTACAGGCCCACGCCATCATGCAACGGCTGCGCGAACGCTACCTGTGCACCGAACACCTGCGCGCCGAGCCGAAGAACCCCCTGCCGAGCCTGGCCCTGCCGGGCAATGTGATCGCCGAGATGCCGCCCTTGCTCAAGGCCTACATGCGCCTGGGCGCCAAGATCTGCGGCGAGCCGTGCTGGGACGAGGACTTCCAGGTCGCCGACGTGTTCATCCTGCTCAAGCGCGACGACCTCTGCCCACGCTACGCCCGCCACTTCAAGGCGGCGGTGTGATGCCGAGCCTGCGGGTACTGGCCCGCCTGTCCCGCCTGGTGCTGGTCCTGCTGCTGGGCATGGCCATGGCCAGCGTCATCGCCTTGGGCGAACGGCTGGGCCTGGCTGCCTCCATCGAACGTCGCCAACGCTGGACGCGCCTGTTCATGCAGCGCCTGGTCGCGGCCCTGCCCTTGGACGTACGCGTGGTGGGCAGCCTGCCGCAGCAGCCGATGCTGTGGGTCAGCAACCATGTGTCGTGGACCGACATTCCCCTGCTCGGCATGCTCACGTCGTTGTCATTCCTGTCCAAGGCCGAAGTGCGTCGCTGGCCATTGGCCGGCTGGCTGGCGGAAAAGGCCGGTACGCTGTTCATCCGCCGCGGCGGTGGCGACGGCCAGCGCCTGTCCCAGCAGATCGGCAACCAGTTGGGTGAACACAGGCCCTTGCTGATCTTCCCCGAAGGCACCACCACCGATGGCCGAAGCGTGCGCACCTTCCATGGCCGGCTGCTCGCCGGTGCCATCGACCAAGGCACACCGGTACAGCCGGTGGCGATCCAGTACCTGCGCGGTGGCGAGCCGGACCCGATCGCGCCGTTCATTGGCGACGACGACTTGGTCTCGCATCTGATCCGCCTGTTCGACCAACCGCGCAGCGAGGTGGTCATCCACTTGCTGCAGCCGATCGCGAGTGCTGGCAAGGAACGGGCGGCCCTGGCGTTCCAGGCACAGCAGGCGGTTCACCTGGCATTGTTCGGCGTCGAAGATATCGGCAGCGTGCCCCGGCGTCAGGCGCGGGCAGCCTGAAGCCCGATCGCGGGCGTGTCCCGCGATTTACCTGCCCGCAGCCGCAAACGCCTGCAGCTGTGGATAAAACGCCCGAAAGTCCGCCATCAGCGGCTCGTACAGCGCCTCCAGCTCCTGCATCACCCCGCTCATCCCCTCCGGCCGCGACAAGCGCCGGGCAATCCCGTTGAACACCTGCTCCAGCGTGGCGAAGTCGCCATAGGCGCCCAACCAGTCGTCGGCGGCCATGAACGGCGCAATCCGCGCCAGGCGCCCTGGCAATTCGGGCTCAGCCAGCAGCACCCGGTAGAAGCCCTGGGTGAATGCTGCCAGCGGTTGCTCGGCATAGTCGCTCCAATGCCGAGCCAGGCAATGGTCGAAGAACACGTCCAGGATGATGCCGGCGTAGCGCCGCCGCTCCTGGGGGAAGCGCGCCAAGGCCGCCAGCACCAGCGGATGGCTGTCGGTATAGCTGTCGATGTGCCGGTGCAGGCGGATCGCGGCCTCCAGCGCAGGCGGGAAACGCCCTTCGAGCGAGCCTTTGACGAAATCGCCATACAGGCTGCCCAGCAACTGCTGCGGCTCGTTGCCGCCAAGATGAAGGTGTGCAAGGTAGTTCATGGCGCCAGTCTAGCACCCGGGTGGCGAATATCGTTATAACGCGATATAGCGATTGATGCTCAGCTCAGAACCTCTTCATATTTGTATATCGCGAAATACCGATTTATATTTCGCTCCATCGCGATATGACGTTACACACATGAGCACCTCCATGCCTCTCGACCTCGACGAAATCATTAAGGCCCTCGCCCACCCGGTACGGCGAGAAATCCTCACCTGGCTGAAGGACCCGGCGGCGCAGTTTCCCGACCAGTACCACAGCACCGAGCACGGCGTGTGTGCCGGGCAGATCGACCAACGCTGCGGCCTGTCGCAGTCGACCGTCTCCGCCCACCTGGCCACCCTGCAGCGCGCGGGGCTGATCACCAGCCAGAAGATCGGCCAGTGGCACTTCTTCAAACGCAACGAAGAAACCATCCAGGCCTTCCTCGAGCAGATGAGCCAGGAGCTCTGATCCACTCCTGTCTTTCCCTTCAACCAGCACGGCTGCGTGCCGAGCTGGCAACCCCTTTCAATTGACCACGCGAGGCTTAGCAGATGACCACGCTCTTCGATCCGATCACCCTGGGCGACCTCGAGCTGCCCAACCGCATCATCATGGCCCCGCTGACCCGCTGCCGCGCCGACGAAGGCCGCGTGCCCAACGCACTGATGGCCGAGTACTACGTGCAACGGGCCAGCGCCGGCCTGATCCTCAGTGAGGCCACCTCGGTGACCCCCATGGGCGTCGGCTATCCGGACACGCCGGGCATTTGGTCCGACGAACAGGTACGCGGCTGGACCAACGTCACCAAGGCCGTACACGGCGCCGGCGGGCGCATCTTCCTGCAGCTGTGGCATGTGGGCCGTATCTCCCACCCCACCTACCTGAACGGTGAGCTGCCGGTGGCCCCGAGCGCGATCCAGCCCAAAGGCCATGTCAGCCTGGTTCGCCCGATCACCGAGTACCCGACGCCACGCGCCCTGGAAACCGAGGAGATCGCCGACATCGTCGAGGCCTACCGCACCGGTGCCGAGAACGCCAAGGCGGCCGGCTTCGACGGCGTGGAGATCCATGGCGCCAACGGCTACCTGCTCGACCAGTTCTTGCAAAGCAGCACCAACCAGCGCACCGACCGATATGGCGGCTCGCTGGAGAACCGTGCGCGCCTGCTGCTGGAGGTGACCGACGCGGCCATCGAGGTGTGGGGTGCCAACCGTGTGGGCGTGCACCTGGCGCCACGGGCCGATGCCCACGACATGGGCGACGCTGACCGCGCCGAGACCTTCACCTACGTCGCCCGGGAACTGGGCAAGCGTGGCGTGGCGTTCATCTGCTCACGGGAAATGGAAGCCGACGACAGCATCGGCGCGCTGATCAAGGACGCCTTCGGCGGCCCGTACATCGTCAACGAGCGCTTCGACAAGGCCAGCGCCAACGCCGCCCTGGCCAACGGCAAGGCTGACGCGGTGGCCTTCGGCATCCCGTTCATCGCCAACCCGGACCTGCCCGCCCGCCTGGCCGCCGATGCGCCCTTGAACGAAGCACATCCGGAAACCTTCTACGCCAAGGGGCCGGTGGGGTACATCGATTACCCACGGATGTAAGCCAGGGCCGCCCAGGCCCCGATCGCCGGCAAGCCGGCTCTCACAGGTATGGCGGTGTCTTCGAAAACAGCGCAGGATAAGTGGGAGCCGGCTTGCCGGCGATTGGGTCTGGCGATCATCAGGGCCGGGCGTTGATCTGCTGCTGCAGGTTCTGGATCTGGCTCTGCAGGGTATTGAGACTGCGGGTGGTCTGCCCGCGGAACGCATCGAACTCCTGCACCGAGGCACCACCGGCAGCCGGTGCCGGGCGGTTGTCGATCTGGCTCTTGAGCACCAGGATGTCCTGCTCCAGGCTCTGGATCGCCGCGTTCGGATTGCCCTGTTTCTTCAGCGCTGCCACCTCGTTGCCCAGGCTCTTGAGCTGGGCATCGATCCTGCCGCCATCCACCTGCCCCGACTTGAGGGCAGCCAGCTCACCATTGACCGCCTTGAGCTGGGCTTCCAGCTGGCCTTGCAGAGCCGTGATGGTCTTTTGCTGCTGCGCCATGGCGTCTTGTTGCGCGCGGGCATCGGCCAGCACTTTTTCCAAACGCTTGCCCAGATCGCCGGTCTGCCCGGCCACGCCCTGTTGCTGGGCACGTGCCTCGGCCAGGCTGGCCTGCAGCTTGCGAATCTGCAACTTCAACGCTTCGCTGCCGGTACTGGCGCTGGACTCGGTGGCGTCGACCTTGCCGCTGATCGCCTGCAGGCGCCCGGCGGCCTCCTCACTGATGCGCGCGAAGCTTTCCTGGGTCGCCACCAACTGCTGCTCCATCAGCGAGATCTGCTGGAAACTCCACCAGCCCAGACCCGCCAGGGCAATGAACGAGGCGCCGAGCAAGGCCCACAGCGGCCCGTTGCTGGCCGGGCGCGCCGCCTTCTCGCGGCTGCGCGCCACCCGTGCGGGCAACAGCTCGTCATCGTCAGGAGTGCCGGCGCGCAGGACAGGCACGTCGTCGAAATCGTCGTGGACATTGTTACGCATGGGTACGTTCAACCGCGGTAGTAGTAGCAAAGGGGCAGTAGTATAAACCGCTCGCGCGGCGCTCTGATGACCATCATCCCGCCCACTGGTTCACCCGATACCCGGCTGAGCCTTCCACCAGGCGCAGAATTCATCCAGCGCGGTCCACAGGCTGACCTTCGGGCGGTAGTCCAGGTACTGCCGGGCGCGGCTGATGTCCAGGGTAAAATCCTTGCTCATCACCTGCGCGCCCAGGCGCGACAGCGTCGGCTCGGGGCGCCCGGGCCAGAGCAGGCAGGCCGCCTCGTTCAGCGCGCCCAGGCTGTAGGCCAACCCTGGGGCACGGTAGCGGTTGACCGGCGGCAACTGCATCTGACGCATCACATAGTTGACCACGTCCCACACCGGCAAGGGGTGGCCGTTGCTGATGTTGTAGGCCTGGCCGAGGGCCTGCTCATCGGCGAACAGGGCGCTGAGCAGGGCCTCGTTGAGGTTGTGCACACTGGTGAAGTCGGCCTTGTTCAGGCCATTGCCGATGATTGCCAGGCGCCCCTTGCGCTGCATCTGCATCAAGCGCGGGAAGATGCCGGCATCGCCTGCCCCGGTGACGAAGCGTGGCCGCAGAGCCAGCACCTCCAGGCCGAACTCCTGGGCACCGAAGGCCTTCTGCTCGGCCAGGTACTTGGTCGTCGCGTAATGGTCATGCAAGCGACGCGGCACCTGGTCCTCACGAATATCCAGGCGCGAACGGCCATTGAAATAGATCGATGGCGACGACAGATGTACCAGGCGGCGTACACGCGCCTTCAGGCAACCCTCCACCACGTTCTCGGTGACCACCACGTTGCCCTGATGGAAGTCCTGATAGCGCCCCCAGTGCCCGACCGCGCCCGCGCAATGCACCACGGCATCGATGCCCTGGCACAGGCGCCGGGCCAGCTCGGCATCGGTCAGGTCGCCTGGCATGAACTCGGCGCCACGCTTGACCAGGTGCTCCAAGCCCTCGGCACGCCGGCCATTGACCCGTACGTCCAGGCCCTGCTCCAGGGCGAAACGCGCAAAGCGTCCGCCAATGAAGCCGCTCGCGCCGGTGACCAGAATTCGCATGTAAGACTCCGCCTTGCCAGATTACAGATGCAGCTGACGTCGCCCGCGCCTACAAGGGCACCAGCCAGCCTGGCGCCGTCTGGCGCAAGTGCTCCGTCAACTGGGCGAGTAATTGCCCGCCGTTGCGCCAATGATGCCAGTACAGCGGCACATCGATGGGAGTATCAGCGCAGATTTCCACCAATTGGCCCGTCGCCAGTTGCTCCTGGGCCTGCAACTCCGGCACCAGCCCCCAGCCCAGGCCGGCCTCGGTCATACGCAGGAAGCCTTCCGAGGAAGGGCACAGGTGGTGCAGGAAACCATCCTGGATCCCCAGGGACGCCAGATAGCGGTGCTGCAGGAAATCGTCCGGCCCGTACACCACCGCCGGGATGCGTGCCAGGCGCCGGGCTTCGAAGCCTTGGGCGAAGTGCCGCGCCATGAATGCCGGGCTGGCCAGCGCTCGGTAGCGCATCGCCCCTAGCGGCAGGCTGCGCGCCCCGGCCACCGGCCGCTCGCTGCCGCACAGGCAGGCAGCTACCTCGCCTGCGCGCATGCGCTTGAGGCCAACCTCCTGATCTTCTACCACCAAGTCCAGCAGCACCTGCTGGCCGGCGCAGAAATCGCCCACCGCGCCGGCCCACCAAGTGGCCAGGCTGTCGGCGTTCAAGGCGACGCGCAGGCGTTCCGGCATGCCCTCTTCGTCCAGCGCCGGCACCTGGCGCTGCAAGTCGCGCTCGAGCAAGCGCACCTGCTGCACATGGTTGAGCAGTTGGCGCCCCACCTCGGTGGGGCTGGGTGGCGTGGCACGTACCAGCACCGGTTGCCCGACCCGCGCCTCGAGCAACTTGATGCGCTGGGAAATGGCCGACTGCGACAGGCCCAGGACCTGCGCCGCACGCTCGAAACCGCCTTGTTCGATGACTGCAGCGAGGGCGGCGAGCAGCTTGTAGTCGAACATCTATTTTCCTAATGTCTGATCAGCTTTATTTGTTTTTCTTATACAGTGTCGTTGCCCACAATGGCCAGCATCTTCTTTGGCAATAAACGCCGCACATCGCCGGCGTCTGTGGAGTGTTCCCGCTATGTGGCAAAGCTATCTGAACGGCATGCTGGTGGCCTTCGGCCTGATCATGGCCATCGGCGCGCAGAACGCCTTCGTCCTGGCCCAGAGCCTGCGCCGTGAACATCACCTGCCGGTGGCCGCGCTGTGCATCCTCTGCGATGCCATCCTGGTCGCCGCCGGGGTGTTCGGCCTGGCCACGGTGCTGGCCCACAATCCGACTTTACTGGCAGTGGCCCGTTGGGGGGGCGCGGTGTTCCTGATCTGGTACGGCGCCAAGGCCCTGCGCAGCGCCTGCTCCAAGCAGAGCCTGCAGCACCAGGAGGGCCAGGGCATGCGCTCGCGCCGTGCAGTGCTGCTCAGCGCCCTGGCCGTAACGCTGCTCAACCCGCACGTCTACCTGGACACCGTGCTGCTGATCGGCTCGCTGGGTGCCCAGCAGACCGTGCCGGGCGCCTACGTGGCCGGCGCCGCCAGTGCCTCGCTGGTGTGGTTCTCGACCCTGGCCCTCGGCGCGGCCTGGCTGGCGCCCTGGCTGGCCCGCCCGACCACCTGGCGCCTGCTCGACCTGATGGTGGCGGTGATGATGTTCGCGGTGGCGGCGCAGTTGATCTTCAACTGAGGCCTGGGTCGGCGCAGTATATTTATCGCCTGTGAGATCGCACGCCGCGCGGGTGGCGCTCGATCTCACAGGCAACACAATCGCCAAGGCGAACACCACCGGTCGCTATCGCCCATCCATTCGGGAACCTCTATTCCCTATCTTTGTTGCGTGGTTATGCGCCGGGGCCGGTGCTATGATCCAGCCCTTGCGTCGCAAAGAGTACAAACTCCCCGACGCACACCGGGCCGCCCGTGATCGGCCTTGCGCAAACCGCACACAGACCTGAATCAGGAGATCCACCATGGCTTTTGAATTGCCGCCGCTGCCGTACGCCCACGATGCCCTGCAGCCGCACATCTCCAAGGAAACCCTGGAGTATCACCACGACAAGCACCACAATACCTATGTCGTGAACCTGAACAACCTGGTCCCAGGCACCGAATTCGAAGGCAAGACCCTGGAAGAGATCGTCAAGACCTCTTCGGGTGGCATCTTCAACAACGCCGCTCAAGTCTGGAACCACACCTTCTACTGGAACTGCCTGTCGCCGAACGGCGGCGGCCAGCCGACCGGCGCCCTGGCCGATGCCATCACCAAGGCTTTCGGTTCCTTCGACAAGTTCAAGGAAGAGTTCACCAAGACCTCCGTCGGCACCTTCGGCTCCGGCTGGGGCTGGCTGGTGAAGAAGGCCGACGGTTCCCTGGCCCTGGCCAGCACCATCGGCGCCGGCAACCCGCTGACCAGCGGCGACACCCCGCTGCTGACCTGCGACGTCTGGGAACACGCCTACTACATCGACTACCGCAACCTGCGTCCGAAGTACGTCGAGGCGTTCTGGCAGCTGGTCAACTGGGACTTCGTTGCCCAGCAGTTCGAAGGCAACACCTTCAAGGCCTGATCGCCTGGGTAGCCTTCGCAAAAAAATCCGACGCCCAGGCGTCGGATTTTTTTTGCCCGTTCGCCCGCCATGAAACTCCATCCGCTACCTCTTGCCCCTCCCCGATAGCGCGCTAACATCAATCATCTGGAAAGTTGACATCGCGCTCTCAAGTCACCAGCCACCTCAACCGATACATTGCCACAGGGACCATGAAGGCCCCCTCGCCTGCCGCGGCAACAAGGTCGATAGTGTATCGCCAAGGCTAATGGCAAAATAATGGCACGCGCATGGATTAAGGAAACCCCATTGAAGCTGGAATTTCGGAACAGCTTATCGGTCAAGTTGCTCAGGGTCGTGCTGCTCTCGGCGCTGGCCGTCGGTGTCGTTCTCAGCTGCGCGCAGATCGTCTACGACGCCTACAAGACCCGCCAATCGGTCAACAACGACGCCCAGCGCATCCTTGACATGTTCCGCGACCCGTCCACCCAGGCCGTCTACAGCCTGGACCGGGAAATGGGCATGCAGGTCATGGAAGGCCTGTTCCAGGACGAGTCCGTGCGCATCGCCTCCATCGGCCACCCCAACGAAACCATGCTGGCGGAAAAGTCCCGGCCGCTGCAGGACACGCCCGTGCGCTGGCTGACCGACCTGATCCTCGGCCAGGAGCGCACCTTCACCACCCAGTTGGTCGGCCGTGGCCCCTACAGCGAATACTACGGTGACCTGAGCATCACCCTGGACACCGCCGACTATGGCGAGGGTTTCCTGGTCAATGCCGTGATCATCTTCATTTCCGGCGTGCTGCGCGCGCTGGCCATGGGCCTGGTGCTGTATCTGGTGTATCACTGGCTGCTGACCCGACCGCTGTCGAAGATCATCGAACACCTTACCCAGATCAACCCCGACCGCCCCAGCCAGCACCAGATCCCGTTGCTCAAGGGCCACGAAAAGAACGAACTGGGCCAGTGGGTCAACACTGCCAACCAGTTGCTGGCCTCCATCGAACGCAATACCCATCTGCGCCACGAGGCCGAGAACAGCCTGCAACGCATGGCTCAGTACGACTTCCTCACCGGCCTGCCCAACCGCCAGCAGTTGCAACAGCAGTTGGACAAGATCCTCGTCGACGGCGGGCGTCTGCAACGCCGGGTCGCTGTGCTGTGCGTAGGCCTGGACGACTTCAAGGGCATCAACGAACAGTTCACCTATCAGGTCGGTGACCAGCTGCTGCTGGCACTGGCCGACCGCCTGCGCGCCCACAGCGGCCGCCTGGGTGCTCTGGCGCGGCTCGGGGGCGACCAGTTCGCCCTGGTCCAGGCCGACATCGACCAACCCTACGAAGCCGCCGAACTGGCCCAGAGCATCCTCGACGACCTGGAGGTCCCCTTCGCCGTCGACCACCAGCACATTCGCCTGCGCGCCACCATCGGCATCACGCTGTTCCCCGAGGATGGCGACAGCACCGAGAAGCTGCTGCAAAAGGCCGAGCAGACCATGACCCTGGCCAAGGCCCGTTCGCGCAACCGCTACCAGTTCTACATCGCCAGCGTGGACAGCGAGATGCGCCGTCGTCGCGAGCTGGAAAAGGACCTGCGCGAAGCCCTGCCGCGCAACCAGCTGTACCTGGTGTACCAGCCGCAGATCAGCTATCGCGACCATCGTGTGGTGGGCGTCGAGGCGCTGCTGCGCTGGCAGCATGCGGAGCTGGGCATGGTCCCACCCGACCAGTTCATCCCTCTGGCCGAGCAGAACGGCAGCATCGTCGCCATTGGTGAATGGGTACTCGACCAGGCCTGCCGCCAGCTGCGCGAATGGCATGACCAGGGTTTTACCGAGTTGCGCATGGCGGTCAACCTCTCGACCGTGCAACTGCACCACAGCGAACTGCCGCGGGTGGTCAACAATCTGCTGCAGATCTATCGCCTGCCACCCCGCAGCCTGGAGCTGGAGGTGACCGAGACCGGCCTGATGGAAGACATCAGCACCGCCGCCCAGCACCTGCTGAGCCTGCGCCGCTCCGGGGCGCTGATCGCCATCGACGACTTCGGTACCGGCTATTCCTCGCTCAGCTACCTGAAGTCGCTGCCGCTGGACAAGATCAAGATCGACAAGAGCTTCGTCCAGGACCTGCTGGACGACGATGACGACGCCACCATCGTGCGGGCCATCATCCAGCTGGGCAAGAGCCTGGGCATGCAGGTGATCGCCGAGGGCGTGGAGTCGGCCGAGCAGGAGGCGTACATCATCGCCCAGGGTTGCCACGAAGGTCAGGGCTACCACTACAGCAAGCCCTTGAACGCCCGCGAGCTGACCGCCTTCCTCAAGCATGCGCAACGCAACCAGGCCACGGTCACGTAGGGCAAGACCGGCACGAGCGTGAAAACGACCCTTCTGCACGAATTACGCGCCGGCCTCTTTACACCAAATGCAAATCTTTCGCATTATGTTGCGGTTTCGTATCCCACAGCACAGTGTCCAACCCCACGACGCAGGAAACCTACAATGATTCGAATGCCTCTGGCCTCCGCCAGTCTGCTGGCCATCGCCATCGCCCTCGCCGGTTGCGGCGAGAGCAAGGATGAAAAGGCTCCCGCAGCGCAAGCACCTGCACCTGCCGCCACCACCGCCGCGGCGGCGCCGGGGGCTGTCGACGAAGCGGCCGGCAAAGCCGTGGTCAAGCATTACGCCGAGATGGTCCATGCCGTTTACAGCGACTCGCTGAGCACCGCCAAGGCCCTGCAGAGCGCGATCGATGCGTTCCTCGCCAAGCCCAACGACGAGACCCTGAAAGCCGCCAAGGAAGCCTGGGCCGCTGCACGCGTACCGTACCTGCAGAGCGAAGTCTTCCGCTTCGGCAACACCATCATCGACGACTGGGAAGGCCAGGTGAACGCCTGGCCCCTGGACGAAGGCCTGATCGACTACGTCGACAAGAGCTACGAACACGCCCTGGGCAACCCGGCGGCCAGCGCCAACATCATCGCCAACACCGAAGTCCAGGTGGGCGAAGAGAAGGTCGACGTCAAGGACATCACGCCTGAGAAGCTGGCCAGCCTGAACGAGCTCGGTGGTTCCGAGGCCAACGTCGCCACCGGCTACCACGCCATCGAATTCCTGCTGTGGGGCCAGGACCTCAACGGTACCGGCCCAGGCGCCGGCAACCGCCCGGCTTCCGACTACCTGGAAGGCGAAGGCGCCACCGGTGGCCACAACGAGCGCCGCCGCGCCTACCTGAAGGCCGTGACCCAGCTGCTGGTCCAGGACCTGGAAGAAATGGTCGGCAACTGGGCACCGAACGTCACCGACAACTACCGCGCCAAGCTCGAGGCCGAGCCTGTGGCCGATGGCCTGCGCAAGATGCTGTTCGGCATGGGCAGCCTGTCTCTGGGCGAGCTGGCCGGCGAGCGCATGAAGGTCTCCCTGGAGGCCAATTCGCCGGAAGACGAACAGGACTGCTTCAGCGACAACACCCACTATTCGCACTTCTACGACGCCAAGGGTATCCGTAACGTCTACCTGGGCGAGTACACCCGCACCGACGGCACCAAGTTGACCGGCCCGAGCTTGTCTTCGCTGGTGGCCAAGATCGACCCGGCCACCGACGCCACCCTCAAGGCAGACCTGGAAGCCACCGAAGCCAAGATCCAGGTCATGGTCGACCGCGCGCTCAAGGGTGAGCACTACGACCAGCTGATCGCCGCCGACAACGCGGCCGGCAACCAGGTCGTGCGCGACGCCATCGCTTCGCTGGTCAAGCAGACCAGCGCGATCGAGCAGGCCGCCGGCAAGCTGGGTATCGCCAATCTGAACCCGGACACCGCTGATCACGAGTTCTGATCCGACGCGTAGCGGGTTCGACAGAGGCGGCCCTCGGGCTAATGCCAGTCAGTAAAGCCTTATCGGCTGCGCTTGGGGCTGCTATGCAGCCCATCGCCGGCAAGCCGGCGATGGGCGTGCAGCGCCCCGTGCCCCTAACTGACAGGCATTGGCCTTCGGGCCGCCTTTTTTATGGCCGACTGTCCTTCGTCCCCCGCAGGAGCAGCACTCGCCACTTGTTCTCTGCCCGAAGGGCTGGGTTACCTCCCACAGAGCGCCAGCGCCAGGATCAAATAACATCGTGCTGTTCGATCAGGCTGGCAGTGACAAGGATTTCATCCAGCAATTGCAAATTGCTCTTATTCAAACTTCTTCACCCTGCTAAGCTTGCACGCCGGTTTTTTAGCCCATAGCCAGGATCCTCGATGTCCGCGTCGCTGTTCCGACTCTCCCCTTTGCTGCTGGCCCTTGCCCTGGCCGCCTGTGACGACGCCCCGCGCTTCACCCAGGCCGAGCCCGGCGAAGCCCTTTCCGGCGGCACGGCAACGGTACAACGCAGCGACCGCAACGCATATTCCCTGCCCTCGGCCAACCTTTCGCCAGAGCGGCGCCTGGACTTCAGTGTCGGCAACAGCTTCTTCCGCAGCCCTTGGGTCATCGCGCCGTCCACCACTACCGCCCGTGACGGCCTAGGCCCACTGTTCAACACCAACGCCTGCCAGAACTGCCACGTGCGCGACGGCCGTGGCCATCCGCCCGAGCCCGATGCCAGCAATGCGGTGTCGATGCTGGTGCGCCTGTCGATCCCGGACCAGCCGCAGTATGTGAAGGAAATCGAACGCCTGGGCGTGGTCCCGGAGCCGGTCTACGGCACCCAGCTACAGGACATGGCCATCCCGGGCGTGGCGCCGGAAGGCAAGGTGCGCGTGACATACACCACCGAGACGGTCACTTTCGAGGATGGCCACCAGGTCGAGCTGCGCCGCCCGCACCTGCAGATCACCCAGCTCGGGTACGGGCCCATGCACCCCGACACCCGGTTCTCCGCGCGGGTGGCTCCGCCAATGATCGGCCTGGGCCTGCTCGAGGCCATCCCGGAAGCCGCGATCCTGGCCAACGCCGACCCGCACGACCGTAACGGCGATGGTATCCGTGGCCGTGCCAACCAGGTCTGGGACGACGCTGCCGGCAAGGCCGTGCTAGGCCGTTTCGGCTGGAAGGCCGGCCAGCCCAACGTCAACCAACAGAACGTCCATGCCTTCTCCGGCGACATGGGCCTGACCAGCACCCTGCTGCCCTTCGACGACTGCACCCCGGCCCAGGCGGCCTGCCTGGCCGCGCCCAATGGCGACGGGGCCGATGGCGAGAAAGAAGTCAGCGACAACATCCTGCGCCTGGTCACCTTCTACACCCGCAACCTGGGCGTGCCGGCACGCCGTGACGTCGCCGCACCGCAGGTACTGGCCGGCAAGACCCTGTTCTTCCAGGCTGGCTGCCAGGGCTGCCATACCCCGCAGTTCACCACCGCCGCCGACACCCCGGAGCCGGAGCTGGCCAACCAGGTGATCCGCCCCTACAGCGACCTGCTGCTGCACGACATGGGCCCGGGCCTGGCGGACGAGCGCAGCGAATTCAAGGCTTCCGGGCAGGACTGGCGCACCGCGCCGCTCTGGGGCATCGGCCTGAGCGAAACGGTCAGCGGCCACTCCCAGTTCCTCCATGACGGCCGTGCCCGCAACCTGCTCGAGGCCGTGCTCTGGCACGGCGGCGAAGCCCAGGCGGCGCGCAACCATGTACTGACCTTCAATGCCGAGCAACGCGCCGCGTTGCTGGCCTTCCTGAACTCACTTTAAAGCGCAAGGAGCCGGGCATGTTCCGACCCAAACTGTTGTTCACCAGCCTCGCCGCACTCGCCCTCGGTGCCTGTTCGCCGCAAGACCCACAGGCGGTGACGTCCGCGGCCATCGCCAAGCAGGTGATCCTGCCGACCTACAGCCGCTGGGTCGAGGCCGACCGCCAGCTGGCCAGCAGCGCCCTGGCCTACTGTGAAGGCAAGGCCTCGCTGGAAAGCGCCCGCGCCGACTTCCTCAACGCCCAGAAAGCCTGGGCCGAGCTCCAGCCGCTGCTGGTAGGCCCACTGGCCGAGGGCAACCGCGCCTGGCAGGTACAGTTCTGGCCGGACAAGAAGAACCTGGTGGGCCGCCAGGTCGAGCAACTGGTCGCCGGCGACAAGCCGATCGACGCCGCGGCACTGGGCAAGGCCAGCGTGGTGGTGCGTGGCCTGTCGGCCTACGAATACATCCTGTTCGACAGCAAGCCGGATGTTGCCACCCCGGAACAGAAAGCCCGCTACTGCCCGCTGCTGGTGGCCATCGGCGAACACCAGAAAGCCCTGGCCGAGGAAATCCTCAAGGGCTGGAACAGCACCGACGGCATGCTCTCGCAGATGACCAAGTTCCCCAACCAGCGCTACGCCGACTCCCATGAGGCGATCGCCGACCTGCTGCGTGCCCAGGTCACGGCCCTGGACACCCTGAAGAAGAAGCTCGGTGCCCCCATGGGTCGCCAGAGCAAAGGCATCGCGCAGCCGCTGCAGGCCGAAGCCTGGCGCAGCAGCTCCTCGCTCAAGAGCCTGGAAGCCAGCCTCAAGGCCGCCCAGGCGGTATGGGTAGGGGTCGACAACCAGGGCCTGCGCGGCCTGTTGGGCAAAGACCAGGACGCTCTGGCCGAGAAGATCGACACCGCCTATGCCACGTCGTTGAAACTGCTGGCCGACAACCAGAGGACCCTGGGCGAGCTGCTCGCCGACGACGCTGGCAAGCAGGCCTTGGACAAAATCTACGACAGCCTCAACGTCGTCCACCGCCTGCACGAAGGCGAGCTGGCCAAGGCGTTGAACATCCAGCTGGGCTTCAATGCCAACGACGGTGACTGATCATGTTGCGACGCCAGGCCCTCAAACTCGGTAGCGTGTTGCTCAGCGCCCTGACCCTGGGTGGCTGGAGCCTGCTGCGCAGCAAGGGCAGCGAACCGCTGCTGCTCTCGGCGCGCGATGACGGCGACGGCAAGCATTATGCCGTCGGTTATCGCCTGGACGGCACCCAAGTGTTCGCCACCCAGGTCGCCCAGCGTTGCCACGCCATCATCCACCACCCTGAACGGCCCATCGCCCTGTTCGTCGCCCGCCGCCCCGGCACCGAAAGCTACCTGGTCGACCTGCGTGACGGGCGCCTGTTGCAGACCGTGGCCTCCCAGCCAAACCGGCATTTCTATGGCCATGCGGTGGTCCACAAGGGCGGTGAGTGGCTGTACGCCACCGAGAACGACACCACCGACCCCGGCCGTGGCGTGCTCGGCATCTACCGCTTCGAGGGTGACCGCTTGGTGCACAGCGGCGAGATTTCCACCCACGGCATCGGCCCCCACGAAGTGGCCTGGCTGCCGGACGGCGAGACCCTGGCGGTGGCCAACGGTGGCATCCGCACCGAGGCCGAAAGCCGTGTGGAGATGAATCTCGACGCCATGGAACCGAGCCTGGTGCTGATGCGCCGCGACGGTACCTTGCTGAGCAAGGAGACCCTGGCCCAGCAGATGAACAGCGTGCGCCACCTGGCCATCGGCAGCGATGGCACCATCGCCGCCTGCCAGCAGTTCATGGGCGATGCCGAGGAAACCGCCGAGCTGCTGGCGATCAAGCGCCCTGGCGAGCCGTTCAAGGCCTTCCCGGTGCCGGAGCGGCAACTGCAGTCGATGGCCCAGTACACCGCCAGCGTGGCCATCCACAGCGACCTGCGCCTGGTCGCGCTGACCGCCCCGCGGGCCAACCGCCTGTTCATCTGGGACCTGGACAGCGGCGCCGTGAAGCTGGACGCACCGATGCCCGATTGTGCGGGCGTGGGCGCGGTCAAGGATGGCTTCGTGGTGACTTCCGGCCAGGGGCGTTGCCGCTACTATGATTGCCGCAAGACCGAGCTGGTCGGCCAACCGTTGAACCTGCCGTCCGGGTTCTGGGACAACCACCTGCACCTGGTCTGAGCCATTGGGCTGCTTTGCAGCCCAATGGAATAACCGACCGTCAGGCCGATCCACCCTTCCCCCTCCTCTAGAAAACAGGCAATACTTCCCCCATCCGCACGTGGGCAGGATCGCCCGTTGTCGTGCCATACGAACAACAACCCTTTTCCAAGGAACCGGAACTATGCTGCGCCGCCGCATGCTGATCATGTTGGCCGTGGTCCTGCTGATCGTGCTGGCCCTGGGTGGCATCAAGGCGTTCTCGATCTACCAGCAGGTCCAGATGTTCTCCGCCCCGAAACCGCCGGTGAGCGTGGCTGCGGCCTGGGCCGAACAGCGCCAGTGGCAAGAGCGCCTGCCCGCAGTCGGCAGCCTCACGGCCTTGCAGGGTGTGGACTTGAGCCTGGAGGTGGCGGGCACGGTCAAGTCGCTGCACTTCGAGTCCGGGCAGAAGGTCAAGGCCGGCCAACTGTTGCTGCAACTGGATCACGACCAGGAGACCGCCCTGCTGGGCACCGCGCAGGCCGACCTGGGCCTGGCCAAGGTCGACTTCGGCCGGGGCAGCCAACTGGTCGGCGACTCGGCCATCTCCCGTGGCGAGTTCGACCGCCTCACGGCCCAGTACCGGCGCAACCAGGCGGTGGTCGAGCAACTGAAGGCTTCGCTTGCCAAGAAAAGCATCAGCGCTCCCTTCAGCGGCACCATCGGCATCCGTCAGGTGGATGTGGGCGACTACCTGCCCAGCGGCACTGTCATCGCCACCCTGCAGGACCTCTCCAGCCTCTACGTCGACTTCAACGTGCCCGAACAGGCCCTGCCGCAACTGACGCTCGGCCAGCAGGTACTGGTACAGGTGGCAGCCTACCCGGGCCAGACCTTCCCAGGCAGCATCAGCGCCATCAACCCCAAGGTCGATGAGAGCACCCGCAACCTGCTGGTACGTGCGACCCTGGCCAACCCCGACGGCAAGCTGCTGCCCGGCATGTTCGCCAGCCTGTTGGTGCTGCTGCCCAATCCGCAGCCACAGGTGGTGGTCCCGGAAAGTGCCATCACCTATACCCTCTACGGCAACTCGGTGTATGTCGTGACCCAGAAGAAAGGCAAGGACGGCCAGGTGGAAAAGAACGCCGATGGCCAGCCGCAGCTGATCGCCGAGCAACGCACGGTCAAGACCGGCGAGCGCCGCGATGGCCTGGTGGTGGTGAGCGAAGGGCTCAAGGCTGGCGAGCAGGTGGTGAGCGCAGGCCAGTTGAAGCTGACCCCAGGCGCCGCCATCCGTATCAGTGCCGACAAGGCGCTCGAGCAGGGTGGCCAGGGCGCCTCCGGCGCCGAGTGAGCAGGAGGCAGGCATGGCGTTCACCGACCCGTTCATCCGCCGCCCGGTCCTGGCCAGCGTGGTCAGCCTGCTGATCCTGCTGCTGGGCTTCCAGGCCTGGAGCAAGCTGCAGATCCGCCAGTACCCGCAGATGGAAAACGCCCTGATCACGGTGACCACCGCCTACCCTGGCGCCAATGCCGAGACCATCCAGGGCTACATCACCCAGCCGTTGCAGCAGAGCCTGGCCAGCGCCGACGGCATCGACTACATGACCTCGGTGAGCCGCCAGAACTTCTCGGTGATTTCCGTCTACGCACGTATCGGCGCCGACACCGACCGCCTGTTCACCCAACTGCTGGCCAAGGCCAACGAAGTACGCAACAAGCTGCCCCAGGACGCCGAAGACCCCGTGCTGAGCAAGGAAGCGGCCGACGCCTCGGCCCTGATGTACATCAGCTTCTACAGCCAGCAGATGAGCAACCCACAGATCACCGACTACCTGTCGCGGGTGATCCAGCCCAAGCTGGCCACCCTGCCCGGCATGGCCGAGGCCGAGATCCTTGGCAACCAGGTGTTCGCCATGCGCATCTGGCTCGACCCGGTGAAGCTGGCAGGCTTCGGCCTGGCCGCGAGCGATGTGACCGATGCGGTGCGCCGCTACAACTTCCTCTCTGCCGCAGGCGAGGTCAAAGGCGAGTACGTGGTCACCAGCATCAACGCCACCACCGAGCTGAAGTCCGCCGAGGCCTTCGCCAAGCTACCGGTCAAGACTGCCGGTGACCGGCGCGTGCTGCTGGGCGACGTGGCACGGGTGGAAATGGGCGCGGAAAACTACGACACGGTCAGCTCCTTCGACGGCACGCCTTCGGTCTACATCGGCATCAAGGCCACCCCGGCAGCCAACCCGCTGGAAGTGATCAAGGAAGTGCGGCGCATCATGCCCACCCTGGAGTCGGAGCTGCCCGCCAACCTCAAGGTTTCCATCGCCTACGACGCCACCTTGTTCATTCAGGCGTCCATCGACGAGGTGATCAAGACCCTTGGCGAGGCGGTGCTGATCGTGATCGTGGTGGTGTTCCTGTTCCTGGGGGCCTTGCGGTCGGTGCTGATACCGGTGGTGACCATTCCGCTGTCGATGATCGGTGTGCTGTTCTTCATGCAGATGATGGGGTATTCGCTGAACCTGCTGACCTTGCTGGCCATGGTGCTGGCCATCGGCCTGGTGGTGGATGACGCCATCGTCGTGGTGGAGAACATCCATCGGCACATCGAGGAAGGCAAGACACCGTTCGAGGCCGCCCTGGAAGGCGCACGGGAAATCGCCATGCCGGTGGTGTCGATGACCATCACCCTGGCGGCCGTGTATGCGCCCATCGGCTTTCTCGAAGGCCTGACCGGCGCGTTGTTCAAGGAATTCGCCCTGACCCTGGCGGGCGCCGTAATCATTTCAGGCATCGTCGCCCTGACCCTGTCGCCGATGATGTGCGCCCTGCTGCTGCGCCACGAGCAGAACCCCAGCGGCCTGGCGCATCGTCTGGACGTGCTGTTCGAAGGGCTGAAGGTTCGCTACCAGCGCTTGTTGCACAGCACCCTGGACAGTCGCCCGGTGGTGCTGGTGTTCGCCGTGCTCGTGCTGTGCCTGATCCCGGTGCTGTTGATGTTCACCCATAACGAACTGGCGCCGGACGAAGACCAGGGCGTGATCTTCATGATGAGCAATTCGCCGCAGACAGCCAACCTGGACTACCTCAACGCCTACACCGATGAATTCACACCGCTGTTCAAGACCTTCCCCGAGTACTATTCATCCTTCCAGATCAACGGCTTCAACGGCGTGCAAAGCGGCATCGGCGGCTTTCTCCTGAAGCCCTGGAACGAGCGCGAACGCACCCAGATGGAGCTGCTGCCGCTGGTGCAGGCCAAACTCGAGGAAATCGGCGGCCTGCAGATCTTCGGCTTCAACCTGCCATCGTTGCCCGGTACCGGCGAAGGCCTGCCGTTCCAGTTCGTGATCAACACCGCCGGCGACTATCCGGCGCTGTTGGAGGTGGCCCAACGGGTCAAGGAGCGGGCCCAGGCCTCGGGCAAGTTCGCCTTTCTGGACATTGACCTGGCCTTCGACAAACCGGAGGTGGTGGTGAACATCGACCGGGCCAAGGCCGCGCAGATGGGCGTATCCATGGACGATCTGGGCGGTACCCTGGCGACGCTGCTGGGCGAAGGGGAAATCAACCGCTTCACCCTCGAAGGGCGCAGCTACAAGGTCATCGCCCAGGTCGAGCGGCCCTACCGGGACAACCCCGGCTGGCTGAACAGCTACTACGTGAAGAACGACCAAGGCCAGCTGCTGCCGCTATCGACCCTGATCAGTGTCAGCGACCGCGCCCGGCCGCGCCAGCTCAACCAGTTCCAGCAATTGAACTCGGCGATCATCCAAGGCTTCCCGCTGGTCAGCATCGGCGAGGCGCTGCAGACGGTGCAGGCGATCGCCCGCGAGGAAGCGCCGGAAGGCTTTTCCTTCGACTATGCCGGCGCGGCGCGCCAGTTCGTGCAGGAGGGCAGCGCCTTGTGGGTCACCTTCGGCCTGGCGCTGGCGATCATCTTCCTGGTGCTGGCCGCACAGTTCGAAAGCTTCCGCGACCCGCTGGTGATTCTGGTGACCGTGCCCTTGTCGATCTGCGGCGCGCTGTTGCCGTTGTTCCTGGGGGTCTCCAGCATGAATATCTATACCCAGGTGGGCCTGGTGACGCTGATCGGGCTGATCAGCAAGCATGGCATCCTGATCGTCGAGTTCGCCAACCAGTTGCGTGAGGAAAAGGGGTTGGGCGTGCGCGAAGCGATCGAAGAGGCAGCCGCCATTCGCCTGCGCCCGGTGCTGATGACCACCGCGGCCATGGTGTTCGGCATGGTGCCACTGATTCTCGCCACCGGGGCCGGGGCGGTCAGCCGGTTCGATATCGGCATGGTGATCGCTACGGGGATGTCGATCGGGACCTTATTCACATTGTTCGTGTTGCCGTGCATCTACACACTGTTGGCACACAGGACAGCGGTACACGCCTGACTACCTGCTTTGGCCCCAATCGCCGGCAAGCCGGCTCCCACAACATGACACTGCTCCTGAGCGGGACGCTATACCTGTGGGAGATTCTGGAGCCCATCGCAGGCTGCCGCCAGCTCCCACCGAGATTGCGCCGCTCTCAAGACTTGCGAACTACCTGTGGGAGCCGGCTTGCCGGCGATCGGGCCGGAATGAAAACGCCAGGGGCCCTTCATGGACCCCTGGCGTTTTCAACCATCACGCGCTCGCTCACCCGAACGGCCGCAGCCCCTGGCGCATGCCGAACAGGAACAACAACAGGTCGTTGTCCGGCTGGACCCTCACCTGCTGCTTCACCTCACGGGGCACCGCGCACAGCCCCCCGACCTCTGCCTTGCTGAACACCGCGGGACGCGGCTCTTCCCAGGCCGCCACCGCCGCGGTGGTCACCGCCAGTGCAGCCAACAGGAACAAAGCTCGAGCGATTTCTAGTTTCATTGCTCTAACCCTTTGACAGCGCTGCCAAACGCCATCTGGTAAAAATAGAGCAGTGTCTGCCAGTGCGCCTCATTGAATGACGAATGGCGCCGCAACTGGCGAAGATCGTTGTAGGCCGCACGTTGGCAGCTGATGCGCCGCCGGCACTTTTCCAGGTCCAGCAGGGCGACTTCGGCCCGGGCCTGTTCACCTTCGCCGACAACTTTGACGAATACGTGCTTGCCATACAGGCAACCATGCTGCCAGTGCCCCAGGTGCATGCGCGCCAGGTTGTCCGCCAGGTCTTTGAGCAGGCGTTCATGCAGCGCTTGCGGGTAACGCTCCACGGCACCCTCGGCATGCCAGGTGTCCAGGTCGACGAAACCGTCCAGGGCCTCGCTCACCAACAGCGCACGCCATTGATGATCGGTACCGCGTTCAGCGCCGGCGAAGACGATACGCGGTACGCGCACGCCCAATCGTTCGAAGCTGTGCAAGGCGTCCAGTTCACGTAATACCGTCGGCCGGCCGAAGGGATGGCGCAGGCTGCGATAGATATGCCCGACCTGGCGCTTGGCATACAGCAACTGCCCACCCGCAGCGGTCAAACGTTGCACGCCACTTTCGCCGCCACGGCGCTGATTGGGTGCTTCGACCCATTCGCCCTGCTGGCTCCAGTAGAACTCGAACTGGGAAGCTGTATTGCCGGCCACTGCCATGAAACCTACCCCTTGCGTAATACGTATACCCGCCACATGGCGTAGAACGGCAGGAAGTCCAGGCGATCCTGGATACGGAAACCTGCTGTCATAAATTCTTCTTCGATTGTATCAACTGGTAACACAAAACGATTCTGGTAACTGCCCTGCTCCGCCTTGGCGCTGCGACGGCGCTCAAGTTTCTTGCGACGCCACGCCTTGAAATTGCCATCGACCCACAGCGAGAGGATCACGCTGTCGCGGCTAACCCGGTGAAACTCCGAGAGAATCGCCTTGCGATGAGCGGCCTCGCCGATGTGATGGAACAGGCGCATGCAGAAGATGTTGTCGACCGCATTGTCCGGCAGTTGGATATCGAAGGCGGAAGTCTGCAAGGGGCGTACCCGTGACACCACGTCTGCCGGCTGCGAGGCACAGGCGGTCTCGATCATCGCCGCGGAGTTGTCGGCGCCGATGATCACTCGATTGGTTTTTTCCGCCAGCAGCGGCCAGAAGCGGCCGGCACCGCATGGCAGGTCCAGCACCAGCCCCGGCTCCCCGGCCAAGGCCAGGGCACGGCGCGCCAATTGCTCGTCGCGTTGGTGCGAGAGGCGACGCGCCAGGCCGTCCTGGTGCTTGAGGAAGTACTCCTGGGCGTGCTGCCGGTCGTACTTCTCGGAAAATTCGAGTTTGATGGGGCTACGCATGGTGCTCTCCTGACTCCAAGTGCGCTCACTCTAGGGCGCCAAGCGTTGGAATCAGGTCATGCGAATGTGAAAATTACGTCAGCCCTGCAACAGGATATTTCCGAAAAATCAACGGGAAACCGGTATCTGGTCACCGGTTTCGCTATCTTCGGCAGGGGTCTTGCCCTGGCTCAGGTCCACCTGGAAACGGCAGCCATGGGGCTGGGTTGCCGTCAGGGTGACCCGCCAGCCCTGGTCATCGCAGATCCGCTGCACCAGCGACAACCCCAGGCCCAGGCCTTCACCACGACGCTCGTCACCACGCACGAAGGGGCGGAACATGGCTTCGCGCTGTTCTTCCGGGATACCCACGCCGCTGTCCTCGACACTGAAGCCGGCGGGCTCCAGGCTCAGACGTATGTAACCGCTGTCGGTGTAATGGGCAGCGTTACGTAGCAGGTTGCCCATCACCGATTGCAGGAACGTGGCGTTATAGAGCACCCGACCGGCGCTGATGCGGCCGTCGTAGTAGAGCGTCAGCCCCTTCTGCTCGATGGTGTCGCGCCACACACCGATCAAGTCGTCGGCCACCTCGCTCAAGGTCGCCTGGGAAGCTACCGCGCCTTCGTCGCGCTGGGCCCGGGCGAGCATCAGGAAGGTCTTGACCAACTCGCGCATTTCCTCGGTCGCCCGGGCGATGCGCTCCACCTGGCTGCGCGAACGGCTGTCGAGGTTCGGGTTCTCCATCAGCAATTCGCAGGAGGTGGCCAGCACCATCAAGGGCGTACGCAGTTCATGGCTCACGTCACTGGTGAACAGCCGCTCGCGGGTCAGGGCATCGCGCAGGCGGCCCAAGGTATCGTCGAAGGCCACCGCCAGCTGGCCGACTTCGTCCGCAGCGTAATCGGGGGCCAAGGGCGGCGCCAGGCCCAGTAACTGGTCACGATGGCGCACCTGTCGGGCCAGGCGGATGACCGGCGCCATCACGCGCCTGGCCAGCAACCAGCCAAGGGTCACGGCCAGCACCAGGCTGAGCATGAACCCTACGACCACGACGGCGAACAGCACCCGCTCGCGCTCTTCGAAGTCGCTCTGGTCCTGCAGCAGTACGTAATGGCGACCGTCGACGATCTCCACCATGGCGTGGTAGGACAGCTGGTCGCGGAACACTTCGTGGAAACCCGGCTTCAGATGGCGCAGGTCCTTGGGCAATTCGAAATCGTCGCGGCCTCCGCTGAAGTAGAACAGCTGGTCAGGGCGCGGTCGATGGCTCCAGTCACTGATACTGTCCATACGCAGCAAGCGCTGCAGGTCCCCACCGAGCACGGCGGAAATCAGCCGCTCCTCGACCAGGTGCACGGTGGCGACGATACCGAAGGCGAAGGCGCCGGCCACCAGCGCACTCATCAGCGCGAAAGCAATGATGATGCGCTGGGCAAGGCTCTGCTTAAACTCCATCACGGCCCTCGGCGAGGCGATAGCCGACGCCATGGACGGTATGCAGCAGCGGTTTTTCGAACGGCTTGTCGATCACCTGACGCAGTTGGTGGACATGGCTGCGCAGGCTGTCGCTGTCGGGGCAGTCGTCGCCCCACAAGGCTTCTTCGAGCACCTCGCGGCGCAGCACATGGGGGCTCTTCTGCATCAGCACGGCGAGCAGCTTGAGGCCGACCGGGTTGAGCTTGAGCAGGCGCCCCTGGCGGGTGACCTCCAGGGTATCGAGGTCATAGCTCAGGTCCGCGACTTGCAGGGTACGGCGGCCGCCCCCCTGGGAGCGGCGTAGCACCGCCTCGATGCGCGCCGCCAGCTCCGACAGGGCGAACGGCTTGAGCAGGTAGTCATCGGCACCGGAGCGAAAGCCCTGCAGGCGGTCATCGAGCTGATCGCGGGCGGTCAGCATGATCACCGGGGTATCGCGGCGGGCATCCTCGCGCAGGCGCTTGCACAGGGTATAGCCGTCGATGCCCGGCAGCATGATGTCGAGCACGATCAGGTCGTAATGCTCAGTGGCGGCCAGGTGCAACCCGGACAAGCCATCCTGGGCGCAGTCGACGGTGTAGCCTTTCATGCCCAGGTAGTCGGCCAGGTTGGCGAGGATATCGCGGTTGTCTTCAACCAGTAGAATGCGCATCGGGGTCTCCTGTGCGGCGCTTTCGCTCTGCGCGGCAGGCGCAGCTTAAGGCCATCGTCCGCGCGGCGCCAGTCTTGGGCATCGATCCAGGAGGCTGACGGATTTTTCACCCATCCTTCACGAACCCAGCATAGCGGCAAGCCGACAATGGCCGGCATTTATCGCCCCTGGAGCCGTCATGCAGCAACATCCCCGCCCCCGCCCACTCAACCTGTGGTTGTACCTGGGCATCCCACTGGCTACCGCCGTGGCCTTGATCCTGTTGGAATGGACGTCCCTGGACATGGATGTGGCCAAGCTGGCTTTCGACCCGGTCGCCGGCCAGTTCATCGGCCGTCACAGCTACCTGTTGGAGAACATCCTGCACGACCGGGTCAAGCAGGTGGTCATCGGCCTGGGCCTGTTGTCGATCGTCGCCTTCGTGGCCAGCTGCTTCTGGTCACGGCTGTTCGGGTGGCGTCGCGAGCTGGGCTGTCTGGTATTGTCGCTGGCGTTGTCCACTGCCTTCGTCACCCCGCTCAAGGCCGCGACCGAGGTGCAGTGCCCGTGGAGCCTGAGCCAATTCGGCGGCAAGGAGACCTACAGCAAACTGCTTGAACACCGCCCGGCCACCGACAAGCCCGGGCGCTGCTGGCCTGGCGGCCATGCGGCGACCGGTTTCAGCCTGTTCGCCCTGTTCTTCGTCCTGCGCGACCGGCGCCCACGCCTGGCGCGCGCCGCCTTCATGCTGGCGTTCACCACCGGTACGGTACTGTCGATCGGGCGCATGCTGCAGGGCGCGCATTTCTTGTCGCACAACCTGTGGACAGCGGTGTTCTGCTGGATGATCGGGCTGGGGTGCTATTACCTGGTGCTGTATCGCCGGGGAACAGTGACGGTGCCCGAAGCACAAGGTAGCGTTGCCTGAATGAACGGGGGCGCTTTGCGCCCCTTTCGCGGCACAAGGCCGCTCCTACAAAAAAGCGTGACCACGTAGCCGCGAAAGGGCCGCAAAGCGGCCCTCTGCTGTAACAAAAAAGCCCCGCACTAGGCGGGGCTTTCTTGTTACAGCAGAGGGTAAGGCTGGCTTACATCATGCCGCCCATGCCACCCATGCCGCCCATGTCTGGCATGCCGCCAGCTGCTGGCTTGTCTTCCGGCAGGTCGGCAACCATCGCTTCGGTGGTGATCATCAGACCGCCGATCGAAGCTGCGGCTTGCAGGGCCGAACGGGTGACCTTGGCTGGGTCCAGGATACCCATCTCGATCATGTCGCCGTATTCGCCGGTAGCGGCGTTGTAGCCGTAGTTGCCCGAACCTTGCTTGACCTTGTCAGCGACAACGCTTGGCTCGTCGCCGGCGTTGGCAGTGATCTGACGCAGCGGAGCTTCGACCGAGCGACGCAGCAGCGCGATACCAACGTTCTGGTCTTCGTTCTCGCCCTTGAGGTCGGCAACGGCTTGCAGGGCACGCACCAGGGCAACACCACCGCCAGGCACCACGCCTTCTTCGACGGCTGCACGGGTAGCGTGCAGGGCGTCTTCGACGCGAGCCTTCTTCTCTTTCATCTCGACTTCGGTGCCAGCACCGACCTTGATCACGGCAACACCGCCAGCCAGCTTGGCCAGACGCTCTTGCAGCTTCTCACGGTCGTAGTCCGAGGAAGTCTCTTCGATCTGGGCACGGATCTGCTTGACGCGTGCTTCGATGTCGGCGTCGGAACCGGCGCCATCGATGATGGTGGTGTTTTCCTTGGACAGGATCACGCGCTTGGCGTTACCCAGGTGCTCCAGGGTGGTGGTTTCCAGGGTCAGGCCGATTTCCTCGGAGATGACCTGGCCGCCGGTCAGGGTGGCGATGTCCTGCAGCATGGCCTTGCGGCGGTCGCCGAAGCCAGGTGCCTTGACAGCAGCGACCTTGACGATGCCGCGCATGTTGTTGACCACCAGGGTGGCCAGGGCTTCGCCTTCGACGTCCTCGGCAACGATCAGCAGCGGACGGCCGGCCTTGGCAACGGCTTCCAGAACAGGCAGCAGCTCGCGGATGTTGGAGATCTTCTTGTCGACCAGCAGCAGCAGCGGGCTTTCCAGCTCGGCAACCATGGTGTCCGGCTTGTTGATGAAGTACGGCGACAGGTAGCCACGGTCGAACTGCATGCCCTCAACGACGGACAGTTCGTTTTCCAGGCCCGAGCCTTCTTCAACGGTGATCACGCCTTCTTTACCGACCTTTTCCATGGCTTCGGCGATGATCTCACCGATGGAGGTGTCGGAGTTGGCGGAGATGGTACCTACCTGGGCGATGGCCTTGGAGTCGGCGCATGGCTTGGACAGGTTCTTCAGCTCGGCGACGATGGCGGCGGTGGCCTTGTCGATACCGCGCTTGAGGTCCATCGGGTTCATGCCGGCAGCAACGGCCTTCAGGCCTTCGTTGACGATGGCCTGGGCCAGGACGGTAGCGGTGGTGGTGCCGTCACCGGCAGCGTCGTTGGCCTTGGAAGCGACTTCCTTGACCAGCTGGGCGCCCATGTTCTCGAAGGCGTCCTTCAGCTCGATTTCCTTGGCGACGGAAACGCCGTCCTTGGTGATGGTCGGCGCGCCGAAGCTCTTGGCCAGGACCACGTTGCGGCCTTTCGGGCCCAGGGTCGCTTTGACGGCGTCAGCCAGAACGTTGACACCAACCAGCATTTTCTTACGAGCGGAATCGCCGAATTTTACGTCTTTAGCAGCCATGATCGTTTATTCCTTGAAAATCTTTGGAGTAACGGGAAGTCGGGGAAATCAGCCTTCGATGACGGCCAGGATTTCGTTTTCAGCCATGACCAGCAGGTCTTCGCCATCGACTTTCACGGTGTTGCTGCCCGAGTAGGGGCCGAAAACCACTTTGTCACCCACTTTCACGGCCAGCGCGCGTACTTCGCCGTTTTCCAGGATGCGACCGGTGCCGACGGCGACGACTTCGCCGCGGTTTGGTTTTTCAGCGGCCGAACCCGGCAGGACGATACCGCCAGCGGTTTTCGATTCTTCTTCGCTGCGACGGATGACGACGCGGTCATGCAGAGGACGAAGCTTCATTGTCGATCTCTCCCAAATTGTGGTTTTCATCGGCCGGTGTCGATACCGGCGGGTTGATACGGTCCGGCGTTGCCGGTCGGGGCTCGCCCGGGCGAACCCCGTATATATGTCTGGTGTTGCCACCAGAAACCTTGCGGTGACCCATACATGTGGTCGGCGAAATCAATTACAAGGCTTGGTACGTAAAAATTTTTTTCAGGCAAAAAAACTGGGCCGCTTCGCCCCCCCTTCCTGGCACAAAGCCACGGAAGGGGCGCGAAGCGGCCCCAGCGATATTACTTGTCGCGGCGCTCGTACTCGCCCTCGATCACATTCGGGCGATGACCACCGTCACGCGGCTGCGCCTGGAACGGGTCGTCCTGGAAGGCGCGTTGGCGCATGGCCTGGGCTTCGGCACGCTGGCGCATCTTGCGTGCGGCCAGGTGGCGGGTGAACGGCAACAGGCACAGCAGGCCCAGCACGTCGCTGATGAAACCGGGCAACAACAGCAGGCCGCCAGCGACGGCCAGCATCATGCCCTGGAACATGTCCTCGGCGGGCAGTTCGCCGCGCTGCAGGCTTTCACGGGCACGCAGGGCGGTCGCGAGGCCTGCCACGCGCATCACCAGCACACCCAGGGCGGAACCGGCGATGATCAACAGCAGCGCCGGGAAGAAACCGATGGCGGCGCTGACCTTGACGAAGACGAACAGCTCCAGCACCGGAAAAATCAGGAACAGCAGTAGAAAAGCACGCATTCAAGGGATCCTCGGCGGAAGAAAACCTTCCAATAAGACCATCAGATGGATGCGTGTGTGCCTGTTTTCAACCCTCGACCTTCGCCGCAACCGGCCATTGGTCGGCGCGAGCCAGTAAAACCAAGGCTTCGCGAACCTGTATCGGCGTATTGCAAACAGTGGGAAACGCCAGCCAGTGGATGCCCTGACCGATTCGCAGGTGCATGCCCTCGCTGTCGATGCCCACCAGTTGCGCCGGCGCCGTGCGCGGCAGGTTGGTGAGCTCGACGTAGTGGGCGATGGCATTGGCATGGTCGTTGTTCATGTGCTCGACCATGCTCGCCTCGACTTGGCCGGCGAAGGGGTTGGCCAGGGTCACCTGGTCGAGCCAGTGGATCGCGCCGAAGCCGCCGATGTAGCGGTGACGTACAGGCTCCAGTACCCAGAAATCGAAGTCGTGCGCCTTGTGGTAGTTCGCCGCATCGGGGAAGTAGCGGTAGTAGCGCTCGGCCGCCGCCTCGATGGCGGCTTCGTCGGTGAGCTTGCGGGCCTGCGCCATGATCGTCAGCCGCCCCACGGCCTGGACATCCTCGGCATCGCGCTCGCCTACCAGTAGCGAACACTTAGCGTCCTTCTGCAGGTTATGGGTGTGCTGGGCGATACGGCTGATCAGGATCAGCGGGTGTCCATCGCCGTCCAGGCAGTACGGCACCACCGAACCAAAGGGGAAACCGGGCATGGACTTGGAATGGGTCGAAAGGACGCCACGGTATTCCTTGAGCAGCAGTTCCCGGGCGGGGCGGATGGCATTGTTACTCACGAAGCGCGCTCCTGGGCGGCGGACTGGATGCGGACAAGATAAGCACTATCACTGCCCACTGCCAATCGCCGCCTTGTCACACCCGTTGCAGGCGCGAGTCACCTTGCGCCCTACCAGGTCACCCCGAAGCCGGCCGTGTAACGGGTCTTGTCCAGGTCGCTGTCCCGGGTTCCGCTGATGATGTCCTTCTCCGCCTTGAGGTTGAGCGAGGCCCATTCGGTGACCTTGTAGCGCAGGCCCGCCTCGGCATCCAGCGAGTAATCGGCCACGCCACCCAGAGGCTTGCCGAATTCGCCATTGGTGAAGATCTCGACGCTCTTGCCGATCAGGTAGCGGTTGTAGTCCCACTTCAGCGCCGCGGAATAGAAATTGTCCTTGCCACCGTCCCGGTATTCGAAATCGGTGCGGTTGATCAGCGAACCGAGGGAGAACGCCCCCAGCTCGTCGTCCCAGAACTGGTAGCCCGGGCCTGTACCGACGGTACGCTGGCGCGCCAAGTCCTCGATGTGGTCGCGCTTGTATTCCATGCGCCCCTGCCAGAACCACTGGTCGGTGATGAAACGGTCCAGGGCGTATTCGGCGCTCCAGTTGTTGGTGGTGGTGACGTCGTCCTTGGTCTCACGGTTGTATTCGCCTTCGGCATTGTGCCGCCAGCGACCATGGCGCGCGGTGGTCTTGAAGCTGACGTCGTAGTCGTCGGTATCGTTCTCGGCGCGCTTGTAGTCCATGGCCACATCGACGTTGCCCTTCCACAGGAAGTCCTCGACCAATGGCTTGGGCTTCATGATCTGTTCGATGCTCGCCAGGTCCACGGTCTTGGGCGCCTCGCCATTGGCCAGGGTCACCTTGCCCGGTTCGGCAGCCTTGAGCGACTTGGTCTTCTCGCCGTTGTAGGCGTCCTGCTTGACCAGCAGTGCCTGGTCGCTTTCCAGGGTCTGCACTTCTTTCCAGTCCAGGGCGATGGAACCGCCATACGGGGTTTCCAGCAACAACTTGCCGCCATCGAAGACCTTGATCTTGCCGCTGAGCCTGTCGCCGTTCTTCATCCACACGGTGTCGGCGAGCGCCGGCGCGCAGAGTGAAGCGGCAAGGATGCATAGCAGGGTTCTAGAATACATAAGCTGACTACGGGTTCGATTTACCAAAAAAAGCCGGGCATTATCCAGATCACCACGACCAGAGCAAGGACAGACCCAGACCATGCCGTTGAGTTCAACTCTCATTTACCCCGACCGCCGGTCCGCTTTCATCCACAGGCCAGGGCTGCAGTGATGCCGGCGCCCCTTCCTGGGCCAGCGGAAGATGCCGAGGGCCGACGAATGGCGCTTTACTCGGTGCTTGGCCAGATTCCGCCCGGCAAGGTCGTCAGCTATGGCCAGCTGGCCGAGCTGGCCGGCCTGGGGCGCGCAGCCCGCTGGGTCGGGCGCACGCTCGGGCAACTCCCGGTGGACACCCGCCTGCCCTGGCACCGGGTGCTGGGTGCAGGCGGCCGCCTGAGCCTGGCGCTGGGCACGCCATCGGGGGATGAACAGCGTGCTCGTCTGCGTGCAGAAGGCGTTGCAGTCGTGAACAATCGCGTCGATATGTCGCGTCATGGCTGGCGTCCGATGGAGCACAGCGGTTAGAGTGCGCGCTTTGTTTTCGCAAATGTTGAGGCAGATGTTGGCCCATGCCCCGTAAAACCTGGCGCGCTGCGCTCGCTGCCTATGCCAGCCCGTCGACCTTGGTGCTTTTGCTGCTTGGATTCGCTGCCGGCCTGCCCTACATGCTGGTGTTTTCGACGCTTTCCGTGTGGCTTCGGGAAGCAGGCGTAGCACGCGAGACCATCGGCTATGCCAGCCTGATCGGCCTTGCCTACGCGTTCAAATGGGTCTGGTCGCCGCTACTGGACCAATGGCGCCTGCCGGTGCTCGGTCGCCTTGGCCGGCGCCGCTCCTGGCTGTTGCTGTCGCAGGCCCTGGTCGTGGTCGGCCTGGTCGGCATGGGCTTGTGCGATCCACAGAAACACCTGTCCTGGCTGATCGCCCTGGCCGTGCTGGTGGCTTTCGCCTCGGCGACCCAGGACATCGCCGTGGATGCCTACCGCCTGGAAATCGCCGATGACCAGCGCCAGGCCGCCCTGGCTGCCAGCTACATGGCCGGCTACCGTGTCGCGGCCCTGCTCGCCACGGCCGGTGCGCTGTTCTTCGCCGAATGGTTCGGCTCCACCGGTTTCAGCTACCTGCACAAGGCCTGGACCGGCACCTATGTGCTGTTCGGCGTACTGATGCTACCTGCGGTGTTCACCACCCTGGTGATGCGCGAGCCGCCCGTGCCGATGCGTACCCAGCTGTCGGCTGCGCGCTACGGCCTGGTCCACCAGCTGGCGTCGGTGTTCGTGCTGATCATTCTGCTGGTGTCGGTGCCGGCGAGCTTCACGCAGATGTTCAATACCGGCTGGTCCAGCGTGATTGCTGGTGATGCGACCATGCTCGACCTGCTGCTCGAGGATCGTGCCTTCCTGCGCCTGATCCTCTATGTGCTGCTGACCTGGGCTTGCCTGTCGTCCCTGGGCCGAAGAGGCCTGGCACCGGTGTTGACGCCGGTCAACGACTTCATCCTGCGTTATCGCTGGCAGGCGTTGCTGCTGCTCGGGCTGATCGCTACCTATCGCATGTCCGATACGGTGATGGGCGTGATGGCCAACGTGTTCTACATCGATCAAGGCTTCACCAAGGACCAGATCGCCAGCGTCAGCAAGATCTTCGGATTGATCATGACATTGGTCGGTGCCGGGGCCGGCGGCCTGCTGATCGTACGCTTCGGCATCCTGCCGATCCTGTTCATCGGTGGTGCAGCCTCGGCGGCGACCAACATCCTGTTCCTGATGCTGGCCGACATGGGCCCGAACCTGGAAATGCTGGTGGTCACCATCTCCCTCGACAACTTCAGCTCGGGCCTTGCCACCTCGGCATTCGTGGCCTACCTGTCGAGCCTGACCAACCTGAAGTTCTCGGCCACCCAGTACGCACTGCTCAGCTCGATCATGCTGCTGCTACCGCGTCTGATCGGCGGTTACTCAGGGGTGCTGGTGGAGAAGTTCGGCTACCACGATTTCTTCCTGATCACGGCCCTGCTGGGCGTACCGACGCTGATCCTGATCGCCCTGCACTGGCACCAAGAGGCCGGGCGTGGCAAGCCGGCGCCTGTGGACAATTCCGCGGCCGAGCAGCCTTGATGCAGCCCATCGCGGGACAAGCCCGCGCCTACAGAGGGGGTAAGTCCCTGTAGGTGCGGGCTTGCTACGCGATGCGGCCCTAGGACCTAGACCACAGCACCTTGGTCCCGACGCCCGCCTACCACAAACCACAACGGCCACAGCGCCAATGCTCCGGCAAGGCCGGCGCCCAGGGCAAAGTGCACCAGGCTCGCCCCCGCCCCCAGCATCGCCAGCACCGCGCCACCGAGCCCCAGCAGGGCGATGGTGATCATCCCCAGCATCGCCGATACCAGCCCCTTGCTCTGCTCGCTGGCGAACAGCGTCATGCGATACAACACGGCATTGGCCACACCCAAGCCCAGCGCATACAGCGACATGCCCGCTACCAGGCTGGTCACCGTCGGCCAGTACCAGGTCGCCAGCGCCATCAGGCACAGCCCTGCCAGGTATGGCCAAAGCGCCCCGCGCACCAGGCTGGCCAAGGGGTAGCGGTCGGCGATACGGTTGATGATCAGGTTGCCCAGGATCAACCCACCGAACACCGGCAACTGCCACAGGGCGTACTCCATCGTGCTCAAACCTTCGTCAGTGATCAGCAACACCGGGGACAGGCCGATCCAGCCGATCAGCGGCAAGCCCACCAGCCCGAGCGCCGCACTGCCCGCGACGAAGCGAGAGTTGCCCAGCAGCTGGCCATAACCGGCGAGCAACGGCAGCAGGTGGATCGGCGTGAACGGCAGGCGCGAACCATCGCGGCGCTCCACGCCCAGGGTCTCCGGCATCAATCGGTAGAGCAGCGCCCAGGTCAGTACAGCGCCCACGGCAAACGCCACGAACAACCAGCGCCAATCCAGCCATTGCAGCATCAGGGTCCCCACCAGCGGCCCCAGCAGCGGCGACAACAGGGCGATGTTGGCCAACAGGGCCATCATGCGCACGGCATCGGCCTCGCTGAATGCCTCGTTGAGCGCCGGGTAGCTGACCGTCACCACGAAGCCCAGGCCAATGCCCTGCAACAGGCGCAGCAGGTTGAACAGGCCAATGTCGTGCACCCAGTAGGTGGCCAAGCACGCCAGGCCGAAGAACGCACAACCGGCCAGCAGCAGCGGCCGCCGCCCATAGCGGTCGGCCAAGGGGCCGATCAGCCACTGCAGCAGCACACCACCGAGCAGGTACAGGTTCAGGGCATGGGGAATGTATTCGGGGCTGGCCTTCAGATCGTCGACCACTACCGGCATGGCGGGCATGACCGCATCGCTGGCCAGGTAGGTCAGCAATTCGAACAGGGCCAAGGTCAGCCCGAACAGCAAGGCACGCAGGGGCGTGATGTACAGCAATGGTTTCATGGTCGAAGACAGCTTGAAAAACAGGAGGGGCCAGCCTATATGCCAGAAACGGCGGGGCGAGGCTGTGAACAAGTGTAATGGCTACCAACGCATCGCGGGGCAAGCCCGCCCCCACAGTCGTCTGTAGGAGTGGGCTTGCCCCGCGAAAGGGCTGCAAAGCAGCCCCAGGAACACCGGCTTTACTGCGCAGCCGCTTCCTGTACCACGCGGATCACCCGCTGCGGGAACGGAATGTCGATACCCTCGGCCTTCAGGCGATCACGGGCCTGTTCATTGAGCATGAACATCACGTTCCAGTAGTCGGCGGTTTTGACCCAGGCACGCAGGGAGACGGTAATGGCGCTGTCGCCCAGGGTCGACACCACGGCTTCCGGAGCCGGGTCCTGCAGCACGCGCGGGTCCTTGGCCAGCTCCAACAGAACGTTGCGAGCCTTTTGCAGGTCAGCGTCGTAATCCACACCCACGTCGAACACCACCTTGCGGGTCGGCTGGCGGTTGTAGTTGGTGATGATGCCGTTGGACAGATTGCCGTTGGGCATGATCACGGTCTTGTTGTCACCGGTGCGCAGCACGGTATGGAAGATCTGGATACTGTCGACAGTGCCGCTGACCCCTTGGGCCTCGATCCAGTCACCGACACGGAACGGGCGGAACAACAGGATCAGCACCCCTCCGGCGAAGTTGCCCAGGCTGCCCTGCAAGGCGAGGCCGATGGCCAGGGCCGAACCACCGATGGCCGCCACGAACGAGGTCGTCTCGATGCCGATCATGGAGGCCACGCTGATGACCAGCAGAACCTTCAACACGATGTTGGCGATGGTCTTGATGAAACCCTGCAATGCGGGATCAGGCGCGCGCAGGCCCACTAGCCGGCCCAGGCGGTCACTGATCTTGTTGGTCACCCACCAGCCGATGCCCAGGGTCACCAATGCCAGCAGCACACGGCTGCCGTATTCCATGATCAACGGGATCCAGGTCTGCGACTGGCGGACCAGCTGGTCCACTTCAGCATTCAAGTCCATCTATTTCATCTCCTGATGCCAAACGGCATGTACACGAAAAAAACAGGCCGCGAAGATCTCGCGGCCCCAGGTTCCGATGGACATCACTAGGCCATCAAGGTTCCTGTTTCACAAACGGTCAGTCGCGGAAGTTGTTGAACTGCAGCGGCATGTCGAATTCCTTGGTGCGCAGCAGGGCGATGGCTTCCTGCAGGTCGTCGCGCTTCTTGCCGGTGACCCGCACCTGCTCGCCCTGGATGGCGGCCTGGACCTTGAGCTTGGCGTCCTTGATGGTAGCGACGATCTTCTTGGCCAGTTCTTTATCGATACCCTCGCGGAACTTGGCTTCCTGCTTCATTTCCTTGCCGGAGGGGTAGGCATCCTTGACTTCCAGGCATTTGACGTCGATCTTGCGCTTGACCAGGGCCAGGCGCAGGATCTCGATCATCGCCTCGAGCTGGAATTCCGCCTCGGCGGTCAGGAGCACGGTCTGCTCCTTGTCCTTGAACTCGAAGCTGCCCTTGCCCTTGAGGTCGTAGCGACGGTCCAGTTCCTTCACCGCGTTGTCCACGGCGTTGGTGACTTCGTGCTTGTCCAGTTCCGATACCACGTCGAACGAAGGCATGGTTGTTCTCCAAAATAAAAGCGCGCTCGGTCGGATGGAGCGCGCCAGGTTTGACGGTTAAAATGCGGGCTCATTATAACGGGTTGCGAAACGCAGATGAGCAGCACCTGGCATATTCTCGGCGCCGGTAGCCTCGGTAGCCTCTGGGCCTGCCGCCTGGCCCGCGCGGGCAAGGCGGTGCGCCTGGTCCTGCGTGACGAACAGCGCGTGGCCGCCTACCAGGCCGTCGGCGGCCTGACCCTGGTCGAGCATGACCAGGCCAGCCGCTATGCGATCCCGGCCGAGAGCCCCGGTGCCCATGGGCCGATCCATCGCCTGCTGGTGGCCTGCAAGGCCTATGACACCGCCCCTGCCGTGGCCCGCCTGGCGTCGCGCCTGGCCGAAGGGGCCGAACTGGTTCTGCTGCAGAACGGCCTGGGCAGCCAGGACGAAGTCGCCGAGCAGGTGCCCCGGGCCCGCTGCATCTTCGCCTCGAGCACCGAAGGCGCCTTTCGCGAGGACGACTGGCGCGTACGCTTCGCCGGGCAAGGCTTCAACTGGCTGGGCGACCCCGCCAACCCCACCATGCCGCACTGGTACGACGAACTGGCCGAAGCCGCCATCCCCGCCGAATGGACGGTGGATATCAACACCCGCCTGTGGCGCAAGCTGGCGCTCAATTGTGCGATCAACCCCCTGACGGTGCTTCACGACTGCCATAACGGTGGCCTGTTGGAACACCTGGGAGAAGTCGCCACACTGTGCGACGAGCTCGCCGCACTGCTGCGCCATTGTGGCCAGCCCCAGGCCGCCGACAGGCTGTACGAGGAAGTACAGCGGGTCATCCTGGCCACGGCAGCCAACTATTCTTCCATGTACCAGGACGTACGCCATGGTCGGCGCACCGAAGTGCACTACCTGCTCGGCCATGCCTGCCGGACCGCAGCCCGCCATGGTCTGGGCCTGCCGCACCTGGAACGCCTGCACCAGCGCCTGGTCGATAGCTTGCAGGCCCGTGGCCTGCCCAGCGACTGACGCTGCCCCATCAACCGCACAGAGGACACCGCCTCGCCCATGACCCTGCGCCAACGCCTGGAAAACCTCCCGGTCGGGCAGAAACTGCTGGCGGCCTTGCTGGTACTGCTGGTCACCATCCTGCTGGTAGCCAACCTGGCTTTCATCAGCGCCGCCTATTGGATCACCCAGGAAAGCATGGCGCCCCAGGCCCTGCACACCATCGGCCGGCTGGTATCCAACCCACAGCTGTCGGCGCGTGCCGGCGACTCGCAGGAGGCGGCCAGCGCACTGCTCAAGGAACTGGACAGCTACTCTCCCCTGCGCGCCGCCGCCCTCTATGGCGGCGATGGGCGCATGCTCGCACAGTTGCAACATGGCGACCCGCTGGCGCTGCCCAAGCGTTTTCGCAACATCAGCGGCTGGCGCATGATGGAATTTCGCAGCACCCAGCTGATCCCGCTGCCCCGCGAAGGCCAGCCCCCGGCCCACCTGCTGCTGGTCGCCAGCAGCGAACTGCCGACGGCCTTCTACACTGGCACCCTCACCGCGAGCCTGGCGATCCTGGTCTTCAGTGTGCTGCTGTGGTTGCTCATCGCCCGGCAGATCAAGCGCCTGATCACCGAACCGATCAACCAGCTCGAGGAGCTGAGCCGCCAGGTCACCCGTGAGGAAAGCTACGCCCTGCGCGCCCAACGCGGCAACGACGACGAGATCGGCAGCCTGGCCAACGCCTTCAATACCATGCTTTCGCGCATCGAGGCTCGCGAGCAACAGCTCAAGCGCACCCGCGACGAATTCCAGATGGCCTATGACCAGGCCCAGGGCCTGGCCGAAGAAACGCGACACACCAATCGCAAGCTGGAACTGGAAGTCCAGGTCCGCAGCAAGATCGAGAAGAAGCTCACGGGCTTCCAAAACTATCTCAACAGCATCATCGACTCCATGCCTTCGGCCCTGATCGCCCTCGATGAACAGCTCTACGTGACCCAGTGGAACCATGAAGCCACGGTGCTCTCCGGCACACCGCTGGACGAGGCACTGAACCAGCCGATCTTCATCGCCTTCGAGCCGCTCAAGCCGTTCCTTCCGCAACTCAAGGAAAGCGTGGAAAAACACCGCGTGGCGAAGATCGAACGGGTCACCTGGCCCAAGGGCGAGGACGTGCGCCACTACGCCCTGACCTTCTACCCGTTGACGGGCGGCGGAGGGCGTGGCGTGGTGATCCGCATCGACGACATCACCCAGCGCCTCTCGCTGGAAGAGATGATGGTGCAGTCGGAGAAGATGCTCTCGGTGGGCGGGCTCGCCGCGGGCATGGCCCACGAGATCAACAACCCCCTGGGGGCCATCCTGCACAACGTGCAGAACATCCGCCGACGGCTGTCGCCGGAGCTGCCTCGCAACCAGGAGCAGGCGGCCGAGCTGGACATCGACCTGTCCAGCGTCAACCGCTACCTGGAAAGCCGCGAGGTGCCCCAGCTGCTCGATGGCATCCAACAAGCCGGCGCGCGCGCAGCGAAGATCGTCACCCACATGCTCAGTTTCAGCCGCCGCAGCAACCGTCAGCTGGCGCCCTGCGATCTGCCGGCGCTGATCGACCAGGCCGTGGAAATCGCCGGCAACGACTTCGATTTGGCCATCGGCTTCGACTTCAAGGGCCAACACATCGTGCGTCAATTCGACCCGGCACTCGGGCCAGTGCCCTGCACGGCCAACGAGCTGGAGCAGGTGCTGCTCAACCTGCTCAAGAACGCCGCCCAGGCCATCCACCAGCGCCCGCAAGCCAGCGAACCGGGGCGCATCACCCTGCGCACCCGGCTCAACCCGCCGTGGGCGGAAATCCAGGTGGAAGACAATGGCGTCGGCATGCCCGAAGCCGTACGCAAGCGAACCTTCGAACCGTTCTTCACCACCAAGGAGATTGGGCAGGGCACCGGCTTGGGCTTGTCGGTCTCGTATTTCATCATCACCAACAACCACAAGGGGCAAATGGAAGTGCATTCCGCCCCCGGCCAGGGTACCTGCTTCACCTTGCGCCTGCCCCTTGGCCAACCGGCGCCGACGGCACCGGGCACCACGGAGGCATGACATGGGCTATCGCCTGTCGAAGATCTACACCCGCACCGGCGACAAAGGCGAGACCGGCCTGGGCGATGGGCGCAGGGTGCCTAAGGACCACCCACGCATCGAAGCCATTGGCGAGGTGGACAGCCTCAACAGTCAACTGGGCCTGCTGCTCGCAGGGCTCGCCAGCGAAGGGCTGCAGGAGGTGATCGAGGTCCTTGCGCCCTGTCAGCACCGGCTGTTCGACCTGGGTGGCG
Source organism: Pseudomonas sp. FA-1 (assembly GCF_056856075.1). Taxonomy (NCBI): domain Bacteria; kingdom Pseudomonadati; phylum Pseudomonadota; class Gammaproteobacteria; order Pseudomonadales; family Pseudomonadaceae; genus Pseudomonas; species Pseudomonas sp. FA-1. The sequence continues at coordinate 245,170 of NZ_JBWXTH010000004.1, forward strand.
AGTTGGCGATGCCCAGCTACCAGGCGTTGGATTCCCAAGAGGTCGAACGGCTGGAAGCGGCGATCGACCGCTGGAACGAAGAGCTGGGGCCGCTGAAGAACTTCATCCTGCCCAGCGGCTCGGCGCTGGTGGCCCAGGCCCATGTGTGCCGGAGCCTGGCGCGGAGCGCGGAGCGGCGTTGCCAACAGCTGAATGCGCTCGAGCCGCTGGAGGGGGTCGGGTTGGCGTATATCAACCGATTGTCGGACCTGCTGTTCGTGGCGGCGCGGATCATCGGCCGGCGGCAGGGGGTGGCTGAGGTGTTGTGGCAGCCTGCGGATAAGCCTAACGGCTGATTTTTGGGGCTACTTTGTAGCCCATCGCCGGCAAGCCGGCTCCCACAAGGACCGCACAGGGCTTGAGTTCTGTGCAGGCCCTGCGGGAGCCGGCTTGCCGGTGATGGGCCGCAAAGCGGCCCCGATTACTCAGACTTCAGGCCAGAACGCCCGGATCCCGGCAACACCCTGTGCTCCGGCATCCCAGGCTTGCTCCCGCTCACCGGCACCGACGCCTCCGAGCAGGAACACCGGATGGTTGATCCCCTGGATCAACCGCCTCGCCTGCTCCCATCCCAGCGGCGTGGCGTCCGGATGAGTCTGGGTCGCCTGCACCGGCGACAGGGTGACGAAGTCCACGCCCATTTGCTCGGCCAGGGCCAACTCCTCGGCATCGTGGCAGGACGCCGCCAGCCAGCGCGCCTTGGGGAAGGGGCGGCCATTGGTAGCGTACTTGCGCAGCTGTGCCGAGGTCAGGTGCCAGCCGGCGGAAGGGAAATCCCCCAACCACTCCAAGGGCCCCTTGAGCATCAGCTGGGCCTTGCCGGCACACAGGCCGACCGCATCCACCGCCACGTCGCGATACTTGGGATCGTACATGTCCGGTGCACGCAGCTGGATCAGGCGGATACCGCCGGCGATGGCCTTCTGGATACCGCGCAGCAGCTGCGGCGCGTCCAGCCCGTCCGGGGTGATCAGGTACTGGTCTGGCAGGCGGGCGGCTGCCACGATCGGCGTGTTGGCCTCGGGGAAGTCGTACTGCCCCAGGTCGCGGGGCGCCACCCAGGCCAGCGGCTGGCCCTCGGCGCCATGGGGCTCGCCGGTGAAACCGTCGACTTCACGGACATCCAGCAGCACCTGCTTGTCCGGGTAATCATGGCTGACCTTGATCAGCGGTCGGGAACGGGTCACCTCGATGCCCAGTTCCTCGCGCAGCTCACGGGCCAGCGCCGCCTCGACGGCCTCGCCCTCCTCCACCTTGCCGCCGGGGAACTCCCACAGGCCGCCCTGGTGCTGGGTGTCGGCGCGCCGAGCGATCAGGATGCGCCCATCGATACCACGAATGACTGCTGCTACCACATGAATCCGCTTCACCCTTCACGCTCCGCCAGGCCTGCCTTCTGCCAGGCCTGGAAGGCCGGCCACTGGTAGATGGTCTCGATGTACGTGGCCGCTTGCGCAGGCACTTCGACGCGGTAGGTACGCAGGCGCACAGCCACCGGGGCGAAGAAAGCGTCGGCCAGGCTCGGCTTGCCGAACAGGAACGGGCCGCTTTCCTTGGCCGCCAGCCGGCATTCGGACCACAGGGCGACCATACGATCGATATCCACCTGGACATCCAGCGGGATGCTTTCCAGGCCCTCGTCGCGAGACAGGTCGAATGGCATGGCACTGCGCAGGGCCATGAAGCCGCTGTGCATCTGCGCGCAAGCCGAGCGGGCCTGGGCACGGGCAGTGACATCGGCAGGCCACAGCTGGGCGTCGGGGTGGCGCTCGGCCAGATACTCGGCGATGGCCAGGGAATCGGCGATCACACCATGCTCGGTCTTGAGCAGCGGCACCTTGCCACTGGTCGAGAACTCGAGGATGCGCTTGCGGGTGTCGGGCTGGTTCAGTTTGATCAGCGTTTCTTCATAGGGCACGCCAGCCAGCTCCAGGGCCAGCGCGCCACGCAGCGACCAGGAGGAGTACAGCTTGTCGCCGATGATCAGGTGATAGCTCATGGTTCGGCTCCATTGGTTTGGAAATTCGTGGCTGCCTTGCAGCCCATCGCCGGCAAGCCGGCTCCCACAGGTTCAGCACAGATCTGGGGGTATACGGCGACATCTGTGGGAGCCGGCTTGCCGGCGAAAGGGCCGCGAAGCGGCCCTGTGATGGTTCAGGTACGGTACTCGGCGTTGATTTTCACGTACTCGTGGGACAGGTCGGTGGTCCAGATGGTTTCGCTGCATTGGCCACGGCCCAGCTCGATGCGAATGGTGATTTCCTCCTGGGCCATCACCTTGGAACCCTGCTCTTCGGTATAGCTCGGGCTACGACCACCCTTGCTGGCGATGCAGACGTCATCGAGGAACACGTCGATCAGGCTGACATCCAGCGCCGGTACGCCGGCACGGCCGACCGCGGCGAGGATGCGGCCCCAGTTGGGGTCGGAGGCGAACAGCGCGGTCTTGATCAGCGGCGAGTGGGCCACAGCGTAGCCGACGTCCAGGCACTCCTGGTGGTTGCCGCCGCCATTGACCTGCACGGTGACGAACTTGGTGGCGCCTTCACCGTCGCGCACGATGGCCTGGGCCACTTCCATGCACACCTCGAACACGGCCTGCTTCAGGGCGTCGAACAGCGCACCGCGGGCTTCAGTGACTTCCGGCAGGTTGGCCTTGCCAGTGGCGACCAGCATGCAGCAGTCATTGGTCGACGTGTCGCCGTCGATGGTGATCCGGTTGAACGACTTGTTGGCGCCGTCGAGCAGCAGGTCCTTGAGCACGCCCGGCGCGACCTTGGCGTCGGTGGCGATGTAGCCGAGCATGGTGGCCATGTTCGGGCGGATCATCCCGGCGCCCTTGCTGATGCCGGTGACCGTGACGGTGACGCCGTCGTGCTGGAACTGGCGGCTGGCACCCTTGGGCAGGGTGTCGGTGGTCATGATGCCGGTGGCGGCTTGCGCCCAGTTGTCTTCCGACAGGTCGTCCAGGGCGGCCTGCAGCGCACCCTCGATCTTCTCGACCGGCAGCGGTTCGCCGATCACGCCGGTGGAGAACGGCAGTACCGTGCTGGCATCGACACCCGCCAATTCGGCCAGCTTGGCGCAGGTGCGCTCGGCGGCGGCGAGGCCCGGCGCGCCGGTGCCGGCATTGGCGTTGCCGGTGTTGGTCAGCAGGTAGCGCACGGTGCCTTGTACACGCTGCTTGGAGAGGATCACCGGTGCTGCACAGAAGGCGTTGAGGGTGAACACACCCGCGACGCTGGAGCCTTCGGCGCAACGCATCACCACCACGTCCTTGCGCCCAGGGCGCTTGATGCCGGCAGACGCGATGCCGAGTTCAAAACCGGGAACCGGGTGCAGGGTGGGCAAAGGACCAAGACCAACAGCCATTAGAGCGCTCCTAGAAAATACGGTGGACAGGTGATGGAAGAGCGAGGCCGCTTCGCACCCCATTCGCGGCACAAGGCCGCTCCTACAGGACCATGCTCGAGTCTCTGTAGGAGCGGCCTTGTGCCGCGAATGGGCCGCACAGCGGCCCAGGTTTGTCACGTTACAGCAAGCGGATCAGATCATTCGATCTGGCCGTGGCAATGCTTGAACTTCTTGCCCGAACCGCACCAGCATGGCTCGTTGCGGCCCAGCTTCTGTTCGTTGCGCACCGGCGCGGTGGCCACGGCCACTTCGGCACCTTCCTGGGCAGCTTGCTCTTCGCTTTCCAGGCCAGGGGCGGCGGCATGCTGGAACTGCATGCGCTGGGCCAGTTCCTCGGCCTCGCGACGCAGGCGCGCTTCCTCTTCGGCCGGGTCCTCGCGACGGACCTGGACATGGGACAGCACACGGATGGTGTCGCGCTTGATCGATTCCAGCAGCTCCTGGAACAGGCTGAAGGACTCGCGCTTGTACTCCTGCTTCGGGTTCTTCTGTGCATAGCCGCGCAGGTGGATACCGTGACGCAGGTGGTCCATGGTGGACAGGTGGTCCTTCCACAGATCGTCCAGTACACGCAGCAGGATCTGTTTCTCGAAGGTACGCAGGGCTTCCTCGCCGGCCTGGTCTTCCTTCTCGTTGTAGGCTGCGGTGATTTCGCTGAGCAGCTTCTCGCGCAGGGTCTCCTCGTAGAGGCGCTCGTCCTCGTCGAGCCACTGCTGGATCGGCAGCTTGATGGCGAAATCGCTGGCCAAAGCAGCTTCCAGGCCGGCCACGTCCCACTGCTCGGGCAGCGACTGTGGCGGAATGTGCTGGCTGATGGTGGCATCGAGCACTTCCTGGCGGAACTCGGCGATGGTGTCGCCGATGTTGTCGGCCGCCAGCAGGCTGTTGCGCATGTGGTAGATCACCTTGCGCTGCTCGTTGGCCACATCGTCGTATTCGAGCAACTGCTTGCGGATGTCGAAGTTACGGCCTTCGACCTTGCGCTGGGCCTTCTCGATGGCGTTGGTGACCATGCGATGCTCGATGGCCTCGCCGGACTGCATCCCCAAGGCCTTCATGAAGTTCTTCACCCGGTCGGAGGCGAAGATACGCATCAGGCTGTCTTCGAGCGACAGGTAGAAACGGCTGGAACCCGGGTCACCCTGACGGCCGGCACGACCGCGCAGCTGATTGTCGATACGGCGGGATTCGTGGCGCTCGGAGGCGATCACGTGCAGGCCGCCAGCCTCGATCACCTGCTGGTGACGCTTCTGCCAGTCGGCCTTGATCTGGGCGATCTGCTCAGGGGTCGGGTTCTCGAGCGCTGCGACCTCGGCTTCCCAGTTACCACCCAACAGGATGTCGGTACCCCGACCGGCCATGTTGGTGGCGATGGTCAGCGCGCCCGGCGCACCGGCCTGGGCGATGATTTCGGCTTCCTTCTCGTGGTACTTGGCGTTGAGCACCTTGTGGTCGATACCTTCCTTCTTCAGCAGGTTGGACATGTGCTCGGAGGTTTCGATGGTGGCCGTACCGACCAGGACCGGGCGGCCCTGCTTCATGCTTTCCTTGATGTCGGCGATGATCGCCGCGTACTTCTCGTCGGCGGTCAGGTATACCAGGTCGTTGAAGTCCTTGCGCGCCAATGGCTTGTTCGGCGGAATGACCATCACGTTCAGGCCGTAGATCTGAGCGAACTCGAAGGCCTCGGTGTCGGCGGTGCCGGTCATGCCCGCCAGCTTGGTGTAGAGGCGGAAGTAGTTCTGGAAGGTGGTCGAGGCCAGCGTCTGGCTCTCGGCCTGGATGTTCAGGTTTTCCTTCGCCTCGATGGCCTGGTGCAGGCCTTCGGACAGGCGGCGGCCCGGCATGGTACGGCCGGTGTGCTCGTCGATCAGCAGGACCTGGCCGTCCTGGACAATGTATTCGACGTTGCGATGGAACAGCTTGTGGGCGCGCAGGCCGGCATAGACGTGGGTCAGCAGCCCCAGGTTGTGCGCCGAATAGAGGCTCTCGCCCTCGGCCAGCAGGCCGGCCTGGGTGAGCATCTCCTCGATGAACTGGTGGCCGGCTTCGTTGAGCTCCACCTGACGGCTCTTCTCGTCGATGGTGTAGTGACCTTCCTGGGTCACCTGGCCTTCGACTTCTTCGATGTGCTGGGTCAGGCGTGGGATCAGGCGGTTGATCTCGATGTACAGCTTGGAGCTGTCCTCGGCCTGGCCGGAGATGATCAGCGGGGTACGAGCTTCGTCGATGAGGATGGAGTCGACTTCGTCGATCACGGCGAAGTTCAGCTCGCGCTGGAACTTCTCCTCCTGGCTGAACGCCATGTTGTCGCGCAGGTAGTCGAAACCGAATTCGTTGTTGGTGCCGTAGGTGATGTCGGCGGCGTAGGCGGCGCGCTTCTCCTCCGGCGGTTGGAAGGCCGAGACGATACCCACGGAAAGACCGAGGAACTCGTACAGCGGACGCATCCAGTTGGCGTCACGGCGGGCCAGGTAGTCGTTCACCGTCACCACGTGCACGCCCTTGCCGGACAGTGCGTTGAGGTAGACGGCCAGGGTACCGACTAACGTCTTGCCTTCACCGGTGCGCATTTCTGCGATCATGCCCTCGTGCAGGGTCATGCCGCCGATCAGCTGCACATCGAAGTGACGCATGCCCATGACGCGCTTGCCGGCCTCACGGGCCACGGCGAAGGCTTCGGGCAGCAATTGGTCGAGGGTCTCGCCTTTGGCCAGGCGCTCCTTGAACTCTGCGGTCTTGCCCCGCAGCTGCTCGTCGGAGAGGGCCACCATCTTCTCTTCGAAGGCATTGACGATATTCACCGTCTTGAGCATGCGTTTGACTTCACGCTCGTTCTTGCTTCCAAAAAGTTTCTTTAACAAAGGCGCAAACATATCGACAGGATCTTCCACACTTAGGGATGGAGGGCGGCCCCGTGAGTCGCCCGTGCAGCCCATGGGCTGCATGCGAACGAGCATTCTACCCGGAAACGATGGTGAGGAAAGTGGTGGATTTCCACGATGCTGGCACAGCGCTTTGGCGGGGGCCCTCCTAACATAAGGGCTTTTCGGGCAAGTTCAAGGTGCTGGAAGATGAAACGTATCTGGGACATTTCCGAAGCAGATCAGGCGGTTGCGTTGCGTTTGCTGCCCAATCGCGGGACAGGCCTGCTCCCGCAGGGGTTCGGCAAGACAGGCCGTGAGGCGTGCAGCTTCTGTTAAGATGGCCACCCAGCAACCCATTGTGTACTCCAATGGCCTACAAGCCCTCCCCCGCCCGCCCACCGGCCGCCCTGCTACGCCAGGCCCGGCCGCTGCGCCTGCTGCTCAACCAGGCCGAACGCCTGGAATACCTGCAGCGCCTGCTGGAGAGCCAGCTGCAGCCGGCTGCTCGCGAGCATTGCCATGTGGCGTCCTGGCGCGATGGCACATTGTTGCTGGTGGTGACGGATGGTCATTGGGCGACACGCCTGCGCTACCAGCAGAAAAGGCTGCAACGTCAGCTGCAAACGCTGGAGGCATTCGGCAACCTGCAGCGCATCCTGTTCAAGGTGCAGCCGCCGCTGGTCCCGGCCAAGCGCGAGGGGCAAGGGGTCGAACTGTCGAGCAAGGCAGCCGAGAGCATTCGCGATTCGGCCGAAGGCATTGCCGACCCCAGGCTGCGCGCAGCCCTGGAGCGGTTGGCCAGTCACGCCCGCGACAAGCGATAGGCCCACTGGGACCGCTTCGCGCTCCGTCAGCAAGCATAAAAAAGGCCACCCGAAGGTGGCCTCAATGAACTAGAGAGTGTTCGAACTTACACGGCCGCAACAGGGCGCATGTAGGAGATCGGTGCCGTGCTGGCATCTTCGAAGGTGACCACTTCCCAGGCGTCTTTCTCGGCAATGAGCTTGCGCAGCAGCTGGTTGTTCAGCGCGTGTCCGGACTTGTAGCCCTTGAACTCGCCGATCAGGCTGTTGCCCAGCAGGTAGAGGTCACCGATGGCGTCGAGGATCTTGTGCTTGACGAATTCGTCTTCGTAACGAAGGCCGTCTTCGTTGAGCACGCCGTCCTCATCGACCACGATGGCGTTTTCCACACTGCCGCCCAACGCAAGGTTGTGCTTGCGCAGGTACTCGATGTCGCGCATGAAACCGAAGGTACGGGCGCGGCTGACTTCCTTCACGAACGACGTGCTGGAGAAGTCGACGCTGGCGCTCTGGGTCCGGTTGCGCAGTACCGGATGATCGAAGTCGATCTCGAAGCTCACCTTGAACCCGTCGAAAGGCAGGAAGGTAGCGCGCTTGTCGCCCTCCTCCACCGTCACTTCGCGCAGGATGCGGATGAACTTCTTGGCTGCGTCCTGTTCTTCCAGGCCGGCGGATTGAATCAGGAATACGAAGGGGCCCGCGCTGCCATCCATGATCGGTACTTCCGAGGCGGAGAGCTCGACGTAGGCGTTATCGATGCCCAGGCCCGCCATAGCGGAGAGCAGGTGCTCGACCGTATCGACCTTTACGTCACCGTTGACCAGCGTCGTCGACATGGTTGTCTCGCCGACGTTGGCCGCGCGCGCCGGGATCTCGACGACAGGGTCGAGGTCGGCACGGCGGAAGACGATGCCGGTGTCCACAGGCGCTGGCTTGAGGGTCAGGTAGACCTTCTCCCCGGAGTGCAGGCCGACACCTGTGGCACGGATGGTATTCTTCAGGGTGCGTTGTCTAATCATGGCATTGGCCGCTTCAGCGCAAATTGCGAACAGGTATCAACAAAGGCTGGGGATGATAACAGACCCGGCCTTTGCTGAACACCAATCACCCCTATACCCCTGATAAATTCCATTAATCGGCCTGACGACGCAGGAACGCCGGGATGTCGAGGTAGTCCAGATCATCCTGTGGGTTGAGTTTAGCGGCTGCGGCAGCACCGCCATGGGCCTGGTTGCGCATCACGGTCGGACGCTCCAGGTCACGGTAGTTGACCGCTGGTTGCTCCTGGCGGGCCGGTGCCGGGATGGACGCCTCGTAGGCCTGTTGGGCGTTCTGCAGGGTGTTGTCCACGACCTTGACCGGCTTCTCGATGCGCGCGCCCAGGCCGGTGGCCACCACGGTCACGTGCAGTTCGTCGCGCATGTCCGGGTCGATCACGGTGCCGACCTTGACCATCGCGTGGTCGGAGGCAAAGGCTTCGATGATGCTACCGACGTCGGAGTACTCGCCCAGGGACAGGTCCGGGCCTGCGGTGATGTTCACCAGGATGCCGCGGGCGCCCTGCAGGTTGACGTCCTCGAGCAGCGGGTTGCGGATCGCCGCCTCGGTCGCTTCGCGGGCACGGTTCGGGCCACTGGCGCAACCGGTACCCATCATTGCCATACCCATTTCGCCCATCACGGTGCGCACGTCGGCGAAGTCGACGTTGATCATGCCTGGGCGCTTGATGATGTCGGAGATACCGCGTACGGCACCGGCCAGTACGTCGTCGGCCTTGGCGAAGGCAGACAGCAGGCTGGCATCCTTGCCCAGGATGGTCAGCAGCTTCTCGTTGGGGATGGTGATCAACGAGTCGACGCTCTCGGCCAGCATGCGAATGCCTTCATCGGCGATCTGCATGCGCTTGCGGCCTTCGAACGGGAACGGACGGGTCACCACCGCAACGGTGAGGATGCCCATTTCCTTGGCCACTTCGGCGATGATCGGCGCAGCACCGGTACCGGTACCGCCACCCATGCCGGTGGTGATGAACACCATGTTGGTGCCCTGCAGCACTTCGGCGATGCGCTCGCGGTCTTCCAGCGCAGCCTGGCGGCCGACTTCCGGATTGGCACCTGCACCCAGGCCCTTGGTGACGCCGGTACCCAGTTGCAGGATGGTGCGCGCGCCGATGTTCTTCAGCGCCTGTGCATCGGTGTTGGCGCAGATGAACTCGACGCCTTCGATGTTGCTTTTGACCATGTGGTTGACGGCGTTGCCGCCACCACCGCCGACACCGATCACTTTGATGACCGGGCTTTGCGGGACGTTGTCTACGAGCTCGAACATTTTCCCTCTCCTTACAGTTCTCTAGTTTTTGCGCCTACCACTACTGCTTTGAAACTTAGAAGTTGCCCTGGACCCAACGCTTGAATCGCTCAAGCACCGGGGCCTTCGGTTCATCGCCATAGCTGTTGTTGCTGCTGTTACCGGTCAAGGGCAGGTCCTCGGTCTGCTTTTGCAGGCCATAGGTGAGCAGGCCCACGCCGGTGGAATAGATCGGGTTGCGTACTACATCGCTCAGCCCCCGAACGCTGTGCGGCACGCCCAGGCGTACCGGCATGTGGAAGATTTCCTCGGCCAATTCCACGGCGCCTTCCATCTTCGCGGTGCCGCCGGTAAGGACGATGCCGGCCGGCACCAGGTCCTCGTAACCGCTGCGACGCAGCTCGGCCTGGATGAGGGTGAAGAGCTCGTCGTAACGGGGCTCCACCACCTCGGCCAGGGCCTGGCGCGACAGCTCGCGCGGCGGGCGATCGCCCACGCTCGGCACCTTGATGGTCTCGCCGGCGCCGGCCAACTTGGCCAGGGCGCAGGCGTAGCGGATCTTGATTTCCTCGGCGTACTGGGTCGGCGTACGCAAGGCCATGGCGATGTCGTTGGTCACCTGGTCGCCGGCGATCGGGATCACCGCGGTGTGGCGGATAGCGCCTTCGGTGAAGATGGCGATGTCGGTGGTGCCTCCACCGATGTCCACCAGGCACACGCCCAGTTCTTTTTCGTCATCGGTCAGCACCGAGTAGGCCGAGGCCAACTGCTCGAGGATGATGTCGTCGATTTCCAGGCCGCAGCGGCGCACACATTTTTCGATGTTCTGCGCGGCATTGACCGCGCAGGTGACCACGTGAACCTTGGCCTCCAGACGTACGCCCGACATGCCCAGGGGCTCGCGCACGCCTTCCTGGTTGTCGATCACGTAGTCCTGCGGCAGGGTGTGCAGCACCCGCTGGTCGGCCGGAATGGCTACAGCCTGGGCAGCGTCGAGCACACGCTCGAGGTCAGCGGTGCTCACTTCCCGGTCGCGGATGGCGACGATGCCGTGGGAGTTCAGGCTGCGGATGTGATTGCCGGCGACACCGACGAACGCCGAGTGGATGCGGCAGCCGGCCATCAGCTGCGCCTCTTCCACGGCGCGCTGGATCGACTGCACGGTCGATTCGATGTTCACCACCACGCCCTTCTTCAGGCCGCGGGACGGGTGGGTGCCGATCCCCACGATCTCCAGGGAGCCGTCGTCGGCCACTTCACCCACCAGCGCCACCACCTTGGAGGTGCCGATGTCCAGCCCGACGATCATTTTGCCGCTATGCGCGTTTGCCATGGTCCTGCCTCTCTCTAATTCTTCGCAACGGCGGGTTGGGCCGTCGTCGGTGCAATCGGTTCCCGCCAGCCAACGGCAAGCCCGTTGGCGTACCGCAGATCAACGCGGGCGATGTTTGTGATCTGCTCTTTGAGTGTCTTGTCGTAAATGGCAATGAAACGGCGCATCTTCTCCACCAGGTGGTCGCGCCCCAGCAGCAGCTCGATCCCAGGCCCAGCGCTGCCCGCGCCGGTGGTCAGGAACCAGCTGCCTCGCTCGCGCAGCTCCAGGCGAGCGATGGAAAAGCCCAAGGGGCGCAGCATCTGGCTCAATACCTGATACTGCTGCATGACTTGTTGCTGAGCGCGCTGCGGCCCGAACAGCTGCGGCAGATGCTCATAGTTGGCCAGCTCGCGCGGGGTGAAGGCCTGCCCCTGGTTGTTGAGCAGGGCCTCGTCGCCCCAGCGCGCCACCGGCAACTGTTCTTCCAGGCGGATCACCACCTCGTCCGGCCAGACACGACGGACTTCGGCATGGGCGATCCACGGCATCTGTTCGAGCTCCGTACGCATCGCTGTGAGGTCGACGCTGAAGAAGCTCGCCGCCACGTAGGGCGCGATCCGCTGCTGCACCGCCTGCTGGCTGATGTAGCTCAGGTCGCCCTGCACGGCGACCTTGGTGATCGGACGGTCGGCGTACGGCATCAGGCGCACGGCACCTTCATAGGCACCGAAGCCCGCGGCCACCAGCAGCACCGGCCACAGCAGGCGCTTGAACACACTGAAGTTGGCCTTGGGCAGGCGCGCCGACATTGGCTCCTTGGCCACCAGTCGGCTGGCACCACGCGGCACCGGCTTGCTACGGCCGGTGGCGGGTTGCTGATGACGTAACATCGCGCCTTGCATGGCTGTTAACCTCGCGTCTCGACGCTGGCGGCCAGGATCGCCAGCACCAATTGCTGGAAGTCCAGGCCGGCCGCGCGGGCCGCCATGGGCACCAGGCTATGGTCGGTCATGCCGGGTGCGGTGTTGACTTCGAGCAGCCAGAACCGGCCCTGCTCGTCCTGCATCACGTCCAGCCGGCCCCAGCCTTCGATGCCAATGGCATCGCAGGCGCGTGCGGTCAGGTCGATCAGTTCCTGTTCCTTGGCACTGTCCAGTCCGCACGGGATGCGGTACTGGGTGTCATTGGCGATGTACTTGGCGTCGTAGTCGTAGAACACATGCGGGGTGCCCAGCGCGATCGGCGGCAGCACCTGGCCACGCAGCACCGCGACGGTGAACTCCGGGCCGCGAATCCACTGTTCGACCAACACTTGGGAATCGTACTTGGCGGCATCCTTCCAGGCAGCGACCAGCTCTTCGACGCTGTTCACCTTGGCCATGCCGATACTGGAACCTTCATGGGCCGGTTTGACGATCAAAGGGAAGCCCAGTTCCGTGCCGGCCTCGACACAATCGTTTTCGTTACCCAGCACGGCGTGGCGCGGGGTCGGGATGCCCAGGCTTTGCCAGACCTGCTTGGTACGCAGCTTGTCCATGGCCAGCGCCGAGGCGAGGATGCCGCTGCCGGTGTAGGGAATGCCCAAGCATTCCAGCAGGCCCTGCATGCTGCCGTCTTCGCCGCCACGACCATGGAGGATGATGAAGGCGCGGTCGATCTTCTCGCTCTGCAGGCGAGCCAGCAGGTCATCGCCTACGTCGATGCCGACCACGTCGACACCGGCGTCGGTCAGTGCCTGCAGCACGGCCTTGCCAGACTTGAGCGAGACTTCGCGCTCGGCGCTCTTGCCTCCGTACAGCACGGCGACCCGCCCGAAGGCCTTCACGTCCAGGGTGGAATGCAACTTGGCGTATGCGCTGCTCATTTCGACTTCTCCGGGCTGGCGACGGCGCCAGCGAACAGCGGGCTCTTGATCAGTTGCGGGGCCAGGCCGCCGATGTCACCGGCGCCCTGGCACAGCAGGATGTCATCGGCGCGCAGCAGCGGCTTGACCAGCGGTGCCAGGTCGACACCACGCTCGATGTAGATCGGGTCCAGCTGGCCGCGCTGGCGGATGCTGTGGCACAGCTGGCGGCTGTCGGCACCGGGGATCGGCTCTTCGCCGGCCGGGTACACCTCCATCAGCAACAGCACGTTGGCGTCGGCCAGCACCTGCACGAAATCGTCGTACAGGTCGCGGGTACGGCTGTAGCGGTGCGGCTGGTAGACCATCACCAGGCGCCGGCTCGGCCAGCCGCCACGCACCGCCTTGATCACCGCAGCCACTTCGGTCGGGTGGTGGCCGTAGTCGTCGACCAGCATCACGCTGCCACCTTCGACCGGCAGCTCGCCATACACCTGGAAGCGTCGACCGACGCCCTGGAAGCCGGACAGCCCCTGGACGATGGCTTCGTCGCTGATGCCTTCGTCAGTGGCAATGGCGATGGTGGCCAGGGCATTGAGCACGTTGTGGTTGCCCGGCATGTTGACCGAAACGTCCAGCGGCTCGCGGTCGCGGCGCAACACGGTGAAGTGCGTTTGCATGCCCTGCTGGCGCACGTTGATCGCGCGGATGTCGGCCTCGTCGCTGAAGCCGTAGGTGACGGTCGGGCGCTTGACCTGCGGCAGGATCTCACGCACCACCGGGTCGTCCAGGCACATCACCGCCAGGCCGTAGAACGGCAGGTTGTGCAGGAATTCGACGAAGGTTTTCTTCAGCTTGTTGAAGTCGCCTTCATAGGTGGCCATGTGGTCGGCGTCGATATTGGTGACCACCGCGACCATCGGCTGCAGGTGCAGGAAGCTGGCGTCGCTCTCGTCGGCCTCGGCGATCAGGTAGCGGCTGGTGCCGAGCTGGGCGTTGGTGCCGGCGGCAGTCAGGCGGCCGCCGATGACGAAGGTCGGGTCCAGGCCGCCGGCGGCGAATACCGAAGCCAGCAGGCTGGTGGTGGTGGTCTTGCCATGGGTGCCGGCCACGGCGATGCCATGGCGGTAGCGCATCAGCTCGGCGAGCATCTCGGCGCGCGGCACCACGGGAATGCGACGTTCCAGGGCGGTGGCAACTTCCGGGTTGGCCGGGTTGATCGCGCTGGATACCACCAGCACATCGGCGTTGGCCGCGTTCTCGGCGCGGTGGCCGACGAAGATCTCGGCACCGAACGACTCCAGGCGCTCGGTAACCGGCGAGGCCTTGAGGTCGGAGCCGGACACCTGGTAACCCAGGTTCAGCAGCACTTCGGCGATGCCGCACATGCCCACGCCGCCGACACCGACGAAGTGGATACGACGGATACGGCCCATCTTCGGCTGGGGCATGGCTTTCTGGCTCTCAACCATGGGCCACCTCCAGGCAGATGTCGACCACGGTGCTGGTTGCGGCAGGTTTGGCCAGGCGCCGTGCGGTGCTGGCCATGGTGTTGAGTTTCTCGGGTTGCATCAGCACCTCGTTCAGGCGTTCAGCGAGCTGCGCTGCGCCAGTTGTCGCTTGTGGCATCAGGAAGGCGGCGCCTTCACGTGCCAGGTATTGGGCGTTATGGGTCTGGTGGTCATCGATGGCGTGGGGCAAGGGCACCAGCACCGAGGGCAGGCCTGCGGCCGCCAGTTCGCTGACGGTCAGGGCACCGGCCCGACAGACCACCATGTCGGCCCAGCCATAGGCGTGGGCCATATCCTTGATGAAGGGCTCTACCTGAGCCTCGACCCCGGCCTCGCGATAACGCTCGGCGGTGATCGGCGCATGCTGCTTGCCGGCCTGGTGGAACACCTCGGGGCGTACACTGGCGGGCACTTCCGACAGGGCCTTAGGCAGCAATTTGTTCAATGGTTCCGCACCCAGGCTGCCGCCGAGTACCAACAGGCGTGCACGGCGCTCGGCCAGGGGCGTGCGATGGGCGTCCAGGAACAGTTCCGGGCGTACCGGATTGCCGGTGGTGCGGCGCTTGTCGCTGGCCCCGAAGGTGTCCGGGAAAGCCTCGCAGACACGGGCCGACAATGGCACCAGCAGCCGATTGGCGGTACCGGCCCGGGCGTTCTGCTCGTGGATCACCAGCGGAACGCCGCACAGCCGTGCGGCAACGCCGCCGGGGCCGGTCACATAACCGCCGAAGCCCAGCACGCATACCGGCTTGAGCTGACGAATGACACGCCGCGCCTGGAGCACAGCCTTGACCAAGGTGAACGGCGCCTTGAGCAGCGACAGCTTGCCCTTGCCGCGCAGGCCGCTAACCTGGATCAGGTGCAGCGGCAGGCCCGCCTGGGGCACCAGTTCGTTCTCGATGCCACGCGGGGTACCCAGCCAGTGCACGCTGTAGCCGCGGGCCTGGAATTCGCGGGCACAGGCCAGGGCCGGGAACACATGCCCTCCGGTGCCGCCAGCCATGATCAGGACGTTCTTGCCGTCAGCGGCCATGATAGGTCTCCTCGGCAAAATCGCTTTCCTTGAATTCGTGCTCCTCGCTGCCCAGGTGCGTGCGGCTCTCCCATTCGATGCGCAGCAACAAGCCCACACAGGCACAGCAGATCACCAGGGAACTGCCGCCGTAGCTGAGGAACGGCAAGGTCAGGCCCTTGGTAGGCAGCAGGCCGACGTTCACACCGATGTTGATCAGGAACTGGCCGATCCACAGGAAAGCCAGGCCGAATGCCATGTAGGCGGCGAAGAACTGCTTGGCCTTCTCGGCCCATAGGCCGATGTACAGGGCACGCACGGTGACGAAGACGAACAGCGCCACGGTGCACAGCGAGCCGACCACACCCAGCTCCTCGGCCAGTACCGAGAACACGAAGTCGGTGTGCGCCTCGGGCAAGTAGAACTGCTTCTGCACACTGTTGCCCAGGCCCACGCCCAGCCATTCGCCGCGACCGAAGGCGATCAGCGCCTGGGTCAGCTGGTAGCCGGAACCGAACTGGTCGGCCCACGGGTCGGTGAAGGTGATCAGGCGCGCCATCCGGTAGGGTTGCGCCTGGACCAGGACGAACACCGCCACCACCGCCAGCGCCACCATCAGGCTGAAGCGGAACAGACCCACCCCGCCGAGGAACAGCATGGCCGCCGCGGCGCCCATCATGACCACGGTGGCCCCGAAGTCCGGCTCCATCAGCAGCAGGCCCGCCATCGGCAGCAGGACGATGAACGGCTTGAAGAAGCCCATCCAGCTTTCGCGCACTTCCTGTTGCCGGCGAACCAGGTAGCCAGCCAGGTAAATGACCACGAAGACCTTGGCGATCTCCGAAGGCTGGACGTTGAAGAAGCTGAAGCCGATCCAGCGCATCGAGCCGTTCACTTCCCGGCCGATGCCCGGCACCAGCACCAGTACCAGCAGGCCGAAGGCGCCAACCAGCATGGTGAAGCCCATGCGTTGCCAGGTGGCGATCGGGACTAGCAGGGTGGCGCCGCAGGCGACCAGGCCCAGGGCTACATACACCAAGTGCCGGAACATGTGGTACAGCGGGTTGCCCGACTGTACCGCGGCGACTTCCGACGACGCCGAGGTGATCATCACCAGGCCCAGGCCGAGCAGCGCCAGGCAACCGGCGAGGAAGGCGAAGTCCAGGTCGATGCCGCGACCGCTGATCAGTGGCGATGGGTAGGGCTTGAGGATGCCGAAGATCATGCCAGCCCTCCCGCCGCCTGGGCGAACAGGCGCCCGCGTTCTTCGAAATTCTTGAACATGTCCAGGCTGGCGCAGGCCGGCGACAGCAGCACGGCGTCCCCTGGCTGGGCCAGCTCGGCGCACTGCTGCACCGCTTCGTCCAGGGTCTTGACCCTGACCTGGCGCACGCCCTCGCCCAGCGACTCGGCCAGGCGTTCAGCGTCACGGCCGAGCAGCACCACCGCGCGGCAGAAACGCGCCACCGGTTCGCGCAGGGCAGAGAAATCTGCGCCCTTGCCATCGCCACCGGCGATCAACACCAGCTTGCCGTCGATATCCGCGCCCAGGCCTTCGATCGCCGCCAGGGCGGCACCGACATTGGTGGCCTTGGAGTCGTCGTACCAGTTGACGCCATTGCGCTCGCGCACCCATTGGCAGCGGTGGGCGAGCCCGGCGAATTCGCGCAGGGCCTCGAGCATCGGGGCGAACGGCAGGCCCACGGCATGGCCCAGGGCCAGGGCGGCCAGGGCGTTGCTCTGGTTGTGGGCACCACGGATCTTCAGCTCGCGCACCGGCATCAATGCCTGGAACTCGAAGGCCAGGTGCTTCTCGCCGTTCACTTCACGCAAGCCGAAGGCCTTGAAGTCCGGAGTATTGAGACCGAAGGTCCAGCATGGGCGGCCTTCGACCGGCAAAGGCCGGCTCAGGGCGTCCTGGCGGTTGACCACCACCTGACGCGCGCCACGGAAGATCCGGTGCTTGGCCAGGTGATAGGCCGGCAGACCGCTGTAGCGGTCCATGTGGTCTTCACTGATGTTCAGCACGGTGGCCACTTCGGCGTTGAGCTGGTCGGTGGTCTCCAGCTGGAAGCTGGACAGCTCAAGAACGTACAGCTCCACGGCGTCGTCCAGCAGGTCCAGCGCTGGAGTGCCCAAGTTGCCGCCCACGGCCACGCGCTTGCCGGCCTTGGCCGCCATCTCGCCGACCAGGGTGGTCACGGTGCTCTTGGCATTGGAACCGCTGATGGCGACGATCGGCGCCTTGGCGAAACGTGCGAACAGCTCGATGTCGCCGGACAGCTTCACGCCACGTGCGGCAGCCTGCTGCAGCGCCGGGGTGGCCAGGGCCAGGCCAGGGCTGACATAGAGTTCGCTGGCGCGGCACAGGAAGTCCACGTCCAATTCGCCACAGCGCACTTCCACCTGCGGGTATTCACGGCGCAGGGTGTCCAGTTCCGGCGGCTGCTCGCGGGTGTCGGCGACCGCAAAGGCGATGCCCCGGTTCGCCAGGAAACGAACCAGGGACATGCCGCTCTTGCCGAGGCCGACAACGATGCGGAATTGGTCGGAAGCGATCAGTGACACGCTCGTCTACCTCAGTTTCAGGGTGGCAAGGCCGATCAGCACCAGAATCACGGTGATGATCCAGAATCGGACGATCACTCGCGGCTCGGGCCAACCCTTGAGTTCAAAGTGGTGGTGAATCGGCGCCATGCGGAACACGCGCTTGCCGGTCAGCTTGAAGGAGGCCACCTGGATCACCACCGAAAGGGTCTCCATGACGAACACGCCGCCCATGATGAACAGCACGATCTCCTGGCGCACGATGACCGCGATGGTGCCCAGGGCCGCGCCCAGCGCCAGTGCGCCGACGTCGCCCATGAAGACCTGGGCCGGGTAGGTGTTGAACCACAGGAAGCCCAGCCCGGCGCCGATCAGCGCGCCGCAGAACACGATCAGCTCGCCGGCGCCCGGCACGTAGGGGATCAGCAGGTATTCGGCAAATTTCACGTTGCCCGACAGGTAGCAGAAGATGCCCAGGGCACCGCCGACCATCACCGTCGGCATGATCGCCAGGCCATCGAGACCGTCGGTCAGGTTGACCGCATTGCTCGAGCCGACGATAACGAAATAGGTCAGCACGACGAAGCCGATGCCCAGCGGGATCGTCACATCCTTGAGCATCGGCACGATCAGGGTGGTCTCTACGCTGGTCGGCGCAGTCATGTAGAGGAACACTGCGGCCCCCAGACCGAACACCGACTGCCAGAAGTACTTCCAGCGGCTTGGCAGACCGCGGGAGTTCTTCTCGATCACCTTGCGGTAATCGTCGACCCAGCCGATGGCGCCGAACAGCAGGGTCACGATCAGCACGACCCAGACGTAGCGGTTGGTCAGGTCGGCCCATAGCAGGGTGCTGATGCCGATGGCGGACAGGATCAGCGCACCGCCCATGGTCGGGGTGCCGGACTTGGACAGGTGCGATTGCGGTCCGTCGTTGCGCACGGCCTGACCGATCTGGCGAATCTGCAGGGTACGGATCATCCACGGCCCCAGCCACAGCGCCAGGGACAATGCGGTCAACACGCCCAGGATCCCGCGCAGGGACAGGTACTGGAAGACCGCGAAGCCCTTGTGGAACTGTTGCAGATACTCAGCCAACAGCAGCAGCATTAATGTTTCTCCCCGCTGGCACCGCACAAGGCCGCCACGACGTTTTCCATCGCAGCGCTGCGCGAGCCCTTGATCAAGATAGTGGTGTCGCTGGCAGTCTCGGCGCGAACGGCATCGATAAGCTCAGCCTGAGTAGCGAAATGACGGCCATTGGCACCGTACGCCGCAACCGCATGGGCCATGTTGGTACCCACTGCGTACAGGGCGTCGACCTTGCCGCGTGCATAGTCGCCCACCTGACGGTGGCCTTCCTGCGCCCATTGCCCCAGTTCGCCGATATCCCCGAGCACCAGGACGGTGCGGCCGGAAAAGCCGGCGAGTATATCAATGGCGGCGCACATCGAGGTGGGATTTGCGTTGTAGCTGTCGTCGATCACCCGCACGCCATTGGGCGCGATCTGCGCCACGGTACGGCCCTTGACCGGTTGCACAGCGCTAAGGCCTGCGGCGATACCGCTCAGGCCCAGACCGACGGCATGGGCGGCGGCTGCGGCAGCCAAGGCGTTGCTGACGTTATGGATGCCCAGCAGGTTCAGTTGCACCGGGACGCTGCCGTCCGGGCCATGCAAGGTGAACGACGGGCAGCCCCGGGCGTCGCGACCGATGTCGCTGGCGTGGAAGTCGGCCTGCGGGTTGTCCAGGGCGAAACTCAGGACGCGGTGCTCGCCCGCACGCCTGCGCCAGGTATCGAAGGCCTTGTCGGCCAGGTTGAGGATGGCGGTCCCCCCCTCGCTCAGGCCTTCGAGGATCTCGCCCTTGGCCTCGACGATCTTCTCGGGGCCACCGAACTCGCCCACATGGGCAGTGCCGGCATTGTTGATGATGACCACCTGGGGTTGGGTCAGGCCGACGGTGTAGCGGATCTCGCCGATACGCGAGGCCCCCAGCTCGATCACCGCGGCGCTGTGTTCAGGCGCGATCTCCAACAAGGTCAGCGGCGCGCCGAGGTCGTTGTTCAGGTTGCCACGGGTCGCCAGCACCGGGCCACGGGTACGCAGGATGCTGGCCAGCATTTCCTTGACCGTGGTCTTGCCGCTGGAGCCGGTGATGGCCACCACCGGCTTGTCGAACGCGGCACGGTTCAGGGCGCCGAGCTGGCCCAGGGCGACGCGGCAGTCTGCGACCAGCAGCTGCGGCAGGTCGACATCGGCGACTTCGCGCTCGACCAGGGCGGCGACGGCGCCCTTTGCCTTCACATCGGCCAGGTAATCGTGACCATCGAAACGCGGCCCGGCCAGGGCGATGAACAGCTGGCCGGTGGCCACGGTCCGGCTGTCGATGCTCACGCCGGTGAAGCGGGCATCGGCACCGACCACACGCGCCTGCAGCGGCGCGGCCAGCTGGCTGAGTGTCATGGGCTTAAGCATCGGTCGCCTCCCAGGCTGCAAGTGCCTTTTCGGCTTCGATCAAGTCGGAGAAGTCATGGCGCTGGCCGTCGATCTCCTGATAGTCCTCATGCCCTTTGCCGGCCAGCACGATCACATCGTCAGCCGCAGCCGTGGCGATCAGGTGGCCGATGGCCTCGCCACGGCCGGCGACGAACTCGACCTCGGCGGGCCTGGCAAAGCCGGGGCGGATGTCATCGAAGATCCGCAGGGGGTCTTCGGTGCGCGGGTTGTCATCGGTGACCAGCACGCGATCGGCCAGGCGTTCGGCCACTTCGGCCATCAGCGGACGCTTGCCGCGATCGCGGTCGCCACCACAGCCGAACAGGCACAGCAGGCGGCCGTGGGCGTGGGGGCGCAAGGCTTCCAGTACTTTTTCCAGGGCGTCCGGGGTGTGGGCGTAGTCGACCACCACCAGCGGCTTGTCGCCGCCTCCCAGACGCTGCATGCGACCGACTGGGCCTTGCAGCTGCGGGGTGACCTTGAGGATTTCGTCCAGCGGGTAGTCCAGCGCCAACAGCGTGGCGACCGCGGCGAGCATGTTGCTCAGGTTGAAGCGGCCCAGCAACTGGCTGCGCAGGGTATGTTCACCCTGGGCGGTGACGAGGATGGCGCGCACGCCATCGTCATCGAAATGGGCTTCGCGGCAGAACAGCGAGGCGTCCGGGTTTTCCAGGCTGTAGCTGAGCAGCCGGGTTTCGACATGCTCGGGGCTCGGACGCCGGGCAAAGTCTTCAGCCAGGCGACGCCCGAACTCATCGTCCAGGTTGACCACCTGGCAACGCAGGTTCGGCCAGGCGAACAGCTTGGCCTTGGCGGCCTCGTAGGCCTCCATGCTGCCGTGGTAGTCCAGGTGATCGCGGGACAGGTTGGTCATCACCGCGATATCGAAGGCCAGGGCGGCGACCCGGCCCTGTTCCAGGGCGTGGGAGGAAACTTCCATGGCCACGGCCTTGGCGCCACCTTTCTTGAGGTCGTTCAGGGTCGCCTGCACAGCGATAGGGTCTGGGGTGGTCAGGCGGCCGCTGCGCAGCTCGCCATAGAAACCGGTACCCAGCGTGCCGATCAGCCCGCAGCGCTGGCCCAACGCATCGAGGGCCTGGGCCACCAGCTGGGTGACGCTGGTCTTGCCGTTGGTACCGGTGACACCCACCAGGTCGAGCTGGCGGCTGGGCTCGCCGTAGAAGCGCCCGGCGATCTCCGACAACTGGCCGATCAGGCCACGCACCGGGATCAAGGGCGCCTCGGTGAGCGGCAGGACGCTGGCGCCCTGCTCTTCGTAGGCTACGGCGGCAGCGCCGCGAGCCAGTGCATCGGCAATGTGCGCACGGCCGTCGACCTTGGCACCGGGCACCGCCAGGAACAGGTCACCCGGCCGGACCAGGCGGCTGTCGAGGGTCAGCTCGCGGATCAACGGATCGCGGCTGGCATGGGCGAAAAGCTTGCTCAATGGCATTGTCATCAACCACGCCCTCCATTGGCGGGTACTGCGCTGGCCTGCTGGGTCTGGGGCTGGGTCGCCGAAGGGGCCGGTGGCGGTGGCAGGTTGTCCGGCGGCACGTTCATCAGGCGCAGGGTGCCCGACATCACCTTGCTGAATACCGGGGCCGATACCAGACCGCCGAAATAGCCACCCTTGCTCGGCTCGTCGATGACCACGACGATGGCGTAGCGCGGGTCGCTCATCGGGCCGAAGCCCGCGAACAACGAGCGGTAGGCGTTTTCCCGGTAGCCCTTGGCGCCCACGGAAACCTTACGCGCCGTACCCGACTTGCCGCCCACGTGATAGAACGGCACCTGCGCACGGAACACGCCCCGCGGCGCCTCGATCACCTGTTGCAACATCGCTTGGACGGTCTCAGCCGTATCTTTCGGGATCGCCTGCACAGCATCAGGAGCCTTGTCGACCTTGACGATGGACAACGGCACCATCTTGCCGTCGTTGGCCAAGGCCGCGTAGGCATGCACCAGTTGCAAAGCGGTCACCGAAACGCCATAGCCATAGGACAAGGTGGCGGTTTCAGCCTTGCGCCACTCACGATGGTTAGGCAGGTTGCCAACGCGCTCGCCCGGGAAACCCAAGCCGGTGTATTGGCCAAGCCCCAGTTGCGACATGACCCGGTAGATCGCCTCGCCGCCGATGTCGAAGGCGATCTTGCTCATGCCCACGTTACTGGAGTTGATCAGGATGCCGGTCAGGTCGAGGATCGGCCCCTCGCTGCGGGACACGTCCTTGATGGTGTAGCGGCCGATCTGCAGGCTGCCGGGGTAGACCTCGACCTTGTCGGTAGGTTTCCAGCGACCGCTCTGCAGGGCGGCACTCATGGAGATCGGCTTGACCGTGGAGCCTGGCTCGAACACGTCGATGATCGCCCGGTTGCGCATGGCCGCGGGGAACATGCTGCGGCGGTTGTTCGGGTTGTAGGTCGGCTGGTTGACCATGGCCAGGACCTCGCCGGTCTTGACGTCCATGATCACCAGACTGCCGGCCTTGGCTTCCTGCTCGGCGATGGCGTTGCGCAGCTCGCGGGTGGCCAGGTATTGCAGGCGCAGGTCGATCGACAACGCCAAGGTCTTGCCGGCCTTGGCGTTCTTGGTCACCTGGATGTCCTTGATCAACCGGCCGCGCCGGTCCTTGATCACCTGCCGCTTGCCGGGCACCCCGGCGAGCCATTCGTCATAGGCCAGCTCCACCCCTTCGCGACCGTGGTCGTCCAGGTCGGTGAAACCGACCATGTGCGCGGTGACATCACCGGCCGGATAGAAACGCCGGAATTCCTCCATGCCGTAGACACCCGGCACCTTGAGGTCAAGCACCTGCTGCCCCTGCTCCGGGGTCAGGCCTCGCACCAGGTAGATGAATTCCTTGCCGGCCTGCTGGGTCAGGCGGTCGGCCAGCTGCTGCGGGTTCTGCCCGAGTGCGGCGGCCAGTTGTGGCCAGCGCTCGCGGGAGGCCTGCATTTCCTTGGGGTTGGCCCACAAGGTGGTGACCGGCGTACTGACTGCCAACGGCTCGCCGTTGCGGTCGGTGATCAGGCCACGGTGCGCGGGAATGGGAATATGGCGCAGGCTGCGGGCATCGCCCTGGCCCTTGAGGAAGTCGCGATCGACCACCTGCAGGTCGATGATGCGCCAGGCGATCGCGCCGACCATCAACGCCAGCAATGCGATCACCACCCGGAAGCGCCAGGGGTAGAGTGCGCCTTCAAGCTTCATCATGGCGCCACCATCCGCACTTCGTCAGCGGCCGGCACGCGCATCTTCAATTGCTCGGAGGCCAGGTTCTCGATACGGCTGTGAGCCGTCCATGTGCTTTGCTCGAGGATCAGCCGGCCCCATTCGGCCTGGGCCTTGTCACGCTCGTTCAGTTCACCGTACAGCGTGTTGAGCAGTTGGCGGTTCCAATGGGCGCTGTAGGACACGGCAATGGCCGAAACCAGGACGCCGACGAACAGCAGAAGCATCAGGAAGCTTCCGCCTGGCAGGGGCTTGGCGAACAGCCGGCTCACCGCAATTTCTCCGCCACCCGCATGACGGCGCTGCGCGCCCGCGGGTTGGCCTTGAGTTCGGCTTCAGAGGCGAACTGTGCTTTGCCGATCAGGCGGATCTTCGGCTCGAACACCTTGTGTTGCACCGGCAGGTTGCGCGGCAGGTTGTCCGCCTCGCCCTTGGCCAGTTTGCGCATGAACAGCTTGACGATGCGATCTTCGAGCGAGTGGAAGCTGATCACCGCCAGGCGGCCACCGACCTCCAGCGCCTCGATAGCAGCCTCCAGGCCCGCCTCCAGGTCGCCCAGTTCGTTGTTGACATGGATGCGCAGGCCCTGGAAGGCGCGGGTCGCCGGGTTCTTGCCCTTCTCCCAGGCCGGGTTGGCGACCTTGAGGACTTCGGCCAGGTCGGCCGTGCGGGTGAACGGCTGCTGCTCGCGGCGCTGCACCACGGCGCGCGCCATGCGCTTGGCGAAACGCTCTTCGCCGTACTCCTTGAAGACACGGGCGATTTCTTCTTCGGGCGCGGTGGCGATGAACTCGGCAGCGCTGATGCCCTGGTCCGGGTTCATGCGCATATCCAAAGGGCCATCATTGAGGAAGCTGAAGCCGCGCTCTGGGTCGTCCAGCTGCGGCGACGACACGCCCAGGTCGAGCAGTACGCCGCTGACCTTGCCGTCCAAGCCACGCTGGGCGACTTCATCGCCCATCTCGGCAAAGCTGCGCTGCACAATGACAAAGCGGCCGTCTTCGGCCGCCAGCGCTTGCCCCGTGGCAATCGCTTGTGGATCTTTGTCGAAGCCCAGCAGCCGCCCTTGCGGCCCGAGCTTGCTGAGGATCAGGCGGCTATGCCCGCCCCGGCCGAACGTGCCGTCCAGATAGCAACCGTCGGCGCGCAGGGCCAATGCCTCGACAGCCTCGTCGAGCAGCACGGTGATGTGGTTGAAGCCGCTATCTATCGTCACAGGATCAGGTCACGCAAATCGTCGGGCATGGCGCCCGGTTGTTGGATAGCTGCAAGATCAGCTGCCGAAACCGCGTTCCAGGCATCCTCATCCCACAGCTGGAATTTGTTCAGCTGCCCCACCAGCATCGCCTTCTTGTCGAGCTTGGCGTATTCGCGCAGGCGGGGCGGTACCAGGAAACGGCCACTGCCATCGAGCTCCAGGTCCACCGCATTACCGATCAGCAAACGCTGCAAACGGCGGTTTTCCTCACGCAGCGACGGCAAGGCACGCAACTTGGCTTCTATCTGTTCCCACTCATCGAGGGGATAAACACACAAGCAGGGGTCCACCGCGTCGATGGTCACGATCAATTGACCATTGCAACGCGAATCGAGCTCGTCACGGTACCGACTCGGCATGGCGAGTCGGCCCTTTGCATCGAGGCTGACGGCGTTAGCTCCGCGGAACACGGCTGCGATTCCCCACAATGTTAGCTTTTTTGTGTCAGAAAACCCACTTCATCCCACTTTCTGCCACTTGCGCACACTATAGGAATCCGTCCGGCACACCGTCAAGGCACGTTCAGAAGGAAATCCCTTACAGGACGGAGATTTAGCGCAACAAAGGAAGGAGGAAGCATTACCGGAAGGAAAAACTGGCGAGAAAAATCAAGTTCACTCAAGCGGATAGAGTGAGAACTTAAAGTGATTTATTAAGAGTAAGATTTTTTTGGTATTACCGGGACGTATCTGCTGACGATTCAAGCAGGGAAGGAAGGAGGTGGAGAGTCGATCTGTAAGCCGGGTTCTGTCGAGGACAGTCATTCCTCTACGACGGCCATCACTGGACGCCTTTAGCAACCTACCCGGTTCCGACGCGGGCCACGCCGTATGGAACCCTATTTGGTCTTGCTCCGAGTGGGGTTTACCTAGCCACGAACTGTTACCAGTCGCGCGGTGCGCTCTTACCGCACCTTTTCACCCTTACCGGCACCGAAGTGCTTAGGCGGTTGTTTTCTGTGGCACTTTCCGTAGGCTCGCGCCCCCCAGGCATTACCTGGCACTCTGCCCTATGGAGCCCGGACTTTCCTCCCCCCTCTTTTGCGGAACAAAAGAAGGCAGCGACTGTCCAATCGACTCTCCGCCGACAAGGTTAACGGCACAAGCGCCCAAGAACAAGTGACACAATGAACTATGTCACTTTGCCACTACTGCGCCTTTTGTTTTTCCAATGCCACCTGATAGAGCAGGTTCTTGCGCACACCGGTGATTTCCGCCGCCAGCGCAGCCGCACGCTTGAGTGGCAGCTCCGCCAGCAGCAGGTCCAACACGCGCTGCGCTTCGCTGCCGATGGCCTGCTCATCCTCGGGAGCACTCCAGCCGCCCACCAGAACCACGCACTCTCCACGCTGTTGGTTGCTGTCGCCTGCGACGAAGGCTCGCAACTCACCCAACGGCAACCCCTTGAGCGTCTCGAAGGCCTTGGTCAGCTCACGGCCCAGCACCGCCGGGCGCTGCGCGCCGAATACCGCTTCCATGTCCTCCAGGCACTCGAGGATACGGTGCGGCGCCTCGTAGAAGATCAAGGTACGCGGCTCCTCCTTGACCTGCTCCAGGCGCGCGCGACGGCCAGCCGCCTTGGCGGGCAGGAAACCTTCGAAGATGAACCGGTCCGACGGCAGGCCGGCCGCAGACAACGCGGCGATCAAGGCGCAAGCGCCCGGCACCGGCACCACCTGCACCCCGGCGGCGCGCGCCTGGCGCACCAGATGGTAGCCGGGGTCTGAAATCAACGGCGTGCCCGCGTCGGACACCAGGGCCACGTCATCACCGGCCAGCAGGCGAGTGATGAAGCGCCCACCCTCGTCGCGCTCGTTGTGCTCATGGCAGGCGGCCAGAGGCGTATCGATGCCGAAGTGCTGGAGCAGGCGCACCGAGTGACGGGTGTCCTCGGCGGCGATCAGCGCCACGTTGGCCAGCACCTTGAGGGCCCGGGCACTCATGTCGTCGAGGTTGCCGATTGGCGTGGCGACCACGTAAAGCGTGCCCACCGTGGATTTCGAAGCCCCTGCACCATCAGTCACTGCGCATACCTGTCATGTGGATCAAAGGCGCCATTGTAGCCCGAGCGCCCGCAACAACGCGCAAAGAACTTCGCCGGCAAGCCCCGCAAGGCGACCTATATTGAAGGATCAACGTCAGCGACATCGCACCCCGGCCGACGCTTGGGTACAATTGCCGGCCAACTTGATCGAGTAATAGGACTTTTACATGATCGCTTGCCTGCGGCTGTTCACAGCCCTCTGCCTGGCTGCCCTGCTGGCAGCCTGCGCCAGCTCGCCCTCATCCAGCCTGGGCGAACTGCCACGCACCCCGGATGCCAGCATCGAGCAACTGCTCGACAAGGCCGCCACCAGCAAGTCCGCTGAAGATGCCGCCCTGCTGCGCCTGAGCGCCGCCGACCTGGCCTACAAGCAGAAGGACTACCCACGCGCCGCACGCATTCTCGAGCAGGTCCCGCTGGACTCGCTCAAGCCTGCCCAGCAGGTGTTCGCCAGCACCCTCGCTGCCGAGCTCGCCATGAGCCGCAACCAGCCCAAGGCCGCCCTGACCGCCCTCGCCCACCCGAGCCTGCAGCGCCTGGGCGAACTGCCGCAGGAGCAGCAGGCACGCACCTACAGCGTCCATGCCGCCGCCCTCGAGGCCGATGGTCAGGCACTGGCCGCCGCCCAACAGCGCGTGTTG
Organism: Pseudomonas sp. FA-1; assembly: GCF_056856075.1. NCBI lineage: Bacteria > Pseudomonadati > Pseudomonadota > Gammaproteobacteria > Pseudomonadales > Pseudomonadaceae > Pseudomonas > Pseudomonas sp. FA-1. The sequence continues at coordinate 272,502 of NZ_JBWXTH010000004.1, forward strand.
CTCGCGCCTCTGCTCAGCGACCAGGCTGCTGCCGCCAACAACGACTCGATCTGGGCATTGGTCGCCTCGCTGCCGGCCGAACAGCTGCAACAGCCCGCCGCCAACGAAACCCTGGCCGGCTGGACCAGCCTGGCCCTGGCGGTGAAGAGCGCCGGCACCCTGGAGCAGCAACAGGCCGCCATCGACACCTGGCGCAACCAGCACCCGGAACACCCTGCCGCCAAGCAACTGCCCCTGGCCCTGGTCAAGCTCAAGGAGCTGGCCAGCCAGCCGCTGACCAAGATCGCCCTGCTGCTGCCCCAGGAAGGCCCGCTGGCCGGCGTCGCCCGCGCCCTGCGCGACGGCTTCATGGCGGCCCACTTCCAGGCCCAGCAATCCGGTCAGCCGGCTCCTGCCGTACAGGTGTTCGACAGCTCGCGCCTGACCTCGCTGGACGATTTCTACCGCCAGGCCCAGGCCGCCGGCGTGCAGCTGGTGGTCGGCCCGCTGGAAAAACCACTGGTGAAGAAGCTCGCGGCCAACCCGCAACTGCCGATCACCACCCTGGCACTGAACTACGCCGATGCCGGCCAGAAAGCACCACCCCAGCTGTTCCAGTTCGGCCTTGCCGCCGAGGACGAAGCCCGCGAGGTCTCGCGACGTGCCCGCGCCGATGGCCTGGTCCGCGCCGTAGCCCTGGTACCGAGCGGTGAGTGGGGCGATCGCGTGCTCGCCGCCTTCCGCCAGGATTGGGAAGGCCATGGCGGCACACTGCTGGCCGCCGAACGCATCGCCCAGCCGGTCGCCCTGGCCCAGCAGATTGCCGAGCTGTTCCAACTGCGCCAGAGCGAAGGTCGTGCCAAGAGCCTGCAGAGCACCGTTGGCGGCAATATCGCCGCGCAACCGTCGCGTCGCCAGGACATCGACTTCATCTTCCTCGCCTCCACCCCACAGCAGGCCCAGCAGATCAAGCCGACCCTGAACTTCCAGTACGCAGGCGATGTGCCGGTCTACGCCACCTCCAACCTCTACAGCGCCAGCGGTGACGTGAACCAGTACAACGACATGAACGGCATCCGCTTCTGCGAGACCCCCTGGCTGCTCGACAGCAGCAACAGCCTGCGCCAGCAGGTGGTCCAGCAGTGGCCCCAGGCGGCCGGCAGCCTCGGCCGCCTCTACGCCATGGGCGTGGACGCCTACAGCCTGGCCCCTCGCCTGGGCCAGCTGAAGGCCCTGCCGGACAACCGCATCGAAGGTCTCTCCGGCAGCCTGACCATGAGCCCCAGCCAGCGCGTCGAGCGCCAACTGCCCTGGGCCGAGTTCTCCGGTGGCCAGGTCAAGCGCCTGCCGGACACCCCACGCTGATGCCCGACGCATCGCCTTCCAGCGCAGGTCTTGCCGCGGAAAACCATGCCCTCGAATACCTTCGAGGACATGGCCTGCGACTACTGGCGCGCAATTGGCGATGCAAGGGCGGTGAGCTCGATCTGGTCATGCTCGACGCCGATACAGTAGTATTCGTCGAAGTCCGCTACCGGTTGCATGCGGCCTTCGGCGGCGCCGTCGGCAGCATCGACAGACGCAAGCAGAAGCGACTGGCGCTAGCCGCCAACCTGTTCCTGCAGAAGGAGCCGCGCTGGGCCAACCAACCCTGCCGCTTCGACGTTGTCGCCCTGCAGGGCAGCCACCACGCGGGCCAGCCGCTGCAATGGCTGAAAAACGCCTTCGAATGCTGAACCCATTCCGATTTTTTAGCTCTATGTTTCGCGGGCTGGTTCCTGTCGCGCGTCGCGTCGGCCACCGCCCCACTTAAGGTCACACCAGATGGACATGCAATCCCGAATTCGCCGGCTGTTCCAGGCCAGCATCGATACCAAGCAACAGGCGATGGACATCCTGGCACCCCACATCGAGCAGGCCAGCCTGGTCATGGTCAATGCGCTGCTCAACGAGGGCAAGATGCTTGCCTGCGGCAACGGCGGCTCGGCCGGCGACGCGCAGCACTTCTCCTCGGAGCTGCTCAACCGCTTCGAGCGCGAGCGCCCCAGCTTGCCGGCCATTGCCCTGACCACCGACAGCTCGACCCTGACCTCGATCGCCAACGACTACAGCTACAACGAAGTCTTCTCCAAGCAGATCCGTGCCCTGGGCCAACCGGGCGACGTGCTGCTGGCGATCTCTACCAGCGGCAATTCCGCCAACGTGATACAAGCGATTCAGGCCGCGCACGACCGTGAAATGATCGTCGTGGCACTGACTGGGCGTGACGGCGGCGGCATGGCCTCGCTGTTGCTGCCTGAAGATGTGGAGATCCGCGTGCCGTCGAACGTCACCGCGCGAATCCAGGAAGTCCACCTGCTGGCGATCCACTGCCTGTGCGACCTGATCGACAGCCAACTGTTCGGGAGTGAAGAATGATCCCCAAGCGCCTTGGCCTGATGGCCCTGACCCTGTGCCTGAGCATCTCCGGCTGCAGCTCGGTACTGACCTCGGCTCGCAATTCGCCCATCGAGGATGATCGCGGCACCCGCACCATCGGCAGCAAGATCGACGACTCGCTGATCGAAACCAAGGTCTCGGTGAATATCGCCAAGGCCAACGCGGACCTCGACAAAGGCTCGCACATTGTCGTCAGCAGCTACAACGGCATCGTCCTGCTGGCCGGCCAGACCCCGCGCGCCGACCTCAAGAGCCTGGCCGAACAAACCGCAGGCCAAGTACAGCGGGTCAAGAAGGTGCACAACGAACTGCAGGTCATGCAGCCCTCTTCGATCCTGGCGCGCAACAATGACGCCTGGCTGACCACCAAGATCAAGGCACAAATGCTTGGCGATGCCAACGTACCAAGCACGCGCATCAAGGTGATCACCGAGAACGGCATCGTCTACCTGCTGGGCCTGGTGACCCAACAGGAAGCCAACGCCGCCACCAACGTGGTCCAGGGTGTGTCGGGCGTGCAGAAGATCGTCAAGCTGTTCGAATACATCGATTGATACCCAACTGCATCGCCGGCTTGCCGGCGATGAGGCCATGACTGGCAACAACAGCGTTCAACCAAAACCCAGGAAGTACCCATGAAGAAGTCCCTGCTGTCCGTCCTTGCAATCGGCGCCTTCGCCGCCCTGGCCGGCTGCTCCACCCCGAGCCAGATCACCCTCAACGACGGCCGCGAATTCCAGACCACCGACGCCCCAGAATACGACGCCGATTCGGGCTTCTACGAGTTCGAGCAACTGGACGGCAAACGCACCCGCGTCAACAAGGACCAGGTGCGCAGCATCAAGGATCTGTAATCACAGGCCCCGCGACACAAAAAAGGCGATCCATCCGGATCGCCTTTTTTGTTTACTTGACCACTTTGAGGCTGGGCCGGCCACTCGGGCGCGGTGGCTCGGGCGGGCCATCGTCATCCGGCTCGACGCTTTCGTCGTCCAGATCGTCGCCGCCCATCAACGGCGGCTCCAGCTCGAACACCATGCCCTGGCCATTCTCCCGGGCATAGATGCCCAGGATCGCGCCCACCGGCACGAACAGCGAATGGGCCACACCACTGAAGCGACCTTCGAAGCTCACGGCGTCGTTATCCATGTGCAGGCTGCGCACGGCATTGGGGGAGATGTTCAGGACGATCTGGCCGTCACTGGCGAATCCCTGGGGAACCTGGACAGCCGGATATTCAGCGTTGACCAGCATGTGGGGGGTGCAATCGTTGTCGACGATCCACTCGTACAGCGCTCGAACCAGATAGGGGCGACTGGAGTTCATCAACGGCTCCTTAAAGCTTGCGCATTTCACGTTCTGCAGCGGACAGGCTCGCCTGGAAAGGCTCGCGGGCAAACTGCCGCTCCATGTAATCCAATAGCGGCTTGGCCTGCCGCGGCAATTCGATACCCATGACCGGCAACCGCCACAATATGGGTAATAGACAACAATCGACCAGGCTTTGCTCCTCACTCATGAAGCAGGAGAACTCGCCGAACAACGGCGACACGCCTGTCAGGCTTTCGCGCAGCGCCTTGCGCGCCTCGGCACGCGCCGCATCCGTGCTGCGCGGGTCGAGGATGGTGTCCGCCAACACGCACCAGTCGCGCTGGATGCGATGCATCAGCAAGCGGCTGTTGCCCCGGGCCACCGGGTAGACCGGCATCAAGGGCGGGTGCGGGTAACGTTCCTCGAGGTACTCCATCACCACGCTGGGCTCGTAGAGCGCCAGGTCACGATCGACCAGCGTCGGCACACTGCCGTAAGGGTTCACTTCGACCAGCTTGGGCGGCAGACGACCGGGGTCGACGTCGACAATCTGTACACTGACGCCCTTCTCGGCGAGAACAAGGCGTACCCGATGAGAATAATGATCAGCGGGGTCGGAATAGCAGGCTAACCTGTTGGTTGCGCCCATGTAGCGCCTCCTCGCATGGGGATGCTTGTGAAACTCCAAATGCAAACGCGCCCTGGAGGACCCCGACGCAATCGCGAAGGGGCGCCCCAGGGCGCGTTCAACTACCAGAAACTACTGCGTGATCAGTGCACGTCCTTCCAGTATTCGCGCTTGAGCAAGTAGGCGAACACGAAGAAGAAAGCCAGGTACAGCAACACATAGGTACCGATGCGCTGGCTTTCCAGTTTGACCGGGTTGGCCGAATAGGCCAGGAAGGTCACCAGGTTCTTGACCTTCTCGTCGAACTGCTCGGTCGTCAGGGTACCGGAATTCGGCTCGATGGTCAGCTGGTCACAGGCTTCATGGGTCAATGGGCTGCCGGTCAGCGGGTCGAATTGCTTCTTGCCGTCGACCACAGTCTGCACTTGCTTGCAGCCGATCACCTGGTTGCCTTGCAAGCCCACCAGCACGTTAGGCATGCCGACGTTCGGGAACACCTTGTTGTTCACCCCATAAGGACGCGACTTGTCCTCATAGAAGCTGCGCAGGTAGGTGTACAGCCAGTCGGTGCCGCGCACGCGGGCGACCAGGGTGAGGTCCGGCGGCGCCGCACCGAACCAGGTCTTGGCATCGTCGGGCTGCATGCCGATCTTCATGTGGTCGCCAATCTTGGCCCCGGTGAACACCAGCTTCTCGAGCATCAGCTCGTGCGGGATGTCCAGGTCGTCGGCGACCCGCTCGTAACGCTGGAACTTGGCGCTATGGCACCCCATGCAATAGTTGGCGAAGGTACGCGCACCGTCCTGCATGGCGGCCTTGTCGGTGAGGTCGATATCGACCTTGTCCAGCACCGGGCCGTGCTCGCTGGCGGCAAAGGACAAGGCGGGCATCACTGCCAGGAACAATACTGCTATTAGCTTTTTCATCAGCCAGTCACCCTTTCCGGAACCGGTTTGGTCTTCTCGAGCCTGGTGTAGAACGGCATCAGGAGGAAGTAGGCGAAATACAGCACGGTGCAGACCTGCGACAGCAAGGTCCGACCCGGCGTCGGCGCCAGTACGCCCAGCACACCCAGGATCATGAAGGCCACGCAGAACACGAGCAGGAAGATCTTGCTCAGCCAGCCCTTGTAGCGCATGGAGCGCACGGGGCTGCGGTCAAGCCAGGGCAACACGAACAGTACGGCAATGGCGGCGCCCATGGCGATGACGCCGAACAGCTTGTCAGGGACGGCACGCAGGATCGCGTAGAACGGCGTGAAGTACCATACCGGCGCGATGTGCTCGGGGGTCTTGAACGCGTTCGCCTGCTCGAAGTTCGGTTTCTCCAGGAAGTAGCCACCCATTTCAGGGAAGAAGAACACCACGGCGCAGAACACGAACAGGAACACCACCACCCCGACGATATCCTTCACGGTGTAGTACGGGTGGAAAGGAATGCCATCGAGCGGCACGCCGTTCTCGTCCTTGTTCTTCTTGATGTCGACGCCATCGGGGTTGTTGGAACCCACCTCATGCAGCGCCAGGATGTGCAGCACCACCAGGCCCAGGATGACGATCGGCAAGGCGATCACGTGCAGGGCGAAGAAGCGGTTCAGGGTGATGCCCGAGATCAGGTAGTCACCACGGATCCACTGGGTCAGGTCGTCGCCGATCACCGGAATGGCACCGAACAGCGAGATGATCACCTGTGCGCCCCAGTAGGACATCTGGCCCCAGGGCAGCAGGTAGCCCATGAACGCCTCGGCCATCAGTGCCAGGTAGATCAGCATGCCGAACAGCCAGACCAGCTCGCGCGGCTTCTGGTACGAGCCATAGAGCAGCCCGCGGAACATGTGCAGGTACACCACGATGAAGAACGCCGAAGCACCGGTGGAATGCAGGTAGCGCAGGATCCAGCCGTACTCCACGTCGCGCATGATGTATTCGACCGAGGCGAACGCCTCTTCGGCCGACGGCGTGAAACTCATGGTCAGCCAGACGCCAGTGACGATCTGGTTGACCAGCACCAACAAGGCCAGGGAGCCGAAGAAGTAGAAGAAGTTGAAGTTCTTGGGCGCGTAATACTTGCTCAGGTGGTCTTCCCACATCTTGGTAGCGGGGAAGCGAGCATCAATCCAGTCCATGAACTTGCTCATCATGCGTTCTCCTGATCGACGCCGATGACGATGATGTCATCCGACTCGTACGAGTGCGGAGGCACTGGCAGGTTGAGAGGTGCCGGCTGCGCCTTGTAGACGCGACCAGCCAGGTCGTAGTGCGAACCGTGGCAGGGGCAGAAGTAGCCCCCCACCCATTTCGGCCCCAGGTCGGCGGGCGCCACTTCAGGACGGAACGTGGGCGAGCAGCCCAGGTGGGTGCATAGACCGACCAGCACGAGGATCTCGGGTTTGATGGCGCGGTTCTGCGGATCGACATAGGTCGGCTGCACCGACGACTTGGACTCGGGGTCGGACAAATCCCCGGTGATCTTCTTCAGGTTGCCGAGGATCTCCTCGGTTCGTCGCACAATGAAAACAGGTTGCCCCCGCCACTCAGCCACCATCTGCTGACCCGGCTCGACCTTGGCGATATTGACCTTCACCGGTGCACCTGCGGCTTTCGCCTTGGCACTGGGGAACCATGACCCCACGAACGGTACCGCAGCCCCCACTGCCCCCGCTGCGCCTACCACGGATGTGGCGGCTACGAGGAAGCGGCGCCGGCCTGCGTTGACGCCGTCATTGCTCATTCAGTCCTCTCCCATCAGCTGCTTTGGCCTGTTGGATCAGGCATCTACTTAGTAATGTCTGTGGCACTAAAAATTGGCCGCAATGGTAAGGAACAAGTCCACACACTGACAAGGTGATTACCCCCCGGTCGGGCTGCAACCCTCGCTTTGCTTGATCTGTGTCTATGCGGCAAGTCGTCACTGACATGCTGACAGGTTAGTTCAAGACATAAAAAAAGCCCGGTTCCAAATATGGAACCGGGCTTTTTTTCGACTGCCGAAGCGGTATTAACGCTTGGAGTACTGAGGACGCTTACGCGCTTTACGCAGACCCACTTTCTTACGCTCGACTTCACGAGCGTCGCGGGTGACGTAGCCAGCACGACGCAGGGCGCCACGCAGGGTTTCGTCGTATTCCATCAGCGCACGGGTGATACCGTGACGGATCGCACCGGCCTGACCGCTGACACCACCACCGGCGACGGTGACGTAGATGTCGAACTTCTCGACGGTCTCGGTCAGCTCCAGCGGCTGGCGAACAACCATGCGAGCGGTTTCGCGGCCGAAGAAGGTGTCCAGAGGACGGTTGTTGATGGAGATGTTACCAGTACCCGGACGCAGGAAAACGCGAGCGGTTGCGGTCTTGCGACGGCCAGTGCCGTAATTTTGAGTCGCCGACATAATGAACTATCCCGTTAGATCTTCAGTTCTTGAGGCTGCTGAGCAGTGTGAGGGTGAGCAGCACCCGCGTACACTTTCAGCTTGCGGTACATGTCGCGACCCAGCGGGTTCTTCGGCAGCATGCCTTTGACCGCAGTTTCGATAACACGCTCAGGGGCTTTGTCGATCAGCTTCTCGAAGCTGATTTCCTTGATGCCGCCTGGGAAACCGGAGTGGGAGTAGTACATCTTGTCCGAAGTCTTGGCACCAGTGACACGTACCTGCTCGGCGTTGATGACGACGATGTAGTCGCCGGTGTCAACGTGAGGGGTGTATTCTGGCTTGTGCTTGCCACGCAGGCGACGAGCGATTTCGGTAGCCAGACGACCCAGGGTCTGACCAGCGGCGTCAACTACGTACCAGTCGCGCTTTACTGTTTCCGGTTTAGCAGTAAAAGTTTTCATTCTCTAAAGCCTCAGAGGCCGCCCAGCGAAAAATAGACGGCGAATCTTACTGGATAGTGCACAGCTTGCCAAGGGCAAGCGCGCAGCCGCACACGGACGCTATTGGGGGCTCGGGTCGGCGCGTCCAATGTTCGACAAGGGTTCCTCCTGCATGGTGGTGCATCACTTCCGCCACACGGAGAGGGGCAGAATTATCCAGATTGCGCAAAAAATTTCAACCTGATTTGATGGCTTCATTTGCAAGGAGACGATGCCTGATGGAATACCGCCAGCTCGGCCGTACCGACCTCAACGTCAGCGCCCTGTGCCTGGGGACCATGACCTGGGGCGAGCAGAACGACGAGGCCGAAGCCTTCGCCCAGATCGCCCTGGCCAAGGCCAGTGGGGTCAATTTCATCGATACCGCCGAGATGTACCCGGTGCCTCCGCGCCCGGAAACCTACGCTGCCACCGAGCGCATCATCGGCAACTGGTTCCGCCGCCATGGCGATCGCGACGACTGGATCCTGGCCAGCAAAGTGGCCGGCCCAGGCAACGGCATCAGCCATATCCGCGATGGCCAGCTCAAGCACAACCGCCAGCACATCGTCGCCGCCCTGGACGAGAGCCTGCGCCGCCTGCACACCGATCGCATCGACCTGTACCAGCTGCACTGGCCCGAGCGCAGCACCAACTTCTTCGGCAAGCTCGGCTACCAGCACCTGCCGCACGACCACTTCACGCCGCTGGAAGAAACCTTGGAAGTGCTCGACGAGCAGGTGCGCGCGGGCAAGATACGCCACATCGGCCTGTCCAATGAAACGCCCTGGGGCACGATGAAGTTCCTGCACCTGGCCGAAACCCGCGGGTGGCCGCGAGCAGTGTCGATCCAGAACCCCTACAACCTGCTCAACCGCAGCTTCGAGGTGGGCCTTGCGGAAGTGGCGATCCGTGAACAGTGCGGGCTGTTGGCCTATTCGCCTCTGGCGTTCGGCATGCTCTCGGGCAAGTACGAAGACGGTGCCCGGCCGGAGCGTGCGCGTCTGACCCTGTTCAGCCGCTTCGCCCGCTACTCCAACCCGCAGACCGTGGCGGCCTGCAGCCGCTACGTACAACTGGCCCGGGCCCATGGCCTGGACCCGGCGCAGATGGCCTTGGCGTTCGTGACCCGCCAACCGTTCGTGACCAGCAATATCCTCGGCGCCACCAGCGTGGAGCAATTGCAGAGCAACCTGGACAGCCTGGCCCTGACCCTGAGCGACGAACTGCTCGCGGCCATCGAGGCGATCCATCAGGAGCAGCCCAACCCGGCGCCTTGAGCGCAGCCCCGTACCGCCCTCTTCGCGGGTAAACCCGCTCCCACTGGGCCTCGCTGCCCTTCTGGCCTGTCGGGCACTTGTGGGAGCGGGTATATCCGCCAAGGAACCCGCGCGGTATGCCAGGGTAGACACAACCGCCAAAAAATAAGACGATCCAGCCGGTGATTGACCACTCTACCCTATAAGAACAATGACAATGATGTTCACCCAACCCTCCGCGTCGCTGCGGCGCGTCAGCATCCTGGCCATCGACAAGGTGTTCGCTTCGACCCTCATGCAGGCCAAGGACTTCTTCCACCTGGCCAGCCTGCGCTACAGCAAGCAATTGGGCCTGGGCCTGCAACCGATGTTCGACATCAGCCTGGTGAGCCCGGACGCCAAACCCGTGGACAGTTTCAGCAACGTGCAGGTGCCGGTCGATGGTGGCCTGGGTGATGCCGACGTGATCATTCTCCCGGCGTTCTGGGAAGACTTCGACATCTTGCAGCAACGCTACCCGCAGGTCCTGCCGTGGTTGCGCGAACAGCACGCCCGCGGCGCCGTGCTGTGTGGCGAGGCCAGTGGCGTGTTCTGGCTCGCCGAGGCCGGCCTGCTCGACGGCAAGGAGGCGACCACCTACTGGCGCTTCTTCAACAGCTTCGCCGAGCGCTTCCCGAACGTGCGCCTGAACCAGGACAAGCACCTGACCGATGCCGACAACCTTTACTGCGCAGGCGGCTCCACCTCGGCGTGCGATCTGTACATCTACCTGATCGAGCGTTTCTGCGGCGCCAACGTCGCCCGCGCCGTGGCACGGGACATTCTCTACGAGGTCCAGCGCAGCTATACCCCGGGGCGCATGGGTTTCGGCGGGCAGAAGCTGCACCAGGACCTGATCATCCTGCAGATCCAGCACTGGCTGGAGGAGCACTTCGCCGACAAGTTCCGGTTCGAGGACGTGGCGCGCAACCACGGCATGAGCATTCGCAACTTCATGCGTCGCTTCCAGAGCGCCACCGGTGACAAGCCCCTGCACTACCTGCAGCGCCTGCGCATCGAGACGGCCAAGGGCTTGCTCTCGAGCACCCGCAAGAGCATCAAGACCATCAGCTACGAAGTGGGCTATGACGATGCCAGCTTCTTTGCGCGGTTGTTCCGCCAGCATACCGAACTGTCGCCGAACCAGTATCGGCAGCAGTTCATGCAGGAAGCCTGAAACAAAAAAGGCCGCTTCGCCCCCCAATCGCCGGCCAGCCGGCTCGCACAAGTCCAGCGCAGAACTTGTGGGAGCCGGCTTGCCGGCGATTGGCCGCGAAGCGACCCCTTTTCACCCAATCAAGGCTTGTGCGCGCGGGACAGGAACTCGTGGGACTGCATCTCCAGCAGGCGGCTCAAGGTGCGCTGGAACTCGAAGCTCAGACGCCCGCCCGTGTACAGGTCCTTGAGCTCCACCTCTGCCGAGATGATCAGCTTCACGTTCCGGTCGTAGAACTCGTCGACCATGTTGATGAAACGGCGGGCGATATCGTCGGTGGTCACCCCCATCTGCTCGACATTGCTCAGCAGCACGGCATGGAAGATCTTGCCCAGCTCGATGTAGTCGTTCTGGCTGCGCGGGCCGTCGCACAGGGCGCGGAAGTCGAACCAGGCAACGTCGTCGCAGGTGCGGATGGCCTGGATCTCGCGGTTCTCGATCACCAGCACGTCGTTCTCGACCGCCTGGGTGCACTCGGGTGTCAATGCCCGGAAGCTCTGGCGCAGGCTCTCGTGAGCGGCATCGTCGAGCGGGTAGTGATACAGCTCGGCCTGCTCCAGGTGGCGCAAGCGATAGTCGACGCCGCTGTCGACGTTGACAACTTCGGTGTTCTGCTTGATCAGGGCGATGGCCGGCAGGAAGCGCGCGCGTTGCAGGCCGTCCTTGTACAGGCCATCGGGGACGATGTTGGACGTCGCCACCAGGGTCACGCCGTTCTTGAACAGCTCTTCCATCAAGGTGCCGAGGATCATGGCATCGGTGATGTCGGAAACGAAGAACTCGTCGAAGCAGATCACCTTGGCTTCCTCGGAGAAGCGCTTGGCGATAATGGTCAGCGGGTTCTTCTCGCCCTTGAGGGTCTTCATTTCTTCGTGCACACGCTTCATGAAGCGGTGGAAGTGCGTACGCATCTTCTGCTTGAAGGGCAACGCCTCGAAGAAGGTGTCGACCAGGTAGGTCTTGCCTCGCCCTACCCCACCCCAGAAGTACAGGCCCTTGACCGGCGCCTGTTCCTTCCTGCCGAACAGCTTGCCGAACACGCCCGGCTTGTTGTTCTGCGCCGCCAGCAGGTCGTCGTACAGGCGCTGCAGATGACGCACCGCAGTTTCCTGCGCCGCATCATGGAAGAAGTCGGGACGTTTCAGATCTGCTTGATATCGTTCGAGGGGCGTCATGATTCGTTAGCGAGGCAACAAAAAACGGGCCGTCACTGTAGCGACAGGCCCGCATAATGGCAATTGGCGTTGCGGCGAATTGCCTCAGCCCTGCTGCGGCGCCAAGGCCTCGTGCAGGCTCTGGATGGCCGAATCACGGGCCTCGACGCTATCGAACTGCGGCCCGTCGGCAACCTGCTCGCCGTTCAGCCAGAGCGAGAAACCCAGGCCTTCGACGCGCACATCGGCGTCACCGCCCTGCTGCAGCTGCTTGCTCACGGCGCCGGCGCTCTTGCCATCGGCGAAGCGGCGCGAAAGCAGCAATTGCTCGCCATCGGCGGCCAGCAGGCGGAAGCGGAAGCTGCCGTCTTCATCACGGAAGCTGACGAAGCGGGCGCTCTTGGCAGCCTTCTTCTTCACTTCGGTGGACACCTGCACGGCGGTGCGGAAGGAACGCAGGCCAACAGCTTCGCGCAGCTGCTCGAGGAACGGCGTGGCGATCTTGCGGGCCTTGGCGGCACCAGCCAGGAGAATGTCTTCCAGGTCCGAAGGGCGAGCGATCAGCTGGTGGTACTGCTCGCGAGGCCCGGCCAGCTGGCCGTCGAGCAACTGGAACAGGCGCTGCTTGGCCTCGCCCCAACCCAGGCCCTGCAGCAGCTCTTCGCGGAACTCGGCCGACTGCGCCGGGGTGGAGAAGGCCTGGAATAGGGTGAACAGGTGGGAGGTGTCCGGATCCTTCGGCTCGCCCGGGGCACGGGAATCGGTGACGATGCGCGAGATCGCATCCTTCATGTCCTTGGCGCTGGTGAACAACGGGATGGTGTTGTCATAGCTTTTGGACATCTTGCGGCCATCCAGGCCCGGCAGGGTGGCCACGCTTTCCTCGATCACAGCCTCCGGCAGGGCGAAGAAGTCCTTGCCCTGGCCGAACAGGTGGTTGAAGCGCTGGCCGATGTCGCGGGCCATCTCCACGTGCTGAATCTGGTCGCGGCCAACCGGCACCTTGTGGGCATTGAACATCAGGATGTCGGCGGCCATCAGCACCGGGTAGCTGAACAGCCCCATGGTCACGCCGGCGTCCGGGTCTTCGCCGGCCTCGACGTTCTTGTCCACGGAGGCCTTGTAGGCATGGGCGCGGTTGAGCAGGCCCTTGGCGGCCACGCAGGTCAGGAGCCAGGTCAGCTCGGGGATCTCGGGGATATCGGACTGGCGGTAGAAGGTGACCTTGGCTGGGTCCAGGCCGCCGGCCAGCCAGGTGGCGGCGATTTCCAGGCGCGAGCGCTGGATACGCAGCGGGTCGTCGCACTTGATCAGGGCGTGGTAGTCGGCCAGGAAGTAGAACGAGTCGGCGCCGGGCTGCTGGCTGGCGAGGATCGCCGGGCGGATGGCGCCGGCGTAGTTGCCCAGGTGCGGGGTGCCGGTGGTGGTGATACCGGTGAGGATGCGCGTAGTCATGGGTTATCGCTTGATCAGGCTTGGCTCAGTTCGAAAGACGCGGCAGCACCAGATCCTTCAGATCGGTCAGCTTGCCATGGAAGAAGTGTCCGCATTCTGCCACTTTCAGCAGCTCATGGGGGCGCGGCAGCTTGTCGGACCAGTCGTATACCAGCTGTGGGTCGACGACTTCGTCGGTTTCCGGCTGCACCACGGTCAGCGGGCAACGCTGGGGCAGCGGGAACTGCTCGCTCAGGCGCATCACGGCCGGGGCAATCATGAACAGATGCTGCAGCTCGACGGCATCGACCTCCAGGCGACCGGCCAGGCTGGCGGCGACGAAACCGCCGAACGAGAAGCCCATCAGCACCAGCGGCAGGCCAGGATGCTTGGCACGCAACCAGGTGGCGGCGGCCTCGGCATCGGCGACTTCGCCGGCGCCCATGTCATGGCTGCCAGCACTCTGGCCCACGCCACGGTAGTTGAAGCGCAAGGTGATGTAGCCGGCATCGCGGGCAGTGCGCTGCAGGGTCGAGACCACCTTGTTGAGCATGGTACCGCCCTGCACCGGGTTCGGGTGGCAGATCAGCACCGCACCGCGGGCATCGGCCACATCCAGGTACAAGGCTTCCAGCTGGCCGCAGGGACCATCGATGAACAAGGGGGTTTCGCGGATAAGCAAGGCACAACTCCGTGACCTCGGGAAGGGTCGACTCGTCTAGCTGAAGAATTCTGTTCTGATTTGCGATCGCTCGCGGTATACAGCGCAGGTCTGAGCCGTTAACGTAAAGCAAAGCCGTTTATAGAGGAAGGACTCGTGGAACTCTCGCTCCTTGTTTGGTTGTTGCCGACCCTGGCCCTCGTCGTCGGCGTGGTGGTCGGCTTCGTCGTGGCCCGCCTGCTGCCCAACGCAGCGCCCAGCAATACCCAGCGCCAGCTGGATGATATCCAGCAGCGTTTCGACAATTACCAGAATGAAGTGGTCACCCACTTCAACAGCACTGCAGCCCTGGTCAAGAAACTGACCCAGAGCTACCAGGACGTACAGGACCACCTGGCCGACGGTGCCAACCGCCTGGCCCTGGATGACCTGACCCGCCAGCGCCTGCTGGCCGCGCTGCACTCTGAAGCCGCGCAGGGCCCACGTGACCGCCTGACCCCGCCGAAGGACACCGCCGAGGTACCACGCGACTACGCGCCCAAGGCACCGAACTCGCCGGGCATGCTCGACGAGAGCTACGGGCTCAAGCGCTGAACATCGAAAAGGCCTCGCAAGAGGCCTTTTTCATTGATGCCGCCGGGCGGGCTACGCCCTCGCCTCAGCAATACCAGGGCGCCATACGCTCGCCCACTCCATACCGCTCCCTCGCCTGCGCCAGCACCTCCTCACTCAACCGCCCCTGCCCGACCAGGCTGTACAACGCTCCCATCACCACGCTGTACCGGTCCACCTCAAAGAAGCGCCGCAATTGCGGGCGGGTGTCGCTACGCCCGAAGCCGTCGGTGCCGAGGGTCATATAGGGCGCCTGTACATATTCGGCAATCAACTGCGGCCAGGCCCGCGCATAGTCGCTGGCCGCGACCACGGGCGCATCACCGGCCAGGCAACGGCTTACATGGCTTTCCTGCCCACCGCCGTGCCCACGTACCGACGCACGCTGCGCATCCCGCGCCTCGCGGGCCAGTTCGCTGTAGCTGGTCACGCTGAACACCTCGCTGTCGACCTGCCATTCGGTGGCCAACAGCTCACTGGCGGCGACGACCTCGCGCAGGATTGCACCCGAGCCCAGCAGCCGCACCGTGCCACGCGACTGCAGCGCGTGCTGGCTGGCGAACAGGTACATGCCGCGCAACACATCCGCATGCTTGCCCTCGGGGAGCGAAGGCTGTGGGTAGTTTTCGTTCATCACCGCCACGTAATGGAACTCGTCCTGCTGTTCCACCAGCATGCGCCGGGCGGCATGGTCGAGGATCACCGCCAGCTCACCGGCAAAGCAGGGGTCCCAGGCTCTGCAATTGGGGACCAGCGCCGCCATCACCAGGCTCGAACCGTCTTGGTGCTGCAGCCCTTCGCCACCCAAGGTGGTACGCCCGGCCGTGGCGCCCAGCAACAGGCCGCGAGCACGCTGGTCCGCGGCCGCCCAGATCAGGTCGCCGACCCGCTGGAAGCCGAACATCGAATAGTAGATGTACACCGGCAGCATGGGCTCACCATGCACCGCATAGGACGTTGCCGCAGCCACCCACGAGGAAATCGCCCCAGCTTCGGTGATGCCCTCCTCCAACAACTGACCGTCCCTGGCTTCCCGGTAGGTCAGCAGAGAACCTGCATCCTCCGGCTCATAACGTTGCCCGCAGGACGAGTAGATGCCGATCTGCCGGAACAGGCTGGCCATGCCGAAGGTACGCGCCTCGTCCGCGACGATGGGCACTACCCGCGGCCCCAACCCTGGCGCCTTCAGCCAATGCCCAAGCAGGCGCACCGCCGCCATGGTGGTGGACATCTCCTTGCCCTGGGCCTGCAGGGCGAAGTCGCCGAAGGTTGCCAGGTCAGGCACCGGCAGTCGGGGGCAATCGCTGCGCCGTACAGGCAAAGGCCCACCGAGAGCCGCACGGCGCTGGTGCAGGTACAGCATTTCCGGGCTGTCGTCTGCCGGGCGATAGAAGCGCAACTGCGCCACCGCTTCGTCCGATAACGGCAGGTGGAAGCGATCACGAAACGCCAGCAGCGCCTGGACATCCAGCTTCTTGGCCTGGTGCGCGGTCATCCTTGATTCGCCGGCACTGCTCATGCCGTAGCCCTTCTTGGTCTTGGCCAGGATCACCGTTGGCCGGCCCTTGCAGGCCTTGGCCGCAGCGTAGGCCGCATGCAACTTGCGAAAATCGTGGCCACCCCGTTTGAGGGCGTTGATCTGCTCGGCGCTCATGTGCGCCACCAGCCGCTGCAGGGCCGGGTGCTGGTTGAAGAAGTGCTCGAGGTTGTAGGTGCCGTCCTTGGCGCCGAGGGTCTGATACTGCCCATCCGGCGTCGCGGCCAGCTGGCGCAGCAGCACGTGCTCATGGTCGCGGGCGAACAGCGGGTCCCATTCCGAGCCCCAGAGCACCTTGATCACATTCCAGCCGGCGCCACTGAACAGTGCCTCGAGTTCCTGGATGATCTGGCCGTTGCCGCGTACCGGGCCATCCAGCCGCTGCAGGTTGCAGTTGACGATGAAGGTCAGGTTGTCCAGCCCCTCACGCACCGCCAGGGTCAAGCCGGCGATGGATTCCGGCTCGTCCATCTCGCCGTCTCCGAACACGCCCCAGACATGCCGCGAGTCTGTGTCGGCCAGGCCGCGATGCTGCAGGTAGCGCATGAAGCGCGCCTGGTAGATTGCATTGAGCGGGCCGATGCCCATGGAGCCGGTGGGAAATTGCCAGAAATCGGGCATCAGCCAGGGGTGTGGATAGGAGCACAGGCCATTGCCAGTGACCTCCTGGCGATAGTTGGCCAGTTGCGCCTCGCTCAGGCGCCCTTCGAGAAAGGCACGCGCATAGATGCCCGGTGCCGAATGGGGCTGGAAGAACACCAGATCGCCGGTGCGCTGTTCTCCACCGCCTTCGCCGCGGAAGAAATGCTGGAAGCCGACCTCGAAGATCTCCGCAGCCGAAGCGTAGCTGGCGATATGCCCACCCAGGTCCCCATAGGCGTGATTGGCTCGCACCACCATGGCCAGGGCGTTCCAGCGCAGGATGCCGGTGATGCGTTCGTCCAGTTCCAGATCACCGGGATAGGCGCCCTGCTGCTCCACCGGCAAGGTGTTGCGGTAGGCGGAAAACGGCAGGGCATCGCGCGCCAGGCCCAGCGCCAGGGCATGGCTCTGCAGGCGCTGCAACAGGTAGCGTGCCCGCGCCGGGCCGCAATGGGCCAGCGTGGATTCGAGTGCATCGCACCATTCAGCCGTTTCGGCCGGGTCGCTGTCCAGGTCGACATCTTGAGCCGAGGATGGCTCGTTCGGGTTGATCATTGCCACCATCGGGTGTCCCCTTCGCAGAACAAACGCATCACTGTCTGATTTCGCGGTCCCACAGCGTTCAGCGTTGCCCCGAGAAAGCACAGGCCTTCAACGCCTGGGCGATATCGGCGACCAGGTCCTCGATGTCCTCCAGGCCCACCGACAGGCGCACCAGGCCCTCGGAAATGCCATGGTGGGCACGCTCCTGCGGCGTATAGCTGGAATGGGTCATGCTCGCCGGGTGCTGGGCCAACGACTCGGCGTCGCCCAGGCTCACGGCGCGGCTGAACAGTTGCAGCGCATTCATGAACCGCCGCCCCGCCTCGATGCCGCCTTTGAGTTCGAAGGCGATCATCCCACCGGGCAGGCGCATCTGCCGCTGGGCCAGCGCATGCTGAGGGAAGCTAGGCAAGCCTGGATAGTGGATCAGTTCCACCTGGGGCTGGCGCGCCAGGTACTCGGCCAGTTGCTGGGCATTGCTGCAATGGCGCTCCATGCGCAGGGTCAGGGTCTTCATGCCACGCATCAGCAGCGAGGCATCATGGGGTGAGAGCACCGCACCGGTCATGTCCTTGAGCCCTTCCAGCCGGATTCGGTCGATCAACGCCTTGCGCCCCACCACCAGGCCTGCCGTGATATCGCCATGGCCGCTCAGGTACTTGGTGGCCGAATGCACCACCAGATCGGCGCCGAGCTCCAGCGGGCGCTGCAGGTAGGGCGTGCAATAGGTGTTGTCGACCACGATAGGGATGTCATGCCCGCGCACCGCGTCGGCCACGGCTGCGATATCGACCAACTGCATGTTGGGGTTGGCCGGGCTTTCGAAATAGATCATCCGTGTTTTCGCCGTGATGGCCGCCTTCAGGGCGCTTTCGTCGTTGAGGTCGATGTGGCGGATCTTCACGCCGAACTCGCCGATGCCGTGGTGCAGGTAGGCGAAGGTGCAGCCATACAAGGTGCGCCCGACAATCAGCTCGTCGCCCGGGCGCAGCAAGGTCCATAGGGTCGAGGTGATGGCGCCCATCCCCGACGCCAGCGCCAAGCCCGCCTCGCCGCCCTCCAACGACGCCATGCGCTGCTCGAGCAGGGCCAGGGTCGGGTTGGAGATGCGGCTGTAGAAATGCCCGCTCTCCTCCCCGGCGAAACAGGCAGCACCGTATTCGACGGTCGGGAAGGCGTAGGTCGCGGTCTGGTATACCGGCGGCACCAGTGCGCCGCCATGGGACAACGGGTCGTAACCATGGTGGATGGCCCGCGTGGAAAAACCGGTCTTGTTATCGCAGTCGCGCATGGCAACAGCCTCTGGTGGTTTGTTATAAGCTTATGCCACCAGGCGGCGGGTATTTTTCCAAAATCGCCCACGCACCCACAGGTTTTTTGGAATAAAAACAACAATCACAACAATAGGAGGGCAAGACATGCCTTCGACCCTGGACCGCACCGACCGCGCCCTGCTCGCGGCCCTGCAAGACAACGCCCGCCTCACCGTCGCCGAACTGGCCGACCAGGTTTCCCTGACCACCTCGCCCTGCTGGCGGCGCGTCAAGTTGCTTGAGGACAACGGCTATATCACCGGCTACCAGGCCATCCTTTCGCCCAAGTCACTGGGCTTCGGCGTCACGGCCTTCGTCAGCATCATGATGGATTCGCACACCAAGGAAATGGCCCTGGCATTCGAAAAGCGATTGCTGGAGATCCCGGAGATCGTGTCTTGCCACAACATTTCTGGGCGGTATGACTTTCTCCTGGAGATATTGGCGCGGGACTTGGAGTCGTTTGGGGAGTTCACCCGGGAAGTCTTGCAGCGGTTGCCGGGTGTGAAGGAGATCTATTCGAGTTTTTCGTACAAGGCGGTGAAGGAAAAGCGGGTCATACCGGTGACGGAAGCCCATATCTAATCCCCTATAACGACCGCCAAGCTACAAAGAACTTATAGCTTGGGGGCTACGCCACATGGCCATCATTTGTTGGTCATGGAAAGTCATGCGGTATATTAATGAGCGGCTTAGGGACAGGAGGGTAAATTTCTGGGTATATCTTTATCCTTCTACATCTCTTACATGCCTCACCCTCCTGAAAACCGAGTCAATTTCCGCCCTAATCAATGAAAAACGTCCTACATCACAGAAGGATTTTTCCCACATAGAATAATCAGATCTGGGCGCCCTTAATCGACAATAATTCATCGAGCACAAACGGCCAGTCAAAAAAAATAGATTACGGGCTCCCCATGAAGCAATTAGCAGTGATGACCATGTTCTTGTTATGTGGATGCAGCGCGAAATGCCCATGATTCTCCCAGACAAGCAAGATATCCATTTCCAGTGCAATATGGACCCCTACAAGCAAGGCTGCGAGCGGCAGATGGATTATCAAGAGCATTTTCGATGGATCAAAGACCCTACAGCTTGAAGCGGGTAACACGGCCTGGAAAGCAGAAAGGTGGCTGAAATTCAGCCCATAAGAAAAGAACACCCGCCTTGGCTCAAGGGCGCACATTCAAGCAGTTGGCCCGCTACGCCTCCCATCGCGGGACAAGCCCGCTCCTACAAGGAGCTCGCTCACCTTGAGGGTTGTGTGATCCTGTCGATGGGCTGCATAGCAGCCCCTTGGCGGGGTGCTATGCATGAGCGGAACAACAGGATCATTGCCCGCCCCCACAAGATCGGCGCTACGCGCCTGCTCTCGCTCTAACAGCGCAGCCCGGCTCGCGGGACGTCAATGATGAGCGGCCTGGGCCTTTTCCAGCACTTCGATACGCTGGTTCAGCTCACGTACCGACTCGATCAGCGGGCCCACCAGCTTCTCGTAATCGACCGTCAGCAGGCCATCCTTCTCATGCACCAGCTCGGGGTATACCTCTTTCACATTCTGCGCAACGACACCGATGTCCTCGCGCCCCGACGCCTTCCACTTGAAGCGCACACCATGGATCTTGGTCAAGGTGTTGGTCGAGTCCAGCAGGGTCTCGACATTGGTCTTCAAGCGCTCATCGCTGAACGGGCAGCACTTGGCGCCGAGGTCGGCGTAGGCAGTGCTTGCAACGGTACCGGAAAGAGCGAGTAGCGCAATGGAGACGACTTTCTTGAGGGACATGAATTTTCCTACACGGATTGTTTATTTGCCGCGCAACGATGTCGCAGCGAGGCAACGCGCAAAAGCTGGCTTTTCAACAGCACCCTGGGGAAAACAGCCAAATGCAAAAAAGAAAACCCCGCCGAAGCGGGGTTTTCCATTGACGCATCGCAGATCAGATCGCGCCGCGTTTGCGCAGCACATCCAGCACCTGCTTGACGCCTTCTTCGACGCTGGTGACCTGGGTGTCGATCACCAGGTCCGCGTCCAGCGGCACATCGTACGGGAAGCTTTCGCCCGGGATGTTGTCGCCACCAGCAGCATAGAGGCCTTGCGGGTCGCGCTCACGGCAGGCGATCGGCGATGCCTGCACGTAGACGGTGACCAGGCGCTCCTTGCCGATCAGTGCCTTGGCCTGCTCGCGGCCTTCGGCGTCCGGCGCCACGAAGGCGGCCAGGGTCAGCATGCCGGCTTCGTTGAACTGGCGTGCCACATGGGCGGCACGACGCCAGTTCTCGGTACGACCGGCGCGGTCCTGCGGCAGGCCCTTGTTCAGGTCATGGCGCAGGTTCTGGCCGTCGAGCACGTATACCGCACGGCCCATGTCGAACAACTTGCGTTCGACGGCATAGGCCAGGGTGCTCTTGCCCGCGCCGGACAGGCCGCTGAACAGCACGGTGGCCGGCTGCTGGCCGAAGCGCAGGGCACGTTCCTCGGTGGAGACGTGAGCCAGCTTGCCATGGTGGCCGGTGCTGCCGTGCGGCAATACGGGCGGCGCGATGATCATGCCGGCGCCGACGGTGCCGTTGGTCAGGCGGTCGATGACGATAAACGCGCCGGTGGTGCGGTTGCTGTCGTAACCGTCCAGGGCGATCGCGGCGTCCAGGCTGACCTTGACGCGGCCGATCTCGTTCAGTTGCAGCGCACTGGCAGCGCCCTGCTCCAGGGTATTCACATCCACCTTGTGGGTGATGCTGGCGATAGAGCCCGGCACGTAGCTGGTGGCGCGCTTGATGTCGTACTTCTTGCCCGGCAGCATCGGCTCCTCGGCCATCCACACCAGCATGGCGTCGAACTGGTCGGTCACCGGTGGGACGTTGTCAGCATGCACCAGCAGGTCGCCACGGGAAATGTCGATCTCGTCTTCCATGGTCAGGGTCACGGCCTGGCCTGGCCCTGCGTTTTCCAGCTCGCCTTCGAAGGTAACGATGGACTTGACCCGGCTGCTCTTGCCCGACGGCAGCACGACCACTTCGTCACCCTTGTGCACGATGCCGCTGGCGATGGTGCCGGCGAAACCGCGGAAGTTCAGGTTCGGGCGGTTGACGTACTGCACCGGGAAGCGCAGGTCGGTGAAGTTGCGATCGGCCGCCACTTCCACGGTCTCGAGGATTTCCATCAGCGCAGGGCCGGTGTACCACGGCGAACGCTCGCTGCGGTTGACCACGTTGTCACCCTTGAGCGCCGACATCGGCACGAAGTGCAGGCTCGATGGCTTGAGGTTGATGCCCTCGGCGAACTTCAGGTAGTCGGCCTTGATCGACTCGAAGACCTGCTCGTCGAAGTTCTTCAGGTCCATCTTGTTGACCGCGACCACGATGTGCTTGATGCCCAGCAACGAGGCGATGAAGCTGTGCCGGCGGGTCTGGGTCTGCACGCCGTAGCGGGCATCGACCAGGATGATCGCCAGGTCGCAGGTCGATGCACCGGTGGCCATGTTGCGGGTGTACTGCTCATGGCCTGGGGTGTCGGCGATGATGAACTTGCGCTTGGCGGTGGAGAAATAGCGGTAGGCGACATCGATGGTGATGCCCTGCTCGCGCTCTGCCTGAAGGCCATCGACCAGCAGCGCCAGGTCCACGTCCTCGCCGGTGGTGCCGACTTTCTTGGAGTCGCGGGTGATGGCCTCGAGGTGGTCCTCGTAGATCATCTTGGAGTCGTGCAGCAGGCGCCCGATCAGGGTGCTCTTACCGTCATCCACGTTGCCGCAGGTGAGGAACCGCAGCAGTTCTTTGCGCTCGTGCTGAGCCAGATAAGCGACGATGTCTTCGCTGATCAAATCGGATTGGTGCGACATGGAGTAACCCTGAGAATTAGAAATAGCCCTGACGTTTCTTGTCTTCCATGGAGCCTGCGCCATCGTGGTCGATGACACGGCCCTGGCGCTCGGAAGTGCGCGTCAGGAGCATTTCCTGAATGATGTCGGTGAGGCTGTCGGCCTCCGACTCCACCGCGCCCGTCAACGGGTAGCAGCCGAGGGTACGGAAACGCACCTTCTTCTTGACGATACGTGCCTTCTCCTCATCGGTAAGGTGCTCGAGGATGCGCTCGTCGTCGATCATGATCAGGGTGCCGTTCTTCTCGATGACCTCGCGCTCGGCGGCGAAGTACAGCGGCACGATCGGGATGCCTTCGAGATAGATGTACTGCCAGATGTCCAGCTCGGTCCAGTTCGACAGCGGGAAGACGCGGATCGACTCGCCCTTGTTGACCTTGCCGTTGTAGATGTTCCACAGCTCCGGGCGCTGGTTCTTCGGGTCCCAGCGGTGCTTGCTGTCGCGGAAGGAGTACACGCGCTCCTTGGCCCGGGACTTCTCCTCGTCGCGGCGGGCGCCGCCGAACGCGGCATCGAAGCCGTACTTGTCCAGCGCCTGCTTCAGGCCCTGGGTCTTCATGATGTCGGTGTGCTTGGAGCTGCCATGAGTGAACGGGTTGATGCCCTGGGCCACGCCTTCGGGGTTGACGTGAGTGATCAGTTCCAGGCCCATCTCCTCGACCATCTTGTCGCGGAAGCGGTACATCTCCTGGAATTTCCACTGGGTGTCGACGTGCATCACCGGGAACGGCAGCTTGCCCGGGAAGAAGGCCTTGCG
This sequence comes from Pseudomonas sp. FA-1, assembly GCF_056856075.1. Classification (NCBI taxonomy): domain Bacteria; kingdom Pseudomonadati; phylum Pseudomonadota; class Gammaproteobacteria; order Pseudomonadales; family Pseudomonadaceae; genus Pseudomonas; species Pseudomonas sp. FA-1. The sequence continues at coordinate 295,755 of NZ_JBWXTH010000004.1, forward strand.
CGCCAGGTGCAGCATCACGGCGGAGTCCTTGCCGATCGAGTACAGCATCACCGGGTTGTCGAACTCGGCGGCCACCTCGCGGATGATGTGGATGCTCTCCGCCTCCAGCTGTTTCAAGTGCGTCAGTTTGTCGACCATGGCTACTCACGAAAAACGATCTTATGGACGGCCAGCGGGCCGTGTTCGAGGCTGGCACTGTATCACAGCACTTGATTCTATTTAGGAGGCTGGATAGACCGAAAGAATCTAACGATATGACTGGGGGTTTGGGGGGGAATCGAGGCCCGCCAATCGCCGGCAAGCCGGCTCCCACCGGTCCTGCGCTGGTTTCAGCGGCACCGCCGTATCTGTGGGAGCCGGCTTGCCGGCGATTGGGCCGATGAAATCAGATCGGGTTCGGGCAGTCGATGAACAGGTGCTCCAGCGCAAAGCGCCGAGCCAGGTAGTCGCCCAGCGCCTGGACGCCATAACGCTCGGTCGCGTGGTGGCCAGCGGCGATGAAGCTGATGCCGTTCTCGCGGGCGCTGTGGAAGGTCTGCTCGGACGCCTCGCCGCTCAAGAACAGGTCGACCCCTGCAGCAATGGCGGTGTCGATGTACCCCTGCCCACCGCCGGTGCACCAGCCCACCCGACGGATCATCTGCTCGCCCTCGATCACCAGCGGTTCGCGCCCCATGACCTCCTGCACCCGCCGAGCGAAATCACGCGCCGACACCGGCTCGGCGAGCGACCCCACCAGGCCGACCACCTTGGGGTTGTCCGGGTCCAGCAGCCCCTCGACAGTGATATCCAGCTGGCGAGCCAGCTGCACGTTGTTGCCCACCTCCGGGTGCAGGTCCAGCGGCAGGTGATAAGCCAGCAGGCTGATGTCATGCTTGAGCAGGGTCTTGAGGCGGCGCTGCTTCATGCCGGTGATGCAGGGATTCTCGCCTTTCCAGAAGTAACCGTGATGCACCAGCACCAGGTCGGCCTCGGCCTCGACCGCGGCGTCGAGCAAGGCCTGGCTGGCGGTGACACCACTGACGATGCGGCTGACCTGCGGCCGGCCCTCGACCTGCAGGCCGTTGGGGCAGTAATCCTGGATCTTGGCGCTGGCCAGGTAGCGCTCGGCTTCCTCCACCAGGGTGCTCAGGGCGACGGCCATGGAAAATCTCCTCGAAATCTGCACGTTCGGTGGGCGCAACGCCCGTATAATGGCCGCCATTATGGGCCGTCGCCGGCTTCGGGGAAACCGGCTGCAATCGCCTGGGGATCCGTGCGTGGCATCGTCAGTCGCGGGTAAATCCGCTCCCACAGGGTCGATACACCCCGTGTAGGAGCGCTGCTACCAGTGTATGATCGCGCGCGCTCGCTCCCCGCTGCGTAGCCACCGGCCCCTGCCCTACTCCCAGGATTCATTCGATGCTCAAGGCTTTGCGTTTTTTTGGATGGCCCCTGCTTACCGGCGTGCTGATCGCCATGCTGATCATCCAGCGTTTTCCCGAATGGGTCGGCCTGCCCAGCCAGGACGTCAACCTGCAGCAGGCCCCCCAGACCTCGCGCATCGTGCAGGGGCCGGTGTCCTATGCCGACGCCGTGACCCTGGCCGCCCCGGCCGTGGCCAACCTGTACACCACCAAGGTGGTGAACAAGAGTTCGCACCCGCTGTTCGAAGACCCGCAGTTCCGCCGCTTCTTCGGCGACAACCTGCCCAAGCAACGGCGCTGGGAGTCGAGCCTGGGTTCGGCGGTGATCATGAGCCCCGAAGGCTACCTGCTGACTAACAACCACGTGACCAGCGGCGCCGACCAGATCGTGGTGGCGCTCAAGGACGGCCGTGAAACCCTTGCGCGGGTGATCGGCAGCGACCCGGAAACCGACCTCGCGGTCTTGAAGATCGACCTGAAGAAACTGCCGGCCATCACCATCGGCCGCTCCGACACCATCCACATCGGCGACGTATCCCTGGCTATCGGCAACCCCTTCGGCGTCGGCCAGACCGTGACCATGGGCATCATCAGCGCCACCGGCCGCAACCAGCTGGGCCTGAACAACTACGAAGACTTCATCCAGACGGACGCGGCGATCAACCCGGGCAACTCGGGCGGGGCGCTGATCGATGCCAACGGCAACCTGATCGGCATCAACACTGCGATCTTCTCCAAGTCCGGTGGTTCCCAAGGCATCGGTTTCGCCATCCCGGTCAAGCTGGCGTTGGAGGTCATGAAGTCGATCGTCGAACATGGCCAGGTGATCCGTGGCTGGCTGGGCATCGAGGTGCAGCCGCTGAGCCAGGAACTGGCCGAGTCCTATGGCATGAAGGACCGCCCGGGCATCGTGGTGGCAGGCATCTTCCGCGACGGCCCGGCGCAACGTGCAGGCCTGCAGCTGGGTGACGTGATCCTGAGCATCAACGGCGAACCGGCCGGCGACGGACGCAAGTCGATGAACCAGGTGGCGCGGATCAAGCCCAACGAGAAGATTTCCATCGAAGTGATGCGCAATGGCGAACAGCTCAAGCTGATCGCCGAAGTGGGGTTGCGGCCGCCACCGGCGCCGGTTGCGTCGCAGGAACAGAAGTAAACCAGGGGCTGCTTTGCAGCCCTTTCGCGGCACAAGGCCGCGCCTGCAGGAAATCGCGTGTCTCCCGTAGGAGCGGCCTTGTGCCGCGAAAGGGCCGCAACGCGGCCCCAACACATCAATGCAGGATCTGGCTGAGGAACAACTTGGTCCGGTCACTGCGCGGCCGGTCGAAGAAGTCATCCGGCGCCGCCTGTTCCACGATCTCGCCCTTGTCCATGAAGATCACCCGGTTCGCCACCGTCCGGGCAAAGCCCATCTCGTGGGTCACACAGAGCATGGTCATGCCGTCCTCGGCCAGGCCCACCATGGTATCGAGCACCTCTTTGACCATCTCCGGATCCAGGGCCGAGGTCGGTTCATCGAACAGCATGATCTTGGGCTTCATGCACAGCGCCCGGGCGATCGCCACGCGCTGTTGCTGGCCACCGGACAACTGCCCCGGATACTTGTGCGCCTGTTCGGGAATGCGCACCCGCTCCAGGTAGTGCATGGCGATTTCCTCGGCCTTGCGCCGGGGCATCTTGCGTACCCACATCGGCGCCAGGGTGCAGTTCTCCAGGATGCTCAGGTGCGGGAACAGGTTGAAGTGCTGGAACACCATGCCCACCTCACGGCGGATCGCCTCGATCTGCTTGAGGTCATTGGTCAGCTCCACGCCATCGACCACGATACGGCCCTGCTGGTGCTCTTCCAGGCGGTTGAGGCAGCGGATGGTGGTCGACTTACCCGAGCCCGACGGCCCGCACAGCACGATACGTTCACCCTGGCGCACGTTCAGGTTGATGTCCTTGAGCACGTGGAACTGCCCATACCACTTGTTCACACCCTGCATCTGGATGATGCCTTCGGGGCCGACAGGCTGCTTGCTCGCTTCACTCATTTCGAAACTCCTAACGCTTGTGGCCAGTGTCCAGCTTGCGCTCCAGGTGCATGGAGTAGCGGGACATACCGAAACAGAAAACCCAGAACACCAGGGCAGCGAACACGTAGCCCTCGGTGGCCATGCCCAGCCAGGCCGGGTCGGCGGCGGCCTGCTTGACGCTGTTGAGCAGGTCGAACAGGCCGATGATGATCACCAGGCTGGTGTCCTTGAACAGGGCGATGAAGGTGTTGACGATGCCGGGGATCACCAGCTTCAGCGCCTGGGGCAGGATCACCAGCCCCATCGCCCGCCAGTAACCCAGGCCCATGGCCGCAGCCGCCTCGTACTGGCCCTTGGGAATGGCCTGCAGGCCACCGCGAACCACCTCGGCGATGTAGGCCGACTGGAACAGGATCACCCCGATCATCGCCCGCAGCAGCTTGTCGAAGCTCATGCCCTCGGGCAGGAACAACGGCAGCATCACCGAAGACATGAACAGCACGGTGATCAGCGGCACACCACGCCAGAACTCGATGAAGGTCACGCACACCACCTTCACCGCCGGCAGGTTGGAGCGCCGCCCCAGCGCCAGCAGGATGCCCAGCGGCAAGGCACCGACGATACCGACGGTGGCGATCACCAGGGTCAGCATCAGGCCACCCCATTGGCTGGTGGAGACTGTGGCAAGGCCCAGGTAACCACCATGCAGCAATGTGTAGGCCAGCACCGGGTACGACACCAAGAAGCCCAGGCCGTAGGCCACCTTGCGCGGGAAGCGCTTGATGAACAGCGGCGCGGCGCCGAGCACGGCGAGCCAGACGGTCAGATCGACCCGCCAGCGCAGCTCCACCGGGTAGTAGCCATACATGAACTGGCCGAAGCGCTGCTGGATGAACACCCAGCAGGCGCCCTCCTGGGTGCAGTCGGCACGGGTGGTACCGACCCAGTTGGCATCGATGAACGCCCACTGCACCAGCGGTGGCACGATGAGCCAGACCAGGTACAGGGCGAACAGGGTCAACAAGGTGTTGAGCCAGTTGGAGAACAGGTTGGCACGCATCCATGCGAGCGCGCCGACGGTCTTCACCGGTGGCGGCATGTCGGGTTTGAAAACATGGGCTGTCACAGGCGTACCCTCACCGCTCGATCAGCGCGATGCGCTTGTTGTACCAGTTCATCAGCAGCGAAATGCTGAGGCTGATGGCGAGATAGACACTCATGGTGATGGCGATCACCTCGATGGCCTGGCCGGTCTGGTTGAGCACGGTACCGGCGAACAGCGAGACCATCTCCGGGTAGCCGATGCCGGCCGCCAGAGATGAGTTCTTCGCCAGGTTCAGGTACTGGCTGGTCAGCGGCGGCACGATCACCCGCAAGGCCTGGGGGATGATCACCTTGCGCAGGGTCGGCCCCTCGCGCAGGCCCAGCGAACGCGCGGCCTCGGTCTGGCCATGGCTGACCGAGCGGATGCCCGAGCGCACGATCTCGGCGATGAACGCTGCGGTGTAGATGGTCAGCGCCAGGGTCAATGCCAGCAGCTCGGGGATCAGCACCCAGCCGCCGACGAAATTGAAGCCTTTGAGCTGTGGCACCTCCCAGTGCACCGGGCTGCCGAACAGCAGCACGCAGATCCCAGGGATGCCGATGAACATCAAAAGCCCCACCCAGAACTTGTGGAACGGCTCGCCAGTCTCGTCGAACCGCTTGTTGGCCAGGCGCACCATGAGCACGATGGCGAGCACCGCCAGCACCAGCGCCAGCACGAACGGCCAGAAGCCTTCGGCCAAGGTCGCACCGGGCATGTTCAGGCCACGGTTGCTGATGAAGAAGGTGTCGTCGAGGTTGATGCTGCCCCGCGGCCCCGGCAGGGTGAGGAACACGGCGAAATACCAGAACAGGATCTGCAGCAGCGGCGGGATGTTGCGGAAGGTTTCCACGTACACGGTCGCCAGCTTGCTGATCATCCAGTTCGGCGACAGCCGCGCCACGCCGATGACGAAGCCCAGCACCGTGGCCAGGATGATGCCGATGAAGGTCACCAGCAGGGTGTTGAGCAGGCCGATGACGAATACCCGGGCATAGCTGTCCGACTCCACGTAGGGAATCAGGTGCTGGGCGATGCCGAAGCCCGCACTGCGCTCGAGGAAGTCGAAGCCCGAGGTGATGCCCCGGTGTTGCAGGTTGGCCTGGGTGTTATGGAACAGGTACCAGCCCAGGCCGACCACGAACACCACCGTGACCACCTGGAACAGCCACGCGCGCACACGTGGATCGCTCAGGGAAAACCCCTTCTGCGCGCCGATTCGATTTTGCATGAAATGCCCCGCAAGGATGGGATCGAACAACCTGCGGCGGCGGGATGCCGCCGCAGGGTGCAGCCATCAGCGCACTGGAGGCGCGTACTGGATGCCGCCGTTGTTCCACAGAGCGTTCATGCCACGGTCGATCTTCAGGTCGGTGCTCTGGCCCAGGTTCTTCTCGAACACTTCGCCATAGTTGCCTACCTGCTTGACGATCTGCACCACCCAGTCCTTGGGCAGCTTCAGGTCCTTGCCATATTCGCCGTCGGTGCCCAGCAGGCGGGCGACGTCGGGGTTCTTGGTGGACTTGGCCTCGGCTTCGACGTTCTTCGAGGTGATGCCCGCCTCCTCGGCGTTGAGCATGGCGAAGAGCGTCCACTTGACGATGCTGAACCACTCCTCGTCGCCCTTGCGCACCACCGGGCCCAGCGGCTCCTTGGAGATGGTTTCCGGCAGGACCACGTATTCGCTCGGTGCGGCCAGCTTCGAGCGCTGGGCGAACAGCTGCGACTTGTCCGATGTCAGCACGTCGCAACGGCCGGACTCCAGCGACTTGGCGCTTTCGTCGGAGGTGTCGAAGGTGATGGGGGTGTACTTCAGGCCATTGGCGCGGAAAAAGTCCGAGACGTTCAGCTCGGTGGTGGTACCGGCCTGGATGCAGATGGTCGCGCCGTCGAGCTCCTTGGCGCTGGAGACGCCCAGTTTCTTGTTGACCAGGAAACCGACGCCGTCGTAGTAGGTGACACCGGCGAACACCAGGCCCATGCCGGCATCGCGCGAACTGGTCCAGGTGGTGTTGCGCGACAGCACGTCGACTTCGCCCGACTGCAGCGCGGTGAAGCGTTCCTTGGCGTTGAGCTGGCTGAACTTGACCTTGGTGGCGTCACCGAACACCGCCGCCGCCACGGCGCGGCATACATCGGCGTCGATACCGACGATCTTGCCGGTGCTATCCGGTACCGAGAAGCCCGGGAGGCCGTCACTCACGCCACACTGGACGAAGCCCTTCTTCTTGACCGCATCGAGGGTGGCGCCGGCCTGGGCGAAACTGGTGGCGCCCAGCGCAGCGGCAGCGGTCAGGACTGCCAGGGTGGTTTTCAACATCTTCATTCACAACCTCCAATCGCTCTTGTTGTATCGAGCCGGAATTGCACCGCACCCTTATGAGGCGCATCCGACCCTGGTTGGCTTGTTATTGGGTCAATGGCGCAATGAGCTGTTCTGATGACAGCCTTACTCTCCGCACAGGGGTGTTACCGTCGCCGGCCTCTCCCCTCGCATCGGTTGATCCGTAGCAAAGGGCGTACCACAGTCGCGCGCTTAAGCGTTTAAGCGGTCGTCAAGCCGGAAAAGTTGTAGAGTTGCGACATCTTCTTGTGGCATTACCCATGCACGCCTTCTTTTCACGCACAAGAACCTGCGCGTGCGCACACTTTCGGAGCAGCCATGACCAACCCGTTGATCCTCGAACCCCAGAACACCGCCGACGCCTGTGTGATCTGGTTGCACGGCCTGGGGGCCGATCGTTACGACTTCCTACCTGTGGCCGAATTCATGCAGGAGCGCCTGCTCAGCACCCGCTTCGTCATGCCCCAGGCACCCACCCGGCCGGTGACCATCAATGGCGGCTACGCCATGCCCAGTTGGTACGACATCAAGGCCATGACCCCGGCACGCGCGATCGACGAGGTGCAACTGGAGGAGTCGGCCGAGCAGATCATCGGCCTGATCGAAGCGGAACGGGCCAAGGGCATCGACCTGACCCGAATCTTCCTGGCCGGTTTTTCCCAAGGCGGCGCCGTGGTCCTGCACACAGCCTATATAAAGTGGCAAGAGGCGCTGGGTGGCGTGATCGCGCTGTCTACCTACGCCCCGACCTTCAGTGACACCCACCAGCTGAGCGCCTGCCAGCAACGTACCCCAGCCCTGTGCCTGCATGGTGTGCACGACCCGGTGGTGATCCCCTCCATGGGCCGTACCGCCTTCGAATACCTGAACAGCTGGGGTGTCGCCGCCCGCTGGCATGAATACCCGATGGAACACGAAGTGGTGGTCGAGGAACTCGGCGATATCCACGACTGGCTGGGCAAGCAGCTGCAATAAGCAGGGTTCGCCTGTAGTTGTCAGCGCACTCCACTACGCCGCGCCCGGTTCTTGCATTACACTGCCCGGCGTACACTCCTTAACCAGTTGACGAGACGATCGTGCTCAAGGCACTCAAGAAAATATTCGGCAAGCCCGACGCTGCCCCGCAGGCCGTCGCGCCCGTTGCCAACGTGATTACCCCTCCGCCCGCGGCAGAGCCGCCGACAGCGGCCGTGCAACCTGTCGAAACGCCAGCACCGGCAGCCGCCCCGCGCGCAGACAAACCCGCAGCCAAGGACAAGCCGCGCCGCGAGCGCAAGCCAAAGCCCCAGGCCAGCCTGTGGAAGCCGGAAGACTTCGTGGTCGAGCCCCAGGAAGGCAAGACCCGCTTCCATGACTTCAAGCTGTCCAACGAGCTGATGCATGCCATCCACGACCTGGGCTTCCCCTACTGCACACCGATCCAGGCCCAGGTACTGGGCCATACCCTGCGTGGCAAGGACGCTATCGGCCGGGCCCAGACAGGCACCGGCAAGACCGCGGCGTTCCTGATCTCGATCATCTCTCAGCTGCAGCAGACCCCACCGCCCAAAGAGCGCTACATGGGTGAGCCGCGTGCGCTGATCATCGCGCCGACCCGAGAGCTGGTGGTGCAGATCGCCAAGGACGCCATGGCCTTGACCAAGTACAGCGGCCTGAACGTGATGACGTTCGTGGGCGGCATGGACTTCGACAAGCAGCTCAAGGCACTGGAAGCGCGCCATTGCGACATCCTGGTGGCCACCCCGGGCCGCCTGCTGGACTTCCACCAGCGCGGCGAGGTGCACCTGGACATGGTCGAGGTACTGGTGCTGGACGAAGCCGACCGCATGCTCGACATGGGCTTCATCCCGCAGGTGCGCCAGATCATCCGCCAGACCCCACCCAAGAGCGAACGCCAGACGCTGCTGTTTTCGGCCACCTTCACCGATGATGTAATGAACCTGGCCAAGCAGTGGACCACCAACCCGGCCATCGTCGAGATCGAGCCGGAGAACGTGGCCAGCGAAACGGTCGAGCAACACGTCTATGCCGTGGCCTCGAGTGACAAGTACAAGCTGCTGTACAACCTGGTGACCCAGAACAAGTGGGAACGGGTGATGGTCTTCGCCAACCGCAAGGACGAAGTGCGGCGGGTCGAGGAGCGCCTGGTGCGCGACGGCATCAACGCCGCCCAGCTGTCAGGCGACGTGCCGCAGCACAAGCGCATCCGCACCCTGGAAAGCTTCCGTGAAGGCCGCATCGCCGTGCTGGTGGCCACCGACGTGGCCGGCCGCGGCATTCACATCGATGGCATCAGCCACGTGATCAACTTCACCCTGCCGGAAGACCCGGACGACTACGTGCACCGCATCGGCCGCACGGGCCGGGCCGGCACCAATGGCGTGTCGATCAGTTTCGCGGGCGAGGACGACGCCTACCAGCTGCCGGCCATCGAGGAGCTGCTGGGGCGCAAGATCAAGTGCGAAATGCCGCCGGACGAGCTGCTGAAGGCGGTACCGCGCAAGCATCACTGATGCCATACCTTGGGGCACCTTGTGCCCCTTCCCGAACGGTCCGCCCCCCGGCAAGACCGCTCCCACAGGCACTGCGCCGAGCCGCAGTGCCTGTTCTCTGGGCAACGCCTCGCCCCTCCTCTTTTGCCCCTCCCTTTCTGGTGCTGCGCTGCATCCCAACCTTTTTGCGCCCGCGATATTGTCCAAATAAACAAAAAGTCCATAATGGAAAAAATAGTTTATCTGGAGCTTCGCATGACCGCGCCCCTCGTCGTCGATCAACAACACGCCCGCCAGTTGCTCGCCCAGGTGGATGTCCCGCACATCCTGCGTAACCTGTTCCGAGACCTGGCCAGCGGCCAGGCGGTACAGCCACCCCAACAACTGGTGGAGTTTCCGGCTGGCCGGGGCGACTTCATCAACTATGGCGGCGTGTTGGCCACCGAGGGGGTCTATGGGGTAAAAACCTCGCCCTACATCGTCCGTGACCAAGGCCCCCTGGTCACCGCCTGGACCCTGCTGATGTCCATGGACAACGGTCAACCTCTGATGCTCTGCGACGCCGGTGAACTGACCACCGCACGCACTGCCGCCACCACTGCCGTGGCCATCGACGCGCTGGCCCCAGGCCATGCCCGTCGCCTGACGATAATCGGCAGCGGCCCGATCGCCCGCGCTCACCTGCACTACGTACGCGGCCTGCGCGACTGGCAGGACATTCGCCTGTATTCCCCCAGCCTGCGCCAGCAGAGCGCGGGGCAACGCGAACAACTGGCCGGCCTCGACAGCCGCCTGCAACTGATGGAAAACCTGGAGCAGGCCCTGGACGATGCCGACGTGATCATGCTCTGCACCTCCTCGGCCGTGCCAGTCATCGACCCACGCACGCTGAGCAAACCTGCGCTGATCACCTCGATCAGCACCAATGCCGTGCGCGCCCATGAAATCCCGCCAGCCTGCCTGGCCGAGATGGATATCTACTGCGATTACCGGGTAACCACCCCCGCCAGCGCGGGCGAAATGCGCATCGCCGCCGAGCAGTTGGGGTGGCAGGCAGACGCGATCGTCGGCGACCTGCCGCAACTGCTCAGTGGCAAGGCCCCCGTACCCGCCTACCAACGCCATGCCTTCTTCCGCTCCATCGGACTGGGCCTGGAGGACATTGCCCTGGCCAATGCCCTGTACCAGCTGCTGCGCGAAGCCTGAGGAGAACAGCATGCAGACTGCCGACTACATCATCGTGGGCGCGGGTATCGCCGGTGCCTCCACCGGCTACTGGCTCGCGGCCCATGGCCGCGTGCTTGTGCTCGAGCGCGAATCCCAGCCCGGCTATCACTCCACCGGCCGTTCGGCGGCGCTCTACACTGCCGCCTATGGCACGCCGCAGGTACGTGCCCTGACCCTCGCCAGCCGCGCCTTCTTCGATCATCCGCCCAGTGGCTTCGCCGAGCACCCACTGCTCACCCCGCGCGGTGAGATGACCGTGGACTTCAACGGCGACCCCACCGAACTGCAACGCCAGTACCTCAGCGCCAAGGCCTGCGTGCCCGAGTTCGAGCTGCTCGATGCCGACCAGGCCTGCGCCCGTCTGCCAGTGCTGCGTTGGGACAGGGTCCATGGCGCCCTCTACGACCCGAGCGCCAGCGACATCGACACCGATGCCCTGCACCAAGGCTACCTGCGGGGCATTCGCCGGCAGCAGGGCGAGGTGCGCAGCGATTGCGAGGTACGACGTGTAGAGCGTGACGCCCAAGGGCTGTGGCAGGTGCATACCAACCACGGCAATTTCAGCGCGCCCGTGCTGATCAACGCCGCGGGCGCCTGGGCGGACCACATCGGGATGTTGGCCGGCGCTCGCCCCCTCGGCCTGCAACCCAAGCGCCGCGCTGCCTTCATCTTCGCTGCCCCCGAGGGCGTCGACTGCCGCCACTGGCCGATGCTGGTCAGCCTCGATGAGTCCTTCTACATGAAGCCGGATGCCGGCATGCTCCTTGGCTCTCCCGCCAATGCCGACCCAGTGGAACCGCACGATGTACAGCCCGAAGAGCTCGACATCGCCCTGGGTATCTACCAGATCGAGGAAGCCACCACCCTGCGCATCCGCCGCCCTACCCGCACCTGGGCCGGGCTGCGCAGTTTCGTTGCCGACGGCGACCTGGTCGCCGGCTTCGACCCGCAGGTACCTGGGCTGTTCTGGGTCGCGGGCCAGGGCGGCTACGGCATCCAGACCTCACCCGCCATGGGCCAGGCCAGCGCGGCTCTGGTGCGTGGCGAGGCGCTACCGGAACACCTGCATGGCTTTGGCCTGACGGCCGCCATGCTGTCCCCGGCGCGCCTGTCGGGATGACGCGCCGCCGCGATTGCGGCACACTCGCTGCGCCCTGGCCGTAGGGCGCTGACACAACCTGGAGCCTGCCTCAATGCCATCCCCTCGCCCTGACCCGGCCCTGGACAACTACCGGGCCATCGCCGATGCCATCGCCACTCTGTTCTTCCCCCATGCCGAAGTGGTGCTGCACGACCTGCGCACACAGAAGATCGATTACATCGCCAACAACCTGTCCAAGCGCGAGATTGGCGACGATGCGGCCCTGGAAGACATGCTCGAACACGGCACCGATGAAACCAACATCGGCCCCTACGAAAAACTCAACTGGGACGGGCAGAAGATCCGCTCGTTGAGCACCGTATTGCGCGATGCCACAGGCACGCCCCTGGCAATGCTGTGCATCAACCTGAATATCTCGTTGTTCGAGAACGCCAAGGCGGCGTTGGACCTGTTCCTTTCGCCCAGCCGATTGATTCCCCAGCCCGACGCGCTGTTTCGCGACGACTGGCAGGAACGCATCAACACCTTCCTCAACGGCTGGCTGCGCCAACGTCAGTTGAGCCTCAACCTGCTGACCCGCGATCACAAGCGCGAGCTGGTCCTGGCCCTGCATGCCGAGGGCGCCTTCAAGGGCAAGAGCGCGGCCAACTACGTGGCCAACGTGCTGGGAATGGGACGGGCGACGGTGTACAAGCACCTGAAGGAACTCAAGGCCTGAGCGGTTCAGGCGTCCCTTGACGATTGCCTAAGCCCCTACGCGAATGCCTGTCAGTTAAGGCCCCAAATGCAGCCGATAAGGCTTAACTGACTGGCATTACCCCCTACGCACTGTTTCAGTCGCCGTAGATATCCGATTTGAAGTACTTGGCCTGGATCTTCTGGTATTCGCCGTTGGCACGAATGGCATCGATGGCGCTATTGAGCTGGCTCACCAATTCGGTGTTGCCTTTGCGCACTGCGATCCCGGCACCTTCACCGACGTACTTGGGGTCCTTCAGCTCCGGCCCTACGAAGGCAAAGTCGGCGCCACGAGGCATCGACAGGAAGTCCTCCAGGGGAATGGTATCGGCAAAAATGGCATCCACACGCCCGGACGCCAGGTCCATATAGATCTCCTCGTTGTTGCTGTAGCGGTTGACCTTCACCCCCATCGGCTCGAGCACTTCGGTGGCATAGCGGTCGGTGGTGGTGGCACGCTGCACGCCGATGGTCTTGCCCTTGAGGCTCTGGTATTGGTCATCGACCACTGCCCCTTTCTTCATCACCAGACGCGATGACGTGAAGTAGTACTTGTGGGTGAAGTCCACCGATTGCTTGCGCTCTTTGGTGATGGTCATCGACGACAAGGCCGCATCGATCTTCCTGACCTTCAACGAGGGGATCAGCCCGTCGAACTCGACTTCGTGCCAGACACACTTGACCTTCATCTGCGCGCACAGGGCATTGCCGATCTCGTAGTCGAAGCCCACGATTTCGCCCTTGTCGTTTTTCGAGGCAAACGGCGGGTAGGCGGCCTCGATACCGATACGCAGGACGTTCTCGGCAGCGTACAGGTTGCTGCCGGCCAACAGGCCCAGGGCCAGACCACTGATCAGGGTGAGCTTTCTCATGGGGATCTCTCTCGCTCGTTATTGGAGGTGTGGTGCAAGACAGAGGAAAAGTGACAGGCGCAAGGCTGCCTGGAATCATTTTGTACTTATGATTCCATACTGGACTTTTTTGTATAGAAACTCAACTACCCACTACAACGTGCGGCGAGGGCGAACGCATCCGGCCCGCCCGTGCCTCGGCAGGTTTACCAGCGGCCGGCGGCGTCCTGATCGCTTTGTCGGCCTTCGACCCAACGCGGCCCATCCTGGGTGCTCTCTTTCTTCCAGAACGGCGCCCGGGTCTTGAGGTAGTCCATGATGAAATTGCAGGCATCAAACGCCGCCTGACGGTGGGCGCTGGCCACGCCGACAAAGACGATCGGTTCACCCGGCTCCAGCGCACCGATGCGGTGCAGCACCTCGACCTTGAGCAGCGGCCAGCGCTGCTCGGCCTCGACGACGATCTTGGCCAACGCTTTCTCGGTCATGCCTGGGTAATGCTCGAGGAACATCCCCGCCACTTCCCGGCCGTCGTTGAAATCCCGCACATAGCCGACAAACCCCACCACCGCGCCCACACCGACGTTGGCCGCGTGCATCGCATTGACCTCAAGGCCCGGATCGAAGGCCTGCTCCTGTACTCGAACGCCCATGCTCAACCTCCCGTGACCGGCGGGAAGAACGCCACTTCGTCACCCTCCTCCACCGGCTCGGCCAGCTTGCACAGATCCTGGTTGCGTGCACACATCAGGTTCTGCTCGGCCAGCACCTCGTATTGCCCGCCCTTGGCCACCAAGGCCTGGCGCACGTCGTCAAGGGTCGCGAAGGCCCCTTCGAGCGGCTCGCCATCGACCCCCAGCAATTCACGATAACGGGCGAAATACACCACCTGGACCTTCATCACGCCTCCACCTGGTAATGGCCGCTCTTGCCGCCGAGCTTCTCCAGCAGGCGTACCTGCTCGATCACCATGCCTTTGTCCACGGCCTTGCACATGTCATAGATCGTCAGCGCCGCAACGCTGGCGGCGGTCAGCGCTTCCATTTCCACACCGGTCTGCCCGGCCAGCTTGCAACGGGCAACGATGCGCACCGCATCAGCGCCTTCGGCGGTGAGCTCGACCTTGACACTGGTGAGCATCAAGGGATGGCACAGCGGGATCAGGTCGCTGGTCTTCTTCGCCGCCTGGATACCGGCGATGCGCGCCACGGCGAACACGTCGCCCTTGGGGTGTTCGCCATCGACGATCATCTGCAAGGTCTGCGGCAACATGCGCACCCGCGCCTCGGCCACGGCCTCGCGCGCCGTCACGGCTTTTTCAGTGACGTCGACCATGTTGGCGCGCCCCTGGGAATCGAGATGAGTCAGCACTGCTCTGCTCCTGTGAAGGGAACAAAGAGTGTAAACCTGTAGGTCAGGTTTGAGCAGGGGAATGTGTCGGGCCAGTACGCTTGGCACCTATAGGAGCACACAATGAACAGGCAAAGGCCGGGCGGCGAACCGCCCGGCGGTGGGGTTACAGATGCGACTCGGCGTACTCGGCCAGCACCGAGCGTGGCACGCCCTGCAGGGTGATGTGAACGCCGTGGGGGAAGTCCTTGAAGCGTTCGGTGAGGTACGTAAGGCCAGAGCTGGTGGCCGACAGATAAGGGGTGTCGATCTGCGCCAGGTTGCCCAGGCAGACCACCTTCGACCCGGCCCCGGCACGGGTGATGATGGTTTTCATCTGGTGCGGGGTAAGGTTCTGGCACTCGTCGATCAGGATCAGGCTCTGCTGGAAGCTGCGGCCGCGAATGTAGTTCAGTGACTTGAACTGCAGCGGTACCCGCTCGAGGATGTATTCCACGCTGCCGTGGGTGCTCTCGTCATCCATGTGCAGGGCTTCGAGGTTGTCGGTGATGGCGCCCAGCCAGGGTTCCATCTTCTCGGCCTCGGTGCCCGGCAGGAAGCCGATTTCCTGGTCCAGCCCCTGCACGCTGCGCGTGGCGATGATGCGCCGGTAGCGCTTGCTGACCATGGTCTGTTCGATGGCTGCAGCGAGTGCCAGGATGGTCTTGCCGGAGCCTGCGGCGCCGGTGAGGTTGACCAGGTGGATATCCGGGTCGAGCAGTGCGAACAATGCCAGGCTCTGGTGGATGTCGCGCGGTTTCAGGCCCCAGGCTTCCTGGTGCAGCAAAGGCTCCTGGTGCAGGTCAAGCAACAGCAGCTCGTCTTCACGGATGCCCTTGATCCAGCCGACGAAGCCCTGTTCATCGATGATGAACTCGTTGACGTGCACCGCCGGCAGGTTGTCGGTCAGCTGCACCCGATGCCAGGTACGGCCGCGCTCCTGGCGGGTCTCGACCTTGCTGACCCGGTCCCAGAACGAACCCGTCACCGAGTGGTAGCCCTTGGACAGCAAGGACACGTCATCGACCAGTTGGTCGGTGCTGTAGTCCTCGGCAGCGATGCCACAGGCACGCGCCTTCAGGCGCATGTTGATGTCCTTGGTTACCAGCACGACGTCAAGGTCGGCACGCCGGCTGCGCAGTTCCAGGAGCTGGTTGATGATGATGTTGTCGTTGAGGTTTTCCGGCAGCAGCCGGTTCGGTTCGTTGCGCGGGCTCATCAGGATCGACAGGAAGCCTTTCGGCCCGCCCTTGCCACGCTGGATCGGCACGCCCTGTTCGACATCGCTGGGCGAGGCATCACCGAGGGTCTGGTCGATCAGGCGGATGGCCTGGCGGCATTCGGCGGCGATGGTGTGCTTGCCGGTCTTGAGTTTGTCGAGTTCCTCCAGCACCGTCATCGGAATGGCGACATGGTGCTCCTCGAAGTTGAGCAATGCGTTTGGATCGTGAATCAGGACATTGGTATCGAGCACATACAGGATTGGCTGGGTGGAGGAAGGGTTGCGTCCTTGGTCATCCATACTCGGTCACCTTATGTGAAAGCCACACGGCGCGTAATGCTGCGCCGCAGAGTGACCGCCGTTCTCCCCGTATCCGCGTCGTTACGGGCGGGGAGCGCACCTGGCAAGGAGGGCCTGGATGACGCCACCTGTGCTGCAGGATTCGGCTGTCTGGTTCCTACATACCGCATAAATGATGACCAGAAAAAGTCTTTTTACGTTCAGTTGAAGTTTATTTTTCCGATTGATGTTCGGGGCTTGGCTTGAGGCCGGGACGGGTCTAGAGTCAAAGATCAAGCACGGCGTCAGTGCGCGATATACACCGTGCCTACAGTGGCCCTCTTACTCGCGCCGCCCGTATTCCAGGCAATCCTCCCAGCCGATGCCGCTCTGCGCCGTATTGCGCAACAACCACTCCACTGCCGGCTGCGCCTTGGGTTGGCTGTCGTGCAGCTGGATCACGCCCTTGCGCCACAACAACATCAAGGTCAGCACCCGCTGGGCCGAGGCCTGGGCGCTCAAGGCGCTGTCATCCTGGGCATCGATGTCCCATAACGATACTTGCAGTTTCTGACGCCTCATGAACGCCTCGCCATCGGCCCTGCGCTGCCCATAGGGCGGTCGGAACAGCGGCACGTACTGCTCCGGCAGGTCTGCCTGGACCCGCGCCTGGGCTCGGCGCAGCGAGTCCTGCCAATCCTGCCACTGGGCATGGGAGCGGTATTCCCAGCCCTGGATACCCACGCATTGGCCGTCATAGAGTGTGCCGAGCGAGCCGGCCGCACCAGCGTCACGTCGCTGTTGCAGGCGGTTGCCGATGACGAAGAACAGGCCGCCAAGCTTCTGCCGGCGCAGGTAGTCGGCCAGCACGTCGGTACTGCCGCCTGCCGGGCCAGGGCCACCGACGAAGGTCAGCAGGAACATCCGGTCGTTGAGCTCGTCGCCATTGCGCTCGCGACTGGAAACGCGGTCTATCTCGCTGCTGGTCTGGGGCGACACAGCCGCCTTGCGCAGCTGTTCGTCCAGGTAACGACTATGGAACTGCCGGCTGGGCTCGATCCATGGCACATAGAACTCCCCCACGTCGGCGGCGAAATTGGCAGCCAGGGTGCGCAACTCGGCCATCGAGTCCAGGGGGTAGCAAAACGAGGCATCCT
The DNA here is from genome assembly GCF_056856075.1 of Pseudomonas sp. FA-1. Taxonomy (NCBI): domain Bacteria; kingdom Pseudomonadati; phylum Pseudomonadota; class Gammaproteobacteria; order Pseudomonadales; family Pseudomonadaceae; genus Pseudomonas; species Pseudomonas sp. FA-1. Next base: position 313,064 of record NZ_JBWXTH010000004.1, read on the forward strand.
GTTCACAGCTTCGCTGGGCCTGTTGGTAGTTTTCCCACAGCCTCTGCCACATGCGCGCACGCACCGCACGCACCGACGCCAGGTTGACCTGACGCAGCTGCAAACGCGCCGCCAGGGCCGGCTCGTCAAGCAACTCGCTTTCCTGCAGCACTTGGGCGAATGACAGGATCTCGGCACGGGAGGCGACATCGAACAGCGCCGGGCTGTCCAGCTGCTCCGGCCACGAGCTGCGGTCCAGGCTGGCCACAGGTAACGGGGCGGCCTGGGCAGCCAGGCTCAGCAGGGCCGTCAACAGGACGAAGGCAATACGCACGATCGGACTCTCCGCAGCATCATCACGCGCACTATAACGTGGCGTCCGTCGATGGTCCGCGACTATCGGCGCTATAGTTTGGCCTCGCTCTCGCCAACCCCGTAGAATCGGCGCCGACGATTCCAGGAGCCGACCCGATGCTGACGGTGATTTCCCCCGCCAAGACCCTCGACTACGACACCCCGCCGGTGACCCAGCGCTTCACCCTGCCCCAGTACCTGGACGACTCCCAGGAGCTGATTACCCAGCTGCGCGAATTCACGCCCGCCCAGATCGCTGAACTGATGCATCTGTCCGACAAGCTCGCCGGCCTCAACGCCGCCCGCTTCGGCAGCTGGACGCCGGATTTCACGCCCGCCAATGCCAAGCAGGCCCTGCTGGCCTTCAAAGGTGACGTGTACACGGGGCTCGATGCCGAAAGCCTCGGCGAAGACGATTTCACCTACGCCCAGGACCACCTTCGCATGCTCTCGGGCCTGTATGGTCTGCTGCGGCCATTGGACCTGATGCAGCCTTACCGCCTGGAAATGGGCACCAAGCTGGCCAACGCCCGCGGCAAGGACCTCTACGCCTTCTGGGGCACGCGTATCAGCGAATGGTTGAACCAGGCCTTGGCCGACCAAGGCGATGACGTGCTGCTGAACCTGGCGAGCAATGAGTACTTCAGCGCAGTCAAGCGCAGCGCATTGAAGGCGCGGGTGGTCGATGTCGACTTCAAGGACCTGAAAAACGGCCAGTACAAGATCATCAGCTTCTATGCCAAGAAGGCCCGCGGGATGATGAGCCGCTTCGTGATCCAGGAACGGATCGACACCCCCGAGCAACTCAAGCTGTTCGATGTGCAGGGGTATTACTACAGTGCCGAGCAGTCGAAGCCGGATCATTTGGTGTTCCTGCGGGATCATCCCTCCGACTGAAATATGCAGGGGCGGATCGAACACCCGCCCCTGGTTCCGTCAGGGTATTGCCTACCTTCCGATACAACTGCGAAGAAGCGATTTGAAACCGTTTCGTCTGGCAGGGACCGAAGTCGCAACCTCCGCCCTGTTGCCCTCCGCTGCAATACGTTTGGGTCTGGCGTCTCGTTGTGCCTCTCGCATTTTCAAAGTTAAATCTCGCACTTGCGAGATACCTTTCTTTCCTACAACCTCACCATAATGAGTCCGAAGCGCTTCAAGTTTATCGATTTCCTTATTCCTCTCGCTGCCTGCCTTACTGTATGCAGCCTTCAAATTGGTTAGGTGTTCGTCGATGCTGAGCTCAAGGTCTTCTCCAGCATCTCTCAGCAAACGTGAGAATATATATTCTTCATAGGCCCGCCCCTGCGCCTCGACCTTTCCGCGCAGGCCATGTTTGCCCAGGAATTCCAGCACGCTCTGAGCCCGCTCGGTAGGGTCCTTTATCTCGTGAAACCTACGGACTTCGTTCACATAATCTTCCGGCGACGACAACATCGTCATACGCAGCATGGGCGGCATGGGCGGCATGGACGGGGAGAGGTCTTTTTGCTCATATTTGAAGTTGTGCGGAATGGCACCTTCATGGCCCCCGGGCGTCTTATAATGACCGGTCTCGTTGGTCACTTTCTGATCAGGGTACAGAACGCCGACAAAATGAGGAAACCCCTTTTCTGCGGGACGTATACTCAAATGCCGATTTGCTGTGCTTGCATAAATATTGCCATTCCAGATGGCGATGGCCAAACCATCCCCCGGTATGGCATCGCCCTCGCGGTACAGGAAAAAGCCGCTGTCCAGGCTCGTGAGACCGGTAAATATATCGTTCACGAATACGCTGACGGGCGGAATGACCGGCTCGAGGCCTTGCTCATCAATGAATGACAGTGGGTTGTTCCTACACATCCTGAACAAATTGATACTGTCCACCAGCCCCCCGGGATCCGCACTCAGCCAGCGCCCCAATTTTGGCTGGTAATAGCGCCAGCCGTAGTAATACAACCCCGTCGCATCCTGCTCCTTGCCTGAATAGCGCATCGTCCGTTGGGTCAGGTTACTGGCTTCCTCGGCGGCCTCGTCACGCCCCACCGTACCGCCATAGGGCGCGTATTCCTCTCGGGAAATGAGTGTGCCCGACTCGTCTGTCTCCCCTCCCACGCTGGTCAAATGATCGGTGAAGCGATAGCGCAGATGGACCGTGCCTGTGAGCCGATTCTCCACGACCCGTACGCCGCCCGCTTCGGTGATGACGATGTGCTTCTGCGGCGCATCCTGCCCTGCCAGCCATCGCTGGCGAACCTCGCACCCGCCTGCATAGGTCGTGATCGTGGTCTGCATACCTGCACTGGCCTGCGCTGTATGGACCTTACGAGTGCGGGTGCCGCCGTCGGCGTAGTGGTAGCGCTCGCTGTCGTCATCGCCATCACCACGGCTGACGGCGGTGACCTTGCCGAGCTGGTTGTCGGCCAGCCACTGCAACGCCCTGCCGTCGGCCAGTTGCTTCTGCAGACCTCCCGCCAGGAAGCCCGTCTCCGGTGTCAGGCTGTGGCCCTTCACCATCGCCCGGTTGCTGCCTTCGGACACCTGCAGCTTCCGGGTCCGGTTGCCCGCGACACTGACGTGGCGGATCGTCGTCAGGTTGTTGCCGTCGTCGTAGGTGTAGTGCTCGCTGTAAGGCGCCCAGGCGCTGCCCGACGAGGCCTCGGCGCCGTAGTAGCGGGCCACCGGCGTGCGCTCCCGGCCCGTGGCGCTGGCGAGGCGATAGAGGGTGTCGTAGGTGTATTCGCGCAGCCCGGTGGCCTGTTGGTTGGCGTGCCATGCGGGGTCGGCCCCCTGGTCTTCCAGGCTGATGATGTTGCCCACCGGGTCATAGCGGTAGTGCAGGTCGCTGATGACCAGTGGCCCTTTGCGGTGCCCCTCGGGGCGCTCGGTCAGGTGCCGGCTCAGAAGCTGGGTTTTGGGGTCGTATTCATAGCGGTCGATGACGCCATTGCCCGCCGTTTGCGACAACACCACGCCGTCGGCCCGGTACTGGATGGCCGTCAGGGTGACAGTTTCCTTGGTGCTGCCCTGCTCCATGTACACCAGGCGCGTCTGGGCCACCGCGCCGTTGATGGCATAGTCGGTGAGCGAGGTGACGCCGGCCGCATTGGTCGTCGCCAGCGGCGCGCCAGTCGCATCGTGGGTGCCAGTGATGGACAACGGTGCTTCGGTGTCATCCGCAGTGGTCGTCGCCCAGTCCGGCGTCTCGATCTCAACCTTGAGCAAGCGCTGCTCGGCGGCCAGGGACTGGCCTGTCAGCGAAATGCTCAGCGGTCGGCTGATGCCGGCATTGTTGCGCAGTTCCACCTGGCTCCCGGCCAGGTTCAGCGCCTGCCATTTCGCCTCGGCCAACGGCGCATACGTGTACTGCTCACGCACGCGCCCAGCCCGCGCGCCAAGCGCTGTTTCGCTCAGCGACAATGGCCGGCCGCCGGCATTGGCCGCCTCGTAGGCAGCCGTGGACACAGTGCCCTGGGCATTGCGCGACCACAAGGGCCGGCCTGCCACGTCGGGCAGCGTGAAGGCGGCATCGCCATCGGCGGTATGCAGGCACAGCGGTTGGCCGGCCAACCCTGAAACGGTGACCGCATCGGCATTGCCGGTGGCGGTATTGTTCAAGGCGCGAGCACCGAACAGCCGCGTGGTGCGGCTGAACGGGCAAACGACCGTGCGGCTGACCAGCACGCGGGCAGGTGCCCGCCCAGCCTGGGGAGTACGCAACAACGATAAGGTGCGGAACGCGCCCGACACAGCAGGGGTGCCCGCGTGCAAGGTATCGGATTGACGACCGACCCAGCCGGTCGAACGGCTATTCAACATATAACGGCGATTCCACTAAGCCTCATTGCAGGCTTGAAGATAGCAACGAAGAACACACCGCCAAACTGTGAGAACACCGAGGTCCTCACCCGCCAGGGTGAGCATCGATCGAGGCGTACAACAGGCCCTGCTTCAAAACGCCACCACGTCATTCGCTCGACGCCAAAATCCTGGCGTCCAAGCCCTTATCGCAAAATGCCATAAGACCGTTCGTAGTTTTTTGACGTTTTTTGAAAAAATTTTTCACATGCTGGCATATAACCATCCCGCACCAATTCGGCCCTTTATATATAGGGGTTAAACCGGACCGTGCTATCAGTTTGAAAGTATTTTCGATTGAGAAAATATTTAGAAATCTTTCGCCGGTGCGAAACCGACCTTGGAACTTCTGCTACCGACGATGGCTCATAGGACCCGTAACGCATTTCCTGCGGCAGACGTGAGAAATGACTTACAGATGACAACCGGCCGGTATCCACTACCGGCTCCGATAACTTCGACAGGCGCAACGGTACCGACCGAGGGCCCTGTCCACGAAGGAGAGACGCGCCCCTACTAATCGTCCTAGTGGTTGATTTCATAGGATTTTTCCAATTGAAAGAACAAGCACAGCAGTATGCGAACTAGCACACTGCAATAAAGACGGCTGCATTTCAGGGCACGCCTTTTAATTACTGGCCTTTGACTGCCAATAGTGAGTGCACAACTTTGCGCGCTCCGGATTTATTCATGCCTGCGTTCGGCGAACTGTCCATTCGCCAGGGAGCCGTGCGCCCGAAAACTGCTGGTCAATCAACCCGGTTCGGTTCTTCCCGGAGGAACCGACGTGATAAACACACGAGGTGAATACGATGCGTATCAGCATCTTTGGTTTGGGTTATGTGGGTGCCGTCTGTGCAGGTTGCCTGTCGGCACGGGGCCATGAAGTGATTGGTGTGGACGTGTCCAAGACCAAGATCGACCTGATCAACCAGGGCAAGTCGCCCATCGTCGAGCCGGGTCTGGAACCGCTCCTGCAGCAAGGCATCGCCAATGGCCGCCTGCGTGGCACCACCGACTTCGCCGAAGCCATTCGTGCCAGTGACGTGTCGATGATCTGCGTCGGCACCCCGAGCAAGAAGAACGGCGACCTGGGCCTTGAGTACATCGAATCGGTGTGCCGCGAGATCGGTTACGTGCTGCGCGATACCGAGCGCCGCCACACCATCGTGGTCCGCAGTACCGTACTGCCGGGCACCGTCAAGAACGTGGTGATCCCGATCCTCGAAGACTGCTCCGGCAAGAAGGCCGGCATCGACTTCGGCGTCGCGGTCAACCCTGAGTTCCTGCGCGAAAGCACCGCCATCGCCGACTACGACCGCCCACCGATGACCGTCATCGGTGAGCTGGACAAAGCCAGCGGCGACGTGCTCCAGGCCATCTACGAGGAGCTGGATGCGCCAATCATCCGCAAGCCGGTCGAAGTGGCCGAGATGATCAAGTACACCTGCAACGTCTGGCACGCCACCAAGGTCACCTTCGCCAACGAGATCGGCAACATCGCCAAGGCCGTGGGTGTCGATGGCCGCGACGTGATGGACGTGGTCTGCCAGGACAAGGTGCTGAACCTGTCCCAGTACTACATGCGCCCAGGCTTCGCCTTTGGCGGCTCGTGCCTGCCCAAGGACGTGCGCGCCCTCACCTACCGCGCCTCGAGCCTGGACGTGAAGGCACCGCTGCTCGACTCGCTGATGCGCAGCAACGAGTCCCAGGTGCAGAACGCCTTCGACATCATCGAAAGCCACGACAAGCGCAAGGTCGCCCTGCTGGGCCTGTCGTTCAAGGCCGGCACCGACGACCTGCGTGAAAGCCCGCTGGTGGAACTGGCCGAGCGCCTGATCGGCAAGGGCTACGAGCTGAACATCTACGACCAGAACGTCCAGTACGCCCGCGTCCACGGCGCCAACAAGGACTACATCGAGTCGAAGATCCCCCACGTGTCCTCGCTGCTCAACGATGACCTGCAGCACGTCATCGACAACGCCGACGTGATCGTCCTGGGCAACCGCGACGAGAAGTTCCGCGCCCTCGCCCAGCAGGCACCGGAAGGCAAGCAGGTGATCGACCTGGTCGGCTTCATGACCAAGCCGACCTGCACCACCAGCCGTACCGAAGGCATCTGCTGGTAACCGGCCGGGCAGCGGGCAACCGCTGCCCTTCCCCCTGATTCTCGCGACGGATGCTGAACATGCAAAGGCTCCAGACAGTGCTGTTGCAGTGCGCCGGGTGGCTGCTCTACGTGAGCCTGCTCATGCTGATCGCCCTGGCCCTGCCCAGCGACATCTTCGACTCGCAGTCGAAGCACTTCATCTTCCTGGTCGGCGCTGTCGGCATCTGGCGCTATTCCATGGGCGCCACCCATTTCATCCGTGGCATGGTCTTCCTCTACGGCGTCTACCCGTACCTGCGCCGCAAAGTGCGCAAGCTGGGCAAGGCGGCCGACCCGTCCCACGTGTACCTGATGGTCACCAGCTTCCGCATCGACGCCCATACCACCGCGCAGGTCTACAGCTCGGTGATCCGCGAGGCGATCGATTGTGGCTACCCCACCACCGTGGTCTGCTCGCTGGTGGAGATGTCCGATGAGCTGCTGGTCAAGAGCCTGTGGGCCCGCTACAACCCGCCCGCCCACGTCAAGCTGGACTTCGTGCGCATCGCCGGTACCGGCAAGCGCGACGGCCTGGCTTTCGGCTTCCGCGCCATCTCGCGGATGATGCCCGACGAGCATGCGGTGGTCGCGGTGATCGACGGCGACACCGTGCTCGGCGAAGGCGTGGTCCGCAAGACCGTACCTTGGTTCAAGCTGTTCCCCAATGTCGGTGGCCTGACCACCAACGAATTCTGCGAAGTGCGCGGCGGCTACATCATGAGCGAGTGGCACAAGCTGCGCTTCGCCCAGCGCCACATCAACATGTGCTCGATGGCCTTGTCCAAGCGCGTGCTGACCATGACCGGGCGCATGTCGATGTTCCGCGCAAGCGTGGTGACCAACCCCGAGTTCATCGCCGACGTGGAAAGCGACTCGCTGCACCACTGGCGCCTGGGCCGCTTCAAGTTCCTTACCGGTGACGACAAGTCCAGCTGGTTCAGCCTCATGCGCCTGGGCTACGACACCTTCTACGTGCCGGACGCGGCGATCAACACGGTCGAGCACCCGCCGGAGAAGAGCTTCCTCAAGGCCAGCCGCAAGCTGATGTACCGCTGGTACGGCAACAACCTGCGGCAGAACTCCCGCGCACTGGGCCTGGGCCTCAAGCGCCTGGGGCTGTTCACCAGCATCGTCCTGTTCGACCAGCGCGTGTCCATGTGGACCAGCCTGCTGGGCCTGACCGTGGCGGTGATCGCCAGCCTCAAGTTCGGCCTGGGCTTCTTGCTGGTGTACCTGCTGTGGATCGGCATCACCCGCCTGATCCTCACCATCATGCTGCTGTGCTCGGGCCACAACGTAGGGCCGGCCTACCCGCTGATCCTTTATTACAACCAGATCGTCGGCGCGATCATGAAGATCTACGTGTTCTTCCGCCTCGACAAACAGTCGTGGACCCGCCAACCGACTGCGCTCAAGCGTGACCTCGCAAGTTTTCAACAATGGTTCAACACCTGGTCCTCGCGGACCATGACCTTCTCGGCGGCCAGCATCTTCGTCGCTGTGCTGTTCATGATCGTGTGAGCCCCCCCGGAACGGAACTAACAGGAAAGAAATCGCCATGAATACCGCCGTGAACGCCAATGTCGTGCATGAGTCCGAAGCCCAGCGCCAGCATGTACGGGTACGCATCCCCGCCAAGCTGCGCTACCTGGACCGCAATCGCGAGACGCACGATGTGAAGGTGGACGATCTCTCCGCCGGGGGCCTGTCCTTCCATACCAACAAACCGCTGAATGTCGGGGACGTGCTGCGTGGCCGCCTGCAGTTCACGGTCGACAACCTGGGCCTGTCCATGGACGTCGAGTTCCAGGTCCGCTCCTACCAGAGCACCGGCCGCACCGGCGTGCAGTTCCAGAACCTGGAGCCGCGCGACGTGGCGACCCTGCGTCACATCATCACCACCTTCCTGTCCGGCGAGATGATCGACGTGGGCGGCGTGCTCAGCACCCTGCAGCGCGACAACTTCACCAAGGCGCGCAAGCAGAAGGACAACGGCTCGGGCCTGTCGGCCTTCGGCCGCCTGCGCGCGGTCACCGTCAGCCTCGGCGTGTTCGTGGTCGGCGTGGCCGCCTTCGGCTTCATCGCCAAGTCGCTGTATGGCATGTACTTCGTCAGCCACGCCGAGGCCGGTGTGGTCGCCGTACCCACCACCAACGTCACCATGCCCCGCGACGGCACCGTGCAGAGCCTGGTGGAAAGTGGCGGCCAGGTGGTCAAGGGCGCGCCGCTGGCGAGCTTCAGCACCAGCATGCTGGACATGCTCAAGGGCCACCTGGATGACTCGCAGCTCGAGCCGGCCAAGGTCGAGGAGCTGTTCGGCAAGCAATTGTCCGGCACCCTCACCAGCCCCTGCGACTGCGTGGTCTCGCGCCAGTTGGTGGACGACGGCCAGTATGCAGCCAAAGGCCAGCCGATCTTCCAACTGGTGCCACGTACCAGCAACCCGATGATCGAGGCACGCTTCAGCTACCGCCAGTTCGACCAGGTCAAGCCCGGCACCCGCGTGCAGTTCCAGATCGCCGGCGAAGACGACGTACGTACCGGCCAGATCGTCAGCAGCGCCAACCTCAACAGTGAAGATCTGGCTTCGGACATCCGCGTGCAGATCAAGCCCGACGGCGCCCTGCCTGCCGAACTGGCTGGCCGCCCTGCCTCCGTCAATGCCGACCGTGGCCCGTCGTTGGACTGGCTGATCGACAAGGCCGTGGCTCGCGGGCTGTAAGAGGGAGCGAACGATGACTAGCGGACTTCGCCCCCCCTGTGGGAGCCGGCTTACCGGCGATCGAGCGCGCAGCGCACGCCCAGCCGCGGCATTGGCCAATCGCTGGCAAGCCAGCTCTCACTGGGCCCGGGAAAACCTGGGGCTCTGTGGCCTGGCCCTGGCCGTCGCCCTGGCCGGCTGTGCCGGCCTGCCCGACCAGCGCCTGGCCAACGAGGCCATGAAGCGCGGCGATACCGCCCTGGCCGAGCGCAACTACAAGGCCCTGGCCGACCTGGGCTACAGCGATGCCCAGGTCGGCCTGGCCGATATCCAGGTCGCCACCCGCGACCCGGCCCAGCTCAAGCAGGCCGAGGCCACCTACCGCGCCGCTGCGGCCACTTCGCCGCGTGCCCAGGCCCGCCTCGGCCGCCTGCTGGTGGCCAAGCCCGACGCCACCCAGGCCGAGCGCCAGGAGGCCGAGACCCTGCTCAAGCTCGCGGCACAACAAGGTGAGAGCAACACACTGATCCCCCTGGCGATGCTCTACCTGCAGTATCCGCAGAGCTTCCCCAACGTCAACGCCCAACAGCAGATCGACCAGTGGCGCGACGCCGGCAACCCCGAGGCGGGCCTGGCCCAGGTGCTGCTCTATCGCACCCAGGGCACCTACGACCAGCATCTGGGCGATGTGGAGAAGATCTGCAAGGCCGCGCTGAGCACCACCGACATCTGCTACGTGGAACTGGCCACCGTCTATCAGAAGCGTGCCCAGCCCGACCAGCAGGCCGCGCTGATCCAGCAGCTCAAGGCCGCCTACGACAGCGGCGCGGTACCGGCCACCCGGGTCGACAGCGTCGCCCGCGTCCTGGCCGACCGCAGCCTGGGCCAGACCGACGAGAAGACCGCCAAGGAACTGCTCGAACACGTGGCCCCGGTCAACCCAGCCTCCTGGGTGAGCCTGGCGCAGCTGGTGTACGACTTCCCCGAGCTCGGCGACACCGATCAACTGCTGGCCTACATCGACAAAGGCCGCAAGGCCGAACAGCCTCGCGCCGAACTGCTGCTGGGCCGCCTCTACTACGAAGGCAAGGCCCTGCCGGCCGATGCCAAGAAGGCCGAGCAGCACCTGCAGGCCGCCGCCGATGCCGGCGAGATCAGCGCCCACTACTACCTCGGCCAGCTGTACCGCCGCGGCTACCTGGGCCACGTCGAGCCGCAGAAGGCCGTCGATCACCTGCTCAGCGCTGCCCGTGGCGGCCAGCTGAGCGCTGACTACGCCCTGGCCCAGCTGTTCAGCGAAGGCCGTGGCATCCGCCCGGCGCCGACCAACGCGTGGGTATTCGCCCAACTGGCCCAGGCCAACCCGACGCCCCAGTCGGCCGAGCTGCTGCAAAAGCTCGACCAGCAATTGACCCCCGAGCAACGCAACCAGGCCCAGCAACTGCTGGATCAGGAAAAGCAGGCGCGCGGCAGCATGGCCCAGGTCGGCAACAGCACCCTGGCCCAGGAAGCCCTGCAAGACGAAGAAAAAGAAGTAGACGGTGAGGACTCGCTATGACGCTCAATCCATTCGTGAAAGCCGGCATTGGCCTGAGCTTCGCCCTGCTGTGGTCCTGCCCGACCCTGGCGGAAATGACAGCCGACAAGAACTTCGGCCTGGACATCAAGATCACCGGCCAGTCCGAGGACGACCGCGACCTGGGCACCCGCTCCGGCGGCGACGTCAACGGCCTTGGCCTTGACCTGCGCCCCTGGGTGTACGGCGAGCGTGGCAACTGGAGCGCCTTCGCCATGGGCCAGGCGGTGGCCGCCACCGACATCATCGAGACCGACACCCTGCGCCAGTCCGACGACGGCAGCACAGTGGACAACGCCGACGATGGCCGCAAGCCCGACAAGAGCTACCTGGCGATGCGCGAATTCTGGGTCGGCTACAGCGGCTTCACCCCGTACCCGGGCGAGCAGCTGCGCTTCGGTCGCCAGCGCCTGCGCAGCGACGACGGCATGTGGCGCGACACCAACATCGAGGCGCTGAACTGGACCTTCGACACCACCCTGCTCAAGGCTGACCTGGGCGTAGCCCAGCGCTTCAGCGAATACCGCACCGACCTCACCGAGCTCGCCCCCGAGGACAAGGACCGCACCCACGTCTACGGTAACGTCGCCACCCAATGGACGCCGGGGCACTGGGTTGGCGTGCGTGCCCACCACACCCACGACAGCGGCAGCCTGAAAGACCCGGGCGAAACCGTCGATGCGCTGGACAAGACCCGCACCGGCGATCTCACCTGGCTGGGCCTGGAAGCCAACAGCGACGCCTACAACTGGCGCAACGACCACACCGTCAACTACTGGGGCAGCGTCACCTGGCTGACCGGCGATCGCGACACCCTCAGCAGCCAGACCGTGGGCAACGAGCAGGTCGCCACCGGCAAGCAGAGCGGTGACGTCAATGCCTGGGCCACCGACCTGGGCGTGCGCCTGCGCCTGAACCCCAACTGGCAGGTCGGTGCAGCCTACGCCCGCGGCAGCGGCGGTGGCGGCAGCGACGGCTCGAGCAACTACGAGCAGACCGGCCTCGAGAGCAACCGCTCCAACTACACCGGCACCCGCTCGCGCGTACACCGCTTCGGCGAAGCCTTCCGTGGCGAGCTGGGCAACCTGCAGGCAGCCACCCTGTTCGCCTCCTGGCAGCTGCGCGACGACTATGACGCAAGCTTCATCTACCACAAGTTCTGGCGCGTCGATGACCAGCAGAACATCGGTTCCAGCGGCATCAACGCCGTGGTCGAGGACAACGGCGTGAACCGTCCGCTGATCAACGGCGAGAAGGACCTGGGCCAGGAGATGGACGTGGTGGTCACCAAGTACTTCAAGCAGGGCCTGCTGCCAGCTTCGCTGAGCCAGTCGATCGACGAGCCGTCGGCCCTGGTGCGCCTGCGTGCCGGCGTGTTCAAGCCGGGCGACGCCTACGGCAGCGAGACCGACTCCTACATGCACCGCGCCTTCGTCGACGTGATCTGGCGCTACTGAGGCCCGGGAGAGGACACTCATGAACCTTCACCCGAATTTCCGCCACGGCCTGCTGGCCAGCGCCCTGCTGCTCGCCAGCAGCGGCCTGGCCCTGGCCGAGCCGGCCAAGCCGGTGGTCAAGGAGTTGCAGCAGGTCAAGACCTACACGGTCTCCAGCGCACCGGTCGAACCGCTGCACATGGACCCGCCCAAGCTGCCCGACCTCACCGGCTATACCGCTGAGGCGGTGCAAAAGAAGCTCGATCGCAGCCGCAAGGGCAAGGTCAGCGTGCGCCGCATGCTCCAGGAGGAGTCGCTCAAGGAATTCATCGGCGGCGACAACAAGGGCGCCGAATGGGTTCGACGCCAGCACGGCATTCCCCAGGCGATCTTCGTCGATGACGGGCATGTCGACCTGGTACAACTGAGCAAGCAGGTGCCCAAGCAGTACCTGCGCGAGACCGAACCGGGGGTGTACCTGGCGCGTCTGCCGATCGTGGTCGGCCGCAACGGCGTGCTGGAAATCAACGACAAGGTCAAGGAGCTGCGCCTGTCCCAGGAGGGCGGTTCGTTCATCGTCAACGACGGCAAACTGTTCGTCACCGACACCAAGGTCACCGGCTGGCGCGAGCAGGCCAACGGCCCGGCCACCTTCCGCAAGCCGGACGAGTTCCGCCCGTTCCTGCTGTCCTGGGGCGGCACCGAGACCTACATCGTCAACACCAAGATGGCCAGCTTCGGCTACGCCAAGAGTAAGTCGTACGGGGTGAGTATCTCCCAGTACACGCCGAACATGGCCAAGCGCATGGGCCGCCCGGAACCCACCGGCTGGATCATCGGCTCGGAATTCAGCGACATGTGGTACGGCTTCTACTGCTACGAGACCCAGGACTTCGTGGTCAAGGACAACACCTACCGCGACAACATCGTCTATGGCATCGACCCCCACGACCGCTCGCACCGCCTGATCATCGCCGGCAATACCGTGTACGGCACCAAGAAGAAGCACGGGATCATCATTTCCCGTGAGGTCAATGACAGCTGGATCATTAACAACAAGAGCTACGACAACAAGCTCTCCGGTGTGGTCCTGGACCGTAACAGCGTCAACAACCTGGTCGCCTACAACGAGATCTACCGCAATCACACCGACGGCATCACGTTGTACGAGAGCGGCGACAACCTGATCTGGGGCAACAAGCTGATCAACAACCGCCGCCACGGCATCCGCGTGCGTAACAGCGTGAACATCCGCCTGTACGAGAACGTCGCCATGGCCAACGGCCTGGTCGGTGTGTACGGGCACATCAAGGACCTTTCCGACACCGACCGCGACATCGCCCTCGATCCGTTCGACACCAAGGTCTCGCTGATCGTCGTCGGTGGCGAACTGGCGGCCAACGGCTCCGGCCCGCTGTCGATCGACTCGCCGCTGTCGGTGGAGCTGTACAAGGTCTCCATGCTGGCGCCACGCAAGGCCAACGGCATCAGCCTCAACGGCGTGCTGGGCGAGCGCCAGGACGAAATCCTCGACCTGCTGGTGCGCCAGCAGAAGGCTGTGCTGATCGACCCGGTCGAACGCCAGGCCGAAATGATCGACTAAGGAAGCCCAGACCATGACCCCACACCTGATGAAACTGCTCGGCCTGTCCGCCGCCCTCCTGGCCATCAGCCAGGGCGTGCGCGCCGCCGACGTGCAGGCCCCGAGCTTCACTGCCGAGCCTTGCTGCCAGCTGTGCCCCGAAGCCCACGACGCCAGCCGCTACGTGACCCGCTACCAGCAGAACTTCACCACCCTGGTCCAGGCCCAGGGCGACTGGCTGTTCCGTACCCGCGAAGACCTGCGCACCGAGTTCAGCACCACCCCGGCCGGCTACAAACGCCTGCAGCAGGTCCACGATGCCTTCAAGAAACGCGGCATCGAACTGGTGCTGGTGTACCAGCCGACCCGTGGCCTGGTGAACCGCAACATGCTCAACCCGGCCGAGAAAGCCGCCTTCGACTATCAGAAGGCCTTGGGCAACTACCGCGCCATGCTCCAACGCTTCGCCAAGATGGGCTACAACGTGCCCGACCTGTCGCCGTTGACCAACGAGCAACTGGCCGCGGCCGACCAAGGCAAGGACTTCTACTTCCGCGGCGACCAGCACTGGACACCGTACGGCGCCGAGCGCGCGGCCAAGATCGTGGCCGACACCGTGCATGACATGCCAGCCTTCGAAGGCATCCCGCGCAAGGAATTCGAGACCCACAAGTCCGGGCGCATGGGCAAGACCGGCACCCTGCACAACGTTGCCGGCCAGCTGTGCGGTACCAGCTACGCGGTGCAGTACATGGACCAGTTCGCCACCGAGCCCAAGGGTGGTGCGAGCGGTGGTGATGATCTGTTCGGCGACTCGGGCAACGCCCAGATCACCCTGGTCGGCACCAGCCACAGTGGCAAGAACTACAACTTCTCCGGTTTCCTGCAGCAGTACATCGGTGCCGACGTGCTCAACGTCGCCTTCCCCGGCGGCGGCCTGGAAGGTTCGATGATCCAGTACCTGGGCAGCGAGGAGTTCCGCAAGAACCCACCCAAGATCCTGATCTGGGAATTCTCCCCACTCTATCGCCTGGACCAGGAAACCATCTGGCGGCAGATCCTCGCGCTGCTCGACGACGGCTGTGATGGCCGCCCTGCGCAGATGAGCGCCAGTGCCACCCTCAAGCCCGGCAAGAACGAGCTGATGGTCAATGGCAAGAACGGCGTGATCAAGGACCTGATCAACCGCAACCTGCAGATGGACATCAAGTTCGAAGACCCCTCGGTCAAGGTGCTGCAGGCCACCCTCTGGTACCTCAACGGTCGCCACGAGGACATCAAGATCGAAAAACCGGAGACCTCCGACACCGATGGCCGCTTCGTCTTCCAGATGCGCGAGGACGAGGACTGGGCTGACCAGAACCTGCTCGCCCTCGAAGTCCAGGGGCCGGAAAACGGTACCCAGAAGGTCGAGGCCAAGCTGTGCAAACGCAACAACTTCGCCGGCCATGCGCAGAACACCGCGCAGGCTGGCCAGTGAGGCGACCATGACTCCATTGCGCAAGATCACCGCACCCGCCCTGCTCGCCCTGGCCCTGTTCGGCCCGGCCGCGCAGGCCGGCGGCTTGGTGCCCCCACAGGGGTACTACGCCGGGATCGAAAAGCTCAAGACCAAGGACGGCAACTTCCGCTGCGAACCCGCGCCCAGGCCCTACACAGGCGCCTTGCAGTTTCGCAGCAAATACGAAGGCTCCGACAAGGCCCGAGCAACGTTCAATGCCGCCTCCGACAAGGCCTTCCGCGAGTCCACCGAAGACATCACCACCCTCGAACGTGGCGTGAGCAAGATGGTCGGCCAGTACATGCGCGACGGCCGCCCGGCGCAGCTGGACTGCACCCTGACCTGGCTCGGCACCTGGGCCCGGGCCGGGGCGCTGGAGTCCACCGACTACAACCACACCGGCAAGTCCATGCGCAAATGGGCGCTGGGCAGCATGAGCGGTTCGTGGCTGCGCCTGAAGTTCTCCAACTCCCAGCCGCTGGCCGCGCACCAGGCCGAGGCCGAGCTGATCGAGAAATGGCTGGCGCGCCTGGCCGAACAGACCGTGCGCGACTGGAGCGACCTGCCGCTGGAGAAGATCAACAACCATAGCTACTGGGCGGCTTGGGCGGTCATGGCCACCGCCGTGGCCACCGACCGGCGCGACCTGTTCGACTGGGCGGTGAAGGAATACAAGGTCGGCGCCAACCAGGTCGATGAGCAGGGCTTCTTGCCCAACGAGCTCAAGCGCAAGCAGCGCGCCCTGGCCTACCACAACTATGCCCTGCCGCCGCTGGCGATGATCGCAAGCTTCGCCCAAGCCAACGATGTGGACCTGCGCGGCGAGAACAACAACGCCCTGCATCGCCTGGGCCAGAAGGTGCTCTACGGCGCCCGCGACCCGAGCGCGTTCAAGAAGCGCAACGGTGAGAAACAGGACATGAAGGACCTGAAGGTCGACAGCAAGTACGCCTGGCTCGAACCGTGGTGCAGCTTGTACCAGTGCAGCGGCGACACCCTCAAGCGCAAGCGCGACATGCAGCCGTTCAACAACTTCCGCCTGGGTGGCGACCTGACGCGGGTCTATGACCCGAGCGCGCAAAGCAAGAAGTAACACAAACCCTGTGGGAGCCGGCTTGCCGGCGATGGGCCGCACTGCGGCCCCGGACTACCGCTGAGCAAGGCTTCGCCTTGCATCGCCGGCAAGCCGGCTCCCACCGAATACTTGGTTGCTCCCCGTCTTCGGGCTGGGGGGTTTGGGGGGCCTTTGCCCCGGTTGATGTGAACGACAAGGAGAACCCGGATGGTCTTTTCGTCCAACGTGTTCCTGTTCCTGTTCCTGCCGATATTCCTCGGCCTGTACTACTTGAGCGGGCAACGCTATCGAAACCTGCTGCTGCTGATCGCCAGCTATATCTTCTATGCCTGGTGGCGGGTGGATTTCCTTGCCCTGTTCGCCGGCGTCACACTGTGGAACTACTGGATCGGCCTGAGAGTCGGCGCCGCGGGTGTGCGCACCAAGCCGGCGCAGCGCTGGCTGCTGCTGGGCGTGGGCGTCGACCTGGCGATCCTGGGCTATTTCAAGTACGCCAACTTCGGCGTCGACAGCCTCAACGCGATCATCACCTCGTTCGGCATGCAGCCGTTCATCCTCACCCATGTGCTGCTGCCGATCGGTATCTCGTTCTACATCTTCGAGTCGATCAGCTACATCATCGACGTGTACCGGGGCGACACCCCGGCCACGCGCAACCTGATCGACTTCGCGGCCTTCGTGGCGATCTTCCCGCACCTGATCGCCGGCCCCGTGCTGCGTTTCAAGGACCTGGTCGACCAGTTCAACAACCGCACCCATACCCTGGACAAGTTCTCCGAAGGCTGCACCCGTTTCATGCAGGGCTTCATCAAGAAAGTGTTCATCGCCGACACCCTGGCAGTGGTGGCGGACCATTGCTTCGCCTTGCAGAACCCCACCACTGGTGATGCCTGGCTCGGCGCGCTGGCCTACACCGCTCAGCTGTATTTCGACTTCTCCGGCTACAGCGACATGGCCATCGGCCTGGGCCTGATGATGGGCTTCCGCTTCATGGAGAACTTCAAGCAGCCGTACATCAGCCAGTCGATCACCGAGTTCTGGCGGCGTTGGCACATCAGCCTCTCCACCTGGCTGCGCGACTACCTGTACATCACCCTGGGCGGTAACCGCAAAGGCACCTTCAACACCTACCGCAACCTGTTCCTGACCATGCTGCTCGGTGGCCTTTGGCACGGCGCCAATTTCACCTACATCATCTGGGGCGCCTGGCACGGCACCTGGCTCGCCATCGAGCGCGCCCTGGGCCTGGACACCAACCCGCAACGCTTCAACCCGGTCAAGTGGGCCTTCACCTTCCTGCTGGTGGTGATCGGCTGGGTGATCTTCCGCGCCGAGAACCTGCACGTGGCCGGCCGTATGTACGGCGCCATGTTCAGTTTCGGCGACTGGCAGCTCTCGGAGCTCAACCGCGCCCAGCTCACCGGCCTTCAGGTCGCGACCCTGGTGCTGGCCTACGTCACCCTGGCGGTGTTCGGCCTGCGCGACTTCTACCGCAACGCCAAGCCCACGCCCAAGGCGGCCCCGGTGCAAATCAACGCCGACGGTTCCATCGGCCTGGACTGGACTCGCGTCATGACCCGCGCCCTGGTCCTGCTGCTGTTCGTTGCCTCGGTGCTCAAGCTCTCGGCACAGAGCTACTCACCGTTCCTCTACTTCCAGTTCTGAGGCCTGAATCATGAACCGGACACTACGCATCACCTATTCGCTGTCGTTCCTGGGCTTGCTGACCGGGCTCGGTGCCTGGTCGGTGGGTGGCCTGGAGAGCTTCAACCGTACCGAGCAGATGACCCTGCTCAACGGCAAGCTGGCCAAGGCCGCCGAGACCCACTACGACGAGCAGTTCCCGATCAAGCGCATCGGCACCAACCTGTGGGCAGCCCTGGACTTCAAGCTGTTCAACGAAGGCCGCCCGGGCGTCGTGCTGGGCCGCGACCAGTGGCTGTTCACCGACGAGGAGTTCAAGCCCACCGCCGGCGCCGAGCAACTGATGCAGGAGAACCTGGCACTGATCCGCGGCGTGCGTGACACCCTGCAGCGCCACGGCACCCAGTTGGTACTGGCGATCGTCCCCGCCAAGGCGCGGGTCTACTCGGAGTACCTGGGCAAGGCCCTGCCGGCCAGCCTGCACAACGACCTGTACAACCAGTTCCACGCCCAGGCCCGCCAAGCCGGCGTATTCGCCCCGGACCTGATGGCACCGCTGGAGCAGGCCAAGGCCCGCGGCCAGGTGTTCCTGCGCACCGACACCCACTGGACGCCCATGGGCGCCGAAGTTGCGGCCCAGGCCCTGGCCGAGGCGGTATCGCGCCAGAACCTGCTCAATGGCGACCCGCAACAGTTCATCACCGAGGCCGGTGGCACCAGCCCGTACAAGGGCGACCTGACCAACTTCCTGCCGCTCGACCCGCTGTTCAGCAACCTGTTGCCGAGCCCGGACAGCCTGCAGCAACGCACCACCCGGCCGGCCGAGGCCGCGGCTGAATCAGGCGATGCCCTGTTCGCCGAAAC
This sequence comes from Pseudomonas sp. FA-1, assembly GCF_056856075.1. Taxonomy (NCBI): domain Bacteria; kingdom Pseudomonadati; phylum Pseudomonadota; class Gammaproteobacteria; order Pseudomonadales; family Pseudomonadaceae; genus Pseudomonas; species Pseudomonas sp. FA-1. Next base: position 331,762 of record NZ_JBWXTH010000004.1, read on the forward strand.
CCAGATCCCGGTGGCGCTGGTGGGCACCAGCTACAGCGCCAACCCGCACTGGAACTTCCTCGGCGCCCTGCAACAGGCATTGCGCAGCGATGTGGCCAACTACGCCGAAGACGGCCATGGCCCGCTGCTGCCGATGCTCAAGTACCTGCAGAGCGACGCCTTCAAGGACAACGCCCCGCAAGTGGTGGTGTGGGAATTCCCGGAACGTTATCTGCCAATGAAGAACGACCTCAGCGCATTCGATCCGCAGTGGATCGCGCAGCTGAAGAACACCCGCAAGACCGAAGAAAACCTGGCCCTGTCGTCCAATCGGACGGTTCACTGAAGAGGACATGCACATGACCAACAAACCTTCCTTCGCCAAAGCGTTCACCCTCGCGGCAGGCCTGTCCCTGCTCTCCCTGCAGGCCCTCGCCGGCGCCGATGCCGCGCTGTATGGCCCGAGCGCACCGAAGGGCTCGACCTTCGTGCGCCTGTACAACGCCGCAAGTGCCCCGGCCGCCGCGTCTGTGGGCAACACCCAGATCAAGCAGGTCGGCGCCCAGGCCAGCAGCGACTTCAGCTTCCTGCCAGGCGGTGACTACACCGCCCAGGTCGGCGGCAAGAGCGTCCCGGTCAAGCTGGCCGCGGACAAGTACTACACCCTGGTCAACAACGCCAGCGGCACCCCGCAGTTGATTGAGGAGCCACCGTTCAAGAACAAGCAGAAGGCCCTGGTGCGGGTACAGAACCTCACCGACCAGCCGCTGACCCTCAAGACCGCCGACGGCAAGACCGAAGTGGTCAAGACCGTGGCCGCCAACGGCCGCGGCGAGCGCGAGATCAACCCGGTCAAGGTCAACCTGGCCCTGTACGAAGGCGACAAGAAGGTCAGCGACCTCAAGCCTGTCGCCCTCGAGCGCGGCGAAGCGGCGGTGCTTTATGTCACCGGTTCCGGCAGCAGCCTGTCGCCGGTCTGGGTCACCCGCCCAGTCGCCAGCAACTGATCCAAGCCCCTATCGACCTTTTGGAGAAACATCATGATTCCGGTAATTCTTTCTGGTGGTAGCGGTTCGCGTCTGTGGCCTCTGTCGCGCAAGCAGTTCCCCAAGCAGTTCCTGGCCCTGACCGGTGAACACACCCTGTTCCAACAGACCCTCCAGCGCCTGGTGTTCGAAGGCATGGACACCCCCATCGTGGTGTGCAACAAGGACCACAAGTTCATCGTCCAGGAGCAGTTGGCCGGCCTGAACCTCCAGACCCAGGGCCTGCTGATGGAACCCTTCGGCCGCAACACCGCCCCGGCGGTGGCCATGACTGCCATGAAACTGGTCAACGAAGGCCGTGACGAGCTGATGCTGGTACTGCCGGCCGACCACGTGATCGAGGACCAGAAAGCCCTGCAGCGTGCCCTGGCCCTGGCCACCGTGGCGGCCGAGCGCGGCGAGATGGTGCTGTTCGGCGTGCCGGCGACCAAGCCCGAGACCGGCTATGGCTACATCCGCTCCAGCCAGGACGCCCTGCTGCCCGAAGGCGTGGCGCGGGTGGCGCAGTTCGTCGAGAAGCCTGACGAGAAGCGTGCCAACGAGTTCGTCCGTGCCGGTGGCTACTTCTGGAATAGCGGCATGTTCCTGTTCCGCGCCAGCCGCTTCCTCGAAGAGCTGAAGAAGCATGACCCGGATATCTATGACACCTGCCTGCTGGCCCTGGAGCGCAGCGAGGAAGACGGCGACGCCCTGAGCATCGATGCCGCCACCTTCGCCTGCTGCCCGGACAATTCCATCGACTACGCGGTGATGGAGAAGACCCAGCGTGCCTGCGTGGTGCCGCTGTCGGCCGGCTGGAGCGACGTGGGTTGCTGGTCGTCGCTGTGGGAAGTGCACGACAAGGACGCCGACGGCAACGTCACCAAGGGCGACGTGGTGGTGCAGGACAGCCGCAACTGCATGATCCATGGCAACGGCAAGCTGGTGTCGGTGATCGGCCTGGAGAACATCGTCGTGGTCGAGACCAAGGACGCCATGATGATCGCCCACAAGGACAAGGTCCAAGGCGTCAAACAGCTGGTCAACACCCTCGACCAGCAGGGCCGCAGCGAAACCCAGAACCACCTGGAGGTGTACCGCCCGTGGGGCTCGTACGACTCGGTGGACATGGGTGGCCGCTTCCAGGTCAAGCACATCACCGTCAAACCGGGCGCGAGCCTGTCGCTGCAGATGCACCACCACCGCGCCGAGCACTGGATCGTGGTATCGGGTACGGCCGAGGTGACCTGCGACGAGAACGTGTTCCTGCTCACCGAGAACCAGTCGACCTACATCCCCATCGCATCGATCCACCGCCTGCGCAACCCGGGCAAGATCCCGCTGGAGATCATCGAAGTGCAGTCCGGCAGCTACCTGGGCGAGGACGACATCGAGCGCTTCGAGGATGTCTACGGGCGTACTTCCACGCCCATGGAGCGTGGGGTGTCGGTGAAGACCATCGCGCAGTGAAGCAAGACCCTGGGGCCGCACTGCGGCCCTTTCGCGGCACAAGGCCGCTCCTACGGAATGCGAACGATGTAGGAGCGGCCTTGTGCCGCGAAAGGAGGGTAATGCCCTCCCGCTTTTGAGCCCTCCCCGTTTTCCAGCTAGGATGACCTGACCCGCTGCAACAAGGTCTACCTCGCGATGCTCATCGGCGCCCTGCTCATCCTCACCTGGTTGGTACTGCTGCTGCGCTACCCGGCCAAGGCCTTGCCGATTTCCCTGGCCGCCGTGCTCGGCCTAGGAGTGGTGGCGCTGTGGGTGGTCTGGCAGGACACCCGCGAAGCCTCCCAGCTGGCACGCCTGGACCTGCGCCTGGCCTACGCCCCCGACCAGTGCCCCGCCGATCGCGCCCTACAGGTGCGCATGAAGAACGGCAACGATGTTCCCCTGGTCGAGTTGCGCTGGCGCGTCGCTGCCTATACCCCGGGCGATACCGTCAACCTGGCCGAGAACACCTACAACGCCCCGCGCTACCGCGGCCCCGGCGAACTGCAGCCCGGCGCCACGTGGACCGACTGCCTGCCCCTGCCACCGCTGCGCGCCGGGTATCGCCCGCAGACACTGGAGTTCCGGGCCGAGCATCTGCAAGGTACATTCGCCAATTGATCCGCCGCCAATACCTCCCTTCCTTGATGACAGGCCTTCCCCATGCCCACTGTCCTGATCACCGGTTGTTCCAGCGGCATCGGCCGCGCACTGGCCGAAGCCTTCCGCGACGCCGGCCACGAAGTCTGGGCCACCGCCCGCAAACCCGAAGATGTCGAACAACTGGCCGCCGCCGGCTTCGCCGCCCGGCAACTGGACGTGAACGACGCCGAGGCCCTGGCACGCCTGGCCGAGGAGCTGGAAGATCGCCACGGCAGCCTCGATATCCTGGTCAACAATGCCGGCTATGGCGCCATGGGCCCTTTGCTCGATGGTGGTGTCGAAGCCATGCGCCAGCAGTTCGAAACCAACGTCTTCGCCGTGGTCGGCGTGACCGGCGCGCTGTTCCCGCTGTTACGCCGCGCCCGGGGCCTGGTGGTGAACATCGGGAGCGTTTCGGGCGTGCTGGTCACTCCGTTCGCCGGTGCCTATTGCGCCTCCAAGGCAGCCGTGAACGCGCTCAGCGATGCCCTGCGCCTGGAGCTGGCACCGTTCGGCATCCGGGTGATGGAGGTGCAGCCGGGGGCGATCGCCTCGCAGTTCGCCAGTAACGCCCAGCGCCGGGCGGATGAGGTACTGGCCGCAGACTCGCCGTGGTGGCCGTTGCGTGAGTACGTCCAGGCGCGGGCCCGGGCTTCGCAGGACAAGCCCACGCCAGCTGCGGTGTTCGCCCAAGGGGTACTGGCGGCTACCGGCAAGACCCCGACGCCCGCACTGGTGCGCCTGGGCAATGGCAGCACGGCCCTGCCGCTGCTGGCCCGGGTGGTGCCGCGGCGGTTGCTGGACAAGGTGCTGCGCAAGCGGTTCGGGTTGCTGCGCCCTCTGTGACATTTTTAGGGGCGCTTTGCGCCCTTTCGCGGCAGCTCCCACGCGAACCTGTAGGAGCGGGCTTGTCCCGCGATAGGGCCGCGCAGCGGCCCCCTACACCGGCTCGTCGAACGCCTGCCACCCACCGCCCAACGCCTTGTACAGCCCCACCAATGCCTGGGACACGGCCGCCGAACTGTCGATCCACTGCTCTTCGCTGGCCAGCAGCGCGCCTTGCACACTCAACACATTGAGGAAGTCCACCGCCCCTTCCACATATTGACGCTGCGCGGTCTCCAGCGCGATGCGGTTCTGCGCCACCGCTTCGGCCAGATGATCACGACGCAACTGGCTGGCGTTGTACAAACGCAGCACATCGTCGATCTCGTGCCACGCCGCCAACACCACCTTGCGGTAGTTCAGCGCCGCCTCCTGCTGCTGGGCCTCGCGCAATTGCAGGGTGCCTTTCAAACGCCCACCTTCGAAGATCGGTAACGACAGCTGCGGCCCGAAAGCGAAACGCCGAGCATCCCAGGCGCCGAAATCGGAGAGCTGCATGGCCTGGAACCCGACACTGCCCGACAACCGGATACTGGGGTAGAAATCGGCCTTGGCCACGCCGATGCTGGCGGTGGCCGCATGCAGGCGCGCCTCGGCCTGACGGATGTCCGGGCGACGCTCGGCCAGCTCCGAAGGCAGGCCGATGGCGAACGACTGGCGCGGCGCCGGCAGCTCGCCAGTGGCCAGCAACTGGCGTTGCAGACTGCGCGGCGGCTCGGCGGCGAGCAGGCTCAGGGCGTTGATCAGGTCGTCACGCCGGGCTTCCAAGGTGGGCAGACGGGCCTCGATGGAGGCCACCTGGGCGCTGGCCTGGGCCACGTCCAGGCGCGTGGCGACGCCTTCGGCCTGGCGATCCTGGGAAAGCTTGAGGCTATGCCGGGCGACCTTGAGGTTGTCGTGGGTGATCTGCAAGGTGTGTTGCACCGCACGCAGCTGGATATAGTCACCAGCCGTTTCGGCCAGCAGCGCCAGCAGCACGCCACGACGATCGTTCTCGGCCACTTCCACCGTGGCATCGGCGGCCTCCACCTGTCGGCGCACCCGTCCCCAGAGGTCCAGCTCCCAGCCTGCCACCAGGTCGCCCTGCCACAGATTGAAGGCCGACTTGCCCGCCTTGCCGGACGGGTCGTTCAGGCCTTCGGCACTGTTGCGCGCACGGCTGTAGCCGGCATTCATGTCCACCGAGGGCACCTCGTCGGCAGCCACGGTACTGCGCAAGGCACGGCTTTGCAGCAGGCGTGCGCTGGCCATCTGCAGGTCGAGATTGCGCTCGGCCACGCGCTGGATCAGCGCGCTCAGCGGGGCATCGTGGAAGCTGTCCCACCAGCGCAGCTGCAGAGGGTCGCCAGTGGGCTGGCTGGCAGCGGCCTCGCCCTGCACCGGCGACCACGCCTGCGGTGCCTGACTGTCAGGGCGCTGGAAGTCCGGGCCCAGGGTGCAGCCGGCCAGCAGCACCGCCAGCAACAAGGGGCTCAAGCGGGATGCAGGTTTCATCGCGCGCTCACCTCTTTGCCTTCGAGCGTGTCGCCGTGGGTGTCGATGGTCGCTACCACCGACATGCCGACCCGCAGGCGTTCGAGCAGCGGCTGGCCGTCATCGAAGACGATCTTCACCGGAATGCGCTGGACCACCTTGGTGAAGTTGCCGGTGGCGTTGTCCGGCTTCACCGCAGCGAAGGTCACGCCGGTGGCTGGGGCAATGCTCTGGACGTGACCACGCAGTGTTTCGCCGGAGAAGGTATCGACACTGATGCTCACCGGCTGACCGGGTTGCACGTGGGTCAGCTGGGTTTCCTGGAAGTTGCCGACCACATAGGCCTGTTGCAGCGGCACCACCGACAGCAGGCGCGCGCCCGGGTTGACGTAGGCGCCCACGCGCAGGGCGCGCTCGCCGACCATGCCGTCCACCGGGGCGGTGATCTGGGTGTAGGAGAGGTCCAACTGGGCTTTCTCGAGCCCTGCCTCGGCACGCTTGAGCTGGCCGTCGGCACTGGCCACCTGGGCGCTGAGGATATCCACCTGTTTGCGCGTGGCCACCAGCGCCGCCTGGGCATTGGCCAGGCGTGCACGGGCCTGGTCGACCCGGCTGCGCGCCTGCTGGGCATTCTGCACGGTGCCGGCGCCCTGCTCGGCCAGACGGCTGTAGCGCTTGACCTCATGCTCGGCGAAGGCCATCTCGGCCTGCGCCGCCTTCACCGCAGCCTCGGCCTGGGCGATCAGCGAGCCCTGACGCTCCAGGGTGGCGCGAGCATCGGCGCTCTGCGCCTTGGCCACCAGCAGCTGGGCCTGGGCGGCATCCAGGGCGGCCTGGTAGTCACGGGCATCGATGGTCGCCAGCAACTGCCCGGCCTTGACCTGCTGGTTGTCCTCGACCAGCACTTGCTTGATGAAACCGGCAACCTTGGGCGCGACCACGGTGTAGTCGGCGGTCACGTAGGCGTCGTTGGTGCTCTGCTCGTGGTCGCTGCCCAGCATCCAGGGCATCACCAGGGCAGCGAGCAGGGCCACGGCCAGTGCCGAGCCGATCACGAGGGTCTTGCGATTGTTCGTCATTTCAGTGGTCTCGAATTTCATCCAGGGCTCAGGCCACCGCACGCGGTGGATAGACCCGGGTAGGCACGAAAGGAATCAGGCAGATCAGGGCCACGGCGATGCCGGCAAGGACCAGGTACAGGTCGGCCGAGGTCAGTACCAGGGCCTGTTCATGGATGCGCTTGGCCAGGCCGGCAGCGTTGTCGTCGACCAGCGGGGCGTTGCCCAGGCTGTCCACCAGGTGGTTGGAATGAAAATGTCGGCGCAGGGTGCCGAGGGCGTCCAGCAGGCCGGCAGCGACCACCGAGGCCAGGCCCTTGACGGTGTTGAACCAGCTCGAGGCGAACGGGCCTTCCTGCGGCGTCATGCCATTGGTGGACAGCATCAGCAGCGGCAGCACGGCCATCGGCTGGCCGAACACCTGCAGCAGGTAGAACGGATAGAAGTCGCCCCGGATCCATTGCGAGGTCAAAAGGCTGCTGCCCACGCAGCTCAGCGCCAGCATGCCCAGGCCCACGGCCAGTACCCAGCGGCAGTCCACCGCGCGGATGTTGCACAGCGCGGCCGTCAGCGGCAGGGCGATCAACTGCGGCATGGCCACCAGCAGCATCAATGGGCTGGTCTGCGCCGGGCGGTAACCCTGGATCTGCGCCAGGTACGCCGAAGGGATGCTGCCTACGCCCGACAGCACGATCAACACGCCGGCCAACGTGACCAAGGCAAAGCTCAGGTTGCGGCGCGACAACAGGCGCAGCTGGAAGAACGGCAGCGGCTCGGACCATTCGTTGTACATGAACAGCACCAGCAACAGCAGGCCACCGCCCAACAACCAGCAGATCAGCAGCGAGTCGAACCAGCCCCAGCGGTCACCCAGCGACAGGCCCAAGACGATGCAACTGATGGCCGGCAGGCCAAGCACCACGCCACGCCAGTCGAACTGCTTGAAACGCTCCAGGCGCAGGGGGTCCTGGGGCAGGCCCCAGCCGACGCAGAACATGGCCAGGCCCGACGGCAGGATGATCTGCCAGAAGGCCCACTGCCAACCGACGTACTCGGTCCACAGGCCCGCCAAGGGCGTGCCCAGGTTGGGGCCGAAGGTGGCCGTCAGGGCGTAGCAGGCCAGGCCGTAGACTTTGATGCCCGGCGGCAGAAAACGCAGCGCCACGGTCATCAGCATCGGCGGCAGGGCGCCAGAGGCCAGGCCCTGGACGATACGCAGCAGCATCAGGCTATGCAGGTTGGGAGCGAAAGGTTGTACCAGGCCAAGCACGGCGAACACGCCGATGGCGCACAAAGTGAAGCGACGCAGGGAAAACGTGCCGGCCATCCACGGCGCGAAGGCCATGGCCGAGACCGAGGCCGCCGAATACACCGCCAGCAGCCAGGCTCCCTCGTCGGCGCCGATGCCCATGGCACCGCGGATATCGGCCAGGGAAATCTTCGTCACCGCCTCGTTGAGGCCGGCACAGAGCACCGCCAGCAGCACGCCGAACAGCCCGACCACCACCCGTAGGCCGAACGCCGTTTGCGCCGGGGCGGCTGGCGCAGGGGCAGCGGCGACCGCAGAAACAGGCGCGGACAGGGAACTCATGGGCAGACATCTCCAGCAACAATTTAGAGCAGAGGAGAAGTCTAAAAAGGTCGAATGCTGACGAAAACTGACTTATTGGCAGTTTTAAGTTGCGTCAGGCGCAATCCATGCCAAGAGCTTACCGCCCCCATCGCGGGACAAGCCCGCTCCCACAGGTACCGTGCCGTTTTAGAAAGCCGTAGAGAATATGTAGGAGCGGGCTTGTCCCGCGATGGGCGCACAGCGCCCCTCTTCACGGATCGACGCTGCAACAGGCCTTCAGCGTCTGGCGCAACCAGCGATGCGCCGGGTCGTTCTGAAAGCGCGGGTGCCATGCCTGCATGACGGTCACCTGCTCGAGCGGCAATGGGATCTGGAACGAGCGCAGCGGCAGCCCCAGCTTGTTCACGCTATTGAGGATGTTGGCCGGCATCGGCAGGAGCAGGTCCGAATCGGGTAGCGAAAACATCGCCGAGTGGAAACTTGGGGTGATCAACGCCACGCGCCGCTGCACCTTGTGGTTGGCAAGCTCCATATCGATCGGCCCGTTGGCCCGGCCACGTCGCGAAACGCTGATTTGCGGGTAGGCGGCGAAGCGTTCAGGCGTGATTTCGGCGTCGAAGATCGGGTGGTCGCGCCGGGCCAGGCCGATGTAGACGGTCTGGAACAAGCTCTGCACCTTGATCTCCGGCCCCAGGTCGATGGTCGAGCTGATGATCAGGTCGGTGCGCCCATCCCGCAGTACGCTGTCGTCATCCCCGCCTGGGCTCTCCGGGACGAACCGGAGCACGGTACGCGGCGCCTGCTCGTGCATCATGCGCAGCAACTGCGCGCCATACAGTGCGATGAACAGGTCGTTGGTGCGGATGTTGAAGGCCCGCTCCAGATTCGGCAGGTCGACGTCGTCACCACTGCGAAATACCTGACCGGCCTGCTCCACCAGGGCCGAGACCTGCTCGCGCAAGGCCTGCGCCCGGGGTGTGGGCACCAGGCCGCGACCGGCGCGGACCAGGATCGGGTCGCCCAGGGCATCGCGGATCCGGCCCAGGGTACGGCTCATCGCCGCCGGGCTCAGGTTCATGCGCCGGGCCGCACCGACCACACTGCCCTCGTCGAGCAGCGCATCGAGGGCGACGAGCAGGTTCATGTCTGGCAGTTGCATGGCCGTTTTCCGTGACAGCTGTAGGAAATGCGATGTTAGCAGGTTGGTGGATTGCGTCTGACGCAACGACGCCGTGCGTGGCAGGCCATTTATTCCCTGGCGCAAAGCTTGAACAATGGCCTGGCCCTCATCGCCGGCAAGCCGGCTCCCACAGGTGCTGCCCATGCAACGCAGGGCCGCTGGGAGCTGGCTTGCCAGCGGTTGGGCCGGAACTGCCAACCCAGCCTTTGCAGCCTGAAGGAACCCCCATGCCCCGCCCGGTCCTGATCGCCATCGACGCCTCCCCCGCCAGCCACACCCTGCTCGACCTCGCCCACCGCTACTGCCGCCCCGGCGAGCATGAACTGCATGTGCTGTTGGCCATCGACACGACCTTCGCCGTGCATGAGCGCCCGGCGAGCTACACCGAGCAGGAACAGGCGGAATACCCCGCCGCCTGCGAGGAGCAGCGCCTGGCCGAACAGGCCGTGGCCGGTGCCGTGCGCACCTTGCGCGAGGCAGGCTTCGATTGCCATGGCAGCGTGGTCGCCGCGGAGCCGGTCGATGCCATCGTCGAAAAAGCCCAGGCGCTGGCGTGCGAGTTGATCGTCATGGGCCACCGGCACCTGTCCAGGCTGGGGCGGTTGCTGGACCCTTCGGTCAGTGCGAAGGTGATCGATCGGGTGCAGGTGCCGGTGTTGGTGGGGGTGGTCTAGCGATTGGGGACGCGTTGCGCCCCTTTCGCGGCGCAAGGCCGCTCCTACAGAACGCTCGGCTTGACCACCACCGTGCAGGTCGTGCCCGCAGCCAGCAGGAAGCCGTCGGGCACTTCGTCGATGTGAATCCGCACCGGCACCCGCTGGGCCAGACGCACCCAGTTGAAGGTCGGGTTCACATCGGCAACCAGTTCGCGACTCTGCGGGTTGTCACGGTCGTAGATGCCCCGGGCGATACTCTCCACATGGCCCTTGATGCGCTCGCCGCTCATCATCTGCAGTTCGGCCTGGTCGCCCACCTTCACATGGGGCAGCTTGGTTTCCTCGAAGAAGCCGTACACCCAGAACGAGTGCTCGTCGACCACCGCCATCACCGCCTCGCCGGTGCGGGCGTAGTCCCCTTTGTGAACGTTCAGGTTGGTGACGTAGCCATCGACCGTGGCAATGATCCGCGTGCGCTTGAGGTTCAGCTCGGCGGCAGCCAGCTGGGCCTGGGCCTGCTGGTAGTCGGCCAGGGCGGCGCTGGCGATGTTGCTGGCGTCGTCGCGGTTTTCCTTGGAGATCACCAGGTTGTCCAGGTCGGCGCGGCGCTTGGCGTTGACCTTGCGCATCTCCCAGGTGGCCTTGCGCGAGGCGACCAGGGCCTTGGCCTGGTTCACCGCCAGCTGGTAATGCTCGGGGTCGATCTGAATCAGCAGGTCGCCCTTCTTCACCCGCTGGTTGTCCCGCACCGGCACGTCCACCACATAGCCCGGCACATCGGCGGCGACGTTGATGATGTCAGCGCGCACCCGGCCGTCACGGGTCCAGGGCGTGGTCATGTAATGCAGCCACAACTGGCGGCCGATCACCACGGCGCCCGCCAGCACCAGTAAGGTGGCGATCAGGCTGAAGAACTTTTTCATCGAAGGTTTCTCACCAATACAAGGACAGCGCCATGGCGCCGAAGAGGCAGATGAACAGGCACAGGCGCAGCAACGCCGGGTGCCAGAAGAAGCGGTAGCCGTCGATGCTCGCGATGAAGCGATCCAGGCCCCAGGCCAGGCCCGCGGCGAACAGGAACATCAAGGTCATGGAGGGCATGTACACGCCATGGAAGGCGATTTCGCGGGGCATGATTTCACGGAGCACGGTGCAGTCCTTTCGCCGGGGCCAACGGCGACTGTGGGTCGAGCAGGGAGGTACGGATGAAATGCAGGTAGCTCTGCACCCGGCGCAACACCGAGGTATCGAAGTGCCGGGCGAAGGGTTCGTCGGTGGCTTGCACGCGGCTGATGGCGTGGTCCACGGCCACCAGGGCGCGTTCGTGGTTGCTGGCGTTGGGCTGCAGGAACAACCGCGCCAGGGCCCGGCCCATGACGCGGATGGCCTGGCGCCAGGGTTGCGACTCGGCATAGGCCGGATGCACCGGCGCGCGCACCTGTTCCTTGCGCAACTCGATGATCGCGTGGCCGATCTCCAGCACGGTGAACATCCAGCGCATCAGTTCGCTCTGTACCTGGGGCTTGCCGGCGGCCAAGCCATAGGCCTGGTGCAGCAGATCTCGGGTGCGGCTTTCGAAGGCCGAGCCGAGCCCGCGCAGGCGCCCGGTGATGGCGAACAGCACCTGCTCGCGCAGGTCCTGCTCCAGGCGGCTCCAGAGCCAGCGGCTGTTGGGCGGCAGGATGATCGCCCCGGCGGCGGCGCAGACCAGCATGCCGATGACCATGCCGATGTAGTCGTTGATGAAGGTGTACGGGTTGTAGATCGTCAAGTTGTTGGGCACCGAGCCGATGGCGAAGAACACCAGCAGGCCGATGCCATAGCCTGCGTAGGCCGGGCGTGAGGACAGGAACGCGCCCAACACGAACACCGGCGCCAGCACAGCGCACAGCAGCGGGAAGCCGTCGATCCAGGGAAACACGAAGAAGGTTTCGAAAAAGCCGACGAAGGCGCCGATCATCGTCCCGCAGGCCATCTGGAACGACATGCGCTTGGGATTCGGCGAGGCGGCCGACAGGCCCACGGTCACTGTGGCGATCAGGGTCATCATGGCGCCGCTGGGCCAGTCGCTGAGCAACCAGTAGCTGCCCAGCAGCAACAGCACCGCCGAGGCCCGCACGCCGGCAGCCAGGGACACCAGCCAGTTGGTCTGGGCCACGTAGGGTTCGTCCCAGTGTTCGCGCTCATGGTTGTGCGCAGACAGCGAGGCGTGGGTCTGGGCGTAGCTGTACATCTCGTCGACGAAGCGGTACAGCAGCTCGAAGGCGGTGTGGAAGTCGAGCAGGTCGGCCTCGCTGGGGGCGGTCTGGACATACTCGGCGCGCAGCGTACGCACCTGGGCTTGCAAGCCCTCCTTGTAGGCGGCCAGTTCCAGGGTCAGGCGCAGTGCATCGGCATCGGTCAGTGCCCGCCCGACATAGGGCTCGAGCAGTTCGGCGAGCGTCGCCAGGCCCGGCTCGATGGCGCCGACGATCTGCAGCGTGCCGCGGGCGCGCAGGCGCTCGAGCAGGCGGTGCAAGGCATTGAAGCGCGTGGTGATGGCCATGAACTCGCTGTTCATGCGCACCAGCCGGCCCGAACGCCTGCGCATGTGCGGGTCTTCGAACGCGGTGACGTTACGCAGGCTTTCAAGGCCCACGGCCTCGGCGATGAAGCGTACATTGCTGGTCTCGAAGCGATCACGCTGGCTGTCGCCGCGCAGCGCTTCGACCACCACCCCGGCGAACACGCCAAAGCGCTGGTACAGCGCGTTACGCATGGCGGCGCTGGCCGACTGCGGCAGGATCGCGGCACTGACAGCGGTCGACACCAGAATCCCCAGGGAGATCTCCAGCACCCGCCATACCGCCGCCATGAACGCCTGGTCCGGGTGCTCGAGCACCGGCAGGCCGATCATCGCCGCGGTGTAGCCGGCCAGCACGAAGCCATAGGCGCGGAAGGTGCGATAGCGCATGGCACCAGCCGAACACAGGCCGACCCACAGGGCCAGGCTGGGCAGGAACAGCTCGGTGTTCTGCGGGAAGATCGCGATCAGCGCGACCATCATCGCCGAGCCGGCCAGGGTGCCGAGCACCCGGTAGAAACTCTTGGCGAACACATGCCCGCTTTGCGGCTGCATGACGATGAACACCGTGATCATCGCCGTACGCGGTTGCGGCAGCTCCAGGCGCATGGCCAGCCACAAGGTGACGAAGGCGGCGACCAGGATCTTGAAGATGTAGACCCAGGTCACGCCGTCGGTGCGCGCCCAGGCGAAGAAGCCCCGGCGCCACTCCAGGCTTTGCAGCCAGCGCAGGGGTAGGCTCGAGGTACTCATTCGGCGTGGCCTGGCGTGTCGAAGATGGCCAGCGTGGCAGGCGTTTTCGGGGCCGCCTGGCGCTGTTCGTCGGGCACGTCCCGACCGGCCTCCAGGCCCCCGCCCAGCGCGGTGACCAGCTCGGCATGGGCGGCCAGTTGCGCGGCCTGGACCTGCTGCTCGATCTGCTGCTGGCGGAACAGCAAGGTCTGGGCGTTGAGCACATTGAGGTAGTCGGTCAGGCCACGCTGAAAAGCGACCATGGCGATGTCGTAGGTCTTCCGCGCAGCGGCCACCGACTCGGCGGCGAAATGCGCCTGCTCCTTCATCGACTCGCGGCGGATCAGTTGGTCGGAGATGTTCTTCAGTGCACCGATCACGGTCTGGTTGTAACGGGCCACGGCGATGTCATAGCCCGCCGAGGCCGCGCCCAATTGCGAGCGCAGGCGGCCGCCATCGAAGATCGGCAAGCTGATTGCCGGGCCTACGTTGTAGTTGAACTTGCGCCCGGTGAGAAACTCCAGCGGGCCGCCACCAGTGGCCATGAAGCCCAGGCTGCCGACCAGGTCGACGTTGGGGAAGAAACCAGCATGGGCGACATCGATGCCACGGGCCTGTGCGGCCACCTGCCAGCGGCTGGCGACCACGTCGGGGCGCTGGCCGACCAGTTCGGCGGGCAGGTTCGAGGGCAGCTTCAGCGGTACGCCCAAGGCCAAGGTCGGGCGCTGGAGCTGCGCCCCCTCCCCTGGCCCTTTACCGGCCAAGGCGGCCAGCTGGTTGCGGGTCAGGGCGATTTCTTCGTTGAGGCTGTCGAGCTGGCGATGGGTCTCGGGCAGCGGCGCCTCGGCCTGGCTGACTTCGAAATGGGTGCCCAGGCCGCTGTCCAGGCGACGCTGGGCCAGCGCCAGGATCTGCTCCTGCTGCTCCAGTTCGGCCTTGACGATATCGCGCTGGGCGAAATGCAGGCTCAGCTGGATATAGGCGCGCACCACGTTGTTCACCAGCTCGAGCTGGGCCTGGCGGGCCTCGGCGACGCTCATGTGCGCTTGGTCCACGGCCTGTTCGCTGGCATTGCGCTCGCGGCCCCAGAGGTCCAGGGCGTAGCTGAAGCCGATGGCGGCGTTGTTATCCCAGGTGTTGGCCCCAGAGAGCGCGCCAGGGCCGTAGAACGGGTCCTCAGGCCAGTTATGGCGCTTGAGCGTGGCCTGGCCATCGGCCTGGAGCTTTTCCGCCGCTTCCACCACACCCGCCATGGCCTTGGCCTCGCGTACTCGCGCCGCAGCCATGGCCAGGCTCGGGCTGCCGGCCAGGGCCAGCGTGACCCAGCGGTCCAGCTGCGGGTCGCCGTAGGCGCGCCACCACTGCCGGGCCGGCCAATGGGCGTCGGTGGCCGCTTCGCGGATCGCATCGTCGGTGGTCAGGGTGTTGGCTTGCAGCGTCTTGCTTTGCGGGGCGATGCCCCAGGTTCCGATACAGCCGCTCAAGGTGAGGCTAAGGGCACAGGCACTGAGCGCATTCAGCGCTCTGATGATGCGACGCGGCACAGCTGCGATTTCCCGAGGAAGAGGTGGATGAGGCCGGGCAATTCTAGGGGGCGGTCGCACTGGCGATAAGCGTATATTCCTGCGAATCTTTGTTACCAAAACAGCGATAATCCGGCTTTAGTCTGAAGACCGCTTCGGTTACTTCATGTCACAATTTTGTCCTCTACCTTGAGAGTGACCCATGGACACCCTGCAAAACATGCGTGCTTTCAGTTGCGTGGCCCAGCTCGGCAGCTTCACTGCCGCCGCGGCGCAACTGGATACGACCACCGCGAACGTCTCGCGGGCGGTCTCCAACCTGGAAGCCCATCTGCAAACCCGGCTGCTCAACCGCACCACCCGGCGTATCGCCCTGACCGAGGCCGGCAAGCGCTACCTGATGCGCTGCGAACAGATCCTGACCTACGTCGAAGAGGCCGAGGCCGAGGCCAGCGACGCCCATGCCCGCCCCGCCGGCCAGTTGAAAGTGCACTCGATGACCGGCGTGGGCCAGCACTTCGTGGTCGATGCCATCGCCCGCTACCGCGACTCGCACCCGGACGTGACCTTCGACCTGACCATGGCCAACCGCGTGCCGGACCTGCTCGACGAAGGCTATGACGTGTCCATCGTGCTGGCCAGCGAACTGCCGGACTCCGGCTTCGTCTCCCAGCGCCTGGGCATTACCTACAGCATCGTCTGCGCATCGCCCGACTACGTGGCCAAGCATGGCACCGCGCACAAGCCCGCCGACCTGCTCAAGCATTCGTGTCTGCGCATGGTCAGCCCGGTGATTCCGCTGGAGAAATGGCTGTTCGACGGCCCGGAAGGCCAGGAAGTGGTCAACATCACCAGCTCGCCGTTCCAGGTGAACTCGGCCGATGCCATGAAGACCGCCATCCGCAGTGGCATGGGCGTGGGCGTGCTGCCGATCTATTCGGCCATCGACGGCCTGCGTGACGGCAGCATCGTACGGATCATGCCCGACTACCGCCTGCAGGAACTGAACCTGTATGCGATCTACCCGTCGCGCCAGTACCTGGATGCGAAGATCAAGACCTGGGTCGAGTACCTGCGCAACTCGCTGCCGGAGATCCTCGCGGCGCACGAGGCGGACCTCAAGACCCACGAGCTGTTGATCGCCAACTGAGAAAGCTGCTGCACGAGGACCAGAGACAATGGTAGGTTGCCGGTCACTCGTTCCAGGCAGTTGAACCTGGGGGGCTTTGCCCCCCATCGCGGCACAAGGCCGCTCCTACAGCTACAGCGCCCCCCTGTAGGAGCGGCCTTGTGCCGCGAAAGGGCCGCAATGCGGCCCCGTCTTCCTGCCTGACTCCGTTCCCCTGCCTTGCAGAGAAGTTGCCGATGAAAAAGACCGTCCTGGCCTTCAGCCGCATCACCCCGGCCATGGCCGAACGCCTGCAGCAAGACTTCAACGTGATCGTGCCCAACCCCAAGCTCGGTGACGTTGCCGCCCAGTTCAACGAAGCCCTGCCCGAGGCCCACGGCCTGATCGGCGTCGGTCGCAAGCTCGGCCGCGCGCAACTTGAGGGCGCGGCCAAGCTGGAGGTGGTGTCCAGCGTCTCGGTCGGCTACGACAACTACGACCTGGACTACTTCAACGAACGCGGCATCGCCCTGACCAACACCCCGGACGTACTCACCGAGAGCACCGCGGACCTTGCCTTCGCCCTGGTCATGGGGTGTGCTCGCCGGGTCGCCGAGCTGGACGCCTGGACCAAGGCCGGCCAGTGGCAGGCCACCGTCGGGTCGGCCCATTTCGGCAGCGATGTGCACGGCAAGACCCTGGGCATCGTCGGCCTGGGCAACATTGGTGCGGCCATTGCGCGCCGCGGCCGCTTCGGCTTCAACATGCAGGTGCTGTACAGCGGCAACAACCGCAAGCCGGCGTTGGAGCAGGAGCTGGGTGCCCAATACCGTAGCCTGGAGCAACTGCTGGCTGAAGCCGACTTCGTGTGCCTGGTGGTGCCGCTGTCACAGGCCACGCGCAAATTGATCGGCGCTCGCGAGCTGAAGCTGATGAAGCCCAGTGCGTTCCTGGTCAATGTGTCCCGTGGGCCGGTGGTGGACGAGGTGGCGTTGGTCGAGGCGTTGCAGAGCGGCACGATTCGCGGCGCCGGGTTGGACGTGTACGAGAAGGAGCCGCTGGCAGACTCGCCGCTGTTCAAGCTGCCCAACGCCCTGACCCTGCCTCACGTAGGCTCGGCCACCGCCGAAACCCGCGAGGCCATGGCCAACCGGGCGATCGACAACCTGCGGGCGGCGCTGCTGGGGGATCGGCCGCGTGACCTGGTGAACCCGCAGGTCTGGAAGGGCTGAGGCCTCGCAGATCCTGTGGGAGCGGGCTTGTCCCGCGATCAAGGGCGAAGCCCTTGCCATGCCACCCCGATGGCAGGGCCGGCCCAATCGCGGGACAAGCCCGCTCCCACCGGCTCCCGCTGTACCCTGCCCTCACCTGACAGCAACCGCATCGCCCACCTTGCTTGTCCTGGGCTTGCGAAACACCAGCACATTCCCCGCCATCACCGCCACCAGCCCCAACAGCGCCGACGCCGTCCACTGGTACCCTTCGGCCACCGCCGACACGTTCAACGCCACCAGCGGGAACAGCACCGTGCAATATGCCGCCCGCTCCGGCCCCATACGCCCCACCAACGTCAGGTAGGCGGTAAAACCGATCACCGAGCCCGGGATCACCAGGTACAGCAGCGAGCCGATATAGCGCGTGTTCCATTCCATGTCGAAGGGAATGCCGCTCGACAGGCAATAGACCGCCAGCATCGACGCACCGTATACCATGCCCCAGGCATTGGTGGTCATCGGCCTGAGGCCGGCCTTCTGCTGCAGGCTGGACAGCATGTTGCCTGCCGAGAAGCACAAGGTGCCAAGCAACGCCAAGCCCAGGCCATAGAGCGTCTGGCGGCTGGCGCCATGGCTGGCCAGCTCCGGCCAGAACAGCAACCCCAGGCCCAGCAACCCCAGCGCGCCACCGCCCACTACGTTGGCGGCGATGCGCTGGCCGAAGAAAATTCGCGCATTCAGGGCATTCCACAGGGTGGCGGTGGAAAACACCACGGCGATCAGCCCGCTGGCGATCCATTGGCTGGCGGTGAGGAAACACATGAAGTTGACGCAGAACAGGCACAGCCCCTGCGCCAGGCAGACCAGGTGCCCACGCCTGCCCATCGGCTGCAGGCGGCGGCTGAGCACAAGGACGGCGAACAGGATCAGGCCGGCCAGGGCGAAGCGGTAGACGATCGACACCGGGATGGCGACCACGCCCAACTGCAGTTTCAGGGCGATCCAGGTGGTGCCCCAGATCAGGACGGTGAGCAAATACAGCGACAGGTTCATGAGGTTTCTCCAGGCTACCTGAACGGGGCCGCGGTGCGGCCCTCGCCGGGTACCAGTCTCTGCTCGCTTTCGATTGCCCCGCTTGCACAAACTTGCGCTTTTCCCGCCACGGGGGCTGCCAGCCACCCAGCGCCGCAGTAGGATGGCGTCGAGAGGAATCGCCCATGACGCCACTGACCCAGCTGCAAGTCTTCAATGCCATGCACGCCTCGCCCCATGCCCGCCTGGAACTGAGCGCGCAGCTGGGTGACGGCCTGGCTGCAGCCTTGTGGAGCAACCGCAACGACGCCCGCGACTACCAGTCGCCCAGCCACCATACCCTGTCCTGCTACATCGCCGACGGCACTGGAATCTTCCGTCGCCAGCGCCCGGCGGACAAAGGCGCACCGGACAAGCTGTGCATCATGCCCGCCGGCCACGAATCCAACTGGGTAGTCAACGGTGCGGTCCGCCTGGCCCACCTGTACGTCAGCGAGGCACAGTTCGCCCTCGGCTGCATCCGCCTGCTCGACCGAGAACCCCGGGAGATGCAGTTGCAGGAGGCGACATTCCTCGACGACCCGCTACAGGCCCGACGCTTCCGCCAACTGGTAGCCATGGACTGGGACGAACCTGGCGAACGCCTGCTGGCCAGCAGCCTGGCCCATGAAATCATCGACCATGCCGTGCTCTGCCAGGCCGGGTTGCGCCAGGGGCTGCGCTTGAAAGGCGGGCTGGCGCCGCATCAACGTCGGCAACTGGTCGATTACATCGAAGCGCACCTGGAGCAGCCCATCACCCTGGGGGAGTTGGCCCTGCGCTGCAACCTGTCCGAATACCATTTCGCCCGCATGTTCCGCGCAAGCTTCGGCCTGCCGCCGCACCAGTACCTGCTGGCGCGGCGCCTGCACCGGGCCTGCGGGCTGCTGCGCCTGGGCCCGTTGCCGCTGGGCGAAGTGGCGCTGCTGTGTGGGTTCGCCAGTGCCAGCCATTTCAGCAACCGGTTTCGCCAGGCACTGGGGGCGACGCCTGGGGAATACAGGGCGGCGTTCAGTCGCTAAAGGTGCGATCGCGGGGCAAGTCGGACCGCCGCTCCCACAAGGGATGCGTATCACCGGCTCGCGGGCTGGATTTGCAACAGGAAATTTATTTTCCGGAGGGGGTTGATTTCGCTTCGCCGTTGCCTGACTTTAGAGTCAAGAGGCGAAGAAATTCCAAAGGCCTCAGTGGCCTAGGCGCGCCTCTTGCGAGCAAGCTGAATAAGGATTGAATCATGCAAATCCAGGTCAACAGCAGCAACCACATCGAAAGCAACATCCGGCTCAATGAGTGGGTCCGCAGTACGCTGGAAAGCAGCCTCGAACGCTACGAGGACGACCTTACCCGCATCGAGGTCCACCTGCGCGACGAGAACGGCACCAAGCCCGGCCCGCATGACAAACGCTGCCAGATGGAGGCTCGCCCGAAAGGCCATCAACCGATTTCCGTGACCCATACCGCCACTTCGTTGGACCAGGCGGTCGATGGCGCCGCCAGCAAGCTGAACAATGCGCTGGAACACTTCTACGGCAAGTTGCGCAGCAAACGTGGCGTGCTGCAGCTGAGTGACCCCGAAGCCTGACCCCCTGTAGGGCACGGCAACGCCCGGCTACATGCCGGGCGTTTTCGTTTCCGCTGGTCAGCCTTCCTGAACCAACCTGGCGTTCACCCGGTCAACCCCTGCAGTCATTCTTCGCAGACAACGACCATGCACAATCCATTCGACCAGATCAGCGACGCCTTCGCCCCCGACTATCGGGTCAACCTGAGTATCGAAAGCCTGGATGGCAGCATCATGCTCACGCTCTCGGACGACAATGGGGTAGCGGCCAAGCGGTTGATCACCCCCGCCCAGCGCAACGACCCGCAGCGCCTGCAGCGTGTCATCGACAGCATCCGCCTGGGCCTGGCCACGGACCACCACGGCAGCGCGGTTAAAATCCTGGCCAGCCTGCCACGCACACAGTCGCAGGCTGCCACGCATTCAGCGCGATAGCAGCAGGCTGTCTATGGCTCGCTCGAAGTCGGACAAGCGCAAGCCACGTACACGCGATGCCGGGTCGAAGGTGGCCGGTGCGTGGAAAAAGCCGACCAGCCCTTGGTCGTAGGTTGGGACTTCCTCGCGCTCGACCCAGTATTCAGCCTCCTCGACCAAGGTGCGGACACTCACCACTTCTTCGTCGATGACATCGGCGATTTCGTTGAGGTAGGTGGCGTCCGGATCAATGCCCAGGGGGAGAAAGAACGCGCTCAGGTATTGGCGGATCTCGTCGGTCAGCAGGTAGTCGTCAAAGCTCATGTTGATATCCAGGGCGGCGCGCAAACCTCACGCCCCCTTGGCGTGATCCCAGGCCGCGGCCACGCCCCGGATTTCACAACCCTGCCCGCCCCGACCGGCGTTAGCGGCATACCACCCTTACTTGCCGTCTTCCACTTCCTTGCCGTTGGCATCGAGCACCTTGGTGGAGGGATAGCGGTACGAGGCGTAACGCACCACCAGGATGGAAAACGCCAGCAACAGGATGCCACCGCACAGGTACAGCAGCCCAACGTCGGGTGCCTTGTGGTGCGAGACGTCGCCGATCAGCAGGCGGGTCAAGGCGGTGATCGCCACGTACAGCAGGAAGCGGATCGGCATGTGGTTGGTCTTGAAGTAGATCCCGACCATCGCCCCCAGCTCCAGGTAGATGAACAGCAGCAGGATGTCATCGACGCTGACCCCACCCTTGCCCAGCATGTCCAGGAAGGTCATCACCGCCGCGTAGGCCGTGATGGCACCGATGCCGAACAACGCCAGGTAGTGGAAACCCTCGACACACAGGTTGCCCAGCGAGTCGGCGGAGCCGTGCAGGCCCTTGCGCAGTTTTTCTGCCCATTTGATGTTCACGATGTTCGATTCCCCGATACGAGCTGAAGGATGATGCGTCACGCCTGTGACGCTTTTGCATGCAGTTAAAAGGCCAGGCCCTTGGCTTGGAAGGCGACCGATTGCCGCAAGGCACGCTAGTGGAAAAAAGGCCATCACCGTGGTTGCATCTGCATGGCCTGACCGGATACTGTATATGCATACAGCAAACCGCAACCCACAGCAAAAGGCACAGAGGTGATGAATGGCCGTCGAAGTGGTGTACCGCAGCAGCCGCGACCCGGAGCGCTTGTTCATGGATAAGGCCGAGGCAGACCGTCACGATAAAATGCTCGAACTGGCCGAGCGCCTGGCCGACGTGTTGCACAAGGCGGTGCCGTCGCTGACCGAGCAGCAGGTCGAGGAGGCCGGTATCTATATGGCCAAGAACCGCGATGTATTCGCCCGGGCGTTCAAGAACCAGCCGGATGCGTTGGCGGAACTGCTTGAGGGCGGTACGGAGTAGGGACTGGAGTGTGCAATTGCGCCCGTACAGGCAACACCGGCTCACCCATACAGCAACCGCTCCGCCAGCATCTGCGCCACCCTGGCCGGCGAGCGTTTTTCCGCCTGGGCATGGGCGAACACTTCGGTCAGCCGCGTGGGGATGCGCGCCAGGTGCGAGGTGATCGTCCCCAGGTTCTCGCCTCGGTGGGTCAGCGCCACGTAGATCAGGCCTCCGGCATTGATCACATAGTCCGGGGCATAGAGGATGCCACGTTTTTCCAGTTGGTCGGCCACCTGCAGCGTGGTCAGCTGGTTGTTCGCTGCCCCGGCCACCGCCGCACAGCGCAACTGCATCACGCTCTGGCCGTTGAGCACCGGACCCACGCCGCACGGCGCGAAGATATCGCAAGGGGTGTTGACCAACGCTTCGCTGGCGACCGGGTGGGCCCCCAACTGCTCCACTGCCAGGCGCACGCGCCCTGGGTCCAGGTCGCTGACCAGCAACTCCGCACCCGCCGCATGCAGTTGTTCGGCCAGGGCATAGCCGACATTGCCCAATCCCTGCACCGCTATCCGCAACCCTTCGAGGTTGTCGCTGCCCAGGCGTGCCATGGACGTGGCACGGATGCCGGCGAACACGCCCATGGCCGCGTGCGGTGAAGGGTCGCCCGAGGCGGTGGTACTGGTGACGTGGGGGGTGCTCTGGGCGATACAGTCCATGTCCAGGGTCGAGGTGCCGCTGTCCACGGCCGTGATGAAACGCCCTTGCAGGCTGTCGACGAAACGACCGAACGCCTCGAACAGCGCCGCACGGTTTTCCACATGGGGGTTACGCACGATCACCGCCTTGCCGCCCCCCAACGGCAGGCCGGCCAATGCCGCCTTGTAGCTCATGCCCTGGGCCAGGCGGATGGCATCGGTCATGGCACTTTCGTCATCGGCGTATGGCAAGTAGCGGCAGCCGCCCATGGCAGGCCCCAGTTGCTCACTGTGAATCACCACCACGGCCTTCAGGCCCGTGGGCGGATCGATGCACAGGTGCAGCGACTGGGTACGGGTGCTTTGCATGAGCGCGAACATCAACGGGCTCCCCAGAGAGGTGCTCCTACCAGTATAGGCAGCCCGCCAAGGCCTGATCCCCCGGCGGACCACTGGACGAAAGCACCCGCCAGGGCTAAAAGATAAGCGTATGTGGAGATGCCCATGAACCCACGCCAAGCCTGCCTGGCCTGCCTGGATCGCGAACCTGTCGCCCTGCTGGAAGCCACGCTGTGGATAGCTGCCGAACACGACCGGTCGCTGGACCCGGCGCCGAGCCTCGCCCATCTGCAGGACCTGCAACGGGAGATCAGCACGCAGTTGCCGCTCCTGCCCCTGCACGAGCTGGCCCAGCCGCTGCTGCGTCAACTCAGCGCCCTGGGCTTCCAACAGGACGAGTACCACCCCTTGCGGCCTCAGGTGGCGTTGATGGACAAGGTCCTGCAACGTCGTCGCGGCCAGCCGCTGACCCTGGCCATCCTCGCCTTGGAGCTGGCGCGACGCCTGTCGATACCGCTGGAAGGGGTGAACTTCCCAGGCCATTTCCTGCTCCGGGTGCCCGGTGCCGATCACCTGCTCGACCCCTGCGGCGGCCGGCGCCTGTACCCGGCGGACTGCCGTGAGCTGCTGGCCCGCCAGTTCGGCCCGCACATGCCGCTGACCGCCGAACACATGCGCAGCGCCACCCCCGCGCAGATGCTCCAACGCCTGTCGCGCAACCTGCGCCACCTGCACGGTAGCAACGACAATGCCCTGGCCGCGCTGGTCGACGCCGAACGGGTGATGCAGCTGGGCCCTGTGCTGGTCAGCGACTATTTGGCCCGGGCCACGCTCTATCAGCAACTGGACTGCCCCCAGGCCGAACGCTACGACCTGGAGCATGCCCTGCTACTGACCGACGACCCGGTACAGCGCCTGAAACTGAGTGAACGCCTTGGCCAACTGCCGTCGGCCAAGCGTTCGATTCACTGAACCGGCGTGTCCGGTTGGCGGGAAGGATGCGCCTTGGCAAAGGCCGGGTGCGCCTCGGCCAAGGCCTTCACGCGGCAAATCCGCGGGTAGCCCGCGAGGTCGACGTTGAAGCGCTCGGCAGCGTACAGCTGCGGGATCAGGTACACATCCGCCAGGCCCGGCTGGTCGCCGAAGCAGAAGCCCTCGTCACCGATCAGTTGCTCCACCGCGGCAAGGCCCTGGCCGACCCAATGGGCGATCCATTGGTTGACCTGGGTTTCGTCATGCCCCAGCTGGCGTAGCTGGTTGAGCACGCTGACGTTGTGCAGCGGGTGGACATCGCAACCGATGATCGCCGCCACGCCACGCACCTTGGCCCGCGCCTCGGCCGCCGTGGGCAACAACGGCACCTGTGGATAAGCCTCCTCCAGGTACTCGATGATGGCCGGCGACTGCACCAGCAGCTCGCCGCCGTCGGTGCGCAGGGCCGGCACGCGCCCTTGCGGGTTGAGTGCCAGGTAGCCTGCGCCACGCTGTTCGCCCTTGAGCAGGTTGACTGGCAGGGCCTGGTAGTCCAGGCCTTTGAGCGCCAGGGCGATGCGTACCCGGTACGACGACGTGGAACGGAAATAGGTGAACAGCTCCATGCGCCCTGCCCCTCAGTTGGCCGAGATGACTTTGCCGCGGCACTCGCCGAAGCCGATGCTCGCCACACCGTCACGGGTGCAGCGAGCGCGCAGGATGACTTCGTCGCCGTCCTCGAGGAACTTGCGCACCTCGCCGCTGGCCAGCTCCACCGGGTGCTTGCCGCCCTCGGTGATCTCCAGCAGGCTGCCGAACGAACCCGGCGCCGAGCCGGACAAGGTGCCCGAGCCGAGCAGGTCGCCTGGCTGCAGCTGGCAGCCGTTGACGCTGTGGTGGGCGACCATCTGCGCCACGGTCCAGTACATGCTGCGGGTGTTGCTCAGGGTCAGGCGATGGGCCGGCAGGCCCTGCTCGCGCATGCGCTCGGTGAGCAGCAGCACTTCCAGTTCGATGTCGAAGGCGCCAGCGGCCTGGTCACGCTCGTCCAGCAGGTAGGGCAGCGGCTGCGGGTCGCCTTCCGGACGCTTGGCCTGGGCACAGCGGAACGGCTCCAGCGCCTCGGCGGTGACCACCCACGGCGAGATGGTGGTGATGAAGCTCTTGGACAGGAACGGGCCCAGCGGCTGGTATTCCCAGGCCTGGATGTCGCGCGCCGACCAGTCGTTGAGCAGGCAGTAGCCGGCCACGTGCTCGGCGGCGTCGCCTACCGGAATGGACTGGCCCATGTCGTTGCCCTGGCCGATCCAGATACCCAGCTCCAGTTCGTAGTCCAGACGCGCGCAGGGGCCGAAGTTCGGCTCGGCCTGCCCGGCCGGCAAGGTCTGGCCCTTGGGCCGGCGCACGTCGGCGCCGCTGGGGCGGATGGTCGAGGCGCGGCCGTGATAGCCGATAGGCACGTACTTGTAGTTGGGCAGCAGCGGGTTGTCGGGGCGGAACAACTTGCCGACGTTCTTGGCGTGCTCGATGCCCACGTAGAAGTCGGTGTAGTCGCCGATCTTCGCCGGCAGGTGCAGTTGGCACTCGCTGGCCGGATGCAGCGCAGCCTTCAGCGCGTCCTGGTGTTCGCTGTGCTCGCCGAGCAGGGCCAGCAGGCGTTCGCGCAGGGCGACACGGGCTGGGCGGCCGAGGGCGAAGAAGGCGTTCAGCGCACCGCCACGGGTGGCCTCCACGGCAGCCTTGGCCTGGCCATCGAACAGGCCGGCAGCCAGCACCGCTTCCAGGTCGAGAATGGCGTCGCCGATGGCCACACCGCAACGCGGTGCCTGGCCAGGGCGGCTGAAGATGCCCAGGGGCAGGTTCTGCAGCGGGAAGTCGCTGTGCCCATTGGCGTGCTCGACCCAGCTACGGGCGATGGCGGTCTGGTTCATGGGTTATCTCCGATTCGGGTTGAAGGTGCTCGGCAAGGTGGCCCAGCAACTATCGTAGTCGGCCTGCAACTGCGGGCACTCGAGGGCGTGCAGACTCGGACGCAGCACCTGGCTGGTCTCGAACATGAAGGCCATGGTGTTGTCGATCTTGTGCGGCGCCAGGTCGGCGGCGATGGCCTTCTCACAGGTTTCCGCATCCGGCCCGTGGGCGCTCATCACGCCGTGCAGCGAGGCACCACCGGGCAGGAAACCTTCTGCCTTGGCATCGTAGGCACCCTGGATCAGGCCCATGAACTCGTTCATCAGATTGCGGTGGAACCACGGTGGACGGAAGGTGTTCTCGGCCACCATCCAGCGTGGCGGGAAGATCACGAAGTCCATGTTGGCCAGGCCGTGGACGCTGGTCGGCGAGGTCAGCACGGTGAAAATGGACGGGTCCGGGTGGTCGAAGCTGACCGTGCCGATGGTGTTGAAGCGGCGCAGGTCGTACTTGTAGGGCACGTTGTTGCCATGCCAGGCGACCACGTCCAGCGGCGAATGCTGCAGCTCACAGGCCCAGTGCTCGCCAAGGAACTTCTGCACCAGCTGCACGGGCCCTGTGGCCTCTTCGTAGTGCGCTGCCGGGGTGAGGAAGTCGCGCGGGTTGGCCAGGCCGTTGCTGCCGATCGGGCCCAGATCCGGGAGGCGCAGCGGTGCGCCATGGTTCTCGGCGATGTAGCCGCGGGCCTGGCCGTCGAGCAGCTCGACCCGGAACTTCATGCCACGCGGGATCACTGCGATCTCCAGCGGCTCGACCTGCATCACGCCAAGCTCGGTGGCGATGCGCAGGCGGCCGTGCTCCGGTACCAGCAACAGCTCGCCGTCGGCGTTGAAGAACACCCGCTCCATGGAGCGGTTGGCGCGATAGATGTAAATGCTCACGCCGGCCGGCTTCTCGGCGACCGAGTTGGCCACCATGGGCAGCCAGCCGTCGATGAAATCGGTGGGCTCGGCCGGGATCGGCTGCGGGCTCCAGCGCAGGCGGTTGGGCGTGGAGGCGCCCAACGGGCCGGCCAGCGGCTGGCGCTCGAGGCGCTCGAAGCGCGGGTGCAGCGCAGAGGGGCGGATGCGGTACAGCCAGGTACGACGCTGTTCGCTGCGGGCCATGGTGAACGCTGTGCCCGAAAGCAGTTCGGCGTACAGGCCGTAGGGCGCTTTCTGCGGAGAGTTCTGCCCGACCGGCAGTGCGCCGGGCAGCGCTTCACTGGCGAATTCGTTGCCGAAGCCGCTCAGGTACTGAAGGTCTGGGGAAGAGTCGCGGGTCATCGGTGCCTCCGGGCTCGATGGGAGCCGTTGTGGGCAGCTGGCTGTGGGCCTGCTGCTGCATTCGAGCGAGCGATCCAGGCATGGCAGCACGTCTGCGTTGTTTTTATCGTAATCAGATTACGAATAACGTAATTTGATTGCCGAAAGGCGTCAAGCTATAAAGACGCCCACCTGTCTCCCTGGATACCCGCACCATGACCAAAGCCAGCTCCCCTGCCGACAACGGCAAGCAGAAGGTTCGCTCGGCGGAAGTCGGCACCGACATACTCAAGGCGCTTGCCGAGCTCTCCCCGTCCACCTCGCTGTCACGCCTGGCCGAACATGTGGGGATGCCGGCGAGCAAGGTGCACCGCTACCTGCAGGCCTTGATCGCCAGCGGCTTCGCCGAGCAGGACCCGGCAACCAACCACTACGGCCTGGGCCGTGAGGCGCTGCGGGTGGGCATGGCGGCGCTGGGCAGCATCGACGTACTGAAGGTGGCGGCACTGCCGCTGTCGCAACTGCGCGACGAGCTCAACGAAAGCTGCTTCATCGCCGTGTGGGGTAACCAGGGGGCGACGGTCGTGACCATCGAACCTGCAGTGCGGGCGGTGACGGTGGTGACCCAGATCGGCTCGGTGCTGCCGTTGCTGAGCTCCTCCACCGGCCTGGTATTCGCGGCCCACTTGCCGGAGCGGGAGACGGTGGAGCTGCGCGAGCAGGAGTTGGCGGCGATGAACCAGGTGTATGGCGACTACGAGCCGTTGCTGGCGCAGATTCGCGAGCGCGGCCTGCACCACGTGCATGGCCTGCTGATGCCGGGCGTGGACGCCCTGTCGGCGCCGGTGTTCAACGCCATGGGGCAGATTGCAGCGGTGATGACCGTGGTCGGCCCGACCTCGATCTTCCATGCCGATGAACACGGCCCGGCGGCCAAGCGGCTGCTGGCGGCGACCCAGGCCACCAGCTGGCGGATGGGTTATGCGCCCTGCCCTGTTAAACCGGCCAGCACTGCGTCCCTGTAGGAGCGGGCTCGCCCCGCGATCGGCTGCGCAGCAGCCGTAAAATCAGACATCCCGATATAACAGGCCGACCGAGCCCGGCGGAGTTTGCGGCTGCTTTGCAGCCGATCGCGGGACAAGCCCGCTCAGGTAATCACTTTTACCCAAAACGTAAAGGTGAATGTCCGAAGCAGCTATTTTTCCTACGCCATCAAGCGCTTATTCTGATCTCACTGGCTGGCACGAAGGGCTCTACCCCCTGCCTTTCGCGCCTGCAAGGTTCACCGACGTTGATTTTGAAGCTCCTTGATCTAACGTCTCGATTGGCCGCTGCGTCTGCAGCGGCCTTTTTTATGCCCGCAAGAATCACCCCGCTACGACCAGGCGACCTTCTGCGGGGCATAACTCACAGGCTGCTCGCGAAACGCCAGGTAGTGCCGCAACACCTGGTGTGGTGCCTCGGTATGCGGGTAATGCCCGATACCCGGCAACGCTACGGTGTCCGCCGCCGGCACCAATTGCCGGTAGCGCTCGAGCATGCGCGCGCCGGAGATCGGGTCGGCCACACCGTTGATGAAGCGCAGCGGCACACAGCGGCGCAGCAACGCGCCGACCCAACGCTCGCGGTGCTGCCTGCGCTCGGGCAGATAGCCGATCAGCTTGTGCAGGATGCGCGTGCCCTGGTTGGCGACGATCAGGCTCCAGTAATCGTCCAAGGCACTTTCGCTGGGGTGGGTGCACGGGCCATAGATATGGCTGACATTGCGCACCAGGTCGTCGCGCCCGAAGCTGCGGCCCACCAGCCAGCCCAACGGGCTGAGCAGCAGTTTCTGCACCAGCAGCACCTGGTAGCACTCCGGGAACAGGCCGCTGTTGAGGAACGCGCAACTGGCGATTTCGATGCGCAGCTCGCAGTGCCGCGCCAGCAGCTCCTGGGCGACGCTGCCGCCATAATCATGGGCCAGCAGGTGCACGGGCTGGTCGACGTCCAGGTAGGCGAGCAGTGCCTGTTGCAGGTCGGCCTGCTCCATGAGGCTGTAGTCATGGTCCAGAGGCTTGGCTGAATCGCCGAAGCCGAGCATGTCGCAGGCGATCACGCGAAAACGTTGGGTCAAGGGCGTCCACAGGTAATGCCAATCCCAGCTGGCCGTGGGGAAACCGTGTAGCAGCAGCAGTGGCTCTCCTTGCCCTGCGGTCCAATAGCGGATGGTCTGGCCCCGAAAGGCAAAATTCTGGGCTCGGGTACGCCAGACGCACAAAGGTATCTCTGCCAGTGGCATCAGAATTGTCCCGGTGGTTACGTGTTGGCGAAAAGGCAGGCGGCGTTCGCGGCCCGCCCTTGGGCACTTGGATGTGCGCTCTATGTAGAGCCTCAGTCTAGTCAGCCCACCGGGTGGCGGAACTTGCGTTGGCAGCCAGCTTGCTGGCTTTGCGGGTCAGGGGTACGAACGGTCAGAGCAGCATGGCCAACAATGGGGCGGCGAACAGGTTGAGCAGGCCGGTCAGGACCATGACCAGGCCGGCGACCGAGCCTTCCTCGCGCCCTACCTCCTGGGCCCGGCTGACGCCGGCGCCATGGGCCCCCACGCCAAACAGCGCACCGCGGGCCAGGGGCGTGCGCAGCGGCAGCACACGCAGCAGGATGCCGCCGAACATCGCGCCCAGCACGCCGGTGAACATGACGAACACGGCCGTCAGTTCCGGCACACCGCCCAGGTCCTGGGCCAGCGGCATGGCGAAAGGCGTGGTGATCGAGCGCGGCACCAACGACAGGCTGACCGCATCATCCAGCGCCAACAAGTGCGCCAGGCTCCAGGAGCTGCCGATCGAGGCCAGGCTGCCGGCGAGCATACCGACCAGCAAAGCTGGCCAATGGCGCGCCAGCATTGCCCGTTGCTGCCAGATCGGCACGGCGAAGGCCACGGTCGCCGGGCCCAGCACCCCCATCAGCCAGTGGGTGTTGCGGGCGTACTCGGCGTAGGCGGTGTGCAACGGCACAGCGACGGCCAACAGCACCGCCGGCACCAGGATCAGCGGTGACAATACGTAGCTCCCGCTGCGGCGGTACAACCAACGGCTGCCGAAGTAGGCAAGCACTGTCAGGGCAAGCCAGAACAGCGGCATGGGTTCAAGGCTCATGACGCAACCTCCAGCGGCATACCAGCTCCACCGTGACGGCCGTGACCACCATCACCAGCACGGTGCTCATGGCGATCACCAGCAGGATGCGCCAGCCCTCGCTGCGCAGCAGGCTGCCATAGTCGAGCAGGCTCATCAGGGCGGGAATGAAGAACAACAGCATCTCCGCCATCAGCCAGCCAGCACCCAGCTGGAGCATGGACGGCTTGAGCACGCCGAAGGCGAACAACAGCAACAGCAGCGCCAGCCCCATCACCCCACCGGGAATGGGCCAGCCAAGCCAGGTGGACAGCTGGCCGCCGAGCAGGAACAAGGCCAGTAACACCGCCAGTTCGGCGAGCAGGCGCAGGCTTTTTTTCAGTAACGCAGGGTTCATCAGACAGGTCCTCGAGAGGCTCCCATTCTAGATTTGCGCTGCCCAGGCCAGAAGCGAATTGTTAGACTTGCATCCATTCCAAAATGGAATTCGATCATGGAATTCAAACAGCTGCGTAGTTTCATCGAAGTGGTCCACCGCGGCGGCTTCACCCAGGCGGCAACGACCCTGCACATCAGCCAGTCTGCCGTGAGCAAGCAGGTCGCCCAGCTCGAACAGGACATCGGCCAGCCCTTGCTGGAACGCCAGGGCTCGCAATTGCACCTGACCGCGGCCGGGCGCATTGTCCTGGAGCGGGGGGAGGCCTTGTTACGCCAGCGTCAGGAACTGCAGAACGAACTCGACGACCTCAGCCACATGGCCCGCGGCGAGCTGCGCCTGGGCCTGCCCTTGCTGGGCAGCGATGCGTTGTTCGCAGGGCTGTTCGCCGAGTACCGCCGCCGGCACCCGAATATTGCGATCCAGCTGCTCGAAGGCGGCAGCCGTACCGTGGAACAGGCGGTGAAAAGCGGGGAACTGGAGCTGGGCGGCAGCCTTACGCCCAGCGACACGGCGTTCGACTACCAGCCGTTCTGCAACGAGCCGCTGGATGCGCTGCTGCCCCAGGGGCATGCCTTGGCAGGGGCTGCGCAGGTCGAGCTGCAGCAACTGGCCGATACGCCGTTTCTGCTGTACCAGCGCAGCTTCGTGCTCAATGATCGGCTGCTGAGCGCGTGCCAGCAGTTGGGGTTCACCCCGAAGGAAGGGGGGCGCAGTGGGCAGGCGGACTTCCTGGCGGCGCTGGTGGCCGCCGGGCAAGGGGTGGTGCTGTTGCCCAGGGTGGTGGCCCGGGCGCTGGAGCGGCCTGGGGTGGTGCGGGTGCCATTGGGCGCGCCGCGCCATTTGCGCTGGGACATTGCTTTCATCTGGCGGCGCGGGGCGTACCTGTCACGAGCGGCACAGGCGTGGTTGCAGTTGGTGCGCGAGCATCCGGCGATCAGTGACTAGCCTGGGCTTTGGAACATCGCCGCTCCTACAGGGAAGGCGGTGTAGGCCAGGCGTGCGATGGCTGGGGTCAGGCTCTGAGCGCGGCCATGAAATCCGCCAGCCAAGGCTCGGCATCGGCCTCGGGGGTCACGGTCTCGCTGGCATCCAGGCGCAGCATCGGCTGCACTTCCCGTACGCCCAACTCAGCGAACAGCTCGCGCATCTGCTCGCCGCCGCCGCAGAAGGTGTCGCCATAGCTGGAATCGCCCAGCCCGATCACCGCCCCCGGCAAGCCACGCCAGGCGGCCGGCAGGGTATCGCGAATGCTGCAGTACAGCGGCATCAGGTTGTCGGGCAGCTCGCCCATGCCGGTGGTCGAGGTCACGGCCAACAATGCCTCCGGGGCGAAGCCCTGCAGATCCTGCAAGGTGGCGCGGGCAGCATGCCAGGCTTGGAAACCGGCAGCCTTGAGCAGCGACTCGGCGTGACGGGCGACTTCTTCGGCGGTGCCGTACACGGAGCCGGAAATAATGGCGATTTTCATCGGGCAGAGGATTCCGAAACTGAGTGAAAACGTAGGATACTAGCATTCACCAGTGGCAAAAGGCCGCCTTCCACCAAAGTCCCCTCACGCCAATGGCCCGGACATGATCAACGCGCAACTGCTGCAATCGATGGTCGATGCCTCGAACGACGGTATCGTGGTCACCGAACGGGAAGGCGACGACACCATCCTGATCTACGTGAACGCAGCCTTCGAACGGCTGACCGGCTACCCCCGCGACGACATCCTCTACCAGGACTGCCGCTTCCTCCAGGGCGACGACCGCGACCAGCTCAGCCGCGCTCGGATCCGCCGGGCCCTGGCCGAAGGGCTGCCGTGCCGGGAAGTGCTGCGCAACTACCGAAAAGATGGCAGCGCGTTCTGGAACGAGCTGTCGATCACCCCGGTTTACAACGCCGCCGACCAACGCACCTATTTCATCGGGATCCAGAAGGACGTCAGCCGCCAGGTCGAGCTGGAACGGGAACTGGCCGAGGCCCGGGCGCGCCTGGGCCGGCAGGAACCCGACGAACGTAGCTGAACGAAGCGCCTTGAACGCTGTCCATCATCTTGAAGAAATCATCGCCTTCGAGCCCGATCATGCAAGCCGACGCCCTCCTGACCCAGGACGAACTGGACTTCATCCAGAACATGCAACATTCGCCCCAGTTGAACCTGGCCGACTCCATGTCGAGCCTGCTGGTCAATGGCGACCGTCGAATCCAGGAATTGCTGACCCGCCTGGTGGCCAACGAGCAGGTCCAGCTCCAGGCACAATTCAACAACCAGCAGATCAGCTTCCCGCTGCAATTGGTCGAAGATGAATTCCATGCCCTGCACCTGCAGCTGGGCTCACCGGAAATCTATGAGAACGGCCCCAAGCCACGCCCATGGCGCCTGACCTTGGAACAACCGGCAGCCCTGCTGGATGCACAAGACCAGGCCAGCGGCCTGTGGGTACGGGAAATTTCCTCAAAGGGCGTGCTGGTACAGATCCGCGACCTGCCCACGACCCCCGCTGATTTCGACTTGCGCTTCGCCCCCGAGGGCATCCCGGCCATTCACCTGCATGGCACGTTGCGCCGTCGCATCGGCCCGGATCTGGCAGCCTACGACCTGGGCAACAGCCCACAGGAAGAGATCGAACGCCTGCGCGAATACATTCTCCAGGCACACCGCCAGGCGCACCCGGAACTACACGTTCACGTATCCAACTGACCGGCCAGGTACTGTCGCAGGCGCCTGCGCATAAGGCTACCCTCCGCCCCCAGGCAGGCCACCGGGCTGCCCGCCAGGCTGTCCTGGGCCAGTTCCGCCGCCTCCCCCGCCAACATCACCGGGCACCCAACGCCTTGGTTCAGCTTTGCCAGGCACTTGCCCAGCTGTGCCGTGGGCTGCTGGTTGGAAAATATCACCAAGGCGTGGGGCCCCAGGCGCTCGCAAACCAACATCAGCTCCTCCAGGGGCTGCCCGGCCGGCAACACCGTGACGCCCACTTCCTCGCTGCCCAGCAGCAGCCCAGCCACCAACAGCTCCAATTCCTGGCATTGGCCTGACAAGGGCGCCAGCACCACGCGTCGACTCCAGGGCTCCCGGGCCAGTTGCAGGCGCAACAGCACCCGGGCCCGCAGGAACTGGTCGAGGAACAGCCACTGGCTGGCGCGCCCGAAACCGTTCTGCCCCGCGCGCAAGGCCTGCCAGGCCGGCATGAACACCTCACCGAACACCTGGTCCAGGGCGTAATTGGCGAATACCTGAGCGAACAATCGCTCCAGCGCTGCGCCATCGAAGCGCTGGGCGGCCTCTTGCACCTGCATGCGCCAGCGCGCCCGCTCATGTTCACTGCCGGAGCCCTGGGCCTCCTGCGCCAACGCCTGGTCGCGCGCCAGGATGCTGCCGACCTTGCTCACCGCCACGCCGCGCTCCAACCAGCCAAGGATGCTGCGGATATTGTCGATGTCCGCCTGGGAATACAGCCGATGGCCGCTGTCGGTGCGCGTCGGCTGGATCAGGCCGTAGCGACGCTCCCATGCGCGCAAGGTCACGGGGTTGACGCCCGTCAGGCGGGCCACCTCGCGAATTGGAAACAGCTCCTGGTGCTCCAGGCTCGCGACGCCCAGGGGCGTTTGAAGCTGACTGATCATGTGCACGGGCACCCTGTATCCTGATGATTGAACGCATTCTACGATGGCTTGGGTCGAGGTCCAGCACAGCCCGCCCACCGGTGGGCGGTCAGCGGCCCACGCCCAGAGGCAAGCGCTACCCGATTCGTTCATGAAAGTTGCACGCACATGACGCGGCCGCCCTGGTTCCGGGGTGCGAGCGCACAAGAGGGAAGCAGTTCGGGTATGCTGGGGCCATCAATGCACGGACAGACAAGTTGACTGCCTCGAACATGAACAGCCCAATCCTCGTTACCGGCGCCAGCCAGCGCGTCGGGCTGGCCCTGGCCCTCGAACTGGCACAGGCCGGCCATACGGTGGTCAGTGCCAGCCGCAGCATCCACCCGCACACGCCACACCCGAACATCGTCCAGTTCCAGGCCGACCTCTGCCAGGAGGCCGACCGCCAGGCCCTGATCGACTACCTGCAGGACAACCACGACGGCCTGCGGGCGATCATCCACAACGCGTCGCTGTGGCTCGACGATGGCCTGGACAACCTGCAGACCATGTTCCGCCTGCACGTCGAGGCGCCTTACCACCTCAACCTGGCCCTCGGCGAGCTGCTGGCCAAGGTGGAAAAGGCCGATATCATCCACATTTGCGACGAGACCTCCTCGCGAGGCAGCAAGAGCCATATCGGCTACGCCGCGACCAAGGCCGCGCTGCAGAACATGGTGCTCTCGTTCGCTGAAAAATACGCGCCGAAGGTGCGCGTCAACGGTATTCTTCCTGGCCTGCTGATCCTCAAGGAGGGCGGCGACGACGCCTACCGCCAGCAGACCCTGAAGAAAGCCTTGCTGGAATTCGAGCCCGGCGCCCGCCCGCTGATCGAGGCGGTGATGTTCCTGCTCGAAAGCCAGTACAGCACCGGCAGCCAGGTGGTCATCAACGGTGGCCGCCACCTGAAGAACCGTATGACCTGAGGGAAGCCCCATGACCCCGCAACAACAGCTCGAACTCGAGGCCGCCGCGTTCCGGCGCCTGGTCGAACACCTGCAAAAACGCACCGATGTGCAGAACATCGACCTGATGAACCTCTCCGGTTTCTGCCGCAACTGCCTGTCCAAGTGGTACAAGGCCGCCGCCGACGAACGCCAGATCGAGGTGAGCCTGGATGACGCCCGCGAGCGCGTGTATGGCATGCCCTATGCCGATTGGAAGGCCCAGTACCAGAAAGAAGCCAGCGCCGAGCAACAAGCTACGTTCGAAAAAGGAAAGCCCCGTGACTGATCTGACCAGCCTGCGCGCCAGCCTCGCCAGCGGTGAGCATGTATTTGCCGATACCCTGGCGTTCGTTGCCACCCACTACAGCTACCAGCCACAGGCATTCGACAATGGCGGTGTGGCCAACGCCGCCGGGCAGAACGAAGGGTCGTGCAAGACCCTGGGCCTGGCCTTGCTCGAAGGGTTGAGCGACCAGGAAGCGTTGCTGGCGTTTGGCGAGCACTACCGCAGTGTGCTGGCCACCCCTGAAGGGAGCGACCATGCCAATATCCGTGCGCTGATCAAGCATGGGCTGGCCGGGGTGAAGTTCGCGGCGCAGCCACTGACCCGTAACGCCTGACATCACCGCCCGATCGCCGGCAAGCCGGCTCCCACTGGCCATGAGGGAGCCAGCTTGCCGGCGATCGGGAGGGCACAGCCCTCCCCTGCCCCCTGGATAGACCTGCATGCAGACCGAGCCCCCTATCCCCTTCCGCCAGGCCATGCTGTTCTGGCTCAAGCTGGGCTTCATCGGCTTCGGTGGCCCCGCCGGGCAGATCGCCCTGATGCATCGCGAGATCGTCGAGCGACGCCGCTGGCTCAGCGAGTCGCGCTTTCTCCACGCCCTCAACTACTGCATGTTGCTGCCCGGCCCCGAAGCCCAGCAGTTGGCGACCTACCTGGGCTGGCTGATGCACCGCACCTGGGGCGGTATCGTCGCCGGCGGGTTGTTCGTCCTGCCGTCGCTGTTCATCCTCATCGGCCTGTCATGGATCTATGTCGTCCACGGCCAGCAGCCGGTGGTGGCCGGCCTGTTCTACGGGCTCAAGCCGGCGATCACCGCCATCGTACTGCAGGCCGCGTGGCGCATCGGCTCGCGTGTGCTGCACAACGCCGCGCTGTGGGCTATCGCCCTGGCGGCGTTCGTGGCCTTGTTCGGCCTGGGCCTGCCGTTTCCGGTGATCGTCATCGGTGCCGGGGTGCTCGGCTACCTGGGTGGGCGCTGGCAACCCCAGCTGTTCCAGACCGTCCGCACCAGCGCCGGGCAGCAACCGGTGGCCGAAGAGCCTTCGCCGCAGCCGGAGCACACCCGCTTCCACTGGCCACGCCTGCTGTGGCTGGTGGCCTGTGGCGCTGCACTGTGGTGCCTGCCGATGGCCGCACTGACGTTGCTGTTCGGCTGGGAGGGTACCTTCACGCAGATGGCCTGGTTCTTCACCAAGGCCGCCTTGCTGACCTTTGGTGGCGCCTATGCGGTGTTGCCGTATGTGTATCAGGGAGCGGTGACCTACTACGGCTGGCTGACGCCGACGCAGATGATCGATGGACTGGCCTTGGGCGAAAGCACACCGGGACCTTTGATCATGCTGGTGGCCTTCGTCGGCTTCGTGGGCGGCTACGTACAGGCGCAGTTCGGCGCCGACCAGGCGTTCCTCGCCGGCGCCCTGGCGGCGTGCCTGGTGACCTGGTTCACCTTCCTGCCTTCGTTCCTGTTCATCCTGATCGGCGCGCCGCTGGTGGAAAGCACACGGCGGCAGCTGCGTTTCACCGCGCCGCTGACGGCGATCAGCGCGGCGGTGGTGGGGGTGATCCTCAACCTGGCGCTGTTCTTCGGCTACCACGTGTTCTGGCCCCATGGGTTCGGCGCGGGGGTCGATTGGCTGGCGTTGCTGATTGCGGTGCTGGCGGCGGTGGGTTTGCTGCTGTTCCGCCGCGGGGTGCTGGAGGTATTGATTGCCTGTGCGTTGGCGGGGTTGCTGGCGACGCTGTATGGGTATCACGTTTGAAGTCAGCAGGGCCGGCCCAATCGCGGGGCAAGCCCGCTCCCACAGGGGCCGCAGCAACTCCGAAAATGTCGCAAGACAGTTGCACGGCAAGTTGCAACCACGGGTCTCGTGGGAGCGGGCTTGTCCCGCGATTGGGCCGGATCAGGCCACCTCAACCGATGACTCGTCCCGGCACCTGATCGGGCAGCCCGCCCTGCTGCAACCAGGCCAAGGCAATCGGCCACAGGCTTTCGCGGAAACGGTCGTGGAAGAAGGCGAAATGGCCGATCTCACCCGCCGAGATATCCCCAGGCGCCAGGCGCAGGTGCCGACGCTCGGCGCCTTGCAGGTACCCCAATAGACGCTCGGTGGCGGCCACGGTGCCGAACGGGTCGTCGGTCAGGCTGATCGCCAGGGTCGCCGCGCGCACCCTGGCGAACGGCAGCTCGGCCAACGCCCGGCCACTGGGGCGATGCTCGTAGCGCGGCGTGCGGGTGGTCCAGTCGTGCACCACCCCGGCCGGGGTGTCTTCCATCCAGCCCAGGCGCTTGCCGGGAAAGTAGCCGCACAAGCGGGTCAGCAGCGGCATCACCAGGTGCCATTTGCCGAGCAGACGCCAACGCTGGTCGGCTGCGTAGTCGCGCCAATAGGCGAACTGCGCGCCCACCATCACCACCCGCCGCAACCGGCTGCCGGACGGCGCCAGGCCCACCGCACAGCCGCCGAAACTGTGGCCTACCACATCCACCGGCTGGCCTGGGAAGGCTTCAGCGGCCAGGTGCAGCATGGCCTCGAAATCCAGCCGCCCCCAGTCGCTCCAGGACGCCTGGAAACCGCGCAACGATACCGGGCGTGACTCGCCGATGCCCCGGTAGTCATAGGTCAGCACATCGAAGCCCTGGGCGAAGAGGTAGTCGGCAAAGCGCGCGTAGTAGCGGCAACGCACCGAGGTGGCGGCGTTGATGATCACCAGCGGGCGCTGGGCGTCGGGTTCGGCATGGCGCCAGCAGAAACCGCCGAGGGTGTAGCCGTCGGCAGCGGTGTGGCGAAAGGCGGTGGCGGGTTGGATGAGGCTGCTCATGGCGCGCTTCCTGTGCTGGTGCGCCAACGCTAGCAAAAACAAGCGGCTCGTGTGGGGCTTTTCGGACCGCTCCACACGATCAAGGGTACGGTTGCACTTCACCTGTGGGAGCGGGCTTGCCCCGCGATCAAGGGCGAAGCCCTTGCCATGCAATCGCGTGGGCAGGGTCGGCCCAATCGCGGGACAAGCCCGCTCCTACAGGGACAGTGCGACCGGCGTCACAGCTCGATGCAGTCGAACTTCACGTCGGTGGCCACGTCTTCGTCGTAGTTGACGTCAGCACGCTCGAAGCCGAACAGGTTGAGGAACTGCTTCTTGTAACCGGCATAGTCGGTCAGCTGGAACAGGTTCTCGGTGGTCACCTGCGGCCACAGGGCCTTGCAGGCGTCCTGTACGTCATCGCGCAGCTCCCAGTCGTCCAGGCGCAGGCGGGCCTTCTCGTCCACCGGCATCGCAGCGCCATCGGCGCGGTACATGCGGTCGCGGAACATGCGGTCCAGCTGGTCCTGGGTGCCTTCGTGCACGCCCTTCTCCTGCATGATCTTGAAGACCATCGACAGGTACAGCGGCATCACCGGGATGGCCGAGCTGGCCTGGGTAACGACCGACTTGAGCACCGCCACGTTGGCGCCGCCCTTGACCTCAGCGGCCAGTTTCTTGTCCAGGCGCAGGGCGGTTTCGTCCAGGTCCTGCTTGGCCTGACCCAGGGCACCGTGCCAGTAGATCGGCCAGGTGATTTCCGTGCCGATGTAGCTGAAGGCCACGGTACGTGCGCCTTCGGCCAGCACACCGGCGCCGGCCAGGGCGTCGATCCACAGCTGCCAGTCCTGGCCACCCATGACGGTAACGGTGTCCTGGATTTCCTGCTCGGTGGCCGGCTCGATGCTGGCCTCGATGATGGTGTCCTTGTTGGTGTCGATGGCGGTCGACTTGTACGGCTGGCCGATCGGCTTGAGCGCCGAGCGCACCAGTTCGCCGGTCTGCGGCAGCTTGCGCACCGGCGAGGCCAGGGAGTAGACGACCAGGTCGACCTTGCCGCCCATTTCGTTCTTGATCAGCTCGATGACCTTGGCGCGGGCTTCGTCGGAGAAGGCGTCACCATTGATCGACTTGCTGTACAGGCCTTCGGCCTTGGCGAACTTGTCGAAGGCGGCAGCGTTGTACCAGCCGGCGGTACCGGCCTTGGTCTCGGTGCCGGGCTTTTCGAAGAATACGCCCAGGGTGTCGGCCTTGAAGCCGAACGCTGCGGTAATACGTGCAGCCAGGCCGTAGCCGCTGGATGCACCGATCACCAGGACTTTCTTCGGACCATCTTCGCGCACACCCTGCTTGCGGGTGGCTTCGATCTGGTCACGGACGTTGAGCTCGCAGCCCTTCGGGTGAGTCGTGGTGCAGATGAAACCGCGAACCTTGGGATGAATGATGGCCAATGTCTGTACCTCTTCAGGTTTGTGCCGAGGAAGCGCGCCGCAGGGGACGATTCCGTTTGATCAGAGGGTGAGACTACCCCCGCAGGTTATCCGACACATATTACGGAGGTGATTGGCGCGATTCAAAACAACCTGGGGGTCAGCGCTGGTCGTCCGGCAGGCGGCGACGGCCCGTAAGCATCGACAGCGGCAGGTTCTCCCGCAGACGCACGCTCTCCACCACCGCGGCCAGCAGGTGCACGCAGACCAGCGCCAGCAAAGTATTGGCCAGCACGCTGTGCACGTCCGTAGGCCAATCGACGCCCCACAGGGCATCGACCTCCTGGGACAGCCAGCCGGTCACGCCCAGCCCGACGACGCAGGCAAGCATCAACAGCATCACCAGCGCGCCGATCGGCGAATGGCCGAGGCGATGATAAGGCGCGCCCGTCATCAACGCCCTGGCGTGTGCCGCCAGCCGCGACGGCGTCGGCCAGAAGTCCGCCCAGCGCGCGCTGGGCGGCCCTACGAAGCCCCAGACCAGGCGCACGGCCACGCAGGCCAGGGCGTAGTAGCCCAGCCATTGGTGCCAGTCGTCACCCTCTTCGTTGAAGAACGAGTTGGCGAAGAACACCAAGGCCAGGGACCAGTGGCAGCACCTGAGCAACGGGTCCCAGAGCCGCACGCTGGCCATCAGTCATCGATCTCGGTCTTGACCGCCTTGCCGGTCACCGGGTCGTGGTAGATCTCGACCTTGCGGCCGTCCTTGTCGAAGCCGTAGATCTCGTAGCAGTTGCCCTTGGTAACCTTGAACTTGTTGATGCGATAGCCCTGCTCCTTGAGCTGGGCCTGGAATTTCTCCTGGTCTTGCCAGGTGCTTTTGTCGGCAGTGGTGCATTCGGTGGTGGCGAAGGCGGCGCTGCTTGCGAGCAACAGGCCGACGGCGATCAGGGTCCGCATGGTGGTTGGCTCCAGTGGAAAGAAATGAACAGAACAAGCTTAGCCAGCCGCGGCGCATTTGCCCGAGGGCCTGGGCATTCTCCACGCCCGCCGGCCATTCATTTGCTTTTCGGATCAATCGTAAAGAAAAACAAACTTAACAAATGAACCCAACCCGCCGATGCTGGTGCAATCCGCCGACCTGGCGCCCACCCCTTGCACGGAGAACAATAAGATGAACGACGTGGTCATCGTCGCCGCAACCCGTACCGCCATCGGCAGCTTCCAGGGGGCCCTGGCCACTGTGCCGGCCGTGGACCTGGGCGCTGCGGTCATCAAGCGCCTGCTGGAACAGACCCAGCTGGACCCGGCCCAGGTCGACGAAGTGATCCTCGGCCAGGTGCTGACCGCAGGTGCCGGCCAGAACCCGGCGCGCCAGGCCGCGATCAAGGCCGGCCTGCCCTACAGCGTGCCCGCCCTGACCCTGAACAAAGTGTGCGGCTCGGGCCTGAAGGCCTTGCACCTGGCGGCCCAGGCCATCCGCTGCGGCGACGCCGAGGTGGTGATCGCCGGCGGCCAGGAGAACATGAGCCTGGCGCCCTATGTGCTGCCCTCGGCCCGCACCGGCCAGCGCATGGGGCATGGCCAGATGGTCGACACCATGATCAGCGACGGCCTGTGGGACGCCTTCAACGACTACCACATGGGCATCACCGCCGAGAACCTGGTGGAAAAATACGCCCTCACCCGCGAACAGCAGGATGCCTTCGCCGCCGAATCCCAGCGCAAGGCCGTGGCCGCCATCGAGGCCGGCCGCTTCAAGGATGAAATCACCCCGATCGTGATGCCACAGAAAAAAGGCGAGCCGCTGGTGTTCGACACCGACGAACAGCCACGCCCCGGCACCACCGCCGAGGCCCTGGGCAAGCTGCGTGCGGCCTTCAAGAAAGACGGCAGCGTCACCGCCGGCAACGCCTCGAGCCTGAACGACGGCGCCGCCGCCGTGCTGCTGATGAGCGCCACCAAGGCCAAGGCCCTGGGCCTGCCGGTACTGGCAAAGGTCGCGTCCTATGCCAGCGCGGGCGTGGACCCGGCGATCATGGGCATCGGCCCGGTGTCCGCTACCCAGCGCTGCCTGGACAAGGCCGGCTGGCAACTGGCGGACGTGGACCTGATCGAAGCCAACGAGGCCTTCGCCGCCCAGGCCCTGGCAGTGGGCCAGGCGCTAGAGTGGGATGCTGCGCGCGTCAACGTCAACGGCGGCGCCATCGCCCTCGGCCACCCTATCGGCGCCTCCGGC
This sequence comes from Pseudomonas sp. FA-1, assembly GCF_056856075.1. NCBI lineage: Bacteria > Pseudomonadati > Pseudomonadota > Gammaproteobacteria > Pseudomonadales > Pseudomonadaceae > Pseudomonas > Pseudomonas sp. FA-1. The sequence goes on from NZ_JBWXTH010000004.1 coordinate 373,401, forward strand.
TGCCGCGTGCTGGTGACCCTGCTGCACGAGATGATCAAACGCGATGCCAAGAAAGGGTTGGCGACCCTGTGCATTGGCGGTGGGCAGGGCGTAGCGCTGGCGATCGAGCGCTGATCTCAAGGCCCAATCGCGATCCGGCTTGTAGCGCGATTGGGCCAGCACAGGCAACACCGGCCCTCGGCGCCTTACACCTTCGCCCCACCAACCAAGCCAGCACCACGCAACTCCCGGGCGGCCGCCACCATGTTCACCAACGCCGCCTCGGTCTCCGGCCACCCGCGGGTCTTCAACCCGCAATCCGGGTTGACCCACAGCCGCTCGGCCGGAATACGCTGGGCCGCTTTGCGCAACAGCTGGACCATCGCCTCCTTGCCTGGCACCCGTGGCGAGTGGATGTCATACACCCCAGGGCCGATCTCGTTGGGGTAGTTGTAGCGTTCGAAGGCCGCCAACAGCTCCATGTCCGAACGCGAAGTCTCGAGGGTGATCACATCAGCGTCCATCGCCGCGATCGACTCGATCACATCGTTGAACTCGCTGTAGCACATATGGGTGTGTACCTGGGTTTCATCGCGCACACCCGAGGCGCACAGGCGGAAGGCCTCGGTGGCCCAGTCCAGGTAGTGCGGCCAGCCGCTGCGACGCAAGGGCAGGCCTTCGCGGAACGCGGCTTCGTCGATCTGCACGATGCGGATACCCGCCGCCTCGAGGTCCAGCACTTCGTCACGAATGGCCAACGCCAGTTGCCGGGCCTGGGCCTCGCGGCTCACGTCCTCACGCGGGAAGGACCACATCAGCATGGTCACCGGGCCCGTCAGCATGCCCTTCATCGGTTTGTCGGTCAGGCCCTGGGCATAGGTGCTCCAGCCTACGGTCATGGCCTTCGGGCGGCTCAGGTCACCGACGATCACCGCCGGCTTCACGCAGCGCGAACCGTAGCTCTGCACCCAACCAAAACGCGTGAAGGCATAGCCGTCGAGCTGCTCGGCGAAGTACTCGACCATGTCGTTGCGCTCGGCCTCACCATGCACCAGCACATCCAGGCCCAGCTGCTCCTGGATCTGCACCGCCTGGCGGATTTCGTTCTGCATCGCCTCGATGTAGTCGGCCTCGGCCAGCGTGCCTTGCTTGAACGCCTGCCGCGCCAGGCGGATCGCCGGGGTTTGTGGGAACGAGCCGATCGTCGTGGTCGGAAACGCGGGCAAATTCAGCCCAGCACGCTGCTTGACGATGCGCTGGGCAAAAGGCGACAGGCGCTGGCTGTCCGCCGGCTGGATCGCCGCCACCCGGGCCTGCACGGCCGGCTTGTGGATACGTGGCGAGGCGGCGCGGCTGACCTGCACGGCGCGGCTCTGCGCCAGGGCCACGAGCACCTCCGGGGCCTGCGGCGCATCGATGGCCTTGGCCAACACAGCCACTTCCTGGCATTTCTGCACAGCGAAGGCCAGCCAGCCTTGCAGCTCGGCGTCGAGCTGGTCTTCACGGGCCACGTCCACCGGGCTGTGCAGCAGCGAGCAGGACGGCGCGACCCACAGCCGGTCGCCCAGGCGCTCAGCCGCGTGACGCAACACGTCCAGGGCCTTTTCCAGGTCGCAGCGCCACACGTTGCGGCCATTGACCACGCCCAGGGACAGGACTTTGTAGGCCGGCAGGCGATCGAGAATCGTCGGAAACTGCTCCGGCGCACGCACCAGGTCGATGTGCAGGCCATCGACCGGCAGGTTGGCGGCCAAGCCCAGGTTGTCTTCCAGGCCGCCGAAATAGGTAGCGACCAGCTTCTTCAGCGGCGCGCGCTGTAGGATGTTGTAGACGCGCTCGTAGGCATTCTTCCAATCCTGAGGCAGGTCCAGCGCCAGGATCGGTTCGTCGATCTGCACCCATTCCACGCCTTGGGCGGCCAAGCGGTTGAAGATGGTGTCGTACAGCGGCAGCAGGCGCTCGACCAGCTCCAGCTTGTCGAAGTCGCCGCCCTTGGCCTTGCCCAGCCATAGGTAGGTCAGCGGGCCGATCACCACCGGCTTGACCGCATGGCCCAGGGCCTTGGCCTCGTCCACTTCCTCGAACAGCTGTTCCCAGCTCAGGGTGAAGGCCTGGTCAGCGGTGAATTCCGGGACCAGGTAATGGTAGTTGGTGTCGAACCACTTGGTCATTTCCTGGGCATGCGCACCGCAACAAGTATCGCTGACGCCTCGGGCCATGGCGAAGAGGGTGTGCAGGGTGGGCTTGGCATCCTGTTCTGCGCGAAAACGTGCCGGGATCACGCCGAAAGTCAGCGAATGGGTGAGCACTTGGTCGTACCAGGCGAAGTCGCCGACCGGCAGCAGCTCGATACCCGCGTCCTTCTGCACCTGCCAGTGCGCGGCGCGCAGCTCGCGGCCCACCGCGCGCAGGCCGGCTTCGTCCAGCTCGCCCTTCCAGAAGGCCTCCAGGGCCTTCTTCAGCTCGCGGTCCCGGCCGATACGCGGAAAGCCCAGGTTGTGCGCCAGTGCCATGTCTTGTCCCTCAGAAACGTAAAAATGAATGAGGGGATTTTCCTGGGCACGCATCCGTGAGACAAACTCATTTAATTTAAGGAAAACTCAAGATTTTCTCATGATGACCACCCACCCTATAGGCGCAGGCTTGCCCCCGCGATAGGGCCCTCAAGACCAACCCCATGTCTCATTCAAAGCAATTCCCTACGCATCCGGACATCCCCCAACCTTCGTCCTACCCCACAATGCCACGGTGCCCAAACCAGATACCCGACCGCCCATGAGCCAGCTGAAAACGGCGCTGCACGACAAAACCTTCGTCTGCGTCATGGAGTTCGTCCCTAAGTCCTCCAGCGAGCGCTTCGCCAGCATCGAAGCCCTCATGGCGCGCAAACACCTGTGCGGCTGGCCCATGACCGTGGCCATCGCCGACCGCGTCGGCAGCCCCTTCGAAATGTCGCCCTTGGACGCCTACAGCAGCTTCCGACAGCCCCATCCCACCCTGCTGCACTTCTCCGGCAAGGACCGCGAACGCCATCATCTGCTCGACCAACTGCAGCAGATGGACGCCGCCGGCCTCGACCAGCTCTTGCTGCTGACCGGCGACCGCCTGCCCGGGCACGTCCCCGGCCAGCGCCCGGTGCGCTACCTCGAGTCGGTTTCCGCCCTGCAGATCGTCCGCCAGGCTCGCCCCGACTGGCTGCTGGGCGCTGGCATGCACCCGTTCAAGTACCGCGAGGAAGAAGGCGGCGCCCAGTACTTCAAGGCCGAAAAGAAACTCGCTGCCGGCGCGGACTTTCTCGCCCTGCAGCTAGGCTTCGACGCCAGCAAGCACCTTGAAGCCCTCCAGTGGATGCAGCGCCAGCCCAACCCCAAGCCCCTGATGGCCTGCGTGATGGGCCTGACCTTGGGCCGCGCGAAGATCTTCGAGCACGTCGCCGGCATCGTCGTCACCCCCTCCATGCACGACCTGCTCGCCGCCGAAGCCGCCGTCTCCAAGGCCCACGCCCAGGCCCGCAGTCTCGAGCGCCTGGCCCTGCAGATCATCGGCCTGCGCCTGATGGGCTATGCCGGCATCCACCTCTCCGGCATCCACGACCTGGAGCAACTGCAGGCCCTGGAAAACGCCATCAACGACTGGCAGGCCCGCCTCCAGTCACTCGAACAATGGGCCCCCGCCTGGCACGCCTGCTGGCAAATGCCCGGCCTGCCCGCCGTCACCTTCCACCCACCCGGCGCCAACTGGCGCCTGGGTGAGTCCCAGGTCACCGCCTCGCCCAAGGAAACAGCGCGTTACCACCTGCTGCACGGCGCGCATTCATTGCTGTTCAGCCGCACCAACTGGCTGAGCCAGGCCTTCGGCTGGGCCGTGCAACGCCCCCTCTGGGCAACGCCCACCGGCGCCCGCGTGCTCCATCGCCTGGAGCGCAGCGTGAAAAGGCCATTGCTGGGCTGCGACACCTGCGGCCGCTGCCGCCTGGAAGACACCCTCTACATCTGCCCCGAAAGCTGCCCCAAAGGCCTGGCCAACGGCCCCTGCGGCGGGACCACGCTCAACCGTTGCGAGTTCGGCGACCGCGAGTGCGTGCACAGCGTGAAATACCGCACCGCTAAAGCCGTGCAACAAACCGCCGTGCTGACCGAACGCCTCATCCCCTGCGTCGAAGAAGGCACCCGCCATCGCAGCTCATGGCCAACCTGGTTCGAAGCTCCGGCCGCTGCGCCCCTATGCGGGAGCGCGCTGGCCCCACGATCAGGCCCTCAGGCCGAACCCAAATCGCCAACCCAGCCGGCCAGCGACCGAGCAGGAACACTACCCCCTCCCCAAAAACAACGCTGCCCCCTGTAGGAGCGGGCTTGTCCCGCGATGGGCCGCACAGCGGCCCCATTTCCGCCAAACCCACTATTTCAGCGCCAACACCTATACCCCGCCCCCTACCTGCTCCTCACCCAGCAGCTTCCCGCACTGCTCACCCGCCAAACGGCTAATGATCTTGATCGCCTGATGAATCCCCGCCGTGGCACGGAAACTCAGTGGCGGCTGGTGATCACATTCCAATCGCTCGTGATGCACCAGCGATTCGCCGAGCAGTTCGAGGGTCCAGACATAGCTCTGGAGGGTGGCAATGCGTTCGTGCTCAGTCATGGGACACCTGCCTTCGCGCAGGCGTTGGGTTGCCCTGGGTATGGATGGGATAGAAACGGTGGGGTTCAGGCGCCGGCGAGGTTAGGCGGCGGAGAGCGGATGCGAGGATCCTAGTGGGCCCAACGTAAGCATGCATGAGACTCCAAGTTAGGTTGGAGCTGCCACGCACCGTCGCCAAACAATGGGTGGCAGCTGTACGCAGGTTGGCGAACCGGGAACTTGGAACCCGGCAGACCCCAGGGTCTCCCACGCACAGCCGCCATAGCACGAAGCCGCAAGCATAAAAAAGCGCCTGCGGTCGTGTGGGGCGCTGATGCGCCAAGTTTATCCGGGTCGCCAAACCCAGTCGCGGAACTTGCCGCAACTGGGGGCAATTTATCCCTGCGGTCTGCTAGTGCAAGGTCGAGGCTGCCTGAAAAGGCCGTGATCTGCCGTAGGAAAAGGCTTGATATCGCGTGGCTCGGAGGCATCACCAGATTGAAGCTCCACCTCTCCCCGTACGGAGAGCAACCTATTGCACTTGTATAACAAGGATCAACAGCGTTGGTTGCTGTGCAGCCACTGCTACTGAGAGCAACACGGACAGCATCAAGCCGCTAATGAATCGACTAACGATGGCCACAGTGAGGTCATAAAGAAATTTACGCATGGGGGAAGTCCCGTTTCGTTAAGGGACTCCCATTAAATTGTCACGCCCCACGTGCCAGAACCACCTGGGCGCATTTTTTTCGCCGTTCTGAAGGCCGCCAATGCAGATACCCTCGCGTGCCACCAGCGGGTTGTTCTAGGAGGCTTGTTACCCTTCATGACCAAGCAAGTCAGGGTGGAAGCAATACGCGGGTTGGCCGACCGGGACGAAAGGGGCCCGGCACACCGAAGGTGTCCCGCGTACCACCGCCATGACACGACCTTAGAGGCAGCGAAAGCGTCTGCCGGGACGGGTTATACGATTTTGCAGGTCCATCGAAATGTATCGCCGAGGCGTAGGACGATCAAACAATAGGGTGACAGCCGGACGCAGATTGGCGAACCGAGGAAAAGAACCCGGCAGACTCAGTCTCCCGCGCCTGGCCGTCATCAACAGTCCCCAGCAGGCTATCGCGAGCAAATTGGGGTAGCGGTTCAATGGCAAAATAACAGGCTTGCCCGCCGGGCCGCTTTGAATCAATGTAAAAAGCAATGTATTTGCAGCGAGGCCTATTCCGTGGCGTCAATCAAGGTTCATATCGACGAGGATCTGATAAAGCTTGCCTATCCGAAGCTTCAAACGCTAGGGGTGACGCCATCTGAACTGATGCGTCAGGCGTTGCGATATGTGGCCGAGCATGGGCAATTGCCTTTCGAGCTAGCTCAATCAACAAAGGAAGAAATTCAGCTTGCTAAGATCCGCCACCGCATCGCAAGTCCTCAGCGAATAAAGGTTTCACTGAAGGACTTATAAGGTACGTAGGCCTGCAGCGGAAAAACAGGCAAAAAAACCCGCACTAGGCGGGTTTCTTTCTTGGCGCCAGATAACAAAAGTTGTCACTGGCCAATCTGTATGGTGCCGGAGACAGGAATCGAACCTGCGACCTTCGCGTTACGAGTGCGCTGCTCTACCGACTGAGCTACACCGGCGTGAGCGCAACGCTACCACTGCCGCGGGCGTTACGCAAACCCCTGTTTCCCCTCGCTTATTCCTCCTCCCCTGGCGCCAGCCTCAGGCGCCCTTGCAGCCGTTCGGCGCGAGGTCTTCTTCCACCGTGGTGGTGCAGCGCCAGCCGGTGGTGGTGCGGGTCAAGGTCAGGGTCTTGCCGAGTACGTTGGCCGGTGCATCGGCGAGGGTACAGGTGATTGCCGCGGTGCCGTCGGCTGCGGTACCACGGGCGGTGATGGCGCAGTGGGCGGTGGTGGGCTGGCCGCCGAGGGCGGTGACGTCGGCGACGTCCTTGCCTTCGTTCAGGCGCAGTTCCATGGCGGTCTTGAGTGCGGAGATTTCCGCAAGGCCGGCGCTGGCTTTGGCGCGGGCTTGCTGGTTGGTGTACATGGGAATGGCGATGGTCGCCACGATGCCGATGATCGCCACGACGATCATCAGCTCGATCAGGGTGATGCCCCGTTGCCCTTTCATGAACGCTTTTCCTTGTTGATACGGCTATGTCTTGGATCCAATCTCGGACACCTAGGACAGACAGGCGCGCAGTAGAGCCGAACCGACACCTTTTGTCACCCCTGCCCGCCTGGATGCCGGGCTCGCTGGACTACTCTAGTGACCAACAGGGAAACCCGCCCGGCCATGGGCACGGCAAGCTGTTACGAGGCTTGTCGGCATTGCAACAAAGGACTTTTGCATGAGCCATTCGACACGCGTGTACGCCTGGGAAGGCACCACCATCAACGGCAACAGAATCAACGGCCGCACCGAGGGGCGCAGCCTGGCATACGTGCGGGCCGACCTGCAGCGCCAGGGTATCCGCGTGGGGCGGGTGCGGCCTGCGAGCCGCGTGCAATGGCGCTGGCCAGCAGGGCGTGGCAAGGCGGATGCGGCGGGGTTCAGCCGGCAGCTGGCGACCTTGCTCAAGGCGGGCGTGCCGCTGCTGCAGGCATTCGAGGTGATGGGGCGCAGCGGGGGCGATGAGCACCTGGGTCGGTTGCTGGCGCAATTGCAACAGGATGTTGGCGCGGGGCTGGGCCTGGCCGAGGCGCTGCAACGCCACCCGGCGTGGTTCGACCGGCTGTACTGCAACCTGGTGCGGATGGGTGAGCAGTCCGGCACGCTGGATGGGCAGCTCGAGCAACTGGCGGGCATGCTGGAGCAGCGCCAGGCGCTGCAGCGGCGGGTACGCAAGGCGATGCTCTATCCGTTGCTGCTGTTGCTGACCGGGCTGGGGGTGTCGGCGCTGTTGCTGCTGGAGGTGGTGCCGCGATTCCAGGGGTTGTTCGCCAGCTTCGATTCGGCGCTGCCGGCGTTCACGCAGTGGGTGATCGACTTGTCCACAGGGCTTGGCCGTTATGCGCCTTGGTTGGTGGCGGTGGTTGTGTTGTTGATGGTGGGCGTGCGCGAGCTTCACCGGCGTCATGCGCCGGCTCGCCTGTGGATAACACGCCAGGCGTTGCGGGTGCCGGTGCTGGGCAAGCTGCTGGGGCAGGCGGCGTTGGCACGCTTTGCGCGGGGCCTGGCCACGGCCTATGGGGCTGGGGTGCCATTGCTCGATGCGCTGGGTACGGTGGCGACGGTATGTGGTGGGCAGGTGCATGAGCAGGCGGTCTTGCGCCTGCGCCAGGCCATGGGCAACGGCCAGGGGTTGCACCAGGCGATGGGGGCGGACCCGCTGTTTCCGCCCTTGCTGGTGCAACTGGCGGCGATCGGCGAATCCAGCGGCACGCTCGACCAGATGCTGAAAAAAGCCGCCACACACTACGAAGAACAGGTCAGCCAGGCTCTCGACCAGTTGACCAGCCTGCTGGAGCCCGCCATCGTGCTGGTCCTCGGCGTGGTGGTGGGTGGCCTGGTGGTCGCCATGTACTTGCCGATCTTCCAGTTGGGTAACTTGGTCTGACATGAATCTCTGGACTTTTCTCGCCGGCCAGCCGGCACTGTTTTTGACTTTTGCAGGCCTGCTGGGCCTGCTGGTCGGGAGCTTCATCAATGTGGTGGCGTATCGGCTGCCGATCATGCTCGAGCGCCAATGGCAGCGGGAGGCGCAGGAGGTGCTTGGCCTGCCCGTGCAAGAGCACGAGCGCTTCGACCTGTGCCTGCCGGCATCGCATTGTTCCCATTGCGGGCACCGTATTCGTGCCTGGGAGAATATCCCGGTGCTCAGTTACCTGGCCCTGCGTGGGCGGTGCTCGGCGTGCAAGGCCTCCATCGGCATCCGCTACCCGCTGGTGGAGCTGGGGTGCGCTGTGCTTTCGGTGGTTGTGGCTTGGCAATTCGGGCCGACGCTGCAGACGCTGCTTGGTCTGGTGCTGACCTGGAGCCTGCTGAGCCTGAGCCTGATCGACAGCGATCACCAGCTGCTGCCCGATGCGCTGGTCAAGCCGGTGCTTTGGCTGGGGCTGGCCTGCAACACCTTCGGCGTGTTCGTGCCGCTGCCTGAAGCCGTGTGGGGGGCGATCATCGGTTACCTAAGCCTTTGGGCGGTGTACTGGCTGTTCAAGCTGGTCACCGGCAAGGAAGGGCTGGGCTACGGCGATTTCAAACTGCTGGCACTGATCGGCGCCTGGGGCGGCTGGCACGTGTTGCCGCTGACGCTGCTGTTGTCATCGGTGGTGGGGGCGGTGATCGGCGTGTGCCTGTTGCGCCTGCGCAAGGCATCGATGGGCTCGACCATGCCTTTTGGGCCGTACCTGGCCATTGCGGGCTGGATCGCGATGCTCTGGGGTGATGAAATATACGTCTCTTACATGCAACTGCTTGGAAACTGATGACCACTGCGGCATTTACCCCCTGGATTCTCGGGCTCACCGGCGGCATCGGCAGCGGCAAGAGCGCCGCGGCAGCGCGTTTCGTGGAGCTGGGTGTGCACCTGGTCGATGCCGACCAGGCGGCACGTTGGGTCGTGGAGCCTGGCCGGCCGGCATTGGCGAGCATCGTCGAGCGCTTCGGGCCTGGCGTGCTGCAGGATGACGGGCAGCTTGACCGCGCGGCCCTGCGCCAGCTGATCTTTGCCGACCCCACCCAACGCCGCTGGCTGGAAGAACTGCTGCATCCGTTGATCGGGCAGGAGATCTTCAGCTACCTGGCCAAGGCCGAGTCGCCCTATGCGATCTATGTCTCGCCGCTGTTGGTGGAGTCTGGCCAGATCGAGAAGACCCAGCGGGTGCTGGTGATCGATGCACCGCAGGCGCTACAGATCCAGCGCACCCTGGCGCGGGACAACACCAGCCCCGAGCAGGTGCAGGCGATCCTCAAGGCCCAGGCGGCCCGCGAGGAACGGTTGCGCCATGCCGATGACGTGGTGGTCAATGACCGTGACCTTGGCTGGTTGCATGAGCAGATCGACCGTCTGCACCACTTTTACCTGACGTTACGAGGAGGCCAGCCATGAGCCAGCCGATGACTGTGGACTGCCCGACATGCGGTGCACCTGTGGAATGGAGCGAGAAGAGCCCGTTTCGGCCGTTTTGTTCTGACCGTTGCAAACTGATCGACCTGGGGGCCTGGGCGGCTGAGGAACATAAGATTCCGGGGGCGGATGAGTCGGAGGATGAGCTTTATTCTGGGGATCTTGAGCCTCGGCATTGAACTGTGGACAAGCGTCCCGAGTGCTCTGGGGCGCTTTCCGTAAATTGTTGCCAGCCTATTTAAAGCATTGACCTCACGCCTTACATACCGCTAGCCCCCTTTGGATCACAGACCATCATCGCCCCTATTACAAAAACGCTAAAATAAAAATTGAATGCGAGCCACAATCTTGCAGGAGTAGGGAAATGTTCAAAATCATTAGAATCGAGCAACCCTCTCCATATAAAAAACCTAGGAAATGCCAGCAACAACGCGATTGAGTAAAGACGCGTCATCCTGCTCCGCACGCCACCATCCAGAGCAACTCGATTCGCGATGATAAAAGTGCTATTTGACAACAGCGCCTCTACATAGCCCAAGTACCGGCCCGACATACAAAACAAAGAGCACGGAATCAAAATCATCGCTAAAAATAAAAAAAGCTCTATCAAGCCAAGATCACCACACATTTAAAAAATCAACCAGATACATTTATATCTTTACGCCTCGCAACCAAACGAAGACTAACAACACCTCATAACCCCCAAGACCACACTGCCTTTTTATTTGCTCAGACGCTTATATTCCAGCAATATCTCAAAAAGGGGCCAATATAAATAACAGCACACAGAGTATTGAATTAAGGTTCCACGTCGAGACTAAAGCCCACCTCATGCCAGCAGGGAACTTTTTTAGCGCAGCCATATCAATAGCCCCTCTAAGCGCGTAAAGTTTAGGAACAGTCAACACCCCGGCAACCACGCCCGTATACATAACTTTACCTACAAGCCCAAACCCCAAAAAAAGATTCTCCCCCTGATTCAGAAATACATTCCCCATTAATGACTCTATATATTCAGCATGGCGATGAGCGATATACACCAAGACTGAAAAATTAAGAATCATTATTACAAATAGACACAAGAGAGCCAAACGTAAATCAATATCCTCCACGCTGCCCCCCAAAACGCTTAACTCATCGCCATCCACATACGGAAATAACCGCCCGCTTCGACAGGTACAGCCAAAGTTTCCTATAACCAAGTGTCCCTACGACAAAAGCATGGCAGCTCGGAAAAGATAACGCGGCCCGTCGCTGGGCAAGCCCGCTCAAAAGTGCATGACAAGCACCTATCGATTACCGGCATAAACTTAAATCAGGCATCTATCGAATAAGCAAAAAACATCGCAGCCGCAATTAAAAAAACCATAAGAAACCAAATGCCAACCAGCAAAAACCTTACACCAATTGGAACATCATAAACTTCCCTTATATCAATCAAGCTCTTGCTAGAAGCAGACTTAGGAACGCTCAAAATTAGTGCAATCGTGCAAGTACGCACCACCTTTCCCGGCAATCCTGCGTAAGCAAAGTTCCTCTTATTCAAGCGTACCAATGCACTACCAGGCAATAGACCCTCAAAATACTCAACATAGCGATACGATATATAAATCAACACACAAAAAACCAGAACGAGCGCCAAAAACACCCCCAACCAAAATCCATCAACTTCCATTTCATCACCATTCTATTTCGTCATAGATACACACCTATCTTTTTCCCCAACGTACCCACGCCATTCCCTCCCCGACAGCACTACACTTAGCTAAAACAAAACCCGAGCCTCGTTATATTCCAATGAAAAAACCAACCCCCAACAATATAAACAATAGAGCCACCCACCCATTCCATAGAAATATTAGAAACCACTTCATTCGCAAAGGAAAATTTTCTATCTCTTTAAGATTTACCGCCCCCTTACGAGCAAATATTTTGGGTGCCGTTAAAGCCACTGCTATCGCACCCGCACGCAAAACCTTACCAAGCAGCCCCATCTCTGAGAAATACAACTTATTACCCCTCATATAATGACTGGTAGGTAGATATGACTCCATATAGTCCACATAACGGGCTGCTACGTAACAAAACATTAAAAAACCACTAACAGCCAATAAAAATAATAACAACATCAACAGTGCCGGATGAATACTCATCAATCACCTACACGTTCGTACAAGTATTTCCCAACAAATTCCCCATGGTTACTTCCTAATGCTCCTCCAACCATTCCCCCTACAGCCCCACCTGCAATTCCACAAAAAAAAGTCCCCAATCCATATGTCGAAAAACCCAGCGCCACGCACAATGAGCTCGCAGCTGTAGAGCCTACAGCCCCCAACAAAAATCCTTCCCCAACTCCCCCTACGAGCGCTCCCCATTCGACATATTTTGCTTCCCGACATTCCTCCTCACGCCCCAACGTACAAGCCTTATAAATAGACACTCCCGTCATCGTAACATCAAGCGAAATACCAATAGGCGTCCCCATTTTTAACAACTTGCTGGCCTTGGCAACTCCGGAGAGCTTTTCTGCATACTCAGCTATCTCTCCGGTATGCAGATAGCTCTTGGTCGAGATATTCAGCGTTCTTTTAACCGAACTTTCTCGACGCAAGCGTGAGCCATATGAGGCCATATTGTCCAGTTGCTCCCCCAGTTTCAAAAACAAGGCACTGCGCTTGGCGTAGAACTCATCCCGTGCCTTCAGGGTACCTTTCCCCAAATATTCCCGATAAAGACTCTCGATCTCCAGAAGCGTAGCGTGAATTCTGTCCAGGTGTTTACTCCAAGCCCCGCTGACTACACCAATGCCCAACGATGCATTGGGGAGTAGACTCTTCAGCAGATCGAAATTCTCTAGAAGAAAATCATCCGCGCCAGGGCCACGTAGTAATACGTCCCTATGCACACTAATAGCCAGATTCATCAGATAGGCTTCGTGACTAGTACAGCCGGGGGTGATCGGGTCACCTAAGATGACGAGCTCCCCCGGCAGCACTACACTATCGACAATATGCGCATTCAGAACATCGAATTTCGCTCGCTCATTTCTTGAGAGTACCAAACCGGCCTTGAGCGATTCGTAAGTTTGTGTCTTGGCATTAATGAAGGATCGAGCGCTGGACATCTCAATACCTCATGCGTATTTTTTGTTGCCGATCCGATCCCAGCCCCCTGCTACGCTACCGCCACCGGTACCGTCCTGCCGTTTCTGCTGGATATACGTCGTTTTGATTCGCCCGTAATTCAACTGCACTATCTCGACAGGCACGCCACCACCCACTTCTTGCGTATAGTCGGCGATGATCACTTCTTCGAGAATGACTTCATAATATTTGAGCTTCTCGCCGCCCGCTCTGCAGAGTGCAAGCTTCACCTCCTTCAGATGCTGCCCGGCGCAACTGGCTTCCATCAGTTTGCAACTGGCACTGTCCAAGAACTTAGTGAAAGTAAAATTCGTCAGGTTGGTACGCCCCGACGCTGCACCGCCTGCAGAGCTTGCTGTCGCAGATGTGCTTTGATTCACGCCAAAACTATAACCGGTGATTTCAATCCACTTGTTGTACTTCTCATCCAGCGCTTCGCCTGGAATTCCATCGATTTGAATGAATGCGTCGAACGACATACGTACCTTCTCCTTGGTCATTATTAAAAGAAACAGACCTCGCAATGGGTCGTGCAGAGCGAGGCTAGGCGCTGGAGAACGACGCTGCAATGGAGAGAAGGCGGTAAAATGGCAAATCGGAAATGGACTACGAACAATAAGGAAAAACTGATTTATATAGTTAGGAAATTGTTTCTGGGAATGCCAAAGGAGCGCGGCCCATCGCGGGGCAAGCCCGCTCCTACAGGAAGGGGTTCGGAGTTTTGAAGTTAGCCTGGCTCGGTGGGTGAGGCGGCCCGACTGGCCCTGCGATTAGACCGGCCCAGCCCTCCGCGGCGGCATAGCAAGGGCTTCGCCCTCGATCGCGGGACAAGCCCGCTCCCACAGGGGCGCGCCTTATTGGCTGCGACACGGCCTCAGCGATCTTCGTCGTTCCAAGGTGCCTGCAGGTATCGGGTGCGGTTGAACGTTTCCAGCCATTCTGGGCAGAACACTACCAGCGCGCTGATCACCGTGCCGTTGATGAAGGCCTCGGGGAAAATGATCAGCCATAGGTAACCGATGAAGTCCGACAGCCATTCTGGCATGGCGAAACGCCCATCGAGCCATAGCAGGCCCAGCGCAGCGAGCAAGCAGAGCAGCGCCGACAACGCCGCAGCGAAGAACCCCGAGAAGATATAGACGAACAGGTTACGCGGCTGGGCGCGTTCGACCAGGATGGCGCACACCTCCGTCACCAGCACTGGCAGGCCGATGATCAACAGGCCGTTGACGCCCAGCGCGGCCAGCTCCAGGCGTCCGAGGGCGAGCAGGCCGAGTTGGGCCAAGGCGCCACCGACAATCGCCAATGGCCAGTCGAGCAGAAGGGTCACGGCGGTCATGCCGATGAAGTGGTAGGACACGCCCGTGTCGAAGTCGCGTCGCACCAACCACAGGATGAACAGGCCGAACACGGTGCCGAACAACAGGTGCTGGCGGCGGCTGTCGCTGAACAGCTCCACCCAGCGTGTGCGGGCCAGGGCCCAGATGAGCAGGGGCACGTAGCCGAGCCAACCCAGGGTGAGGCTGGTGGTGGACAGGACCTGCGCGCTGATCACCGGTTCGCTCCTTCTGCCGTGCCGAATAGGTCGAGTCTACACCCTATCGTTGCCAGCGCCGGCCGGGCCGGGTTGGGCGAAGGGCGATTCTTGCGCACAAACAGCATCTTACCGTCATCGATAGCGACTAAGCTTGTTCCCATGGATGACTCAGACTATCTGCGCCTGCTTACCATACAGGCCGAACAAGCGAATGCGTTTCTGTCCAATGCCCGCAAATGGGAACGCGAGCGTTGGGTGTGTCAACGCCTGCTGCAAGGGCTGAATATTCCCTACCGCAGCGAGGATTTCACCCCGGCCGGCCAGGAGCCGCCAGACGTATTGTTTCGCGATGCGGCGTTCGAGGTGTTCTTCGTGCTCGATGAAGGGCGCCGGCTCAATGACGAGTGGCGCGAGGAGTTGCAGCGCCGACGCAGCGCGTTTTCCCTGAGCCAGCTGGTGCGCCGCGAGGCCAGGCCACGGCGGATCAGTGCCCAGGAACTGCTCGGACGCCTGGCGCCGACCCTGCGCAAGAAGGCGCACAACTACCAGGAACGCGGGCTGGACCTGGGCGAGCTGGACATCATCGCCTTCGCCAGCCTCAAGCGCGAAGTACTGGACCTCAACAGCCATTTCCCGCCGCCCACCGAGTACCTGCGCCAGGGTTGGCGGTCACTGTCGCTGGTGGGGCCGACATTTGCCCGAGTGCTGTTCGCCCACCCCGACGCGCCGGATTTCCTACGCGGCAACCTGGGGCGCAGCATTGTCTTCGACGTGGGCATCAGTCTTTGATCCAGTGCCGAGAGTCTTTGCGATGGCGTACACTCGGCGCCAGCGATATAACGCATTATCATTTGTTTCAAGCGCTTGCGTGAACGCTGTGGCGTGCACGCAGTCACAAACGTCTATCTGACGAGGCCCACCATGACCAGCCGCCTGAATCCTGAAGATCAGCGTCGCGTCGATGAGTATCTGCGTGCCCCCCAGCATCGAGTCGAGCGCAGGCCCTTCCGGCCTTTGCTGCTCCTTGTGCTGGTGGTCGCGGTGACCATCGGTCTGGGCCTGTTGAGCCGCCTGCTGAGTGGACTGGTGCTATGAGCTGCCTCGCGCTCGCCCTCCCCTTCTGCAAGCCGCGGCCGGCCGACATGGCCACGAATTCCGTAAAACTTGTGAGATATCCCAATGACTCATCGCATCGTGATTGTCGGCGGCGGCGCCGGCGGCCTGGAACTGGCGACCCGCCTGGGTAAAAGCCTGGGCAAGCGCAAGCAGGCCGAGATCACCCTGGTCGACGCCAACCTGACGCACATCTGGAAACCTTTGCTGCACGAAGTGGCCGCAGGCTCGCTGAACTCCTCGGAAGACGAACTGAACTACGTGGCCCAGGCCAAGTGGAACCACTTCAATTTCCAGCTGGGACGCATGAGCGGGCTGGACCGGGCAACCAAGCAGATCCAACTGGCCGCGACCCTCGATGAAGAGGGCCGCGAGCTGTTGCCTGCGCGCACCCTGGGCTACGACACGCTGGTGATCGCCGTCGGCAGCAACACCAACGACTTCGGCACTCTAGGTGCGGCGCAGCACTGCTTGTTCCTGGACACCCGCAAGCAGGCCGAGCGCTTCCATCAGCAGCTGCTCAACCATTACCTGCGCGCCCATGCCGGTGATGTGGCCAGCGAGAAGATCAGCGTAGCCATCGTCGGCGCCGGCGCAACAGGCGTAGAACTGGCGGCCGAGCTGCACCATGCCGCCCATGAACTGGCGGCCTATGGCCTGGACCGCATCCAGCCCAAGGACATGCACATCACCCTGATCGAGGCCGGCCCCCGCGTGCTGCCCGCCTTGCCCGAGCGCATCAGCGTGCCGGTGCACAAGACCCTGGAAAAGCTCGGGGTGACGGTGATGACCAATGCGGCGGTCAGTGAGGTGACCGAGGATGGGCTGAAGACGGCTTCCGGCGAAGTGATCCAGGCCAGCCTGAAGGTGTGGGCGGCCGGTATCCGTGCGCCGGGCTTCCTCAAGGACATCGACGGGCTGGAGACCAACCGTATCAACCAGTTGGTGGTGCGCCCTACCCTGCAGACCACCCGCGACGATGACATCTTCGCCTTCGGCGACTGCGCCGCCTGCCCGCAACCGGGCAGCGACCGCAATGTGCCGCCACGGGCACAGGCGGCACACCAGCAGGCTTCGATGCTGGCCAAGAGCCTCAAGGCGCGCCTGGAGAACAAGCCGCTGCCGAGCTACGAATACAAGGACTATGGCTCGCTGGTTTCGCTGTCGCGCTTCTCGGCGGTGGGCAACCTGATGGGTAACCTGATGGGCAGCGTGAAGCTGGAGGGCTGGCTGGCGCGGATGTTCTATGTATCGCTGTACCGGATGCACCAGATGGCGCTGTACGGGTTCTTCCGCACGGCGATGATGATGCTCGGGAGCAAGATTGGACGGGGTACAGAGCCGCGGTTGAAGTTGCACTGACGATCGCTGGGGGCGCTTGACGCCCCTTTCGCGGCGCAAGGCCGCTCCTACACAGGATCGCGTTTTCCTGTAGGAGCGGCCTTGTGCCGCGAAGGCCTGCAAGGCAGGCCCCAAAATCGCAGGCGTATCAAATTCGAGGCAAAGAAAAAGGGCATCTCATTCGAGATGCCCTTTTTACATGGTGGGTCGTGTAGGATTCGAACCTACGACCAATTGGTTAAAAGCCAACTGCTCTACCAACTGAGCTAACGACCCGGAAAATGGTCGGGGTGAGGGGATTCGAACTCCTGACATCCTGCTCCCAAAGCAGGCGCGCTACCGGACTGCGCTACACCCCGAAATTGGCTCCGCGACCTGGACTCGAACCAGGGACCCAATGATTAACAGTCATTTGCTCTACCGACTGAGCTATCGCGGAACTGAACTTCGTACAACTTCGAAGGCTGTGTTAGCTTCGAACTCCTCAGCGTTGTCGCTGCTGAGGCCGGCTATTCTACATTCTTCGTTTTGCTTGTCAACCCCCAATTTGCTTTCAAGTTACTGATTTGCAAATTGTTTTCAGATCCCTTGTACCGCCGGTGATCTGTGTAGTGCCTGACAGCGGGGCGTATATTAGGGGCACTCGATTTTCTGTGCAAGTATTTTTTTCAAAATTTTCAGCAAGTTAGATCGGGTCCAGAAAAATCAGGGGGTTGCGTTGTCCCGCAACTGGGTCGGTAGGCCCAACACCAGGAAGCCGATACGAAAGAGCCCCGCCAATGCGGGGCTCTTTCTTTACTGCCGGGCTCAAGCGAAGACGATTTCGTCGCCTTCGACCTTGGCGGTGATCGCCGCGCCAGGCAGGAACTGCCCGCTGAGGATCAACTGCGCCAGCGGGTTTTCGATCCAGCGCTGGATCGCACGCTTGAGCGGACGTGCGCCATACACCGGGTCGTAGCCGACGGCGATCAGCTTGTCCAAGGCCTCCGGGCTCAGGCTCAGCGACAGCTCGCGCTCGGCCAGGCGGCTGCGCAGGCGGCCGAGCTGGATCTCGGTGATGCCGGCGATCTGGTCGCGGCCCAAGGGCTCGAACACCACCACTTCGTCGATCCGGTTGATGAACTCCGGACGGAAGTGCGAGCTCACTGCATCCATCACCGCCGCCCGCTGGGCCTCGCGATCACCGGCCAGTTCCTGGATCTGCGCCGAGCCCAGGTTGGAGGTCATCACGATCACCGTGTTGCGGAAGTCCACCGTACGGCCATGGCTGTCGGTCAGGCGGCCATCCTCGAGCACCTGCAGCAACACGTTGAATACATCCGGGTGCGCCTTCTCCACTTCGTCGAGCAGCACCACCGAGTAGGGTTTGCGCCGCACAGCCTCGGTCAGGTAGCCGCCCTCCTCGTAGCCCACGTACCCGGGCGGGGCACCGATCAACCGAGCCACGGAGTGTTTCTCCATGAATTCGGACATGTCGATACGCACCATGGCCTCTTCGGTGTCGAACAGGAATTCGGCCAACGCCTTGCACAGCTCGGTCTTGCCCACGCCGGTAGGGCCAAGGAACAGGAACGAGCCACTCGGCCGGTTCGGGTCGGCCAGGCCAGCCCGGGAGCGGCGCACGGCGTTGGCCACGGCGGTAACGGCTTCGTTCTGGCCGATGACGCGCTGGTGCAGCAGCTCTTCCATCTTCAGCAGCTTCTCACGCTCGCCTTCGAGCATCTTGGCCACTGGGATGCCGGTCCACTTGGACACCACTTCGGCGATCTCTTCCTCGGTCACCTTGTTGCGCAGCAGCTGGTTCTCGCTCTTGCCATGCTGATCGACCATCTGCAGGCTGCGCTCCAGGTCCGGGATCACCCCGTACTGCAGCTCGGCCATGCGGCTCAGGTCGCCCTTGCGGCGGGCGGCCTCGAGTTCCTGACGCGCCTGCTCGATCTTTTGCTGGATCTGTGCCGACCCCTGCACCTCGGCTTTTTCCGACGCCCAGATTTCCTCGAGGTCGGAATATTCGCGCTCAAGGCGCTGGATTTCCTCGGTGAGTTTCTCCAGGCGCTTCTTGGCCGCTTCGTCCTCTTCCTTCTTCAGGGCCTGGGATTCCACCTTCAGCTGGATCAGGCGACGGTCGAGACGGTCGAGCACTTCCGGCTTGGAGTCGATCTCCATACGAATGCGGCTGGCCGCTTCGTCGATCAGGTCGATGGCCTTATCCGGCAGCTGACGGTCGGTGATGTAGCGGTGGCTGAGCTTGGCCGCTGCGATGATCGCACCGTCGGTGATGGCCACCTTGTGGTGTACCTCATAGCGCTCTTTCAGGCCGCGCAGGATGGCAATGGTGTCTTCCTCGCTCGGCTCGTCGACCAGCACCTTCTGGAACCGGCGCTCGAGGGCGGCGTCCTTCTCGATGAACTGGCGGTACTCGTTCAGCGTGGTGGCACCGACGCAGTGCAGCTCACCACGGGCCAGGGCCGGCTTGAGCATATTGCCGGCGTCCATGGCGCCCTCGCCTTTACCAGCGCCGACCATAGTGTGCAGTTCGTCGATGAACAGGATGATCTGCCCTTCCTGCTTGGACAGCTCGTTGAGCAGGGCCTTCAGGCGCTCCTCGAACTCGCCGCGGTACTTGGCGCCGGCGATCAGTGCGCCCATGTCCAGCGCCAGCAGGCGCTTGCCCTTGAGGCCGTCGGGTACTTCACCGTTGATGATGCGCTGGGCCAGGCCTTCGGCGATGGCGGTCTTGCCGACGCCAGGCTCGCCGATCAGCACGGGGTTGTTCTTGGTACGGCGCTGCAGCACCTGCACGGTACGACGGATCTCGTCGTCACGGCCGATGACCGGGTCGAGCTTGCCTTCCTCGGCACGCTTGGTCAGGTCGACAGTGTACTTGTCCAGGGCCTGGCGCGACTCCTCGGCGTTGGGGTCGTTGACCGCCGCGCCGCCGCGCAGGTTGTTGATGGCGTTCTCCAGGGCTTTCTTGCTCACGCCCTGGCTGAGCAGCAGCTTGCCAAGCTTGCTGTTCTCGTCCATGGCAGCCAGCAGCACCAGCTCGCTGGAAATGAACTGGTCGCCCTTCTGCTGGGCCAGGCGGTCAGCTTGGTTGAGCAGGCGCGCCAGGTCCTGGGACATGTTCACATCGCCGGTAGGGTTCTGGATCTTCGGCAGATGGTCCATCTCCTTCGCCAAGGCCTGGCGCAGGCCATTGACATCGAAGCCGACCTGCATCAGCAGGGGTTTGATGGAGCCGCCCTGCTGGTCGATAAGCGCCTGCATCAGGTGCACGGGCTCGATGGCCGGGTGGTCCATGCCCACGGCCAGGGATTGGGAATCGGATAACGCCAGTTGCAGCTTACTGGTCAAACGGTCTATTCGCATGGGGGATACCTTCCTATAAGGGCAGGCGGAGCGATGGATAGCACCTGTAATGAAGAAACCTGCCTGAGATGACCAATAGATAAGGGTGATTCTGAAAGATTCAAGCGTAGCGGGGTTGACACGGGTCAGCAGGTTGAGTTGTGACTGGGCTGCTTTGCAGCCCAATCGCCGGCAAGCCGGCCCCCACAGGGATCGGGCCAATTCTCAGAAACTTTGCAGAACAGTTGCTCCCACCGTTCCTACAAGGAAATGTGGCTCAGGCTTGCAGCCAGACCAGGGAGGCGAAGCGCCCGCCGTGCGGCGTGCGGCGATAGGAGAAGAAGCGTGGGTCGTTGACCGTGCACAGGCCGCCGCCATATACGGCGGTGACGCCACGAGCCGCCAGGCGGATGCGGGCGAGCTGGTAGATATCGGCCATCAGCTTGCCCGGGCGCTCCCCTGGCACGAAGGCTTGGGCCGCTTCAGGATGTTGGGCGGTGAAGGCATCGCGCACTTCCACGCCGACTTCGAAGGCCTGGGGGCCAATGGCCGGGCCAAGCCATACCAGTACATCCTCGGCAGGCACGCCAAGGCGGTCGAGGGTGGCCTCGAGCACACCGCCCGCCAGCCCGCGCCAGCCGGCATGGGCCGCTGCCACGCGAGTGCCGGCGCGGTCGCAGAACAGCACGGGCAGACAGTCGGCGGTCATCACGGTGCAGGCGATGTTGGGCTGGTCGGTGAAGCTGGCGTCGGCCTCGGCCACACATGCCGGGTCGGCGTCGGCCACCACCACGCCATGGACCTGCTTGAGCCAAGCCGGGCGAATGCCGAATGCGTCGCTCAGGCGGCGACGGTTCTCGGCGACCGCGGCCGGGTCGTCACCGACGTGGTCACCGAGGTTGAAGGTGTCGTAGGGCGGCAGGCTGATGCCGCCCTGGCGGGTGGTGACGCAGGCGCGTACCGAGGCCGGGGCCGGCCAGTCGGGGAACAGCAGCGACTGCGTCAGGCCGCTCATCCGATGAAGCTCTCGCGGTCCTGGTTGAGCAGCGACAGCAGCCAGACGAAATCATCCGGCAGCGGCGAGGCCCATTCCATGCGCTCGCCGGTGATCGGGTGATCCAGTGCCAGGAAGCGCGCATGCAGGGCCTGGCGCGGGAAGTTCTTGACCGCCTCGACCATGGCCACGCTGGCTGCCGGCGGGATGCGGAAACGGCCGCCGTACGTCTGGTCGCCGACCAGCGGGAAGCCCACATGCGCCATGTGCACGCGAATCTGGTGGGTACGGCCGGTTTCCAGCTTGACCCGCACATGGGTGTGCGAGCGGAAGCGCTTGAGGACACGGTAATGGCTGACCGCAGGCTTGCCGCCGTCGGTCACCGCCATGCGCTGGCGCATGCCACCATGGCGACCGATGGGCGCGTCGATCTTGCCACCGGCGGTGACCACGCCAACCACGATGCATTCATAGATGCGGCTGACCGAACGCTTTTGCAGCTGGTCGACCAGGTTGGTCTGGGCCTGCAGGGTCTTGGCGACCACCATCAGGCCGGTGGTGTCTTTGTCCAGGCGGTGCACGATACCGGCGCGCGGTACGTTGACGATATCCGGCACGTGGTGCAGCAGCGCATTGAGCAAGGTGCCGTCGGCATGGCCCGCCGCCGGGTGCACAACCAGCCCGGCGGGCTTGTTGATCACCAGGATCTGGTCGTCTTCGTAGACGATGTCCAGCTCGATGTCCTGGGCCACCCATTCGCCCTGGGCCTCCTGCTCGGCCTCCAGGGCCAGGATGGAGCCACTGTGGACGGTGTCGCGCGGGCGCAGCACCGCGCCGTCGACCGTCAGGCGACCATCCTTGATCCACGAGGCCAGGCGCGAGCGCGAGTACTCGGAGAAGAGTTGGGCGGCGACCTGGTCGAGGCGTTGACCGCCCAGTTCGGACGGGACCTCTGCGCTAAGTTGAATGATCTCGGACATGCTCGATTCGGCGGGCGCACAGCCTTTGGTTTCGGCTGCACGCTTGTGGTTAAATACGACTTCTTTTGCCCCGGGTTCGGCCGGGGGCGCTCATCATAACAGGACGGCACCGCCCAAGACAGCGGCCGTCAAAGGGACGCAAGCCGCCATGCAAGTGAAACACCTGCTGCTGATCGCCATCCTCGGGCTCACCGCTGCCTGTTCCTCCAACAAGGAAGTCGTCGACGAGAACCTCAGCGAGGCCGAGCTGTACCAGCAGGCGCAGGCCGACCTGGACAACCACAGCTATACCAGCGCCGTGAGCAAGCTCAAGGCCCTGGAGTCGCGCTACCCGTTCGGCCGCTACGCCGACCAGGCCCAGTTGGAGCTGATCTACGCCAACTACAAGAACGCCGAGCCGGAAGCCGCCAAGTCCGCCGCCGAGCGCTTCATCCGCCTGCACCCGCAGCACCCGAACGTCGACTACGCCTACTACCTCAAGGGCCTGACCTCGTTCGACCAGGACCGTGGCCTGGTGGCGCGCTTCCTGCCGCTGGACATGACCAAGCGTGACCCGGGCGCCGCCCGCGACTCCTACAACGAGTTCGCCCAGCTCACCAGCCGCTTCCCCAACAGCCGCTACGCGCCGGACGCCAAGCAGCGCATGATCTACCTGCGCAACCTGCTGGCGGCCTACGAGATCCACGTGGCCGACTACTACCTGAGCCGCCAGGCCTACGTGGCCGCGGCCAACCGTGGCCGCTACGTGGTCGAGAACTTCCAGGAAACCCCATCGGTCGGCGACGGCCTGGCCGTGATGGTCGAGGCCTACCAGCGCCTGCACCTGGACGAGCTGGCAGCCACCAGCCTGGAAACCCTCAAGCTCAACTACCCAGACCACCCAAGCCTGGTCGATGGCCAGTTCGAGCCCAAGCAGGACGAAGCCGACAACCGCTCGTGGCTGTCCAAGGCGACCCTGGGCCTGATCGAAACCGACACCCCGCTGCCGCCGGGCGAGACCCGCGCCAACCAGGACGTGGTCAAGCAGTTCCAGGATGCTCGTGCAGAAATGCCTGAAGAACTGCTGCCCAAGGACGAAGACGGTGATGCGATCCGCCCTGAAGGCCCGAAGGAAGCCGAGAAGGACCGTTCGTGGTTCAGCTACATGACCTTCGGTCTGTTCGACTGATCGACCGCTGCATGAGAAAGGGAGGCCCGAGGCCTCCCTTTTTTATTGGCGCCGCCCTAGACTGTCGCTCTTCATTCTCGACAAGCTGGACACCATGGTTCGTCTACTTTTCTGGATCGCCCTGATCGCCGCTGCGTTCTGGCTGTGGCGCAAGTTCAAGGCCAGCCAACACACTCCTGCCGAGCCCAAGCTCGACGACCCGCTGAAGATGGTGCGCTGCGCCCACTGCGGCGTGCACCTGCCCAATGACCGCGCCCTGCGGCTGGGCAACGACTGGTATTGCAGCCAGGCGCACCTGGAGCAAGGGCCCGGCTCGCAGCGTTGATGTTTCGGGGGTGGCCCGCTCCCAGAGGTTATTGTGTGGGCGCGGGTTTACCCGCTCTTACATCACGCGACCAGACGCGGACCTGGCGCATAAGGCGCCGGGTCGATGATCGGCTCGCGGCCGCTCAGCAGGTCAGTGAACAGCTGGCATGATGCCGGCGCCAGCACCAGCCCGTTGCGGTAATGCCCGCAGTTCAACCACAGCCCATCGTGCCCCGGCACGCGCCCGATATAGGGGATGCCCTCGGGCGACCCTGGGCGAAGGCCTGCCCAGTGCGCCACCACCGTGGCATCGGCCAAGGCGGGCAGAAGCTCCACCGCGGATGCCTTGAGGCTCTCCAGTGCCTCGCCGGTGGGCGTCTTGTCGTAGCCGGCATGCTCCAGGGTGCTGCCGACCAGGATATGCCCGTCGCGACGCGGAATGGCGTAGCGCCCCTTGGCCAATACCATGCTCGACAGGAAGTCTTCGGCGCATTTGAACAGGATCATCTGCCCCTTGACCGGCTCGACCGGCAACGCCAGCCCCAGGGTCTTGAGCAGGTCGCCGCTCCAGGCGCCAGCGCTGAGCACCACGTCATCGGCTTCCAGCACACCTTGGGCGGTCTGCACACCGGTTACACGCCCCTGCTCCTGCCGGAACCCGGTGACCGCGCAGTGCTCGCGCAGGGTCACGTTGGACAGGGCCTGCAAGGCAGCCTTGAGCGATTTGACCAGCCGCGGATTGCGCACATTGGCCACGCCTGCCATGTAGATGGCGCGCTTGAAGCCAGGGCCGAGAACCGGCACGGCATCGTAGGCCGCCGAGATGTCCACGGCGCTCAGCGGCCGCTGCTCGCGCTCAGCCCATGCCAGGGCTTGGGCTTCGTCGTCCAGGTCCAGCCAGTACAGGCCCGTGGTGTGTACTTCAGGATCGATCCCGGTCGTGGCGAACAGCCGCTCGCCCAACTGCGGGTAGAAGTCCTGGGACCAGTGCGCCAGCGCGGTCACCGCCGGGCTGTAGCGCCAAGGGTAGAGCGGCGAGACGATACCTCCGCCGGCCCAGGACGACTCGCGCCCTACTTCGCCCTGGTCGCAGACCACCACCCGGTCGACCTTCGGCGCGAGGTTGAACGCAGTCAACAGGCCGATCACGCCGCCGCCGACAATCACTACTTGCTTGCTCATCTGTCGTTCCACTACCTGAAATATGAACCGGGCCTTCAATAACCCCAGCAACCTTCGGCCGTCGCACCTGCGCCTGCGCCTGGGTTGTCACGCGCGCCGGCATGGTCAAGCTGATAGTCGCCGCAGTGGTCGTCGGCCATCAGCCCATCGGGCTGGCGCCTGGCGAGCAGGCGGAAGCTGTCGTCATCGCGTTGCACCTGTACGCTGTAGTAGCGGGTGCCGGCAGGCAATGGCGGTAACTGAGGGTCGGAACCTGCGTATTGGCCCGTGCGCGCACGGTGGCGCTCCAGGCGCAGGGCTGCGTCCTGCAGCAGGCCAACCACTTCACTTCGCGCGGCACGCCTGAGCTGGTCGCTGTAACTGGGGTAGGCAATGGCTGCCAGAATGCCGCTGACGGCCACGACAATCAACAATTCGATCAGGCTCAGGCCTCGCTGCATGTCATGGCTCCCTCAAGCGTTGGCGCCACAGGATGCGCCGAAGTGGGGCGTTCGGCCCCGGCTGCAGGGCATAGACCGCCTCCAGCACGTGCCGCGCCTGCTGCTGGCGGCTGACGGCGGTCACCCGATACAGGCGCGCCCGGGCGCCGTCGGGCAGGTGCGCGACCAGGGTGCTTTCGCCCAGGTTCTGCAACAGGAAGAACCCTTGCTCAGCGCATTGCCAGCCAGGTTCCCCGCCCTGCACGTCATGGGCATCGGCAGGTGGCCGACAGCGCTGGCACGGCCCTGGTGGTGCCAGCAACAACCGCGCCCTGCCCTCCAGCAACACAGCTTCGGCCTGCTCCAGGGCCTGGGCACTGGCCCGTAACTGCCCGGCCATATAGGCCTGCACCAAGGCGTCGCGCAGGGCCGAGGCGGCCAGCAACCCGGCCAACAGGCTGAGCACCAGCCCCGTCAAAAGAGCGATGCCACGTTGACGCTTCATACGTCGGGCTCCCCGTTACGCAGGGCAACGCTCACCTCGTGCCGCAGCTCGACCTGGTGTTGCGGATCGAACAGCGTGAGCTGCAGATCGACCCGGCCACCTTGGTGGGTTGGCACCAGGACCACGCGCAGGTCACGCACCCGGTCGATCAAGGCTTGTGCCTGGCCCGCGCGCCCAAGCCTCAAGGTATCGCCATGCAATTGGTAGGTGACGCGCTGGATAGGAACCACCAGTGCCGCCCCGCTGCCTGGTGGGGGTCGATGCCTGACCTCTGCCCAGCTCAGGCAGTCCGTAAGCAACACCCAGTCAGGCTGCCGCCCGGTACCAGGCAACTGCTCACCGACCAACCCCAGGCTCTCGAGGCGTCCATTCCCGGACAGTGTGATCTGCAATGGCTGGGCGAACGCCTCGGCAGCGGCCTGGCTTTCAAAAACGATGGCATCCTGGCGCAGGCAGCCGAACATGCCGGCCATACGGATGTCCTGGGCCATCCGTTGCAGTGCTAGGCGGGCATCGTCCTGCAAGCGTACGGCGACAGACTGCACTTGCCAGGCGTGGTAGGCCGAGACGAACAGCTGACTCGCCGCCCCCAGCAACATCAACCCGATCGCCAGCGCCAGCAGGGCTTCGAGCAAACCGAAGCCGGCCTGGCAGCGGTTCATGGCCATGCCCTGGCCTGCAGGCTGGTTAATAACTGGCCTGCTTGATGGACCTCAACCACCAAGGCGTGGCCGGCCTCCGTTACGCGCCCTTGCGCCGAAGCCCCCAGGAGTTGGACGAGCCGACCTTGCCAGGCGGCCCTCTCGCCAGGCGCCAAGGTGCCCGCGGCCCTACTCCGCTCCAACAACCCTTGCGCCAGGAACACTGCCTGGGTCTCGCGCCGCGCGTCATCAAGCGCCTGCAAACCACGCATTTGCTGGGCCGCCGCGGCAAACAAGCCAAGCGCCAGTACCACGATCGTCAACACCACTTCCAGCAGCGTCATGCCGCGCTCCTTCGCGTCCATTCATCCCTCCGGGAAATTTCCTGCCTCTTCACTTCGACCTGGCCGATTGGACGCTCCGCCCACCGGCCTTGAAGCTACAGCGAAGCACTTCCAGGGAGGAATGCACGGTGAAGCAACGTGGCGTAACACTGATACAAATGATGTGCGCGCTGGCATTGGCCAGCCTTCTGGCAAACGTAGGGCTACCGGCCTACAACCAGCTCAGTGACGACCTACACCACGCCTCTGCAGCCCGGGACCTGGCACAGGCCCTGCGCAGCGCACGCAGCCACGCTTTGCTGCAGCAACAAACGGTGTTGGTTGAACCCTTGGAGGGTGATTGGGGCAAGGGATGGCGAACACGCTTGGCGCATAACAACCAATCGCTGCGCGAGCAACGCCTGGCGCGCAAGTTGAGTATCGCCAGCAACCTGGGCAAGGAAGTGAAGTTCAGTGGATTGGGCGTACCGCTGCGAGGCAACGGTGGGTTCCTGGGCGGAACACTGGAGATTTGCCGCCGCACGGCGCAGGCAAGTCGTTACTGGATAGTGCTGGCCCCCAGCGGCAGGGTCGACCTGCGCACCATGTCGAACGAGCCGTCACGGTGCGCAGGTGCCTGATCAGATCAGCGAGCGAACCCGCAGTTCCTTGGGCATGGAGAACGTGATGTTCTCTTCGCGGCCATCGAGCTCTTCGGCACCGGTGGCGCCCCAGGCGCGCAGCTGTTCGATGACACCACGCACCAGCACCTCGGGGGCCGAAGCGCCAGCGGTGATGCCGATGCGAGCGACGCCGTCGAACCAGCCTTGCTGCATGTCCTCGGCGCCGTCGATCAGGTAGGCCGGGGTGCCCATGCGCTCGGCCAGCTCACGCAGGCGGTTGGAGTTGGAGCTGTTGGGGCTGCCGACCACCAGAACCACGTCGCACTCACCGGCCAGTTGCTTGACCGCATCCTGGCGGTTCTGGGTGGCGTAGCAGATGTCATCCTTGCGCGGGCCGCCGATGTTCGGGAAGCGCTCGCGCAGGGCATCGATGACGCGGCTGGTATCGTCCATCGACAGCGTGGTCTGGGTGACGAAGGCCAGGTTCTGCGGGTCGCGGACCTCAAGCTTGGCGACGTCTTCCTCGTCTTCCACCAGGTAAATGGCGCCGCCATTGCTGGCGTCGTACTGGCCCATGGTGCCTTCGACTTCCGGGTGCCCGGCATGGCCGATGAGGATGCACTCCTTGCCGTCGCGGCTGTACTTGGCCACTTCGATGTGCACCTTGGTCACCAGCGGGCAGGTGGCGTCGAATACTTTCAGACCACGGCCTGCAGCTTCCTGGCGCACGGCCTGGGAAACGCCATGGGCGCTGAAGATGACGATGACGTCGTCCGGCACCTGGTCGAGCTCTTCGACGAAGATGGCGCCACGATTGCGCAGGTCCTCGACCACGAACTTGTTGTGCACCACTTCGTGGCGCACATAGATCGGCGGGCCGAAGACTTCCAGGGCGCGGTTGACGATCTCGATCGCCCGGTCCACCCCGGCGCAAAAGCCGCGAGGGTTGGCGAGTTTGATTTGCATGCTCGGCTCCAGGCTCACAGGGCCTTGACCTTGAGGATTTCCACCTCGAAGGTCAGGGTCTTGCCGGCCAGTGGGTGATTGAAGTCGATGGTCACCTGGGCGTCGTCGAATGCCTTGACCACACCGGGCAACTCGGCGTTGGCGGCGTCATTGAAGATCACCAGCAGGCCTTCGGACAATTCCATGTCGGTGAATTGCGAACGTGGCATGACCTGCACGTTCTGCGGGTTCGGCTGGCCGAAGGCGTTCTCCGGGGCGATGGTCAGGGTGCGCTTGTCACCAGCCTTGAAGCCGAACAGCGCATTCTCGAAACCTGGCAACAGGTTGCCGTCGCCGACCTTGAAGGTGGCCGGCGACTTGTCGAAGGTGCTGTCGACGGTGTCGCCGTTTTCCAGATGCAACGCGAAGTGCAGGGTAACTTCGGTGTTCTGGCCGATACGGGTCTCAGTCATGGACAGGTTCTCCGGACTTCTTGCTCTTGAACATATCCAGCGCCAGCATCACCGCACCGACGGTGATTGCGCTGTCGGCCAGGTTGAAGGCCGGGAAATACCAACGGTTCTGCCAGTGCACCAGGATGAAGTCGACCACGTGGCCCAGCACGATACGGTCGTACAAGTTGCCCAGCGCACCGCCAAGCACCAGCGCCAGGGCAACGGCCAACCAGGTCTCACCGCGCCCCAGGCGCTTGAGCCAGACCACCAGCACGGCGCTGACCACCAGGGCGATCAGGGCGAACAGCCAGCGCTGCCAGCCGGAGCTGTCGGCGAGGAAGCTGAACGCAGCGCCGGTGTTGTAGGCCAGGGTCCAGCTGAAGTAGTCGGGGATAACCACGATCTGCTGGTACAGGCTCAAGGCCCCTTCGAAGTAGACCTTGGTGGCCTGGTCCAGGACCAGTACCACCAGGCTCAGCCAGAGCCAGGCAAGGCGCCCGAAGCGCCCCGCTGCAAGGTTAGGCATAGTGGCGCACCTCACCGGTACCGCTGAGGTTGTCTACGCAGCGGCTGCAGATTTCCGGGTGCTCCGGATGGCTGCCGACGTCGGCACGGAAGTGCCAGCAACGGCCGCACTTGGCATGGCCGGATTTGACGACCTTCAGCTTGAGGCCTTCGACTTCGGTTGTCACGGCATCGGCCGGCGCCTGGACGAACGGCACCACACTGGCCGCCGAGGTGATCAGCACGAAGCGCAGCTCGTCACCCAGCTTGGCCAGGTCGGCGCTCAGGCCCTCTTCGGCGAACAGGGTGACTTCGGCCTGCAGGTTGCCACCGATGGCCTTGGCGGCGCGCTGGTTCTCCAGTTCCTTGTTGACCGCGGCCTTGACGGCCATGACGCGGTCCCAGTAGGCGCGATCCAGCTCGAAGCCCTCAGGCAGCTCGGACAGGCCCTGGTACCAGGTGTTGAGCATGACCGACTCGTTACGCTCGCCCGGCAGGTACTGCCAGATTTCGTCGGCGGTGAACGCCAGGATCGGCGCGATCCAGCGCACCAGCGCTTCACTGATGTGGTACAGCGCGGTCTGGCAGGAACGACGGGCGACGCTGTTGGCGCCGGTGGTGTACTGGCGGTCCTTGATGATGTCGAGGTAGAAGCCACCCAGCTCCTGGACACAGAAGTTGTGCACTTTGGAGTAGACGTTCCAGAAACGGTACTCGCTGTAGTGCTCCTCCAGCTCGCGCTGCAGCAGCAGGGTGCGATCGACGGCCCAGCGGTCCAGGGCCAGCATATCGTCGGCCGGCAGCAGGTCGCGGGCCGGGTCGAAGCCGGACAGGTTCGACAGCAGGAAGCGCGCGGTATTGCGGATACGACGGTAGGCGTCGGCGCTGCGCTGCAGGATCTGCTCGGAAACGGCCATTTCGCCGGAATAGTCGGTGGCCGAAACCCACAGACGCAGGATGTCGGCACCCAGGGTATCGTTGACCTTCTGCGGCTCGATGGTATTGCCCAGCGACTTGGACATCTTGCGGCCGCTCTCGTCCACGGTGAAGCCGTGGGTCAGCAGCTCGCGGTACGGCGCGTGATTGTCGATGGCACAACCGGTCAACAGGGAGGAGTGGAACCAGCCGCGATGCTGGTCAGAACCTTCCAGGTACAGGTCGGCGCGCGGGCCAGTGGCGTGGCCGATGTCGTGGGAGCCACGCAGCACGTGCCAGTGGGTGGTGCCGGAGTCGAACCACACGTCCAGAGTGTCGCTGATCTTGTCGTACTGGCCGGCTTCTTCACCGAGCAGTTCGGCGGCGTCGAGCTTGAACCAGGCCTCGATGCCTTCCTTCTCGACACGCTTGGCGACTTCTTCCATCAGCTCGACGGTGCGCGGGTGCAGCTCGCCGGTCTGCTTGTCGAGGAAGAACGGAATCGGTACACCCCAGTTACGCTGGCGCGAGATGCACCAGTCGGGGCGGTTGGCGATCATCGCGTGCAGGCGCGCCTGGCCCCAGGACGGGACGA
Organism: Pseudomonas sp. FA-1; assembly: GCF_056856075.1. Classification (NCBI taxonomy): domain Bacteria; kingdom Pseudomonadati; phylum Pseudomonadota; class Gammaproteobacteria; order Pseudomonadales; family Pseudomonadaceae; genus Pseudomonas; species Pseudomonas sp. FA-1. Next base: position 404,112 of record NZ_JBWXTH010000004.1, read on the forward strand.
ACTTGGTCTGTTCGATGGCCTTGAGGGCACGCTCGCGCAGCGGCTCGCCGGTGTTGGGCTGCTTGTCCATGCCGACGAACCACTGGGCTGTGGCGCGGTAGATCAGCGGGGTCTTGTGGCGCCAGCAGTGCATGTAGCTGTGGCTGATGGTCTCGGTGTGCATCAGCGCACCGACTTCGCTGAGCTTGTCGACGATGGCCGGGTTGGCCTTCCAGATGAACTGGCCGCCGAAGAACGGCAGCGAATCGACATACACGCCGTTGCTCTGCACCGGGGTGAGGATGTCGTCGTTGACCATGCCGTAGCGCTTGCAGGTGACGAAGTCGTCTTCACCATAGGCGGGCGAGGAATGGACAACGCCGGTACCGGCGCCCAGTTCGACGTAGTCGGCCAGGTAGATGGGCGACAGGCGGTCGTAGAACGGGTGGCGGAAGTTGATCAGCTCCAGCGCGGAGCCCGGGGCGGTGGCCAGCACCGAGCCTTCCAGGTTGTAGCGCTTGAGGCACGACTCGACCAGCTCTTCAGCCAGTACCAGCAGGCGCTCGCCGGTGTCGACCAGTGCATAGCTAAACTCCGGGTGGATGTTCAGCGCCTGGTTGGCCGGGATGGTCCAAGGGGTGGTGGTCCAGATCACGATGGCGGCGGGCTTGGCCAGCGAGGCCAGGCCGAAGGCCGCGGCCAGCTTGGCCTCGTCGGCGACCGGGAAAGCCACGTCGATGGTCTGGGACTTCTTGTCGGCGTACTCGACCTCGGCCTCGGCCAGGGCCGAACCGCAATCGAAGCACCAGTTCACGGGCTTGAGGCCCTTGAACACGAAGCCTTGCTTGACCATTTCGGCCAGGGCGCGGATTTCACCGGCCTCGTTGGCGAAGTCCATGGTCTTGTAGGGATTGTTCCAATCACCCAACACGCCCAGGCGGATGAACTCGGTCTTCTGCCCTTCGATCTGCTCGGCGGCATATTCGCGGCACAGCTCGCGGGTGCGGTCGGCAGTCAGGTGCTTGCCGTGGGTGACCTCGACCTTGTGCTCGATCGGCAGGCCGTGGCAGTCCCAGCCCGGTACATAGGGCGCGTCGAAGCCCGACAGGGTCTTGGAGCGGACGATCATGTCCTTGAGGATCTTGTTCAGCGCATGACCGATGTGGATCTTGCCGTTGGCGTAGGGCGGGCCGTCGTGCAGGACGAACTTCGGACGATCCTTGCCAATTTCGCGCAGCTTCTGGTACAGGCCAATGCTGTCCCAGCGCTGCAGGATCTGCGGTTCGCGCTGAGGCAGGCCGGCCTTCATCGGGAAGGCGGTGTCCGGAAGGTTTAGCGTGGCTTTGTAGTCGGTCATTTCAGGCTCTTCGTTAGCGGTTGAGCGTGCCAGTGGGCACGTGCGGCGGCGATGTCCGCGTCGATCGCCGACTTCAGCGCCTCCAGGGAGGCGAAACGCTGCTCCTCGCGCAGCTTGTGGTGGAATTCCACCGTCAGGCGCCGGCCATAGAGATCGCCGGCATAGTCCAGTAGATGAATCTCGAGGTGCGGCCGGCCGTCGCCAGCGACGGTGGGGCGCACCCCGATGTTGCCGACACCCGGCCAGGCCTTGCCGTCGATCTCGATGCTGGCCAGGTAGACCCCGGACAGCGGCACGCGGCGGCGCTTGAGCTGGATGTTGGCAGTCGGCGTGCCGAGCTGGCGGGCCAGCTTCTGCCCGTGCAGCACACGCCCGGTAATACGGTATGGGCGGCCCAGCAGATGCTCGGCCAGCTCGAAGTCGCCATCGGCCAGCGCCTTGCGCACTTCGGTGCTGCTGACGCGCAGGCCGTCCTGGATCACAGTATTGGCGGCCTCGACGGAGAAACCGTAGTGCTTGCCGGCCTCGACCAGGAAGGCGAAGTCGCCGGCGCGGTCACAGCCGAAACGGAAGTCATCCCCCACCTCGAGGTGGCGCACGCCCAGGCCATCGACCAGGATCGCCTTGACGAACTCGTCGGCACTGAGCGTGCTCAGGCGCTGGTTGAAGGCCAGGCACAGGACCCGGTCGATGCCTTCGGCGGCCAGCAGCTCGACCTTGTCGCGCAGGCGCGCCAGGCGTGCCGGTGCAGTGTCGGGGGCGAAGTATTCACGCGGCTGCGGCTCGAAGATCACCACGCAAGTCGGCAGGCCAAGTGCCTGCCCACGCTCACGCAGGCGCGCCAGGATTGCCTGGTGGCCACGGTGAACCCCGTCGAAGTTGCCAATAGTGGCGACACAGCCCCGGTGCTCGGGGCGCAGGTTGTGAAGACCTCGAACCAGCTGCATAACGCGCTTCTTGCTCATAAAGTGGCCGATTATAACCACACCCGGGCGCCGGTGACAGGCAGCAGCGCCACAGGGCGGCGTTGAATACGAAAAACCGACGCCTGGCCCGCCATCGGCCTCAATGCAAGGCCTTGCGAGCGAAATGCCGGGGCCGGAAACCGCACAGGTACAGGCAACCGAAGTAGGTCACCACACCCGCCAGGATCAACGCCCCCAGGCGCAAGAACCGCTCAGGCATGCCCCCCTGCTCCCAGGCCGGCAGGTAATGCATGCCGGCCAACAGCACGCCGGACATCAAGGCAACCGCCAGCAGCAGCTTGAGCAGGAACATCGTCCAGCCCGGCTGCGGCTGGAACAGCTGCTGGCTGCGCAGCTTCCAGTACAACAGGCCGGCATTGAGGCAGGCGCCGAGGCTGATGGCCAAGGCAAGCCCGGCATGCTGCAGCGGCCCGATGAGCGCCAGGTTGAGCAACTGCGTGCAGACCAGGGTGAAGATCGCGATCTTCACGGGCGTGCGGATATTCTGCTGCGCATAGAAGCCCGGTGCCAGTACCTTGACCAGGATGATCGCCAGCAGGCCGACGGAATAGGCGATCAGCGCTCGCTGGGTCATGGCCGCATCGAACGCAGTGAACTTGCCGTACTGGAACAACGCCACGGTCAGCGGTTCGGCGAGGATCGCCAGGGCCAGGGTGCAAGGCAATACGAGCAGGAAGCACAGGCGCAGGCCCCAGTCGAGGATCCGCGAATACTCGTGGCGATCACGGTTGGCGTAAGTCTTGGCCAGGGTTGGCAGCAGGATGGTGCCCAGGGCCACGCCCAGCACGCCCGAGGGCAGCTCCATGAGACGGTCGGCGTAGTACATCCACGAGACCGAACCTGCTACCAGGAACGACGCGAAGATGGTGTTGATGATCAGCGAGATCTGGCTGACGGACACACCGAGGATCGCCGGCAGCATCTGTTTGAGCACCCGCCAGACGCCGGTGTCGCGCAGGCTCACGCGCGGCAGCACGAGCATGCCTATCTTCTTCAGCGCCGGCAGTTGGTACAGCAGCTGCGCCAGGCCCCCGGCCAGCACGCCCCAGGCCAGGGCCATGATCGGCGGGTCGAAGTAAGGTGTGAGCAGCACGGCAAAGGCGATCATCGCCACGTTCAGCAGGGTCGGTGTGAACGCGGGGACGGAAAAGCGGTTCCAGGTATTGAGGATCGCGCCTACCAGCGAAGACAACGAAATCAGCAATATATAAGGAAAGGTCACCCGCAGCAGGGCCGTGGTCAGCTCGTAGCGCTCGGCACTGTCGACGAAACCGGGGGCCGTCACCCAGACGATCCAGGGCGCGGCGAGGATGCCCAAGGCCGTGACCACGGCCAGGACCAGGGTCAGCAGGCCGCTGATGTAGGCGATGAAGGTTCGGGTGGCCTCCTCGCCCTGCTGGGTCTTGTACTCGGCCAGGATCGGTACGAACGCCTGGGAGAAGGCCCCTTCGGCGAAGATGCGCCGCAGCAGGTTGGGCAGCTTGAAGGCGATGAAGAAGGCATCGGTGGCGATGCCGGCGCCGAATACACGGGCCAGGATGGTATCGCGTATGAACCCGAGCACCCGGGAAATCATGGTGATGGAGCTGACGGCGGCCAGGGATTTGAGCAGGTTCATGGAAAAAATTCGCGCCTGAGACGGAGGGCGCTGCCAGAAAGCGCCCGAATATGCGATACTTCCGCGCCTTTTGACGGGGAAGCCAAAACTCCCGAGTTTACAGGTCGCTGCGCAGAAAGAAATCCTTCCTTCTCGCTTGCGCACCGCTCGGCGGATCCCTCAAGGTGGCCTTGACAACCGTTCGACTGATCGGCATGATTCGCGGCCTATTTTGTTTGCTATTTACCTAAAGTCTTTCGAGGAGCTCGACGGTGGCCAACACACCTTCCGCCAAGAAACGTGCAAAACAGGCTGAGAAGCGTCGCAGCCACAACGCCAGCCTGCGTTCCATGGTCCGCACCTACATCAAGAATGTAGTCAAGGCCATCGACGCAAAAGACGCCGAAAAAGCGCAAGCCGCCTACATCCTGGCTGTGCCTGTAATCGACCGTATGGCCGACAAGGGCATCATCCACAAGAACAAGGCTGCTCGCCACAAAGGCCGTCTGAATGGCCACATCAAGGCACTGAAAGAAGCTGCAGCTGCCTAAGCGACGCGCTTGTCGAAAAACCGACCCTAGGGTCGGTTTTTTATTGCCTGCGATTTGGGGCGCATTCACGCCCGCTCCTACACAGGAAAAGCCGTCCAGTAAAAAGGGCCGCATAGCGGCCCTCTACGCTTACTTGCCGACCTGGATCTTCGGCGCCCATTTCAGCCACTCATCCTCGGGCTTGTCGAACAAGGCGAAGGTCTGCTGCGGCCGGGCCGGGTTGCCCATCTGCTCGCCTTCCGGCGTGGCGAAGGCGATACCGCCATCGATCAACGTCTCCAGCGACTCGGTACGCACCGTGGCACCCTTGAACAGGCCCCAGTCGAAGCCGAAGCCACTGCTGTTCCAGAAACGGCTGCCGCCGCGCACCAGGGCCGCATAACGAGGCTCAATGAGGATGTGGATCAGCACACGGTCTGCCGTTTGCCCCAACTCGAAGCCAGTGACCTTGCCGACTGTGACCTCGCGATAGGTCACCGGTACGCCTGGCTTGATCGAACCACGCCGGGGCGCACTGAGGGTCAGCGGCAGCCCGACCACCGGGCCGGCCACCTCGGGGGCTTCGGGCAAGGCGATGAAGTCATGCTGGGGCCCCTTGTCCTTGATGGCTGGCAAGACTTCCAGATATTGCCCTCCCACCAGGGTGTCGAGGTTTTCGGTACGTACCAGGCCGAAGGCAGGCTTGACCACCCAGAACTGGGTGCCGGCACGGGCGATGCGCGCCTGCGCCTGGGTGATGCGCGCCCGCAGCAGCACGGCCTGCAGGTCAGCGGTCAGGTCGACACTCTCGACGCTGCCCACATCCAGGCCGCGGAAGCGAATCGCCGTACCCGGCTTGAGGCCATCGGCGCGATCGACGCGAATGGTGATCAGGGTACCGGCACGGTCGGCGGCTTCCTGGTTCTCGTGAAGGCGGAAACGTGGAATGTGGCGCTTGAGGGGCACATCCGGCTTCGGCGTGTCGAAGGCAATACCACCGGCCATAAGCGTCTGCAACGACTCACTCTTGACCTTGATCCCTGACAGGTCACCAGAGAGGGTGATGCCGCTGGCGTTCCAGAACCGTGACGAGCCGTTGACCAGATTGGCGTATTCCTTCTCGATATGCACGCCGATCAGGATCCGCTTGCTGTTGCGGGCGAACTGGTAGCTCTGCACGCTACCGACCTTGACCTGGCGATACATCACCGGGCTGCCGACTTCGAGCGAGCCGAGGTTTTCGGCGAACAACACCATGTGCAGGCCCGGCGCCTTGAGGTCCAGCGGCGGCGCTTTGGCACGCGCTTCGAACTCACGCAGGGGCTTGGCGCCCTTCTCGCCCGGGCGGATGGCAATGTAGTTACCTTTGACCAGGGCTTCCAGGCCAGTGATACCCGCCAGCGAAATGGACGGTTTGACCACCCAGAACTGCGTGCCTTCGACGAGGTAGTCTTCGGCCAGCGGGTCCAGGGTCAACTCGGCCGTGGCGCTGCTCAGGTCATCGGCGATCTTCATGGTCTTGAGCGAGCCGACCTGAATACCTTTGTACATGACCGGCGTACGACCGGCCTGCAGCCCCTCGTAGTCCGCCAGCTTGACCTTGATCCGAATGCCGGCCTGGGCCGCGTCGAAGTCTTCGTACAGGCGGAACGGCAGGGTCGGATCGGTCGGCGGGCTGTCCTGGCGGTGCTCGGGGGTCGCGAAGGCGATGCCACCGGCCACGATGCTGGCCAGGGACTCGCTGCGCAGCTTCACGCCCGACAGGTCGGCATCGATGCTGATGCCGCTGGCATTCCAGAAACGCGTGTGCTTGCGCACCAGGTTGGCGTAGGCAGGTTCGATGAAGACTTTGATCTCAACGGTATCCTGGTCTTCGGAGAGGCGGTAGCTCTTCACCCGGCCGACTTTGATCTGCTTGTAGAAGACAGGACTGTCGCGGTTGAGCGACCCCAGGCGATCCGCCTTGAGGGTCAGGTGCAGGCCCGGCTCGGTGTCAGACAGCGGTGGCGCCTCCGACAAGGCCGTGAAGCGCTTGGTCTTCTCACCCTCACCAGGGCTGACGGCGATGTAGTTGCCGGATACCAGGGTTTCCAGACCGGAGATGCCCGCCAGGCTGACGCTGGGCTTGACCAGCCAGAAGCGCGTACCAGTGGTCAGGTGCGGCTCGGCGGCCTTGTTCATTTCGATGGTGGCGATGACACCGGTGTTACTGCCCTCCGCATCGAGCACCAAGGTCTTCACCTTGCCGACCGACATGCCTTTGTAGATGACTTCGGTCTTGTTGGCGACGATGCCTTCACCGGACAGGAAACGCACCTGGATATCCACCCCCGAATCACGATAGGCCTGCCAGGCCAGCCAACCGCCGATCATCAATGCGATCAGCGGCAGGATCCAGATGGCCGACCAGTTCGAGGCTGGTCGGGTTTTAGCCGTAGGCATGTCACTCATGGTCGTCATCCGACTCCGTGTTATCCCAGATCAGTCGGGGATCGAAAGTTAAAGCAGCGAGCATCGTCAAGATCACCACAGAGGCGAAAGCGACGGCGCCCAGGTTGGCTTCGACGCTGGCGATGCGGCCGAAATTCACCACTGCCACCAGGATGGCAATGACGAAAATATCCAGCATGGACCAGCGCCCGATGAATTCGATGAAGCGGTACATCAATATCCTCTGCCGGGCCGACAGGGGCTGGTGCCGCTGCACCGAATAAAGCAGCAGCCCGATACCGACCAACTTGAACGTCGGCACCAGGATACTGGCGATGAACACTACGGCAGCAATGGGCAGCATGCCGTGCTTGAGCAGGGTGATGACGCCGGACATGATTGTGTCCGGGCTGCCCTGCCCCAACGCACTCACCGTCATGATCGGCAAGACGTTGGCAGGGATGTAGAGAATGGTCGCCGTAATGAGCAACGCCCACGTACGCACGATGCTGTTAGGCCGACGCGCATGCACGATCGCCCCGCAGCGGGTGCAGGTCTGCGAATCACTACCAGGTTCCTGGCGGTTGAGTTCATGGCATTCATTGCAGACCAGGATGCCTGCATCAAGCGCTCGCATGCTCATCCTCCCCCGACAGTGCACTCCAGATCTGGTGTGGCGACATCACGACTTCCAGCCACACCTGAACCAGCAACAGGCTGATGAAACAGAACAGGCCAAGCCCTATGGTCAGTTCAGCCAGGTCGACCAGTTTGACGATCGCAACCAGAACCCCCATGAAATACACCTCGAGCATGCCCCAATCACGCAGGTGGTGATAGATACGATAGAAGAGCAGGCCATGGCTGCGCCCGATATCCAGGCGGATGCTCAGCAATACCAGCAACTGGCAGAGCAGCTTGAGCAACGGAATCGCCATGCTGCACAGGAACACCACCACGGAAACACCACGCATTTGCGAGTTGTACAGGCCCAGCACACCGCTCCAGACAGTGTCGTCGGAGGTCTGGCCAAGCAGGTGCAGCTGCATGATGGGCAGGAAGTTGGCGGGCACATAAAGCAACAGTGCAGTGATCACCAGGGCCAGGCTGCGGTTGACCACGTTATGGCGGTGAGCATAGAGCTCATAACCGCACCGGGGGCAATGCGCCTTTTCGTCATCCTGCAACGTTGGCTTGCGCATCAGCAGGTCGCACTCATGGCAGGCAACGAGCTTTTCCAGCGGCAACTGAGCCAGCGCTTCGGAGTCGGGGGGCTTGGGCATATCAGACGTCTGAATGGAGGAATGGGCTCTATTCTAGTGTTCTGACTCGAATTGTGGGAGATAGCCATAACGGTAACCCACCTTATGTAGGCGCAGCCCTTATACCGCTCCCACAGCTCCAGTGACCGGAAAGACAAAACCCCTACCTGCTCGCGCAGATAGGGGTTTTGCGAAATGAATCTTGACGATGACCTACTCTCACATG
>NZ_JBWXTH010000005.1:0-10998 GCF_056856075.1 Pseudomonas sp. FA-1
GGGGCCGGATGCAGGAGCCAGCGGTTTTTGCCTACTTTTGCCCAAGAGCAAAAGTAGGTCGCCGTAAAGGCGAAAAGCGCCAGTGGCGCCACCACCCAAAACGAATGTTGTCACAATCTAAAAGCCCAAGCCCAAGCCCAAGCCCAAGCCCAAGCCCAAGCCCAAGCCCAAGCCCAAGCCCAAGCCCAAGCCCCCTCACCGCTCCCGAAGCGCCTCCGTCCGCGCCTTGAGCACCGGCTTCAACAGATAATCCAACACACTCTTCTGCCCCGTGATGATATCCACTGTCGCCACCATCCCCGGAATGATCAACAAAGGCTTCCTGTCCCCGCCAAGGTGGTTCTTCTCGGTCCTCACCTGGATCAGGTAGAACGCATTCCCCTTGTCATCGGTCACCGTATCCGCGCCGATCAATTCGAGCGTGCCCTTGAGCCCTCCATAGATCGTGTAGTCGTACGCCGTAACCTTGACCATCGCCGTCTGTCCCGGATGCAGGAACGCCACATCCTGCGGGCGGACTTTGGCCTCGATCAGCAGGTTGTCCTCGATCGGCACGATCTCCACCAGGTCGCTGCCCGGCTGTACCACTCCACCGATGGTATTGACCTTCAGCAACTTGACGATCCCACGCACCGGCGACACCACCGTGGTGCGGTTGACCCGGTCGTCGATGGCGATGCTCGAGGCGGTGATCTTCGACAGTTCCGTGCGCTTGTCGTTGAGCTCCTTGGCAGCCTCGGAGCGGAAGGTCGCGTCGGACTCCTGGATCTTGCTCTTGATCTCCGCCACTGCCGCCTCCGCCCGTGGTATCGCCAGGCTTGTCGCGTTGAGCTGGCCGCGCGCTTCCACCGTGCGCTGCTTCAGGCGCAGGATCTCCACCGGCGAAATCGCCCCGGTGCCCACCAGTGGCGTCGACATGTTCAGCTCCTGCTGCAACAGCCCCAGGGCCGAACGATACTGCTCGACCTTGGAGCGGAACTCGGCCAGTTCCTGGGTCTTCTGCCGCAGTTGCTCGTTCAGGGTCTGTTTCTCGCTGGCCAGGCGACGCTGGCGCGATTCGTACAAGGCGACCTCATCTTCGGCCACTTGCGGAGCCTTGGCGCGGACTTCGTCCGACAGCGCCAGCGGGTGCCCCTCGGCTTCGGCCGACAAGCGTTCGACCTGTGCGGTCAGGGCGTAGCGATCGGCCTCGCTCTCACCCTTGTTGGACAGGAACCGCGTATCGTCCAGGCGCAGCAGTGTCGCGCCCTTGTCGACCATCTGCCCCTCGCGCACGAAGATCTCGGTGACGATGCCGCCTTCCAGGTTCTGCACCACCTGCACCTTGCTCGAGGGGATGGCCTTGCCTTCGCCCACGGTGACCTCGTCGATCACCGCGAACTTGGCCCAGGCCAAGGCCACCAGCAGCAATGCGGCGGCCAGCCACACCGTCAGGCGAGACAGGCGCGGGGCGTCCTGCAAGGTCGCGCCGGCCAGCTCCGGCATGTAGTCGCGCTCGGCGCTCTTGCCGGCGCTCTGGACGTAGCTGCGTACACTGTGCACGATTGCCATGGGAGCCTCCTAGAGCGCTGCGCCGATGCGGCCCTTGCGCAGGGCGTCTATGACCGCATCCTTCGGCCCGTCGGCAACGATCTTGCCGTTGTCCAGCACCAGCAGGCGGTCCACCAGGCTGAGCATGGACGTGCGGTGGGTGACCAGCAGCACGGTCTTGCCTGGCACCCAGGCCAGCAGGCGTTGGCGCAATTGCTCCTCGCTGCTGTTGTCCATGTGGCTGGTGGGCTCGTCGAGGATCAGGATCGGCGGCTCCAGCAGCAAGGCGCGGGCCAGCAGCACGGCCTGGCGCTGGCCGCCGGACAGCAGCTGGCCCCGTTCGCCCACCGGGCGGTCGAAGCCCATCGGGTGCAGGCGCGCCAGCTCGCTGACGCCGGTCAGTTCAGCCACCTCCAACATGCGCGCATCGCTCACGTGACGTGCGCCGAGGGTGAGGTTGTCGCGCAGGCTGCCCGCCAAGAGCGGCAGGTCGTGGGCCACATAGCCCATCTGGCTGCGCAGGTCGGCGATGTCCAGCTGGCGCAGGTCCAGGTTGTCGAGCAACACCTGGCCTTCGTCCGGATGGTGAAAGCCCATCAGCAGGCGGGCAAGGGTGCTCTTGCCCGAGCCGCTACGGCCGATGATGCCGATGCGTTCGCCTGGCTGGATGCTCAGCCGCACGTCCTGTAGGGCCAGGGCGCTCTGCCCTGGGTAGCGGAAGTTGACATGGTTGAACGCCAGGCCACCCTGCAGCGTGGTGTGTTCCAGCGTCTGGTGCTCGGCCTGGCGTTCCTGGGGCAGGGCCATCAGCGCATCGGTGCTGCGCATGGTCAGCTGGGCCTGCTGATAGCGGGTGATCAGCCCGGCGATCTGGCCCAGGGGCGCCAGCACGCGGCTGCCGAGCATGTAGCTGGCGACCAGGGCCCCGACGCTGAGGTTGCCGGCGATGATGCTGTAGACCCCGGCGACGATGGTGGCCATACCGCAGAATTGCTGGATGAACAGCGTACCGTTGCTGGCCAGGGACGACAGGTTGCGGGCATGGACGTCGAGGCGGGCGATGGCGCCGTTGGTGTGTTCCCACTGGTATTGACGCTCGCTCTCGGCACCGCAGGCCTTGAGGGTTTCAAGCCCCCCCAGGGTCTCGATCAGCAGGGCCTGGCGTACCGAGCCCAGGCTCAGGCTTTTCTGCACCGTGTCGCGCAGGCGCGCCTGGATGAGCAGGGCGAAGCCCACGGCGAGCGGGAAGGCCACCAGTGGGATCAGCACCAGCCAGCCGCCGATCAGGCCGATCACCAGCAGCATCAGCACCACGAACGGCAGGTCGATGATGCTGGTCAGGGTCACCGCGGTGAGGAATTCACGCAGGCCCTGGAAGTCATGGATGCTCTGGGCGAAGCCGCCGATGGTGGCTGGCCGCGCTTTCATGGCCATGCCGGTGATGCGTCCGAAGAGGGTCGCCGAGAGGATCAGGTCGGTCTTCTTGCCGGCCTGGTCCAGCAGGTGGGCACGCACCATGCGCAGCACCAGTTCGAACGCCGTGCCGACGAACAACCCGCCCACCAGGACCCAGAGCGTGGAAAGGGCCTGGTTGGGCACCACCCGGTCGTAGGTCTGCATGACGAACAGCGGCACCATCAGCCCCAACAGGTTGATCAGCAGGCTCGCCAGCAGGGCGTCGCCGTACAGCCAGCGTGAATGCCTGAGCGTGTCGCGAAACCAGGCATCGACCCGCGGCATCAGCGGCGTGCGCAGGTTTTCCAGAGTATGCCGTGGGCGGGCGAACAGCGCCTGGCCGGCATAGGCGTGTTCCAGCGCGTCGCGTTCGACCCATTGTTCACCGCCATCGGCCTCGCAGGGCAACAGCAATGCCCGGCCATCCTCGCCCCAGCGCTGCAATACCGTGCTGCGGCCGTCATTCAACAGCAGCAGCACCGGCAGGTTGAGCGCTGAAATGGCGGCCAGGTCGCGCTGCAGCACCCTGGCCTGCAAGCCCGCACGCGCGGCGGCGCGGGGCAACAGCGCCAGGGGCAGGCGCTGGTCGGCCAGGGGCAGACCGCTGCACAGGCCGGCACGGCTGGCCGGGCAGCCATGCAACCTGCACAGGATCAGCAGGCCATCGAGCAACGGATCATCAACATCCAGGCGCGGTTGCGCGCTTTGCATACTGGTCACGATGGCCTACTCCTGCCACAGGGGGAGGAATCCGTTCCGGACGAACAGCCTGGCGCGTGCGAACGCTACCGCATGTCAGGCAACCGGGCTTCGTTGCGTACTTCGCTCTTGGCAATGGCTTCCGGTGGCAACGAGACACGTTGCTTGCTCAGCAGCTCGCCCATGTTCGCCAGCACCCGGTACATCGAGAACTCCTCGGTGTAGCGCACCTCGGTGTAGCGGCGGTTGGCGTTGTACAGCTCGTTCTCGCTGTCGAGCAGGTCGAGCAGGGTGCGCTGGCCGAGGCCGAATTGGTCCTGATAGGCCGCGCGTACCCGCTGGGTGGTCTCGGCGTATTCGCGGGCGGTCGGGGTCTGCTTGCGTGCGTTGTTCATGGCGTTCCAGGCCAGGCTCAGGTTCTCGTTGAGCTCGCGCAGGGCATTGTTGCGGATGTCCATGGCCTGGTTGATCTTGTGCGCGTCGGACTGCAGGCGTGCCTTGTCGCTGCCGCCGCGGAACAGGTTGTAGTTCAGCTCCACGCCGGCCTGCCAGTCATTGTTGTCGTGGCCGCGCTGGCCAGCGGTATTGTTGTTCGCGCCGGTGGCCAGTACTGCGTCCAGGCGAGGGTAGAAGGGTGACTTGGCCACTTCGTACTGCTGCTCGGCCGCATTCACGTCGGCCTGGGCCGATTTCAGGTAGGGGTTGTTCTCCAGCATGCCCTGGCGTGCCTGTTCCAGGGTAGTAGGCACTTCACCCTTGATGGTCACGGGGGTTTCCAGCTCGTCGGGCATGCGCCCGACCACGCTGTAGAAGTTGGCCTCGGCGTCGGCCAGGTCGACTTCTGCGGTGTCCAGGTTGTTCTCGGCCAGGGCACGACGGGCGCGGGACTGATCCAGGTCGGCGGTGCTGCCCACGCCGCGCTCGCTGCGCAGGCCGATCTGGTCGTTGACGCGCAGGTGGGCCTGCAGGTTGTTCTTGGCCAGGGTCACCAGTTCGCGGCGCTTGAGCACTTCCAGGTACACCTCGATGGCGCGCAGGGCCACGGTCTCGGCCGTGGCCTGGGTGTAGTAGGCGCGTGAGTTGGCCACCGCTTCGGTACGGCCCACTTCGTTGGCGGTGTTGAAGCCATCGAACAGCATCTGCCGCAGGCGCAGCTCCGACTGGGTGTAGGTCAGGGTTTCCTTGTTGTGGTTGCGCGAGCCGTCGGCATTGAAGCCGCGGGTATTGGTGTTGTCCGAGCGTTGCCGACCGTAACCTGCGACCAGATCGACGGTCGGGTAGTAGCCCCCGCGCGCGAACTTCACATCCTCGTCGGCCGACAGCCGGCTGTTACGGCTGGCGCTGATCTCCGGGTGCTGGTCCACGGCATTCTGGACGGCTTCGGTGATCGACATCGCCTGAGCGTTGGTACATGCCATGGCCAACAGGATTGCACTGGTGATGGGGGTTAGGACGCGCATGGGGTACATCTCCCTGATCTTGAAAAGGTCCCGCAATCGCCAAAAAAATGACGAAAAATGAGGGTCAAACCGTTTCAGGTTTGTAACAACACAGCTAAGAACATTTACTGACCGAGCTAAGAAGATTTCTTCATAAGAGTTATGCGAAAAAAAACTTATGCGGTCTAAGAAATACCCGACATTGTTCTATTCAAAGTCGTCCGCTGAATCAGCGCTACGCGTTGTTTTTCGGGCATCTCAGAAAAGTTCCCGTTTTTCTTGCAGCTTAGGGCAGGGGAGTCGCGAAGGGATACAGGCAAAATGATATTTGGCGACAGTTTATTGACATATGTCATGTGGCCATCTCGTTTTGCCGCCTTCCTCGTCGAGCGTCGGGCAACGGTTGTGATTCGCTGTGGAATCACGCGCCTGGCAGGCCGATCCGCACCTTCCGTTACAGGCCTCGGTTGCAGGAACCCGTCGGCAGCAATGGAGGCGTGGATTCATGGCTAAATCACTCGGTGTGGTCAGCAAGATTGTCGGTCAGGTGTTTGCGGTCGGTAGCGACGGCACCCGCCGCCTGTTGGTCGAAGGCGACCGCGTGTTTGCCGGGGAGCAGCTGGAAACTGGCGCTGCCGGGGCCGTGGCCGTGCGCCTGAACAACGGTGCCGAACTGACCTTGGGGCGCGACAGCAGCCTGGCGTTGACGCCACAGTTACTGGCCAACCATGCAGGCCATGTGCACACCCCCGAAGCGATGACACCCTCCCAGGCCCAGCTCAGCGACGTGGAGCGCCTGCAAAAGGCGATCGCCGCCGGCGCCGACCCGACCCAGGAAGCCGAAGCGACCGCAGCCGGGCCCAACAGCGGCAGCGCGCCCGGGGCATTGGGCGGAGGGCACAGTTTCGTGTTGCTCAGTGAAGTGGCCGGCCGTGTGGACCCGGTGATCGGTTTCCCCACGGCCGGGTTCAACGGTATCCCTGAGTTCGCAGACCTCGATGTCGGAGATTTCCGCTTCGACGACGACTTGCCCCCGGTTGTGGACAACCCTGTGAGCCTGCAGGGGCTGGACGTGGCCGGCAGCGAACTGACCCTGAACGAGGCCAACTTGCCCGAAGGGTCGGCCAGCAATGCTGGCTTGTTGACCCAGGCCGGGACGTTCACCGTGTTGGCCCCGGACGGTGTGTTCAACCTCAATGTCGGCGGTATCAACGTCGTCACCGGCGGCGTTGTGACCGGGGTAGGCCAATCGCTGACCACCGGGCTGGGCAATGTGTTGACCATCACCGGCTACGACCCGGCCACCGGTACGGTCAGCTACAGCTATACCCTGGCGGGCACCCAGGGGCATCCTTCGGCTGCTGGGGCCAATGCATTGGCGGAGCAGTTCACCGTGCAGGCCAGCGATGTCGATGGCGATGTGGCCAGCGGCAGCCTGGATGTTCGCATCGTCGACGATGTGCCGCGGACCGTGGACGACGGTAACCTGGCCAGTGCCAGCGAAAGCCAGCAGGTGCTCACCGGCACTGTGCTGGCCAACGATATACAAGGCGCCGATCGCATGCCGCAGGGGCCGATCACGCCGGGTACGTTCGTCGGGACCTACGGCACCCTGGTGCTGAAGGCCGATGGTTCCTACACCTATACGCTCAACAGCAGCGACCCGGATTTCACCCAGCTGCATGGCGGTGGCACAGGGGTGGAGCAGTTCACCTACACCCTGACCGATGCGGACGGCGATGCCAGCACGGCAACCCTGGTGCTCAACGTCACCAACCTCGATGATCCGGTCACTTTGGGGGGGCTGGATGTGAGTGGCGGCGAACTCACCGTCCACGAGCGCAACCTGGGCGATGGCAGCAGCCCGGACGCTGGCGCACTGACCCAAGGCGGCAGCTTCACCGTGGCCGCGCCCGATGGCCTGCAAAGCCTGACCGTGGGTGGCATCGCCGTGGTCAGTGATGGCGTGACCGCGGGTTTCCCGCAGTCGCTGACCACGGCGCTGGGTAATACGCTGACCATTACGGGTTACAACCCCAGTACAGGCGTTGTGAGCTACACCTACACGCTCACCGATAACGAAGCCCATCCTAACGCCAATGGTGCCAACAGCCTGGGCGAGCGTTTCACGGTCGTCGCGACCGATACCGATGGCAGCAGCGCTTCGGGGGGCATCCAGGTCAATATCGTCGACGATGTGCCGTCCGCTGCGCCGGACAGCAATGCGACCACGGCCACCGAGCAGCACACCACCCTGACCGGCAATGTCTTGGGCAACGACGTGCAGGGCGCAGATCGTGTGCCTGGCGGCCCGATCACGGCCGGCACCTTCGTCGGCACCTATGGCACCCTGGTGCTCTCGGCCGATGGTTCCTACACCTATACGCTGAACACCAGCGACCCGGACTTCTTCAACCTGCACGGCGGTGGCAGCGCTGTAGAACAATTTATCTACACCCTCACCGATGCCGATGGCGATCTCAGTACGGCCACATTGCAGTTGAATGTCGCCAACCTCAACGACTCGGTCTCTCTTGATGACCTTGGTGTGAACGGTGGCGAGCTGGTCGTCCAGGAACGGCACCTTGGCGATGGAAGCAGCCCTGACGCCGGTGCGCTGACGCAAGGCGGTTCGTTCACCATCACCGCACCTGACGGCTTGCAGAGTCTGACCGTAGGCGGCATCAGCGTGATCAGCGGTGGCGTGGCGGCAGGTTTCCCGCAGTCGATCACCACACCGCTGGGCAATACACTGAGCATCACCGGCTACAACCCCGGCACTGGCGTGGTGAGCTACAGCTATACCCTCGTCGACAACGAGGCGCACCCGGATGGCAATGAAACCAACAGTATTGGAGAGAGCTTCACGGTCGTTGCGACCGATACCGACGGCAGCAGCGCCACGGGCAACCTCGATGTCAGCGTCGTGGATGATGTGCCCACGGCGGTTGGCGATACCAATGCCACGACGGCCACTGAAAACCAGCTGGCGCTGACGGGCAACGTATTGGCCAATGACGTGCAGGGTGCGGACCGTGTGCCGTCCGGCCCGATCACGGCCGGTACTTTTGTTGGCACCTACGGCACTCTGGTGCTGTCGGCCAATGGTTCGTACACCTATACGCTCAACACCAGTGACCCAGATTTCTTCAACCTGCATGGCGGTGGCAGCGGGATCGAGCAGTTCACCTATACGCTGACCGATGCCGACGGCGATGTGCGTACTGCAGTGCTGGAGTTGAACGTCACCAACCTCAACGATCCAGTGACGCTCACCGGCCTGGGCGTACAAGGTGGTGAGCTGACCGTTTACGAGAAACATCTCGCCGACGGTAGCAGCCCTGATGCGGGGGAACTGACCCAGACTGGCTCGTTCACGGTCACCGCCCTGGATGGCCTGCAAACCCTGACCGTAGGCGGCATCACCGTGGTCAGCGGTGGCGTGGTCGCGGGCTTCCCGCAGTCGGTCACGACCGGGCTGGGCAATACCCTGACCATCACCGGCTACAACGCCAGCACTGGCGTGGTGAGCTACAGCTACACGCTGACTGACAACGAAGCTCATCCAAATGGCAACGAAGCCAACAGCCTGAGCGAAAGCTTCACGGTCACAGCGACCGATACCGATGGCAGCACAGCCAGCGGCGACATCGATGTGAATATCATCGACGACCTGCCAACAGCGGTAGGCGACAGCAACGTCGAAACGGCCACCGAGCAGCACACCACGCTGACCGGCAATGTGCTGGGCAACGACACCCAGGGCGCCGACCGCGTCCCAAGTGGCCCGATCACGGCCGGTACCTTCGTCGGCACCTACGGCACCCTGGTGCTGTCGGCCAATGGCTCGTACACCTACACGCTCAACACCAGCGACCCAGACTTCTTCAACTTGCACGGCGGTGGCAGCGGGATCGAGCAGTTCACCTATACGCTGACCGATGCCGACGGCGATGTGCGCACCGCGGTACTGGAGCTGAACGTCAGCAACCTCAATGACTCGGTGACCCTGGATGGCCTGGGCGTGAATGGCGGTGAGCTGACGGTCTACGAGAAAAACCTGGCCGACGGCAGTGCACCGGATACACCAGCCTTGACCCAGACGGGTTCCTTCACGGTCACTGCCCTGGATGGCCTGCAAACCCTGACCGTAGGTGGCATCACCGTCGTCAGCGGCGGCGTGGTCGCGGGCTTCCCGCAGTCGGTCCTGACGGGACTGGGCAACACCCTGACCATCACCGGCTACAACCCCAGCACAGGCGTGGTGAGCTACAGCTACACACTGACTGACAACGAAGCCCACCCGAACGCCAACGAAGCCAACAGCCTGGGCGAAAGCTTCACGGTCACGGCGACCGATACCGATGGCAGCACAGCCAGCGGCAACATCGATGTGAACATCATCGACGACCTGCCGACCGCCGTAGGTGACAGCAACGTCGAAACCGCCACCGAGCAACACACCACGCTGACCGGCAATGTGCTGGGCAACGACACCCAGGGCGCCGACCGCGTCCCAAGTGGCCCGATCACGGCCGGTACCTTTGTCGGCACCTACGGCACCCTGGTGCTGTCGGCCAATGGTTCCTACACCTACACGCTCAACACCAGCGACCCGGACTTCTTCAACCTGCATGGCGGTGGCAGCGGGATCGAGCAGTTCACCTATACGCTGACCGATGCCGATGGCGATGTGCGCACCGCTGTGCTGGAGCTGAACGTCAGCAACCTCAACGATCCAGTGACGCTCACCGGCCTGGGCGTACAAGGTGGTGAGCTGACGGTCTACGAGAAAAACCTGGCCGACGGCAGTGCTCCGGATACACCAGCCTTGACCCAAACCGGCAGCTTTACCGTCACGGCGCTGGATGGCCTGCAAACCCTGACCGTAGGTGGCATCACCGTCGTCAGCGGCGGCGTGGTCGCGGGCTTCCCGCAGTCGGTCACGACCGGGCTGGGCAACACCCTGACCATCACCGGCTACAACCCCAGCACAGGCGTGGTGAGCTACAGCTACACGCTGACTGACAACGAAGCCCACCCGAACGCCAACGAAGCCAACAGCCTGGGCGAAAGCTTCACGGTCACGGCGACCGATACCGATGGCAGCACAGCCAGCGGCAACATCGATGTGAACATCATCGACGACCTGCCGACCGCCGTAGGTGACAGCAACGTCGAAACCGCCACCGAGCAGCACACCACGCTGACCGGCAATGTGTTGGGCAACGACACCCAGGGCGCCGACCGCGTCCCAAGTGGCCCGATCACGGCCGGTACTTTCGTCGGTACCTACGGCACCCTGGTGCTGTCGGCCAACGGCTCGTACACCTACACGCTCAATGCCAGCGATCCGGACTTCTTCAACCTGCATGGCGGTGGCAGCGGGATCGAGCAGTTCACCTATACGCTGACCGATGCCGACGGCGATGTGCGCACCGCTGTGCTGGAGCTGAACGTCAGCAACCTCAATGACTCGGTGACCCTGGATGGCCTGGGCGTGAATGGCGGTGAGCTGACGGTCTACGAGAAAAACCTGGCCGACGGCAGTGCACCGGATACACCAGCCTTGACCCAAACCGGCAGCTTTACCGTCACGGCACTGGATGGCCTGCAAACCCTGACCGTAGGTGGCATCACCGTCGTCAGCGGCGGCGTGGTCGCGGGCTTCCCGCAGTCGGTCACGACCGGGCTGGGCAACACCCTGACCATCACCGGCTACAACCCCAGCACAGGCGTGGTGAGCTACAGCTACACGCTGACTGACAACGAAGCCCACCCGAACGCCAACGAAGCCAACAGCCTGGGCGAAAGCTTCACGGTCACGGCGACCGATACCGATGGCAGCACAGCCAGCGGCAACATCGATGTGAAC
>NZ_JBWXTH010000005.1:11097-68819 GCF_056856075.1 Pseudomonas sp. FA-1
GCGGTGGCAGCGGGATCGAGCAGTTCACCTATACGCTGACCGATGCCGACGGCGATGTGCGCACCGCTGTGCTGGAGTTGAACGTTACCAACCTCGACAACCCAGTCACCCTTACAGGCCTGGACATCACCGATGGCGAACTGATCGTCTACGAGAAGCATCTTGCCGACGGCACCAGCCCTGACGCGGGCGAACTCACCCAGAGCGGCAGCTTCACCGTGACGGCTCTGGATGGTCTGCAAACGCTGACCGTAGGCGGCATTACCGTGGTCAGCGGCGGTGTGGTGGCAGGCTTCCCGCAATCGGCGACCACCGATCTTGGCAACACCCTGACCATCACCGGCTACAACCCCAGCACCGGGGTGGTGAACTACAGCTATACCCTTGCCGACAATGCTACCCATCCGGACGCCAACGGCACCAACAACTTGAGTGAAAGCCTCGCCGTCAGTGCGACCGACACCGACGGCAGCATCGCCAATGGCAGTATCGACATCACCATCGTCGACGACGTGCCTTCGGCCGTCGATGCCGAACGCGCCGTTTCCCCAGGCCAGGTGGACTCCAACCTGCTGTTGGTGATCGATGTCTCCGGCAGCATGAACTTTGCGTCAGGCGTACCAGGCCTGACCCGCCTGCAGTTGGCCAAGCAGGCGATCAACGCTTTGCTCGACAAGTACGACGAGATGGGCGACATCAAGGTGCAAATCGTCACCTTCTCCGATGGCGCAACGCAGCAGTCCTCGGTGTGGGTATCGCTCACCCAGGCCAAGAACATCGTCAACGGCCTGAGCGCCAGTGGCGCGACCTACTACGATTCGGCTGTCAATGTTGCCAAGAACGCCTTCGTGGCCAGCGGCAAGCTGGCCGGTGCCCAGAACATCTCGTATTTCTTCTCCGATGGCGAACCGACCAGCGGCCACAGCATCACCGCCGACCGGGAAGCCAGTTGGGAAACGTTCCTCGACGACAATGGCATCAAGTCCTACGCCATTGGCCTCGGCAGTGGCGTGAACGAGAGCAACCTCAACCCACTGGCCTACGATGGCAGCACTCACACCGATACCAACGCAGTGGTGGTAACCGACCTCAGCCAACTGAGCAATGTGCTGTCCGGCACGGTGCTCGGCGCGCCGATCACCGGCAGCCTGCTCAGTGGCGGCGAGCTGGGGGCCGATGGCGGTTTCATCAAGACGCTGGTGGTTGATGGCACCACGTACACTTACGATCCGAAAGCCAATGGTGGGGACGGTTCCTACGCGGCCAGCGGCGGTGCGGACCACGGCACCTTCGATACAGCTACCAACACCTTCAACATCAAGACCAACCTGGGCGGCACGCTGCTGGTGGACATGGACACCGGTGACTTCATCTACACCCCGCCCAAGGATACCGGTGTGACCCAGCAGGAAAGCTTCGGCTTCACCGTCAGCGACAACGACGGCGATCTCGCCAGTGCCACCCTGACGGTGAACATCTACACCAATACCGCGCCGGTGGCCGGGGCCGATCACATCATCACCAACATCACCGGGGCCAGCATCACCGTGCCGGCCGAGGTATTGCTGGCCAACGACAGCGACGCGGATAACGACAAGCTCACGGCCTCGCCGATTACCTTCGACACCGATTTCTCCACAAAGGGCGAAGGGTTCAGCGTCGGCAACGGCACCCCGGTCATCGATTTCAACGGCACGGGGGGGAGCCAGACGAACCGCTTCAAGGACCTGCCGCGCAGCGCCTTCAGGGGCACGGCCAACAGCATGGTCGCAGCGCTGATCGTCGATGCCTTCGTACGGGATGTCGGTGCCAGCAATGCCAATGACCAGGATGTCATGACGGTCCACTTGAAAAAAGGCGAGACCCTGACCCTTGATCACGACGTGCCAACCGGCAATTTGCAAATGTTCTGGAAGGACGATGTGGGCGATTATCAACCCATCATCGACGGCAGCTCCTTCACGGCCAGCCACAGCGGGACCTACAGCATCCTGGTACGCAACGTGACCGACAGCAATCTCGGCTCGGGCGCCGAGTTCTACAAGTTGACCATGACCATCGACTACAGCAACGCCCAGAACGATGTGTACAACGGCACCTACACCACCAGTGACGGCCATGGCGGCACGGCCACCGGCAATGTCGACATCACCTACCAGGACGGCAGCGTGCTCACCGGCAACGATGGCGACAACACCCTGCTGGCTGGTGCCGGCAACGATACCCTGCAGGGCGGTCTGGGGCACGACGTGCTGGTCGGTGGCGGTGGTGATGACTTGTTGTACGGCGGTGACGGCGACGACCTGCTGATCGGCGGCCCGGGCAACGACCTGCTCGATGGCGGTGCGGGCATCGACACGGCCAGCTACGCCTCGGCCACCGGCGGTGTGACCGTCAACCTGAACCTGGCCACTGCCCAGAACACGGGCGGTGCCGGCACCGATACCCTGAACGGCATCGAGAACCTGATCGGCTCGGACTACAACGACACCTTGACCGGCAACGGTGGCGACAACCTGCTGATCGGCGGGCTGGGCAACGACACCCTGAGCGGCGGCGCAGGCAACGATGTGCTGCTTGGCGGGCTCGGCGACGATACGCTCAACGGTGGCACTGGCAACGACACCTTCGTCTGGCAGAAGGGCGAAGTGGGGCACGACACTGTGCTGGCGTTCACCCCAGGAAGCGATCATCTCGACCTGTCGCAACTGCTCCAGGGCGAAAACGGCACCACTGCCTCGCTGGATGACTACCTGCACTTCAAGGTCACCGGTTCCGGTGTCAATGTGGTCTCGACCATCGAGGTCAGCAGCGTGGCCGGCGCCGCGCCAACCCAGACCATCGACCTGGCCGGCGTAGACTTGGCGCAGCATTACGGTGTGACGGCAGGTGCGGGTGGGGTGGTCGCGGCAGGGCAGGACACGGCAACCATCATCAATGGGATGCTCAATGACCATTCGTTGAAGGTGGATACGGTCTGAGGTGGTAGGCCTTGAGGTGGGTGTTGCCTGGGATATCGAGCGCCGCGCGGGCGGCGCTGGATCCCACAAGCACCGAACCTGCTGCGACGAACGATCATGTGAGACCCGCGATGAGCGACGCCTGGGCATATGCGCGGGTCGCACCTGTGGCGCCGGGCAATCGGCCGTCTCCTAGACTGGGTTCAAGCCCCCTTCGGAATCAGCCCGATGCCCCAGCGCGAAGTCCACAGCCCGGCCCAGGCCCTTTGGCAACCCATGCTCCTGGCTGGCCAGCGCCTGCCGGGCGTGTCCTGGAAAACCCTGGCCGATGCCGGCCCCTGGCAGGCCTACTGGATGAAAATGGCCCCCGGCAGCCGTTCGATACCGCACCGCCACGCGGCCGTCGAGCTGCTGCAGGTGCTGGAAGGGGAGGTGATGGATGTCGACGGCCAGCTGTTCCGTGCCGGCGACAGCCTGGTCTATGCACCCGGCTCCGAACACTGGCTGCGTTCACCCCAGGGCTGCTTGTTGCTGGTGGTGGAATCCGAACCCTCGACCCTTGGCGAGTGACGCTCAGCCGGGCCGGTGCAAGGTCTTCTGCTTGAGAATGTACAGGCTGACCAGTACCGCGCTGGACAGCATGAAAACCCGTGCCCAGAACAGCGGCACCAGATAGCACGACAGCCCGATGCTGGCCCACATCAGGCCGATGGCGTAGACCTTGCCCCGCAGCGGGATACCCTGGCCGCTCAGGTAGTCGCGGATCCAGGGCCCGAGCTTGGGATGGTTCACCAGCCAGTGGTGAAAGCGTGGCGAGCTACGGGCGAAGCAAGCCGCCGCAAGCAGCAGGAACGGGGTGGTGGGCAACACTGGGAGGAAGATCCCCACCACCCCCAGCGCGACGCTGAGCCAGCCGATGGCCAGCAGCAGGTAGCGCATGGCCGGCTTAATGGTGGCGCGGCTTGAGCAGGGCAGGCTTCTCGTCCGGTGCGTGCAGCAGCAGGAACAGCGCGGTCAGCGCCTCGGGGATCTGCACGATCATGTCGTCCTGCAGGCTGGCGTTCTTGGCGATGTCTTCGAACTCCTGCTGCTCGTCGAACAGGCCCGAGCCGACCATGATCGGCAGGAGCATCTCGCTGACTTCTTCCTCGGCGTTTTCGAACCAGGCCTCTTCACGAAGGAACACGCCTTCCATGAAGCCGATGCACCAACCGCGCAGGTCGGAGTCGTCCGGCTCGTCGCCCAGGTCCAGGTCGCAGGGCAGCTCGAACTCGTCGTCGCTGGCCAGCTGGCGGCCGATATGCGCCTTGAGCGCGACCAAGGTGGCCTCGATCTCGGTGCGCTGGGCCTCGCTGGCGTAATGGGGCTCTTCGGCGAACAGGGCGTCGATCCATTCGCGCTCGGGAACGTCCTCGGAGCAGATCGACAGCGCGGTCAGGTAGCCGTGGGCGGCGACGTAGTCCAGCGCTTCTTCGTGCAGCTCGTCAGCGTCGAGGAAGGCTTGCAGGCGGGTCAGTTGCTCGGCGAAGGACATTACAGGGCTACCTTGGGGAATAAACGATAACGAATTCTAGCACCTTGCGGCGGCTGGGGGGCAAAGGGAACGTCTGTCGCAGGAAGGCGCCCAGGCCCCCTGCATGGCCGAGCACTGGGGTATAATCCGCGATTTTTCATCCAGGGGGGCTGTTTCCCGGCCCTCCGGCAAAAGCCGCTTACGCATTCGTGAGTGTGCACCGCGGATTTTTCGTCCAGCCTGTGTCCAGGATGGTATGGCGATTTTGGAGTTTTCAATGCTCGAACAGGCTCAGCGCGTCCTCAAGGACATCTTCGGCTACGACAGTTTCCGGGGGCGCCAGGCAGCGATCATCGAATGCGTGGCCAGTGGCGGCGATGCCCTGGTGCTGATGCCCACCGGCGGCGGCAAGTCGCTGTGCTTCCAGGTCCCGGCCCTGCTGCGCCCGGGCCTGGCGGTGGTGGTCTCACCCTTGATCGCGTTGATGGACGACCAGGTCGCCACCCTCGACGAGCTGGGCGTGGCCGCCGCCGCGCTGAACTCCACCCTGAGCCCCGAGCAGCAGCGCGAGCTGGCCGGGCGCCTGCGCCGCGGCGAGGTGAAGATGCTCTACCTGGCCCCCGAGCGCCTGGTGCAGCCGCGCATGCTGGAATTCCTGCGCACCCTGGACATCGCCTTGTTCGCCATCGACGAGGCCCACTGCGTCTCGCAATGGGGCCATGACTTCCGGCCGGAATACCTGCAACTGGGCCAGTTGGCCGAGCTGTTCCCCCATGTGCCGCGCATCGCCCTGACCGCCACCGCCGATATGCGCACCCGCGAGGAGATCGTTCAGCGCCTGCACTTGCAGGGCGCCGAGCGCTTCCTGTCGAGTTTCGATCGGCCGAACATCTTCTACCGCATCGTGCCCAAGGAGTCGCCGCGCAAGCAATTGATGGCGTTCCTCGGTGAGCGCCGGGGCAACGCCGGCATCGTCTATTGCCTGTCGCGCAAGAAGGTCGACGAAACCGCGGCCTTCCTCTGCGAACAGGGGTTCCCGGCCTTGCCGTACCACGCCGGCCTTGCCGCCGAGACGCGCTCGGCCAACCAGCACCGCTTCCTCAACGAGGAAGGCCTGATCATGGTTGCCACCATTGCCTTCGGCATGGGCATCGACAAGCCCAACGTACGCTTCGTCGCCCACCTGGACCTGCCCAAGTCGATGGAGGCCTATTACCAGGAAACCGGCCGTGCCGGCCGTGACGGCCTGCCGTCCGACGCCTGGATGGCCTATGGCCTGCAGGACATGGTGATGCTCAAGCAGATGCTGCAGAACTCCGAGGGCGACGAGCGCCACAAGCGCATCGAGCAGCACAAGCTCGATGCCATGCTGGCGCTGTGCGAGGAAACCCGCTGCCGTCGCCAGTCCCTGCTGGCCTATTTCGATGAAGTGCTCGAGCAGCCGTGCGGGCATTGCGACAACTGCGTCGACCAGGTGCAGACCTGGGACGCGACCGAGCCGGCGCGCCAGGCCTTGTCGGCGGTGTACCGCACCGGCCAGCGCTATGGCGTGGGCCATCTGGTCGATGTGCTGGTGGGCAAGGACACCGAGAAGGTGCGCAATTTCGGCCACGAGAAACTGTCGGTCTTCGGCGTCGGCAAGGCGTTGAGCGAGCACGAGTGGCGCTCGCTGTTCCGCCAATTGGTGGCGCGCGGCCTGGTGGATATCGACCTGGAAGGCTACGGCGGCCTGCGCCTGTCCGACAACTGCCGGCCGTTGCTGCGCGGCGAGGTGAACCTGCAACTTCGCCGCGACCTCAAACCCCAGACCGTGGCCAAGACATCCGGCGGCGGCAGCCCGGCCAGCCAGCTGGTGCGTGCCGAGGAGCGCGAGCTGTGGGAAGCCCTGCGCGCCCTGCGCCGCAAGTTGGCCGCCGAACACAGTGTGCCGCCCTATGTCATCTTCCCCGATTCGACCCTGCTGGAAATGCTGCGCAGCCAGCCGACCAGCCTTAGCGAGATGGCCCAGGTCAGCGGCGTGGGGGCACGCAAGCTGGAGCGCTACGGCGAGGCCTTTCTCGATGTGCTCAACGGTGGGGCTGGCGAGGAGGCGCCGAAGGTGGTGCTCGACCTGCGCCACGAACTGGTCAGCCTGGCCCGTGCCGGCATGACCCCGGCACAGATCGCCGGCCAGCTCAATTGCACCGAGAAGAACGTCTACAGCCTGTTGGCCGAGGCCCTCGGCCGCCAAGAGCTGAGCCTGGAGCAGGCGCTGGACCTGCCGGAAGCGCTGCTGATGGAGGTGCAGGACGCCTTCCTCGACGGCGAGGGCGAGCTGCCGCCGGTGGCCACGGTCTCGGCACTGCTCGGTCAACGCGTACCGGAGGGGGTACTGCACTGCGTGCGTGCGGCGTTGGCGGCCGAATTCGAGCTGTAGCTGATCCTTGTCACGCTTTTTGACGATTACCGGACACTCCCGCGGCCACCAGCCTTGCCTGTTGGAGCGGGCCATGGTTAGCTGACTAATAATTAGTTCTGTTCATAGAGTCACTTATGCCCTTGACCGACAACCAACACCGCTTCGGCATGCAGCTGGCACAGATGTCCCGTGGCTGGCGCGCCGAACTGGACCGCCGCCTGGCCGGCCTCAACCTGTCCCAGGCCCGCTGGCTGGTGCTGCTGCACCTGGCCCGATTCGACGACGCGCCTACCCAGCGTGAACTGGCGCAAAGCGTGGGCGTCGAAGGGCCGACCCTGGCGCGCCTGCTCGATAGCCTGGAAAGCCAGGGCCTGGTGCGGCGCCAGGCGGTGATGGAAGACCGTCGGGCCAAGAAGATCGTGTTGTGCCCACCGGCCAAACCCTTGATCGACCAGATCGAGACCATCGCCAATGCCTTGCGTCAGGAGCTGTTCACCGGTGTCGATGAGGCTGACCTGGAAGTCTGCATGCGAGTGCATGCGAAGATTCTGGCCAACCTCGAGAAGTCCTGAGTCTTCCATCCAGGGGGCCGCAAGGCGGCCCCTGTACCTTTAGAAGGTATGGCCCAGGTTCAGGTAAACCGCCTTTTGGTGCTCGCTGTTGGCCCCGTAGCTGATATTCAGCGGCCCAAGCGGCGTTTCCAGGCCCAGGAAGATGCTCGCCGCGTTGATATACCCACTGTCGAACTCGTTGTCGTTGTTCCACGCCCGACCCCGCTCCAACGAGCCGCCCAGATAGAGCGGGAAATCCAGGGGCAGGTAGGCGCGCGGTGTCAGGCGGCGGTAGTAGACCATGCGCATCAGGCTGATGTTCTGGCCCGAGACCGAGTCCTGGCGAAAGCCCGACAGCTGTCGGGCACCACCGAATACGAAGCTCGACGTCACCACTTCCGTATCGTCCAGCGTGCGCCCGTAGCGCCCGCCCAGTACCCAGGAGTTGGGCCCGCTGCTGAAGGCCTTGTCGAGCTTGAACTGCCATTGGCGGTAGTCGTGATCCGAGTCCAGCGACTTGTCGTACTTGCGTAGGGTCAGGCCGATGTCCTCGCCGCTGTGGGGAAAGTACACGTTGTCGAAGGTGTCGAAGGAATACTTCAGCTCGTAGAAACCTTCATTGAAGCTGACCTTGGGCAGGTCCTGGTCGCCGATGCGTACCTCGGCTTCACCCCACGCCTTGCCCACACCCAGGCGGACTTCGCCATAGGTGCCGATCTGCCGCCCCAGATTCAGGCCGAAGCCGTAGCGCTCCAGGCGGTATTCGGCCACCGGGTCGTTGTCCAGGGTGGCCTCGATGTTCTGCGAGCCGAGGTCCAGGTAGGGCGCGATGAAATAGCGCGAGCCTACGTCCAGTGGCTGGTAGAACTCGCTGTAGAGCTCCTGTTGGTCACCGATCTGGGCGCGGGTCAGCCATTCGGCGCCCAGCTGGTTGATGCCGTTGACCCGGTAGCTGGCGCCGAGGTTGAAGGCGCTGTCGCCGCGCATGTCGTCCGACAGGTTCAGGCCCAGGCGCAGGTAGTCGGTGCCGCCGCGCTTGCCACGGGCATTGATCACCAGGGTATTGTCGTCGCCCTTGTGCACCACCCGGTACTGCACCCGGTCGAAGTAGTCCAGGCCATAGAGGGTGCCCATGTCGGTCTGCAGGCGGTCCAGCTCCAACGGCTCGCCCAGGGGTTGGCGGATGTAGTAGCGGATCACGTCATCACTGACCTTCGAGTCGTTCTCCATCTTGATCGCGGTGATCACCGGCCGGCGCTGACGCGGCGAGCGGGCCACCGCCAGGCCGCTGTCGCCCTCGGCATGGTGCAAGCCGGCCAGGCGGGTGTCGAGGGCTCGGGTGGCGCGGTAGCCAGCGTCGATCATGTCCTGGGCACGGCCAAAGTCAGTCACGCCAAAGGCTGCCAGGGGCGGTTGGATGAGGATGTCGTCCTGATGCAGGCTGGCCAGTTGCTCCTCGGAATTGCGCCGGGTCATCAGGGTGATCGACTGGTTGAGGACATCCACCACCGTGGCCAGTTGCTTGCGGTCACGCAGCGGGCTGCCGATGTCGACCACGATGGCCAGGTCCACGCCCATGTCTCGGGCAACGTCCAGCGGGATATTGTCGACCATGCCACCGTCCACCAGCAGGCGGCCGTCCAGCTCGACCGGGGCGAACACCGCCGGGATCGACATACTGGCGCGGATCACCTGGGGCAGGTGGCCCCGGCGGAACACCACCTTCTCGCCGCTGGCGATATCGGTGGCTACGGCGCGGAAGGGGATCGGCAGCTTGTCGAAGTCGCGGGTGTCGGCGGTATGGGCCAGCTTGCTTTCCAGCAGCAAGGACAGGTTCTGGCCCTGGATCACGCCCAGCGGCAGGCCAAGGCTGCCATCGTCGCGAAAGCTCAGCTTCTGCTTGACCAGGAAATCGCGGTCGTCCTGCTTGCGCCGGAAGGGGACGTCCTTGCGCGGTGGGGCGTCGGAGAGCGCCTGTTGCCAGTCGAGGGTGGTGGCGAGTTTCTCTAATTCCTCGACACTGTAGCCGGAGGCATACAGCCCACCGACCACCGCCCCCATGCTGGTGCCGGCGATGGCATCGATGTGCACCCCTTGTTCTTCCAGGGCCTTGAGCACGCCGATATGGGCCAGGCCCCGGGCAGCGCCGCCGGACAACACCAGGCCGACCTTGGGCCTGGCCGTCTCGGCGGCCAGGGTGGCGAAGGAGGTGAGCGTCAGTAAAAGGCAGAGCAGCAGGCGGCGCATCGTGAGTCTCAAAACCGTGGGCAAAGACCGCTAGTATAAGCGGCTCATTCCCGAAGGAGACGCGCTGCCATGCCCCAGGCCAAGCCAGAAATCATCATCACGTACTGCACCCAGTGCCAGTGGCTGCTGCGGGCTGCCTGGCTGGCCCAGGAACTGCTCAGCACCTTTGCCGACGACCTGGGGCGTGTGGCCCTGGAGCCGGGTACCGGTGGGGTGTTCCGCATCACCTGCGACGGCACGCAGCTCTGGGAGCGCAAGGCCGATGGCGGCTTCCCCGAGGCCAAGGTGCTCAAGCAACGGGTTCGCGATCAGATCGACCCACGGCGCGACCTTGGCCACAACGATCGCTGATCAGGTGCCCTCGGCCACGGGGCGCTGCCGGGGCGGCTGCTCGGCGGCCATGCGGCTGGACAGCACGATGGCGAAGATGATCAGCGCGCCGCCCAGCAGCATGCGCAGGGTCGGCGTTTCGGCGAACACCACCCAGGCCACGGCGATGCCATAGACCGGCTCCATGCCGAACACCACCGCTGCCGTACGCGCCTTGATCACCGACAGGCTGGCGACGAACAGGCTATGGGCGATGCCGGTACAGAAAATGCCCAGCAGGGCGATCCACAGCCAGTCCATGGGTGTCACCTCGCCAAGCCCCGGCGCGGCCACCGGCAGCAGGCACAGCGCGACCACCAGGTTCTGCCACAGGGCGGCTTGCACTGCCGGCAGGCGCCCGGAGCCGGCCCGGTTGGTCAGCGACAGCAGTGAGAACAGCAGGCCGGAGAGCAAGGCCCAGAGCAGCCCACCGGTGGCCTCGCTGGCCAGGTCGAAGGCGGGCGTGACCAGCACCAGACCGATGCTCACCAGCAGCACCAGCACAGCTTCGTTACGGCGGATGCGCTCACGGAACAGCAGGCCCTCGAGGATCACCGTGAACGCCGGGAAGCTGGCGAAACCCAAGGTGGCGATAGCCACGCCGCCGACCTTGACGGCGATGAAGAAGGTCACCCAGTGACCGGCCAGCAACACGCCGCCGAGCAACAGGCGGCGCAGGTCCTGGGCCTGTAGGCGCTGCCAGCCCTGGCGTGCCAGGCCGGCGAACAGCGCCAGCGCCAGAACAGCGAAGGCGGCGCGGCCGAAGACAATGATCGTGGGGCTGGCGCTGGTAGCCAGCTTGCCGAAGACCCCAGTGAGGCCAAAGAAAAGGGCGCCGATGTGCAAGGCGCCGAGGGCGGTGCGGTGGTTCATGCTGGTCCTTGTGATAACAATGATCACCTTGAATAGGTGCAGCCCTTCGAATCCTGGGCTCGATGCTGAAGGGCCAGTCTACGAGGGCCACCGCCAACTGTCTGTCGGGTTTTTTCGCGGCAGTTGTCTTCAGGGGCGTTGGCAGAGCGCGAGTGTACACCTGCATGGGCCCCATCGCGGGACAAGCCCGCTCCCACAGAGGGCGACCCAAGTCGTCACCGATCGCTCGTCACACGTTTGCCACCAACCTGTCATCCACAACTGCCAGGCTCCAGCAAACAGTGCCGGAGCCTGCCCATGACCCATGTAGAACTCGCCCGTCCGTCACGCAAGCAGCGCGTACGCACCCTATGGATTTCCGACGTACACCTGGGTACCCGGGACTGCCAGGCCGAGCACCTGGCGCACTTTCTCAAGCGCTACCATGCCGACCGCATCTACCTGGTCGGCGACATCATCGACGGCTGGAAGCTGCGCAGTGGCATCTATTGGCCCCAGGCCCATACCAACGTCATCCGCCGCCTGCTCACCTTGAGCAAACGCGGTACCGAAGTGATCTATGTCACCGGCAACCATGACGAATTCCTGCGCCGCTATTCCCGGTTGATCCTGGGCAACATCCACCTGGTGGACGAGGCCGAGCACCTGACCGCCGATGGCCGGCGGCTGTTGGTCATCCACGGCGACCAGTTCGACGTGATCACCCGCTACCATCGTTGGCTGGCGTTCCTGGGCGACCGTGCCTATGAGTTCACCCTCGTGCTCAACCGTTGGCTCAACCACTGGCGTGCCCGCTACGGCTATGGCTACTGGTCGCTGTCGGCCTACCTCAAGCACAAGGTCAAGGGTGCGGTGAACTTCATCAGCGATTTCGAGGACGCCATCGCCCACGAATGCACCCGGCGTGGTTTCCATGGCGTGGTCTGCGGGCATATCCACCATGCCGAGATCCGCCGGGTGGGCGAGGTCGAGTACTTCAATTGCGGCGATTGGGTGGAGTCCTGCACCGCGCTGATCGAGCACTGGGACGGGCAGATCGAGCTCTATCGCCTGGCCGACGCCCAGGCGCACGAAGCCGAACGGCTGGCGCGCCTGCGTGAGCCTGTCTAGTCGATGCCTACAGGCTGATCTTGCCGCGCAGGATGTCGCGGAACATGGCGAAGTCGCCGATCAGGCTGTACAGCGGATAGGAGAAGGTGGCGGGGCGGTTCTTCTCGAAGAAGAAGTGGCCAACCCAGGCAAAGCCGTAGCCTGCGAGTGGCACGGCCAACAGCAGCAGCCACTTGCCGCTGGCGATGGTGTAGGCGAGCAGCGCGATGACCAGGCTGGTGCCGACGAAGTGCAGCCGACGGCAGGTGGGGTTGCTGTGTTCGCCCAGGTAGTACGGATAGAACTCGGCAAAACTGCGAAACTGCGTGGTTGAATGCATGGCGGCGCTCCCCGTTGATGCGCGAGGTGGGCAGGTTGCACGGCGTGGAGCCTGATTTGAGTCTAGAGTCATTGTCGGGGGCGGCCAGTGACAATTGGCGCCAAATGAATATCTTTTCGATTCGCCGCCTGCTGCGGTCAGCACAAGAAGCCTGCCATGAGCGAAAGAACCACGTCGGCCAGCTGGGCATCAGGGATCGTCAAGGCGCTGGAACTGGAGGGCCTCGATTGTCGGGCCATGTTCAAGCAGCTCGGGCTGGACTTCGCCGCCCTGGACGACCCCGACGCGCGTTTCACCCAGGACTCCATGACCCGGCTCTGGCAGTTGGCGGTGGACCTTTCGGGCAACGAGGCCATCGGCCTGAACATGGCACGGGTCGTGCGACCGGCCTCCTTCCATGTGGTCGGCTATGCATTGATGTCCAGCCGCACCCTGGCCGAAGGTTTCGAGCGTCTGGTGCGCTACCAGCGGATCATCGCCGAAAGCGCCGACCTGAGCTTCCGCCTGGGCCCGGAGGGCTATGCCCTGGGGCTTACCGTGCATGGCGATCACTTGCCACCCACCCGGCATAGCAGCGAAGCCTCCCTGGCCTGCGCGTTGTCGCTGTGTACCTGGCTCAGTGGGCGGCCGATCCAGCCGCGGCGCGTATTGATCCAAGGCCCGCAGCCGAAGAACGTGGAACCCTACAAAGTGGCCTTTCATTCGCCGTTGGTGTTCGGCGCGCCCTATGACGCACTGGTGTTCGAACGCTGCGATATGGAAGCACCGCTGCCCACCGCCAACGAGGCCATGGCTGTGCTGCACGATCGTTTCGCCGGGGAATACCTGGCGCGCTTCTCGGAAAGCCGGGTGACCCATCGAGTGCGCCAGGTGCTGTGCCGCATCCTGCCCCAGGGTGAGCCCAAGCGCGAGACCCTCGCCCAGGCCCTGCATCTTTCCCAGCGCACTCTCCAGCGTCGGTTGCAGGAAGAGGGCACCAGTTTCCAGACCTTGCTGGACGATACCCGCCGGGAGCTGGCCGAGCAGTACTTGGCCCAGCCGGGCATGACCTTGCTCGAGACCGCCTACCTCCTCGGTTTTGCCGACCCGAGCAATTTCTACCGGGCGTTCCGCCGCTGGTTCGATGTCACGCCCAGCGAATACCGGGCGCGCCTGGAGGCCGCGCCGGTCAGTGACGCCAGAACGCCGGCATGCACAACACCAGCACCGTGATGATCTCCAACCGCCCCAGCAGCATGCCGCCGGCCAGGATCCACTTGGCCGCATCCGGCAGGGTCGCATAGTTGCCCGATGGGCCGATCACTTCGCCCAGGCCAGGGCCTACGCCCGATACGGTACCGGCCGCGCCGGTGAGGGCCGTCATCCAGTCCACGCCCAGCAATGAAAGCAGCAGGGCGATGACGCAGATGGTGATGGCGAAGAAGAACGAGAACGTCAGGATCGAACGCACGATTTCTTCGTCGAGGCGGTGGCCGTTGTACTTCTGCTTGATCACCGCACGGGGGTGGATCAGCTGGTTGAGGCTGGCCTTGAGCAGGATATAGGCCACCTGGAAACGGAAGATCTTGATGCCGCCGGCCGTCGAGCCGGAGCAGCCGCCGATGAAACCCAGGTAGAAGAACAGCATCAACGAGAAATTGCCCCACAGGCTGTAGTCGCCCAGGGCGAAGCCGGTGGTGGTGACCACCGAGGTGACGTTCAGCGCCACGTGACGCAAGGCGTCGAGCCAGTGCAGGTCGGTGGTGGCCCAGTACCAGGTGCCCAGCACCAGCCAGGTGGTCACCAGCAGGCCGAGCAGGCCCTGCACCTGCTGGTCGCGGAACAGCGCCTTGCGGTTGCCGCGCAGCGTTGCCACGTACAGGGTGAAGGGGACGCTGCCGAGGATCATCACCACCACAGCGACCCAGTGCACCGCCGGGATGTCCCACTTGGCCAGGGACTGGTCGGAGGTGGAGAACCCGCCCGTGGAAATCGCCGACATGGCATGGTTGATGGCGTCGAATGGGCGCATGCCGGCCCACCAGAAGGCCAGGCTGCCGACCAGGGTGATGCCGATGTACACCAGCACGATCGACTTGGCGACCATGTGCGAGCGTGGCATGACCTTTTCCGAACGGTCCGAGGATTCGGTCTGGAACAGGCGCATACCACCGATGCGCAGCAGCGGCAGGATCGCCACCGCCATGCCGATGAAGCCGATGCCGCCGAGCCAGTGCAGCATCGAGCGCCACATGAGGATGCCCGGTGACATGTTGTCCAGCCCGCTGAGTACCGTGGCACCGGTGGCGGTGATGCCGGACATGCTTTCGAAGAACGCGTCGGTGTAGCTGATGTGTTGGGTCAGCAGGAGCGGCAGGGCGGCGAACACGCACACCACCAGCCAGCTGCTGACGGTCAGCAGGTACATGTCGCGGGGGCGCAGGTGCACATGCTCCGGCCGTCCCTGGACGACCAGGGCCAGGCCGGCGACGAAGGTGATCAGGCTCGACCAGAGGAACGACGGCATGTCGCCAGTACGCTCGAAGACGACCAGTGTCGTCATGGGCACGACCATGCTGACGGCCAGGGTGATCAGGAAGATGCCGATGATGAAACCAATGATCCTTAAGGTCGGCAACGCCATGTGATCTGCTCTGACTCGAAACGGAAGGGCGCCATTTTAAGCGGCGGGCGGCAAGCTGCAAGTGGCAAGCGTGGACGGGGTGGTGCATGGGCTGCTCTTGTGGCTTGCAGCTTGGGGCTTGGCGCTTGAGAATGCCCGCACATTTCTCTGCCAGGAGGGTAGCCCATGGAGGCTCTCGACGCATTGCTCAACCGTGTTTCCGTGCCACGCCTGACCGACCCGGCGCCCAATGCCGCCCAGCGCGAAGCGCTGTTCCAGGCTGCACTGCGCGCCCCTGACCACGGCCAGCTGCGCCCATGGCGCTTCCTGACCATCGAAGGCCAGGGCCGCGAGAGACTCGGTGAGCTGTTCGCCGAAGCGCTGCGCCAGAAGGGCGATGCCAGTCAGGCGGCCCTGGACAAGGCCCGGGCCATGCCGATGCGGGCCCCGCTGTTGATCGTGGTGGTGGCCCGGCTGCAGGACCACTTCAAGATTCCCAAGTCCGAGCAGCGCCTGGCGGCGGGCTGTGCGGCCCATGGCATCCTGATCGCGGCCCATGCCCAAGGCATCGGGGCGGTATGGCGCACCGGCGACATGGCGTTCGATGCCCATGTACACCAAGGGCTGGGGCTTGCCGAAAACGAAGAACTGATCGGCTACCTGTATGTCGGCACCCCTGCCACCGAGCCGCGTACCGCGCCGGTGCTGGAGACCGCCGATTTCGTCAGCGCCTGGGGCGAGTGAAGGATCGGGGCTGCGCCGCAGCCCCGTCATCCAGTCACGATCTCGCAGGGCAGCTCCAAGGTCGCGACGAACCCACCCTGCGGATGGTTCTCCAGTTTCAAGCTGCCCCCATGACGCTCCGCCGCCCGCCGGGCAATCGCCAGCCCCAGCCCATGCCCAGGCGCTTCCTGCCCTGGCGCACGGAAGAACGGCTCGCCCAACTGGGCCAGGTGTTCCTCGGCCACGCCCGGCCCGTGGTCGCGTACGCTCAGTACGATACGGTCCTGATCGCGCTCGGCGCGCAACTCGATCGGTTGCCCTGCGGGGTTGAAGCGCAACGCATTGCGCACCAGGTTGTCCACGGCACGTTCGATCAGTGTTGGCCAGCCCTGCAGGGTCAGGCCTGGCGTGGCCTCCAGGCGCAGCTCCTGTTCCGGGGCGCTGAGCTGGGCATCCTTGCGCACGCTGCCAAGCAGGGCGTTCAGGTCCACGGGCTCGGCATGGGATTGTTCGGCGTCGACGCGGGCCAGGGCGAGGATCTCGCTGATCAGGTCCTCGAGCCGGTCGCATTCGCGCGTCAGGCGAGGCCATAACGCCTGGCGCTGCTCCGGCTCGGCCCGCTCGGCCAGGGCCAGGGCGATGCGCAGCCGCGCCAGGGGCGAGCGCAGTTCGTGGGAGACATCGCGCAACAGTTGCCGCTGGCTGCCAATCAGGCTCTGCAGCCGTGCGCCCATCTTGTTGAAGTCGTTGGCCAGCACGCCGAACTCGTCGCGTCGGGCGGCCAGGCGCGCCAGGCTGTTCTGCTGGTAGCTGGTTTGCCCCAGGTCATGCACGGCGCCGCGCAGGCGACTCAAGGGGCGGGTGATGGAGAGCGTCACCAGCAGGCTGAACAGGGTCAGCACCACCAGGGCGATGCCCAAGGCACTGAGTGGCCACAGCAGGCTGTCGCGGTGCCAGGCATTGAGCTCTGGGTGGGGGATGCGATAGATCAGCAGGTAAGTCTCGCCGCTCTGCGGGCTGGTGTATTCCTCGGTCAGCCGGCGCCAGGGCAGGCGACGCTGGTCGTTGTGCTGGCGCGCCTCGAAGGCGGCGGCGCGACGGGGGAAGGTGCCTGGCACCACGGCCTGGCCATTCTCGTCCAGAACCTGCACATCGATCTTGTAACGGTGCTTGCGTCGCTCCAGGAAGCGTTGGGCGGACTCCAGGCCTTCCTGCTCGTAGTGCTGGGCCCAGTGGCTGGCCAGGGTGTTGAGGCCAGGGTGGCGGCTGAGGATCCAGGCGTCCTGGTTGAGCATGTGGCCGAGCAGGATCGACAAGCCGGCGACCAGGGCGATGGCCAGCCAGAAGCTGGCCAGGATGCGCCAGAACAGTGAACGCACGAGCAAACCTCCTGAAAGCATGAAAAGCCCGGCCCGCGGTGAGGCGGGCCGGGCGTTGGGCGGACAGCTTACTGGGCCTTGCCGGCTTTTTCAGCTTTCCAGGCCTGGAACTCCTGCCACTCGGCCTTGCGCGCGGCGCGTTCCTTCTGCAGTTCGTCGAACTTCTTCTGCTGCTCGGGTTTGAGCAGGCCACGGATGCTGGCCTGGGTCTTGTCGTGGCTGGCCTTGATTTCGTCCTTCATGGCCTTCTGGTCGGCGGCGGGCAGCTTGGCGATGTAGCGTTCGGTGATATCGCGGCGCTGTTTCATCTGCTCGCCCATCAGCTTGCCGATCTGCTGGCGCTGGTCGCGGCTCAGGTCCAGTTGGGCGAAAGCCGCGTCACCGCGATGATGCGGGCCGCCATGCTGGTGGCCGCCTTCGGGCATGGCCATGGCCACGGTCGGCAGGGCGGCGGCGAACATCAGGGCGATAAGGGTCTTGCGCATGGTGTTTCTCCTTTCGTGGGCCGGTGGTTACCGGATGAGCCCAGTCTAGGGAACGCAAGGTCAAGGGCGGTCAGCTGAGCGTAAAGACTCGGTAAAGGTCTGTCGCGGCAACTGGCTTGCCGGCGATAGCGGTTCAGAGGCTGTAGTAATAGCCGCGGCTGCGCAGGGCAACGATGCGCGGTCGGCCATCGGGATGAGGGCCGATCTTCTTGCGCAGGTTGCTGACATGCATGTCCAGGCTGCGGTCGTACAGGGTGAGCTTGCGGCCTAGGGCGAGTTGCGCCAGTTCCTGCTTGTCCAAGGGCTCGCCAGGCTGGCGCAGCAACGCCTCGAGGATACGGCTCTCGGAGAGGGTCAGGCTCATTTCCCGCTCGTCGATGCTGGCCACGCCGCGTGCGGGGCTGAAGGTCAGGTCACCGACCTCCAGCTGGCTGCTGCTGGCCGCCGGGTGGCTGCGCCGCAGCACGGCACGCAGGCGGGCGGTGAGTTCTCGTGGGTCGCAGGGCTTGGCCAGGTAGTCGTCGGCACCCAGTTCCAGGCCCAGGATGCGATCCAGGGGCTCGCCCCGGGCCGAGAGCATCAGCACCGGTAACTCGGCATGTTCGGTTCGCAGTTGCTTGAGCAGTTCCAGGCCACTGCCGTCGGGCAACATCACATCCAGCACCACGGCCGAGGGCGCTTGTGCGGCCAGGGCCTGGCGTGCGCTCTGGCCATCATGGCAGGCGCGTACGGTAAAGCCTTCCTGGCTCAGCCAGCTGGCAAGCAGCTCGCAGAGCTCCTGGTCATCATCAATCAGTAACAGCTCGCTCATGACTCACTCAATTCAACCTTTGACGGCGTTCTCGATGCCCGCCAGCGGCCAAGATACCGCAAGCTGCGGCAAAGGGTGTACTGGCCGGGTCGGCCAGGCCCCGCGACGGCGGGGCGCTGGCGTGTTCGCCAAGGGAGCGGCGGGAAGGGTCAGGGCAGGACTTGCTTGAACGGCTTGACCACCACCTTGTCATACACGCCGGCGGCGATGTACGGGTCGGCATCGGCCCAGGCCTGGGCTGCGGCCAGGGAGTCGAACTCGGCGACGATCAGGCTGCCGGTGAAGCCGGCGGCACCTGGGTCGTTGCTGTCGATGGCCGGGTGCGGGCCGGCCAGTACCACGCGGCCTTCGGCCTTGAGCTGCTGCAGGCGTTCGATGTGGGCGGGGCGGGCGGCCAGGCGTTTTTCCAGGGAACCTTCGACGTCGCTTGCGATGATGGCGTAGAGCATGTCAATCCTTGGGTTTGGAGGTGGAGGGGTCGTTGTCGTGCAGGTGGCGCGACAGGTACACGCCCTGGGCCACCAGGAAGATCACTGTCATGCCCAGGCTGCCGAACACCTTGAAGTCGACCCAGATGTCCTGGAAGGTGAAGGCGACGAACAGGTTGGCCGCACCGCAGACCAGGAAGAAGCCGATCCACGCCAGGTTCAGGCGGGTCCAGATGGTGTCAGGCAGGGTCATGGCGTGGCCCATGATGCGTTTGATCAGCACCCGGTCACCGATGAAGTGGCTGGCGGCGAAGCCCAGGGCGAACAGCCAGTTGACCACTGGCGCCTTCCATTTGAGGAAGGTCTCGCTGTGGAAGGCGAGGGTCAGGCCGCCAAACACCAGGCAGGCGACCAGGGTCAGCAATTGCCCTTTTTCCAGCTTGCCGTGGCGCAGGAACAGCGCGCCATACACCACCAGGGAGCTGATGATCAGCATGGCAGTGGCGCTGTAGATACCGCCGAACTCGAAGCTGTGGCCGGCGATTTCGACGGGGCGTGGGTCGAGCTTGTAGACGATGAAGAACAGCAGAAGCGGGATGAAATCGATGAATTGTTTCACAGTGGCAGCCAGAAGCGGGATGTGACGGCATAATATCAAACATCGATTCCAGCGAAAGCGCTCCTCCATGAATGTTGATCTGCACTGTCACAGCACGGCCTCCGATGGTGCCCTGTCGCCCTCGGCCCTGGTCGCCCGGGCCCACGAGCACGGGGTGCGGACGCTGGCCCTGACCGACCACGACACCATCGAGGGCCTGGCCGAAGCCCGCCAGGCCTGCCAAGACAACGGCATGCATTGGGTCAGCGGCGTGGAGCTTTCATGCACCTGGGGTGGCGCGACCATCCATGTGCTGGGCTATGACTTCCCGCTAGACGCACCGCCCTTGCTCGCTGCCATCGAGGCCCTGCACCGGGGGCGATGGCTGCGCGCCGAGGAAATCGACCGACGGTTGGCGGCCAAGGGCATGCCTGGCACGCTCGATGGTGCCCGGGCCGTTCAACAGGCGTTGGGCGACAGCGGCAACGCCCCGGCACGGCCGCATTTCGCCGAGCACCTGGTGCGCGCAGGCCACGTCAAGGACCGCGGCGAGGCCTTTCGCAAGTGGCTGGGTGCTGGCAAGCTCGGTGACGTCAAGCTGCACTGGCCGACCCTGGAGGAAACTGTCGCGACGCTGCGCCAGTCCAACGCATGGGTGAGCCTGGCCCATCCCATGCACTACGAACTTACCCGCAGCAAGCGCAGAAGGCTGATTGCCGACTATATTCAGGCAGGCGGGCAGGCGTTGGAGGTGGTCAACGGGATGATGCCGGCCGAGCAGGTGGGCACGATGTCCATCCTCACCCGTGAGTTCGGCCTGCTGGCAAGCGCTGGCAGTGACTTCCACGGCCCCGGCACCTGGGGCGAGATCGGTGCCTATCGGCCATTGCCCGAGGACCTGCCACCTCTGTGGCGCCGATTCAGCCATGAACAGCCTATGGCGGTATGAACAGGACGACTACGTGAGCCAATTTTTCCAGATCCATGCGGAAAACCCGCAGGCGCGCCTGATCAAGCAGGCCGTCGAGATCATCCGCAAGGGCGGGGTGGTGGTGTATCCCACCGACTCGGCCTACGCGATGGGCTGCCAGATCGGCGACAAGACCGCCGTGGAACGGGTTCGACGCCTGCGCCAGCTGGACAAGAACCACAACTTCACGCTGCTTTGCTGCGACCTGTCGCAAATGGGCACGTTCGCCAAGATCGACACGGCGACGTTCCGTCTGCTCAAGGCGCATGTACCCGGGCCGTACACCTTCATCCTCAACGCCACGCGCGAAGTGCCACGTTTGTTGATGCACGAGAAGCGCCGCACCATCGGCCTGCGCGTACCTTCCAACCCGATCGTCCTGGCGCTGCTCGCAGAGCTGGGCGAGCCCCTGATGAGTGTGAGCCTCATCCTGCCGGGCGATGAAGACCCGATGACCGACCCGTACGAAATCCGCCAACGCCTGGAGCATCACGTCGACCTGATCATCGATGGGGGCTTCGGCGACCTGAAGGCTTCGACGGTCATCGACCTGTCCGGCGACGACCCGGAAGTGATCCGTGTCGGCTGTGGCGACCCCGCGCCCTTCCTGGCGCCTGTGTGAGCCAGGTTCAAGAGGCCGCGGCACCGGTCAGCGACAGCGAATCGCCGCAACAGCTGCAATTGGCGCTGGTCTATGGCGAAGCCCTGACCGAGCTGCCGATGGACCTGTACATCCCGCCGGATGCCCTGGAAGTATTCCTCGAGGCCTTCGAAGGGCCGCTGGACCTGCTGCTGTACCTGATCCGCAAGCAGAACATCGATATCCTCGACATCCCGGTGGCGGAAATCACTCGCCAGTACATGTCCTACGTCGAATTGATGAAGAGCGTGCGCCTGGAGCTGGCCGCTGAGTACCTGGTGATGGCTGCCATGCTTGCCGAGATCAAGTCGCGCATGTTGTTGCCGCGTTCCAGCGAGGTCGAGGAGGAGGAGGGCGACCCGCGCGCCGAACTGATTCGCCGGTTGCAGGAGTACGAACGCTTCAAGGCCGCCGCCGAGGGCATCGACGAGCTGCCGCGGGTGGGCCGGGAGGTGGTCGTGCCGCGCCTGGAGGCGCCCCAGGCCAAGGTGCGCAAGCTGCTGCCGGAAGTCGCGCTGGAGGAGATCCTGCTTTCGATGGCCGAGGTGATGCGCCGCAATGACCTGTTCGAGAGCCACCAGATCACCCGCGAGACGCTGTCGACCCGCGAGCGTATGAGCGAGGTGCTGGAGCGGCTCAAGGGGGGTGGTTTCGTGCCTTTCGTCGAGCTGTTCACGCTTGAGGAGGGCAAGCTCGGCGTAGTGGTCACGTTCATGGCGATTCTCGAACTGGTGAAGGAATCGCTCATCGAACTGGTGCAGAATGAGCCTTTCGCCCCGATCCATGTCCGTGCCCGGGCCGAGTGACAACGAACTGGCCTTTCCTGATGATGAACCTGAATGAACCGCGCGACCTGGCGTCGCTGATCGAAGCCTTCCTGCTGGCGTCTGGCAAGGCGCAGTCACTGGAGCGGTTGTACGAACTGTTCGAGGAAGCCGAGCGCCCGGCGCCGGCTGTCTTCAAGAAAGCCCTGGAGCTGCTGGGCAAGTCCTGCAACGGCCGCGCCTTCGAACTCAAGGAGGTGGCGAGCGGTTATCGCCTGCAGATCCGCGAAGACTACGCACCCTGGGTCGGGCGCCTGTGGGAAGAGCGGCCGCAGCGATACTCGCGCGCCTTGCTCGAGACCATGGCGCTGATCGCCTACCGCCAACCGATCACCCGCGGCGAGATCGAAGATGTGCGTGGCGTGGCGGTGAACAGCAATATCATCAAGACCCTGATGGAGCGCGAGTGGATCCGTATCGTCGGCTACCGCGAGGTGCCCGGCAGGCCGGCGATGTTCGCTACCACCAAGGCGTTTCTCGACCATTTCAACCTCAAGAGCCTGGACGAGCTGCCGGCCATGGCCGAGTTGCGCGAACTGGAGCCCGAGCCGCTGCTGGACCCGGATGACGCGCCGGTGCCGGCACACCTGCAGGCGTTGGCTGATGCCAGCCTTGACGAGGGCGAGCAAGGCGAGGCACCGCTGCGGGAGGAGACCAGTTTCCGGAGCTTGCTGGTGGAGCTGGATGCCATGGAAGTAGGGCTCAAGACCGATTTCGATGACTTGCGGGACGAGGCGCCGGAGTCCGAGGTCCAAGAGCCCAAACCTTGAATATGTGACTTCCCCTGTAGAAGCGCCGCCGGGCAGAAAACCGTGGTCTGTTCGTGAAAACCTTCTAGGCTGCAGTGCGTTCGCCCACCGAACCGCGTATGATGCGCGCCCCGTTGGCGCATCCGTCGCCACGAACCGCTTTCACTACATACACCGGGAGGTGCCCAGATGAGTGACCAAGACCTGCAAGAAACCCAACCCAACCCACCGTCCGGCGAAAAGCTGCAGAAGGTGCTGGCGCGCATCGGCGTCGGTTCGCGTCGTGACGTCGAGGCCTGGATCAGCCAGGGCCGTATCAAGGTCAACGGCGTCGAGGCCACCCTCGGCCAGCGCGTCGACCTGCATGACGCCATCGCCGTTGACGGCAAGCTGATCAAGCGTGTGGAGGCCGCCGAGGCCACCCGCCGAGTGATCATGTACAACAAACCCGATGGCGAGATCTGCACCCGCGACGACCCTGAAGGTCGCCCGACCGTGTTCGACCGCCTGCCGCGCCCGAAAGAGGGCCGCTGGATCAATATCGGCCGCCTGGACATCAATACCACCGGCCTGTTGCTGTTCACCACCGACGGTGAACTGGCCAACCGCCTGATGCACCCGTCCTACGAAATGGACCGCGAGTATGCCGTACGCGTGCGGGGTGAGGTCGACGACGACATGGTCGACCGCCTCAAGGCGGGCGTGATGCTCGAGGATGGCCCGGCCAAGTTCACCGATATCCAGAAGGCACCGGGCGGCGAAGGCTTCAACCACTGGTACCACTGCGTGGTGATGGAAGGCCGCAACCGTGAGGTGCGCCGCCTGTGGGAGTCCCAGGGCGTTGTGGTCAGCCGCCTCAAGCGCGTGCGCTTCGGCCCGGTGTTCCTCAACTCCGACCTGCCGATGGGCCGTTGGCGCGAAATGACCCAGGGCGAGATCGACATCCTTGCCGCCGAGGTCGGCCTGCAGCCTGTGGCGCTGCCGGCGCTGAACCTCAAGGCCAAGGACAAGCTCGAGCGCATGCAGCGCAAGTCCACCCGCCCACTGGGCCGTGGCGAGCGCGTGCGCACCTTGCGCCCTGCCCAGGACGGCCAGGCCGAGCGCCCGGGGCGCGAAGAGGCTGCGCCTCGCAAGGCCGTGCGGGGCAGTGCCGTGGCCGAGCGTCCGAGCGAGATGCGCAAGCGTCCGGGCAAGCCTGAGGGTGACAAGCCGGCGGGCCGTGGCCGCGGCAAGCCGCGCAGCTAACGACTGGCGTTGAGTTGAAAGGGGCCGCTGTGCGGCCTATCGCGGGACAAGCCCGCTCCTACAGGAATGACACCTCCCTGTAGGAGCGGGCTTGTCCCGCGATAGGCTGCGCAGCGGCCCTTTTTTTGCCGTTTGTTTATCAACCCACTGATCTACCGAAGCTTTTTCGAACGCCTGGCACGTTTTTGAACCATCTTGTAACGATTATTTTACGAAATCCCGCGCTTTTTCCCGTCACGCCTCCTCCTGTAAACAGATTTT
Organism: Pseudomonas sp. FA-1; assembly: GCF_056856075.1. NCBI lineage: Bacteria > Pseudomonadati > Pseudomonadota > Gammaproteobacteria > Pseudomonadales > Pseudomonadaceae > Pseudomonas > Pseudomonas sp. FA-1. The sequence continues at coordinate 35,153 of NZ_JBWXTH010000005.1, forward strand.
GCCAAGAGCCGCATCGCAGAGCCGCTTCACCGCCGCCAACCCCCTTGCCCAAGCCCCCGCCCCACGGTGATATAGCGCCCATGCCGTGTGCAGAAGCCAGGCCGCAGAGCCGGGCATCGAGAACAACAAATGGAGGCGCCATGTACGCCGATCTCTCCGCCTTTCCAGGCCTTCACCCCAGGACCGGTGCGTTTTTTCATCAGGAAATGACGCAACGCGTTGACGCCTGCGCGCTCGCAGGGGTATACAATGCGCCGCGTTTTACCTGTGACCCCAATGCGTACCGCGCACTCTTGCTGACGCCTGGTTGAGCCGTCCAGGGCCTAAGCCCTCGGTGTATCACCTCGTCCAAGAAACCCAAGGTAACCACCTTGCCCATTCCGCTGCGCCACGAGCGCGGTGGGTCCGATTTCGTCACAGATAAAAACAAGCAGGTGACTTCGTTCATGAGTGGACAAAACATGCCTTCAGGCGAGCTCAAGCGTGGCCTGAAAAACCGCCATATCCAACTGATTGCCCTGGGTGGGGCCATCGGTACTGGATTGTTCCTGGGCTCGGCCGGCGTGATGAAGTCCGCTGGCCCGTCGATGATCCTCGGCTACGCCATCTGCGGCTTCATCGCGTTCATGATCATGCGCCAGCTGGGCGAGATGATCGTCGAAGAGCCTGTCGCCGGCTCCTTCAGCCATTTCGCGCATAAGTACTGGGGCGGTTTCGCCGGGTTCCTGTCCGGCTGGAACTGTTGGGTGCTGTACATCCTGGTCGGCATGTCGGAGCTGTCCGCAGTCGGCAAGTACATCCATTACTGGTGGCCAGAAATCCCGACCTGGGTCACGGCAGCAGGCTTCTTCATCCTGATCAATGCGATCAACCTGATGAACGTCAAGGTCTTCGGCGAAGCCGAGTTCTGGTTCGCGATCATCAAGGTGCTGGCCATCGTCGGCATGATCGGCCTGGGTGCCTACCTGCTGACCAGCGGCAGCGGCGGTCCCGAGGCTTCGGTGACCAACTTGTGGGCCCACGGTGGCTTCTTCCCCAACGGCGTGAGCGGCCTGGTGATGGCCCTGGCGATCATCATGTTCTCCTTCGGTGGCCTGGAAATGCTGGGCTTCACTGCCGCCGAGGCCGACAAGCCCAAGACCGTGATTCCGAAGGCGATCAACCAGGTCATCTACCGTATCCTGATCTTCTACATCGGTGCCCTGGTCATCCTGCTGTCGCTCACGCCATGGGACAGCCTGGTCGCCAGCATCGACGCTTCCGGCGGCAGCTATGGCAGCAGCCCGTTCGTGCAGGTCTTCTCGCTGCTCGGTAGCGATGTAGCAGCCCACCTGCTGAACTTCGTGGTCCTGACCGCGGCGCTGTCGGTGTACAACAGCGGCACCTACTGCAACGCCCGTATGCTCTACGGCATGGCCGAACAGGGCGATGCCCCGGCGAGCCTGGCGAAGATCGACAAGCGTGGCGTACCGGTGCGCTCGATCCTGGCCTCGGCCGGCGTAACCCTGGTCGCCGTGCTGCTCAACTATTTCATGCCGCAGCATGCCCTGGAGCTGCTGATGTCGCTGGTGGTCGCAGCCCTGGTGATCAACTGGGCGATGATCAGCTACTCGCACCTGAAGTTCCGCCAGCACCTGGACCGTACTGGCCAGAAGCCGCTGTTCAAGGCCCTGTGGTATCCGTATGGCAACTACATCTGCCTGGCATTCGTGGTGCTGATCCTGGGGATCATGCTGATGATTCCTGGCATCCAGGTGTCGGTGTATGCAATTCCGGTCTGGCTGGTGGTGATGTATGCGTTCTATGCGCTCAAGAGCAAGCGCGCTGGGGTTGTGACCTCGGCTGCCGGGTCGGTGGCCAAGTAAGCGACTGTTAGGTTGTATCGGAACCCGATGCCAGTGACTGGCATCGGGTTTTTTGTTGCCTCGGCGCCGGCAAGCCCCACTTGGCCTGCGCTGTTTCCAGAGACACCGCCATACCTGTGGGAGCCGGCTTGCCGGCGATGGGGCAGTGGCGCCCCCGTTACATCTGAACGTTCAAGCGGCCTGCGAACCAGGCGCTTCAAATCTGCCCCAACAGCCACCCGCGAAACGCCCGCAGCGAAGGCAGTGCCTCATTGCGCGGCGGGTAGATCAGGTAGTAGCTACGCTGGCTGGCAAAGGCCTCCCCGGCGCTGAACAGCTCCCCGCTGGCCAGCTCTTCTTCCACCAGGATCCGTGGCACCAGGCCAATCCCGATGCCTGCCCGCACCGCCTGGATCAAATGCGACGTCAACTCGAAGCTCGGCCCCAGTCGCATTCCTCGATGGGGCAGGCCATGGTGCGAAAACCATTCGCCCCACGCATGGGGATTGTTGGCCACGTTGAGCAGCACCTGCTCGCTGATACGCCCCGGCCCCCAGGCTTGTGCATCGGTCGCGGCCTGCGGCGGCAGGATGACCACCAGCTCCTCGGCATGCAACCGATGGCAGATCAACCCGGGCAGGTCATGGGTCGCCACCCCGATGGCCGCATCGATCTCGCTGGTCTCGAAGTTGATCGCTTCGATCCGTGAATGAATGTGCACCAGCATCCCCGGGTGCGCCGCATAGAACGCATGCAGCCGCGGTAGCAGCCATTTGGAGCCGAACGTGGGCAAGGTGGCCAGGCGCAAGGTACCGACGCCGGACTGATACGCCAACGCCTGCAGCGTCGCGCTGCGGATACGTCCGAGCGCCTCGCTGAGTTCGCGCTGGTACAGGCGCCCGACATCGGTCAGTTGCACCTGGCGGCCTTCGCGCCGGAACAGCGTCAGGCCAAGCTGGTGCTCCAGCGCCTGGACTTGGCGGCTGACCGCGCTCTGGGTCAGCGACAGTTCGGCGGCGGCGCGGGTGTAGCTTTCATGCCGGGCAGCAGCTTCGAAGGCCAGCAGCAATGACATCGAGGGTGTCAGGTGGCGGTAATTCATTCATGAAACTCATCGATAGCGGCAGGAATATCCGTTTGCCCCTAGCCGGAAACTACAGGAACATTGGCACATTCGTCATCCTCGCCTGAGCAACCCATGCCAGGACGACAGGATTTCCGTGAATCAGCCCTATCAAGAGGCCATCCTTCGATGATCGCCCAGCTGTCGACCCGTGCGCCTGCCGCCCACTACCCCGAATTCCTCGAAGCCCTGCGCGGCAGCGGCTTCCGTGGCCAGATCAGCGCCGACTACGGCACCCGCACCGTGCTGGCCACCGACAACTCCATTTACCAGCGCCTGCCCCAGGCCGCGGTATTCCCGATGGATGCCGACGATGTGGCGCGAGTGGCCACGTTGATGGCTGAACCGCGTTTTCGCGAGATCAAGCTGACCCCGCGTGGCGGCGGCACCGGCACCAATGGCCAGTCGCTGACCGACGGCATCGTCGTCGACCTGTCGCGGCACATGAATACGATTCTCGAGATCAACGTCGAGCAGCGTTGGGTGCGAGTTCAGGCCGGGGTGGTCAAGGACCAGCTCAACGCGGCGCTCAAGCCCCACGGGCTGTTCTTTGCCCCTGAGCTGTCCACCTCCAACCGTGCCACCGTCGGCGGCATGATCAACACCGACGCCAGTGGCCAGGGCAGCTGCACCTACGGCAAGACCCGCGACCATGTGCTGGAGCTGCACAGCGTCTTGCTCGGCGGCGAGCGCCTGCACAGCCTGCCGCTCGACGAGGCGGCGCTGGAGCAGGCCTGCGCCGCGCCTGGCCGGGTGGGCGAGGTGTACCGCACGGCGCGGGAGATCCAGCAGACCCAGGCCGAACTGATCGAAAGCACCTTCCCCAAGCTCAACCGCTGCCTGACCGGCTATGACCTGGCGCACCTGCGCGACGAGCAGGGCCGCTTCAACCTCAACAGCGTGCTGTGCGGGGCCGAAGGGTCGCTGGGTTATGTCGTCGAGGCCAAGCTCAATGTGCTGCCGATCCCGAAATACGCAGTACTGGTCAACGTGCGCTACAGCAGCTTCATGGATGCCCTGCGCGATGCCAACGCGTTGATGGCGCACAAGCCGCTGTCGATCGAGACCGTGGACTCCAAGGTGCTGATGCTGGCGATGCAGGATATCGTCTGGCACAGCGTGGCCGAGTATTTCCCGGCCGACGCCGAGCGCCCGACCCTGGGCATCAACCTCGTCGAGTTCTGCGGTGACGAGCCGGCCGAGGTCAATGCTCGGGTGCAAGCCTTTATCGATCACCTGAAGGCCGATGCCAGCGTCGAGCGCCTGGGCCATACCCTGGCCGAGGGCGCCGAGGCGGTGACCAAGGTCTATGCCATGCGCAAGCGTTCGGTGGGCCTGCTGGGCAACGTCGAAGGGGAGGTCCGCCCGCAGCCGTTCGTCGAAGATACCGCGGTGCCGCCGGAGCAACTGGCCGACTACATCGCCGACTTCCGCGCCTTGCTCGACGGCTATGGCCTGGCCTATGGCATGTTCGGCCACGTCGATGCCGGGGTATTGCACGTGCGCCCTGCGCTGGACATGAAGGACCCGGCGCAGGCCGCGCTGGTCAAACCGATTTCCGACGCCGTGGCGGCGCTCACCCAGCGTTACGGCGGCCTGCTCTGGGGCGAGCATGGCAAGGGCCTGCGCTCGGAATACGTTCCGGAATACTTCGGCGAGCTGTACCCGGCGTTGCAGCGCCTCAAAGGTGCGTTCGACCCGCACAACCAGCTCAACCCGGGCAAGATCTGCACCCCGCCGGGCAGTGCCGAGGGGCTGACGCCGGTCGATGGCGTCAGCCTGCGTGGCGACCTCGATCGCAGCATCGACGAGCGCGTCTGGCAGAGCTTCGGCAGCGCCGTGCACTGCAACGGCAATGGCGCCTGCTACAACTACGACCCCAACGACGCCATGTGCCCATCCTGGAAGGCCACACGCGAGCGCCAGCATTCGCCCAAGGGCCGAGCCTCGCTGATCCGCGAGTGGCTGCGACTGCAGGGCGAATCGGACATCGACGTACTGGCGGCGGCGCGCAACAAGGGAGGCTGGCTCAAAGGCCTGCCGGCGCGGCTGCGCAACGCGCGGGCACGCAAGCATGGCCAGGAGGATTTCTCCCACGAGGTGTACGATGCCATGGCCGGCTGCCTGGCGTGCAAGTCGTGCGCGGGGCAGTGCCCGATCAAGGTCAATGTGCCTGACTTCCGCTCGCGGTTCCTCGAACTGTACCACGGCCGCTACCAGCGTCCATTGCGCGACTACCTGATCGGCTCGCTGGAGTTCACCATTCCCTACCTGGCCCATGCGCCGGGGGCGTACAACGCGGTGATGGGTTCGAAGTGGGTAAGCAAGCTGCTGGCCGACAAGGTGGGTATGGTCGACAGCCCGTTGATCAGCCGTTTCAACTTCCAGTCGACCCTGAGCCGTTGCCGCGTCGGCATGGCCAGTATCCCGGCATTGCGCGAGCTGACCCCGGCCCAGCGCGAGCGCAGCATCGTGCTGGTGCAGGATGCCTTCACCCGCTATTTCGAGACGCCACTGCTGGCCTCGTTCATCGAACTGGCCCATCGCCTGGGCCATCGCGTGTTCCTGGCCCCCTACAGCGCCAATGGCAAGCCACTGCACGTGCAGGGCTTCCTCGGTGCCTTTGCCAAGGCCGCGATCCGCAATGCCAAGCAGCTCAAGGCCCTCGCCGAGTGCGACGTGCCGCTGGTGGGCCTGGACCCGGCGATGACCCTGGTGTATCGCCAGGAGTACCAGAAGGTCGATGGCCTGGATGGCTGCCCCAAGGTGCTGCTGCCCCAGGAGTGGTTGATGGATGTACTGCCCGAGCAGCCTGCGGTCGATGCTGGCCACTTCCGCCTGATGGCCCACTGCACCGAGAAGACCAACGTGCCGGCCAGCACCCGCCAGTGGGAGCAGGTGTTCGCCCGCCTGGGCCTGAAGCTGGTCACCGAGGCCACCGGTTGCTGCGGCATGTCAGGCACCTATGGGCATGAGGCGCGTAATCAGGAGGCTTCGCGGACCATCTTCGAGCAGTCCTGGGCGACCAAGCTGGACAAGGAGGGGGAGGCGCTGGCGACCGGCTATTCCTGCCGTAGCCAGGTCAAGCGCATGACCGAGCGGCAACTGCGCCATCCGCTGGAAGTGGTGTTGCAGTACGCCCGACGCTGAGGCGTGAGCCGGATTCTGGACGGTGTGAAAACGCGATGACGGGCAAGGTCCCGCGAGTCAGCCGTTTTCACACTGTCGGAGGGTGTGCGCGGTTATTCCTGATCGGCGCTGGATTGATCGTCACCGTCCTGCTCGACAGCAGGCGCCGGTTCGGCGTGGGCGGCAACGGTTTGCTCTTCGGGGTTCAGGCTTGGGAAGGGAAGATTCGGGATTTCATGCATCTCGTCGTTCCTCGCAAGTGTGAGTGAAAAGACTGCGCCAGGCGCGTGTGAGGCTTCGAAAAGCTCGGGCAGGATACAGGAGTCTGGATGACAGTTTGAAATTTTTCGCCTTGCGGCGCGGTTTTGCGGGTGGTTATCGGACAATCAGGGAGGCTTATTCGCGGGTGAACCCGCTCCCACAAAGGGCTTTGGCAAGCCCTGTGGGAGCGGGTTCACCCGCGAAAATGCCCTACAGACAGACGTCGGCGATCGCCGCTGCCAACTGCTCCAGGCGCTGTGCATCGGCGCCGGCGATGTTCGCCCGGCCGGTACCGACCATGTACACACTGTGCTTCTCGCGCAACAGGCTTACTTGCTCCGGGCTCAGCCCGGTGTAAGAGAACATCCCGCGTTGCGCGGCGATGTGGGCGAAGCGCTCGGCCAGACCGTGAGGTTCCAGCGCCTTGACCAGGCCCAGGCGCAGTTCGGCGATGCGTTGGCGCATGGCGTCCACTTCCTCGACCCATAGGGCCTTGAGGGTTGGGTCGCCAAGGATCTGGGCCACCACCGCGGCCCCATGGTCGGGCGGCGTCGACCACAGGTTGCGAGCCAGCAAAGCCAGCTGGCTACGCACATCCAGCAGCTTCTCGGCATCATGGCTGCATACCAGCAGGGCCCCGGTGCGGTCGCGGTAGAGGCCGAAGTTCTTCGAACAAGAGCTGGTGATCAGCAGTTCCGGGAGCTCAGCGGCGAACAAGCGCACCGCCCAGGCATCTTCCTCCAGTCCGTCGCCGAAGCCCTGGTAGGCGAAATCGATCAACGGTAGCAGGTTGCGCTTGCGCACGACTTCGAGCACGGCGCGCCAGTCGTCCTGGCTCAGGTCGAAACCGGTGGGGTTGTGGCAACAGGCATGCAGCAGTACCACGTCGCCTTCCGGCGCCTGTTCCAGGGCCGCCAGCATGCCCTTCACATCCAGGCGGTTGTCCGAACCCACGTAGGGGTAGTGGGACACCTTCAGCTTGGCGCCAGCGAAAATGGTTTCGTGGATCGGCCAAGTCGGGTCGCTCAGCCAGATGCCACGCCCGGGCAGGCAATGGGCGATGAATTCCGCCGCCAGGCGCAGGGCGCCGGTGCCGCCTGGGGTCTGGGTGGCGCCGGCGCGTTGGCTGGCAAGCAGTGGCGAGGCACTGCCCAGCACCAGCTCGCTGACCAGGCGGCCGAACGCCGCGTCGCCATGGCCGCCGACGTAGCTCTTGGTGGCTTGCTGCTCCACCAGACGCTGTTCGGCCTGTTTGACCGCCGCGGGAATTGGCGTCAGGCCCTGGGCATCCTTGAACACGCCAACGCCCAGGTCGAACTTCGCCGGGTTGTTGTCACGGGCATAGGCTTCCATCAGCCCGAGGATCGGGTCGCCAGGGACCCGGCCAATGGCTGCGAAATGCATCACTTGCGTCCTTCGGCGGTCTTGGCGACTTCGTCGGTGCGCGCGCACATGATGAAGTCGTTGCGGTGCAGGCCCTTGATCGAGTGGCTCCACCAGGTGACGGTGACCTTGCCCCACTCGGTCAGCAGGCCTGGGTGATGGCCTTCGGCTTCGGCGATTTCACCGACCGCGTTGGTGAACGCCAGGGCATGCTTGAAATTCTTGAACAGGAAGACGCGTTCCAGCTCCATGTGGCCGTCGCGGACTTCGATGTTCCAATCCGGGATTTCGCGGATCAGTTCGGCCAGCTCCGAGTCGGAGACTTTTGGCGCGTCGGCACGGCAGGCTTCGCAGTGGGCTTGGTTCAAGGCATTCATGGGTGTCTTTTTCCGTTTTGAGTTGTTATCGGCAAGGCGGCTCAGGCGGCTGCCTTGGGTGGAAACTTCGGTGCGTGCAGGCCCAGTTTCATGGCCTGGTGAACCATGCCCATGATGTCTTCGTGGGCCAGGTCGAACAGGCGCTTGAGGTCGGGCAAGACGAAGTAGAGCGGCTGCAGGATGTCGATCCGATACGGGGTGCGCATGGCTTCGATCGGGTCGAAGGCCTGGTGCTCAGGCTCGCCGGACAGGCTGTAGACCGTTTCCTTCGGCGAGGACAGGATACCGCCACCGTAGATCTTTCGGCCTTGCGGGGTTTCCATCAGGCCGAACTCGATGGTCATCCAGTACAGGCGGGCCAGGTAGACGCGTTCCTCCTTGGTGGCCGCCAGGCCCAGCTTGCCGTAGGTGTGGGTGAACTCGGCGAACCAGGGGTTGGTCAGCAGCGGGCAGTGGCCGAAGATCTCATGGAAAATGTCCGGCTCTTGCAGGTAGTCCAGCTCTTCCGGGGTGCGGATGAAGGTGGCCACCGGGAAGCGCTTGCTGGCCAGCAGTTCGAAGAAGGTCTGGAAGGGAATCAGGGCTGGCACGCGGGCGACCTGCCAACCGGTGGTGGCGCCGAGCACCTTGTTGATCTCACCGAGCTGGGGGATGCGGTCGTGGGGCAGCTTGAGCTGGTCGATGCCGTCCAGGTACTCCTGGCAGGCGCGGCCTTCGATCACCTTCAGCTGACGGGTGATCAGGGTGTTCCACACCGCGTGTTCCTGTTGCGGGTAGTCGATAAAACCATGCGCATCGGGCTCGCGTGCCACGTATTGCGTCTGTTTCATGTGGCTCTCCTGGTGAGGGCATTCTTGTTATGTTCAGGACATGCCCTAGGAATATCGCCCTGTTGACGTATTTGCACGGGGTGCGGGCTCGCGGTGGCAGTAGCCCATCGCCTATTTTTGTAACGATAATTTTACAAAAAGCCTGATATCCCGGAAAATCACGCACATCCAGCTGGCGACTATGCTGTTTTTGTCAGCTTATCTTTACGACTTTTCCATCGGCCGCTGAAAAAATCCGCGCGCCTCGGGGCTTTTCCATGCGTATCAAAGTGCATTGCCAGAACCGCATCGGCATCCTGCGGGACATCCTCAATCTGTTGGTGGAATACGGCATCAACGTCTTGCGCGGGGAGGTCGGCGGCGACCATGGCAATGCCATCTACCTGCACTGCCCGAACCTGATCAACCTGCAGTTCCAGGCGTTGCGGCCGAAGTTCGAATCGATCGCCGGCGTGTTCGGGGTCAAGCGGGTCGGCCTGATGCCCAGCGAACGACGGCACATGGAGCTCAATGCGTTGCTCGGTGCTCTGGATTTCCCGGTGCTGTCGATCGACATGGGTGGCAGTATCGTTGCCGCCAACCGCAGTGCCGCTCAATTGCTGGGGGTGCGGGTCGACGAGGTGCCGGGCATCCCGCTTGACCGCTACGTCGAGGATTTCGACCTGCCAGAACTGGTGCGGGCCAACAAGTCGCGCATCAATGGCCTGCGGATCAAGGTCAAGGGCGACGTCTTCCTGGCCGATATCGCGCCGCTGCAGTCCGAGCACGATGACAGCGAAGCGTTGGCCGGTGCCGTGCTGACCCTGCACCGGGCCGATCGCATCGGTGAGCGCATCTATAACGTGCGCAAGCAGGAGTTGCGTGGCTTCGACAGCATCTTCCAAAGCTCGCGAGTGATGGCAGCGGTCGTGCGCGAGGCCAGGCGCATGGCGCCGCTGGATGCCCCCCTGCTGATCGAAGGTGAAACCGGAACCGGCAAGGAGCTGCTCGCTCGTGCCTGCCACCTGGCAAGCCCCCGCGGCCAGGCGCCGCTGATGGCGCTCAACTGCGCCGGCCTGCCGGAGTCGATGGCCGAGACCGAACTGTTCGGCTATGGTCCGGGCGCCTTCGAAGGTGCCCGCGCCGAGGGCAAGCTGGGGCTGCTGGAACTGACCGCAGGCGGGACCTTGTTCCTCGATGGTGTGGGGGAAATGAGCCCGCGCCTGCAGGTCAAGTTGCTGCGCTTCCTGCAGGATGGTTGCTTCCGGCGGGTGGGCAGCGATGAAGAGGTCTACCTGGACGTGCGGGTCATTTGCGCCACCCAGGTCGACCTTTCCGAGTTGTGTGCCCGCGGTGAGTTCCGCCAGGACCTCTACCACCGCCTCAATGTGCTGTCATTGCACATCCCGCCCCTGCGCGAATGCATGGATGGCCTGGAAGGGTTGGTGCAGCACTTTCTCGACCAGGCCAGCCGGCAGATTGGCTGCCCGCTGCCGCGCCTGGCGCCGGCGGCGATGGAAAAGCTCAGCCAGTACCATTGGCCGGGCAATGTGCGCCAACTGGAGAACGTACTGTTCCAGGCCGTGTCGTTGTGCGAGGGCGGGGTGGTGAAAGGGGAGCATATCCGTTTGCCGGATTATGGTGCGCGACAACCCTTGGGTGAGTTTTCGCTGGAGGGGGATCTTGCGCAAATAGTCGGGCGTTTTGAAAAGGCCGTATTGGAATCCTTGATGCCGGAATATACCAGCAGTCGTGCACTGGGCAAACGACTGGGCGTTTCCCATACGACGATTGCCAATAAGTTGCGAGAGTATGCGCTCAATAAAACAGTGGAATAATTAAAGGGTATTTAAATGGGGCTGCAGCGCAGCCCCATCGAGCATCGTCAGCCGTTGGAACAACCGTTCCCCATCACACGGTATTCGAGAATGTGTTTCTGGCCCTGCGAGTCCTCATAGGTCATGCGGGCTGGCACCACTTCGCAGACGTTGGGCACCTCGCTCATGGAGAGTACCCGGGCGATGTCCAGGTGCTGCGAATAACTGTACTGTTCAACCGGAATCTGCTCGGCATCCTTTGCAACGTCGTCGGCCATCGCCGCGCTGCAAAAACCGCCAAGTACCAATACCAGTAACGCTTTCATTTTCAATTTACCTGTCTAAGGTCGTGAGGGGGCACGCGGCGCTTGTGGCGCCGCGAGTACATCAGAGTTTTCAACTATCACATTGAGAGAGGGATCAACTTTGCCTTCGTGGGGGCTGTTTCAGAAGTTAATCGCCTTGCCGTTGTGGCGTGATGAATTCTAGGGCGGGGCCGGGGAGGGAAACAGATGGCGTTTTGATAAAGTTTTTTCGCCTTTTGACAGAATCGGTAACAATCCCTTTGGTCGCGAGTTCGAATTTACACGTGGCTGCCCTGTGAGGCTTGGGCTAGAGCCATTGTGTAAGAATTTTCAGGAAAACCCACGCTTCGCTACTACCAACGTCGAATGGCTTTTCACGCTCTGGTACAGTTACAAACGTTTCCATACAAAAACAACTATTACACCGAGGTAAAACAGATGAGTGCGGCTCCACTGTATCCCGTTCGTCCCGAGGTAGCAGCCAATACGCTGACCGACGAGGCCACCTACAAGGCCATGTACCAGCAGTCGGTGATCAACCCGGACGGCTTCTGGCGCGAGCAGGCCCAGCGCCTGGACTGGATCAAGCCCTTCACCAAGGTCAAGCAGACCTCCTTCGACGATCATCATGTCGACATCAAGTGGTTCGCTGATGGCACTCTGAACGTTTCCTATAACTGCCTGGACCGTCACCTGGCAGAGCGTGGCGACCAGGTCGCCATCATCTGGGAAGGCGACGACCCTTCCGAAAGCCGTAACATCACCTACCGCGAGCTCCACGAGCAGGTCTGCAAGTTCGCCAACGCCCTGCGTGGCCAGGACGTGCATCGTGGCGATGTGGTGACCATCTACATGCCGATGATCCCGGAAGCCGTGGTGGCCATGCTGGCCTGCGCGCGCATCGGTGCGATCCACTCGGTGGTGTTCGGTGGTTTCTCGCCCGAAGCCCTGGCCGGGCGCATCATCGATTGCCGCTCCAAGGTGGTGATCACCGCCGACGAGGGCGTGCGCGGTGGCCGTCGTACCCCGCTCAAGGCCAATGTCGACCTGGCCCTGACCAACCCTGAAACCAGCAGCGTGCAGAAGATCATCGTGTGCAAGCGCACCGGTGGCGACATCGCCTGGCACCAGCATCGCGACATCTGGTACGAAGACCTGATGAAAGTGGCCTCCAGCCACTGCGCGCCGAAAGAAATGGGCGCCGAGGAGCCGCTGTTCATCCTTTATACCTCCGGCTCCACCGGCAAGCCCAAGGGCGTGCTGCATACCACCGGTGGCTACCTGGTCTATGCCGCGCTGACCCATGAGCGCGTGTTCGACTATCGCCCTGGCGAAGTCTACTGGTGCACCGCGGACGTGGGCTGGGTCACCGGCCACAGCTACATCGTCTACGGCCCGCTGGCCAATGGCGCCACCACGCTGCTGTTCGAGGGCGTGCCGAACTACCCGGACATCACCCGCGTGTCGAAGATCATCGACAAGCACCAGGTCAATATCCTCTACACCGCGCCTACCGCCATCCGCGCCATGATGGCCGAAGGGCAGGCCGCAGTCGCAGGTGCCGACGGCTCCAGCCTGCGTCTGCTGGGTTCGGTGGGCGAGCCGATCAACCCTGAGGCCTGGAACTGGTACTACCAGACCGTGGGCAAGGAGCGCTGCCCGATCGTCGATACCTGGTGGCAGACCGAGACCGGCGGCATCCTGATCAGCCCGCTGCCGGGCGCCACAGGGCTCAAGCCAGGCTCGGCGACCCGCCCGTTCTTCGGCGTGGTGCCAGCGCTGGTGGACAACTTGGGCAACCTGATCGAGGGTGCGGCCGAAGGCAACCTGGTGATCCTGGACTCCTGGCCGGGCCAGTCGCGCTCGCTGTACGGCGACCATGATCGTTTCGTCGACACCTACTTCAAGACCTTCCGTGGCATGTACTTCACCGGTGACGGTGCCCGTCGCGACGAGGATGGCTACTACTGGATCACTGGCCGTGTCGACGATGTGCTCAACGTGTCTGGCCACCGCATGGGCACCGCCGAGATCGAAAGTGCCATGGTGGCCCATGCCAAGGTCGCCGAGGCGGCAGTGGTGGGCGTGCCGCACGACATCAAGGGGCAGGGCATCTATGTCTATGTCACCCTCAATGCCGGCGTGGAGCCGAGCGAGGCGCTGCGCCTGGAACTGAAGAACTGGGTGCGCAAGGAGATCGGCCCGATCGCTTCGCCGGATGTCATCCAATGGGCGCCGGGGCTGCCGAAGACCCGTTCGGGCAAGATCATGCGGCGTATCCTGCGCAAGATCGCTACCGGCGAATACGATGCGCTGGGCGATATCTCGACGCTGGCCGACCCGGGTGTGGTGCAGCACCTGATCGATACCCACAAGGCGATGAGCCTGGCTTCGGCCTGAGTCGAGGCCTGCTGGGCGCCTTGATCGCGGCACAGGCCCGCTTCCACATTCGTATCCTGTGGGAGCGGGCTCGTCCCGCGATTGGGCCCGCAAGGCCATCCAAGTTCTTCCTCGAACCCCGCCGGGCAACCGCCGGGGTTTTTGCTGTACTTACGTTCTGTTACCTCGACTTACATCGGTAACCTTTCCTGTCACCCATTTCGCACAGAAGCGGGGCGAGCCGAAACATCATGTGTTATTTCAGTGCGCACCTGTAGAGAATTTTTGCGCTCCGGCACGCTGGACTTGCCGGAATACAAGGCTTTGCCAATAATAGGCCCACTTATTGCTTCGCTTATAGGTTATTTTTCTTTTGCTCTTGCATATTCTGCTGGAGCTGTCAATATCGCCCGCCGCGGTTTCAGGCGCTTCTGTAAGTAGTTGTCGCTTTGAAGAAATATCGGCCACCGGGCTGTCGTTAAAATGCCACTCACTCGCTCGTGGTCTGCGACCTTGGTCGATACCCCCGCGGCTCGCGTTGTACCCATTCGCATGTCGGGCAGCCGTTACAACTGCCTTGTATTGCCCTGTACCGATGGAGTTACCTGATGAAGAAGCTCGCACTGCTTGGCGCCCTGGCGCTGTCCGTGTTTTCCCTGGTATCGCAGGCCGATGAAAAACCGTTGAAAATCGGTATCGAGGCCGCCTACCCACCCTTCGCCTTCAAGCAACCCGACGGCAGCATCGCCGGCTTCGACTACGACATCGGCAACGCCCTGTGCGAAGAGATGAAAGCCAAGTGCACCTGGGTCGAGCAGGAATTCGACGGCCTGATCCCGGCGCTGAAGGTGCGCAAGATCGACGCCATCCTGTCGTCCATGTCGATCACTGACGACCGCAAGAAGTCGGTCGACTTCACCAAGCGCTACTACCTGACCCCGGCACGCCTGGTCATGAAGGAAGGCACCACCGTCAGCGAAGGCCTGGCCGAGCTCCAGGGCAAGAAGATCGGCGTGCAGCGCGGTTCGATCCACGACCGCTTCGCCAAGGAGGTCCTGGCACCGAAGGGCGCCACCGTCGTGCCTTATGGCACCCAGAACGAAATCTACCTGGACGTCGCTGCCGGTCGCCTGGATGGCACCGTGGCCGATGCCACCCTGCTCGAGGACGGCTTCCTCAAGACCGACGCTGGCAAGGGCTTTGCCTTCGTGGGCCCATCGTTCACCGATGTGAAGTACTTCGGTGATGGCGTTGGCATCGCCGTGCGCAAGGGCGACAACGCCAATCGCGAGCGTATCAATGCCGCGATCGATGCGATTCGTGCCAGCGGCAAGTACAAGCAGATCCAAGACAAGTACTTCAACTTCGACATCTACGGGCCTGAAGCTCAGTAAGACGTCGGGTTTCACCTGTGCAATGGTGCAAACAGCAGAGGCTCTGAGGTTTGCACCATTTTTCATTCCAAGTCCCGAGGAATCCCATCATGTTGAAAGGCTACGGGGCAGTCATCCTCGATGGGGCGTGGCTGACGCTGCAGCTCGCCCTGTCGTCGATGGCCCTGGCCATCGTGCTCGGCCTGATCGGCGTGGCGCTGCGCTTGTCGCCCGTGCGCTGGCTGGCCTGGCTGGGCGATATGTATGCCACGGTGATCCGTGGCATCCCTGACCTGGTGCTGATCCTGCTGATCTTCTATGGCGGCCAGGATGTGATCAACCGTATCGCGCCACTGGTAGGTTATGAAGACTACATCGACCTGAACCCGTTCGTGGCGGGTGTCGGCACCCTGGGCTTCATTTTCGGTGCATACCTGTCGGAAACCTTCCGCGGCGCCTTCCTGGGTATTCCCAAGGGGCAGGCCGAGGCGGGGGTGGCCTATGGCATGAGCAGCCGCCAGGTGTTCTTCCGCATCATGGTGCCGCAGATGATTCGCCTGGCGATCCCTGGTTTCACCAACAACTGGTTGGTGTTGACCAAGGCCACGGCACTGATATCGGTGGTCGGGCTGCAGGACATGATGTTCAAGGCCAAGCAGGCGGCCGACGCCACCCGCGAACCCTTCACCTTCTTCCTGGCGGTGGCGGCCTTGTACCTGGTGCTCACCAGCATCTCGCTGGTGGCCCTGAAGTACCTCGAACGACGCTACTCGGTGGGCGTAAAGGCGGCTGAACTATGATCTTCGACTACAACGTCATCTGGGAGGCCATGCCGCTGTACCTGGGCGGCCTGCTGACCACCCTGAAGCTGCTGGCGCTGTCGCTGTTCTTCGGCCTGTTGGCGGCCATCCCGCTGGGCCTGATGCGCGTGTCCAAGCAGCCCTTGGTGAACCTGCTCGCATGGCTTTACACCTACGTCATCCGTGGCACGCCGATGCTGGTGCAGCTGTTCCTGATCTACTACGGCCTGGCCCAGTTCGAAGCTGTGCGTGAAAGTGTGCTCTGGCCTTGGCTGTCCAGTGCGACCTTCTGCGCTTGCCTTGCGTTCGCGGTGAACACCAGCGCCTACACCGCCGAGATCATTGCCGGCAGCCTGCGGGCCACGCCCCATGGCGAGATCGAGGCGGCCAAGGCGATGGGCATGTCACGCATGAAGATGTACCGGCGCATCCTGTTGCCCTCGGCCCTGCGCCGAGCGCTGCCGCAGTACAGCAACGAAGTGATCATGATGCTGCAGACCACCAGCCTTGCATCGATCGTCACCCTGATCGACATCACGGGCGCGGCGCGTACCGTCAATGCCCAGTACTACCTGCCTTTCGAGGCCTATATCACGGCGGGCGCGTTCTACCTGTGCCTAACCTTCATCCTCGTGCGCCTGTTCAAGATGGCCGAACGCCGCTGGCTCAGCTACCTGGCGCCGCGCAAGCACTGAACGCTCTGTGAGAACCGACAGCATGTACAAACTCCAAGTCCAAGACCTGCACAAGCGCTACGGCAGCCATGAGGTGCTCAAGGGCGTCTCGCTCGAGGCCAAGGCGGGCGATGTGATCAGCATCATCGGCTCCAGTGGTTCGGGCAAGTCGACCTTCCTGCGCTGCATCAACCTGCTCGAGCAGCCCCATGCCGGCAAGATCCTGCTCAACAACGAAGAGCTCAAGCTGGTGGCCGGCAAGGACGGTGCGCTGAAGGCCGCCGACCCCAAGCAACTGCAACGCATGCGTTCGCGCCTGTCGATGGTGTTCCAGCACTTCAACCTGTGGTCGCATATGACCGCGCTGGAGAACGTGATCGAAGCGCCGGTACATGTGCTGGGCGTGAACAGGAAGGAAGCGTTGGAAAAGGCCGAGCATTACCTGAACAAGGTCGGCGTGGCCCACCGCAAGGATGCCTTCCCCGGGCATATGTCCGGTGGTGAGCAGCAGCGCGTGGCGATTGCCCGTGCCTTGGCCATGGAGCCTGAGGTGATGCTGTTCGACGAGCCGACCTCGGCCCTCGACCCGGAGCTGGTCGGCGATGTGCTCAAGGTCATGCAGTCGCTGGCCCAGGAAGGTCGGACCATGGTCGTGGTGACCCACGAAATGGGCTTTGCCCGTGAGGTATCGAACCAGCTGGTGTTCCTGCACAAGGGCCTGGTGGAGGAGCGGGGCTGCCCGCGCGAAGTGCTGGTCAACCCGCAGTCGGAGCGACTCAAGCAGTTTCTCTCCGGCAGCCTGAAGTAAAGGCTGCACCTTTGCACCAGAATAGGGCATGCTGCGCAGCAAAGCGCAGCCTGACCCGGCGCCACAGACTCGAACGAACCCAGGTTTCGGACCACGCCCTATGACCACCCAGCGAATCGGATTTCTCATCTGGCCGAGCACCCGGCCGCTGACCCTGGCGTTGGCCGAGGAAGTGTTGCGGGTGGCCCAGCGGGTTCACCCGGATGTGGTCTACGAACTGGTCTTCCTTCAAGCCGATGCCAGCCCGGACGGTGACTGGCGCTTGCCTGGCGAGCCGTGGAATGGCCGCCTGGAAGGCTGTCACAAGTTGTTTCTGCTGGCGGACGAGCCGCCATCTGCCATGGGTTCGGCGTTGTCCGCTGCGCTCAAGCAACTGGCGCGCAGTGGCTGCATGATCGGCGGGTTGTCCGCCGGGGTGTACCCGCTGGCGGCGCTGGGCTTGCTGGATGGCTATCGGGCGGCGGTGCACTGGCGTTGGCAGGACGACTTCGCCGAACGTTTCCCCAAGGTCATCGCCACTAGCCACCTGTTCGACTGGGATCGTGATCGCCTGACCGCCTGTGGCGGCATGGCCGTGACCGATCTGCTGCTGGCGGTGCTGGCCCGTGACCACGGGGCGGAGCTGGCGGGGGCGGTGTCCGAGGAGTTGGTGGTCGAGCGTATTCGCGAAGGTGGCGAGCGCCAGCGTATTCCGCTGCAGAATCGCCTGGGCTCCAGCCATCCGAAGCTGACCCAGGCGGTGCTGTTGATGGAGGCGAACATCGAAGAGCCGCTGACCACCGACGAGATCGCCCAGCATGTCTGCGTGTCCCGTCGCCAGTTGGAGCGGATCTTCAAGCAATACCTCAACCGGGTGCCGAGCCAGTACTACCTGGAGCTGCGCTTGAACAAGGCGCGGCAGATGCTGATGCAGACCAGCAAGTCGATCATCCAGATCGGATTGTCGTGCGGCTTCTCCTCGGGGCCACATTTTTCCAGTGCCTACCGCAATTTCTTTGGCGCAACGCCACGGGAAGACCGCAACCAGCGACGCAGCAGCAGCCCGTTCGAGTTGAGCTCGGCGCCGGCGGAGAAAGGCTGAAGGGAGGGTGGGCCTGGGGTGTATGCCTTGGGTTTGGCGCCTGGGCGAAGATCGCGCGCCGCGAGGGTGTCAGAAATTTTGTGTTCGGGCATAACATGAGTAAGAGGTGCATGTATGCCAACCAAAAAGAAACCCTTGCGTGACCTGCCCAAAATCCCCAAAGAACTGCTGGAGCAGTTCGGTGAGGGCCTGATGACTGCAGAGGCTATCGAGGATGCCTCTGCGGCGTTCAAGAAGGCCTTGATCGAGCGCGCCCTGCATGCCGAGCTCGGCCACCACCTGGGTTATCCGCCGGGCGCGCAGCGCCCAGAGGATGAAACCAATCAACGTAACGGCAAGAGTGGCAAGACGGTTTTGACCGGCGATGGCCCCTTGCGGCTGGAAATCCCCCGTGATCGGGACGGCAGTTTTTCGCCTATTTTGATCCCCAAACATGAGCGGCGTTACACCGGTTTCGATGACAAGATCATCGCCATGTACGCTCGTGGAATGACGGTCAGAGAGATCCGCGCCTTTCTGTCCGAGCAGTATGGGACGGATGTTTCACCCGATTTCATCAGCTCTGTGACAGACGAGGTCCTGGAAGAAATTGGCGCGTGGCAGCAGCGGCCGCTGGAACCCATGTACCCGGTCATTTTCTTTGATGCACTGCGGGTGAAGATTCGCGAAGAAGGCCTGGTGCGCAACAAGGCCATTTACCTGGCACTGGGCGTTCTACCCGACGGGACACGCGATATCTTGGGCATCTGGATTGAGAACACCGAAGGTGCGAAGTTCTGGATGAAGGTGTTCAACGATCTCAAGACGCGTGGTGTCGAGGATGTGCTGATTGCCGTGACCGATGGGCTTAAGGGCATGCCAGAGGCCCTCAGCGCAGTGTTTCCAGAGACGACGCTACAGACGTGCATCGTGCACCTGATCCGCAACAGCCTGGACTTTGCAGCCTGGGACAAGCGACGGGCACTGGCCAAGGCACTTAAGCCGATCTATCAGGCCATCAACGCCGAAGCGGCTGAGCAGGCACTCGATGAGTTTGAAAATGGGCCCTGGGGCAAGCAATACCCAACGGTCGTCGCGGCCTGGAGACGCGCCTGGGATCGAGTGATTCCCTTCTTTGCCTTCCCGCCTGCCATCAGGAAAGTAATCTACACCACCAACGCCATCGAGAGTATCAATGCCCAGCTGCGTAAGATCATCAAGACCCGGGGCCATTTCCCGAACGATGACGCAGCCACCAAGCTGATCTGGCTGGGGCTGCGAAACATCACGGCGAACTGGGGCTCAGCGGCGCATGATTGGAAAAATGCGATGAATCAATTCGCGATTTTGTACGGAGATCGGTTCATCAGGCCGACCTGGTGAAAATCAGGGCCTGCCTGACGGCAGGCCGTTACCGGCCCGCACACAAAAAATCTGACACTTCCGGCGCCGCCCGCGCGGCGCGATCTTCGCCATCCCGCAACAGCAACGCCCTCCATCCTACACCCACTACCTTTAATTCCCCGTGAACACCCGTTCACCCATCCCCCTCTCTCCCGTACACTGCGCGATTGCGACAGTGTTTGTCGCATTGCCGAAAACCTCTGTAAAACAAGGTTTAGCGCTGTAACAAGTTGTCGCCTGGCAGCAAGGACAGGCGCCGATCAGTCCTTACAATCCCCTCATCGCTCGCCACTTCCAGGCCAGCGTTCCTCTTCAGGAGACTCAGATGTCCGTTGAGCAAGCCCCGGTGCAACGTGCCGATTTCGACCAGGTCATGGTTCCCAATTATTCTCCGGCGGCCTTCATTCCTGTGCGAGGCGAGGGCTCCCGCGTCTGGGACCAGTCCGGCCGTGAGCTGATCGACTTCGCCGGAGGTATCGCGGTCAACGCCCTGGGCCATTGCCACCCTGCGCTGGTCAAAGCCCTGACCGAACAGGCCAATACCCTCTGGCACGTATCCAACGTCTTCACCAACGAGCCGGCCCTGCGCCTGGCACACAAGCTGGTGGACGCGACCTTCGCCGAGCGGGCCTTCTTCTGCAACTCCGGCGCCGAGGCCAACGAGGCCGCCTTCAAGCTGGCCCGTCGCGTTGCCCATGACCGCTTCGGCCCCGAGAAGCACGAGATCATCGCCACCGTGAACAGTTTCCACGGTCGCACCCTGTTCACCGTCAGCGTCGGTGGTCAGCCCAAGTATTCCGACGGCTTCGGTCCGAAGATCACCGGCATCAGCCACGTGCCGTACAACGACCTGGAAGCACTCAAGGCACAGATCTCCGACAAGACTTGCGCCGTGGTGATCGAGCCGATCCAGGGCGAGAGCGGTGTGGTGCCGGCCGACAAAGCCTACCTGGAAGGCGCCCGCAAACTGTGCGACGAACACAACGCCCTGCTGATCTTCGATGAAGTGCAGACTGGCGTGGGCCGTACCGGTTCGCTGTACGCCTACCAGCATTACGGCGTCACCCCGGACATCCTGACCAGCGCCAAGAGCCTGGGCGGCGGCTTCCCGATCGGCGCCATGCTGACCACCACCGACCTTGCCAAGCACCTGGCCGTTGGTACCCACGGCACCACCTATGGCGGCAACCCGCTGGCCTGTGCTGTGGCCTGCGCCGTGCTGGACGTGGTCAACACCCCGGAAACCCTTGCAGGCATCAAGGCCAAGCACGAGCGCTTCAAGGCGCGTCTGGAGAAGATCGGCCAGCAGTCCGGCCTGTTCACCCAGGTGCGTGGCGTCGGCCTGCTGATCGGTTGCGTACTCGCCGACGCCTGGAAGGGCAAGGCCAAGGACATCCTCAATGCCGCTGAGAAGGAGGGCGTGATGGTCCTGCAGGCCGGCCCGGATGTGGTGCGTTTCGCCCCGAGCCTGGTGGTCGAGGATGCCGACATCGACGAAGGCCTGGCGCGCTTCGAGCGTGCCGCGGCCAAACTGACCCAGGGCTGACAGCGCTGCGGTCCCTTCGCCGGCCCTGACCCTGGCCAGGGCCGGCGATACCTGAATTCCAGAGCGGGCGCGCGTTGAAAACCGCGCCCGTCGTTTTTCCGTGCCGACCTGTCGGCCTGTTTTCCCAAAGGAGTGACACCATGCTGGTGATGCGCCCCGCGCAAATGGCGGACCTGAACGAAGTGCAGCGTATGGCTGCCGACAGCCCCATTGGTGTCACCTCGTTGCCGGACGACGCCGGTCGCCTGGGCGACAAGATCGCTGCCTCGGAAACCTCCTTCGCCGCCGAAGTGAGCTTCAACGGCGAGGAGAGCTATTTCTTCGTGCTCGAAGACAGCGAGACCGGCAAGCTCGCCGGCTGCTCGGCGATCGTCGCCTCGGCAGGCTACTCCGAGCCGTTCTACAGTTTTCGCAACGAGACCTTCGTGCACGCCTCGCGCGAGTTGAAGATCCACAACAAGATCCATGTGTTGTCGTTGTGTCACGACCTGACCGGCAACAGCCTGCTGACCAGCTTCTATGTCTTGCCGGAGCTGGTGAACAGTAGCTGGGCCGAACTCAACTCCCGTGGCCGCCTGCTGTTCATGGCCTCGCACCCTGAGCGTTTCGCCGATTCGGTGGTCACCGAGATCGTCGGCTACAGCGACGACCAGGGCGAGTCGCCGTTCTGGGACGCCATCGGCCGCAACTTCTTCGACCTCAACTATGCCGACGCCGAGCGCTTGTGCGGCCTGAAGAGCCGTACCTTCCTCGCCGAGCTGATGCCTCATTACCCGATCTATGTGCCGCTGTTGCCGGACGAAGCCCAGGAAGCCATGGGCCAGGTCCACCCGCGGGCGCAGATCACGTTCGACATCCTCATGCGCGAAGGCTTCGAGACCGAGCACTACATCGACATCTTCGATGGTGGCCCGACCCTGCATGCACGCACCTCGGGCATTCGCTCGATCGCCCAGAGCCGGGTGGTGCCGGTCAAGCTCGATGACAGCCCGATCAAGGGCGGGCGCGCCTACCTGGTGTGCAACGGCCAATTGCAGGACTACCGCGCGGTGTTGCTGGAGCTGGATTGGGTGCCGGGCAAGCCGGTCAGCCTGACCCGTGAAGCTGCCGATGCCCTGGGCGTCGGTGAAGGTGGCAGCGTCCGCCTGGTCGCCGTCTGAACCCCAGGGTCGGTATCGAGAGATTCGCGGCAGGCAAAGACCGCCGCACAAGGAGATAGCATGATCGTTCGTCCCGTACGCAGCAGCGACCTACCCGCGCTGATCGAATTGGCACGCAGCACCGGCACCGGCCTGACCACCTTGCCGGCCAACGAAGACCGCCTCGGGCACCGTGTCGGCTGGGCCGAGAAAAGCTTCCGTGGCGAAGCCGAGCGCGCCGATACCGACTACCTGTTCGTATTGGAAAACGACGAGGGGCTGGTGGTCGGCATCTGTGCCATTGCCGGCGCCGTCGGCCTGCGCGAGCCCTGGTACAACTACCGGGTCGGTCTGACTGTCAGCGCTTCCCAGGAGCTGAAGATCTACCGCGAGATCCCCACCCTGTTCCTGGCCAACGACCTGACCGGCAACTCTGAACTGTGCTCGCTGTTCCTGCGCAGCGACTACCGTACCGGCCTCAACGGCCGCCTGCTGTCCAAGGCACGTATGCTGTTCATCGCCGAGTTCCCGGAGCTGTTCGGCAACAAAATCATCGCTGAGATGCGCGGCATGTCCGACGAGCATGGCCGCTCGCCGTTCTGGGAGAGCCTGGGCCGGCATTTCTTCAAGATGGAGTTCAGCCAGGCCGACTACCTGACCGGCGTGGGCAACAAGTCGTTCATTGCCGAGCTGATGCCCAAGTTCCCGCTGTATACCTGCTTCCTGTCAGAGGCCGCGCGCAACGTCATCGGCCGCGTGCACACCGATACCGAGCCTGCTCTGGCCATGCTCAAGCGCGAAGGTTTCAGCTACCAGGGCTACGTCGACATCTTCGACGCGGGCCCGGCCATCGAGTGCGAAACTTCGAAGATCCGCGCTGTGCGTGAAAGCCAGACCCTGGTGTTGGCCGTCGGTACACCGGGCGACGACGCCACCCCTTATCTCATTCATAACCGCAAGCGCGAGGACTGCCGCATCACCGCAGCGCCTGCGCGCCTGGCAGCCGGCACCCTGGTGGTCGATCCTCAGACCGCCAAGCGCCTGCGCCTGGGCGCCGGCGACAATGTGCGCGCCGTGCCGCTGTCCGCCAGCCGGGAGGCCCAGTAAATGACGACCCATTACATCGCCGGCCAGTGGCAGGCCGGGCAGGGCCAGGCCCTGCAATCGCTCAACCCCGTCACCCAGGCTGTGGTCTGGGAGGGGCAGGGCGCCGACGAGGCCCAGGTAGAGGCTGCCGTGCAGGCGGCGCGCCAGGCCTTCCCAGCCTGGGCGCAACTGAGCCTGGATGCACGCATCAGCGTGCTGGAAGCCTTCGCCGAGCAGCTCAAGGCCAATGCAGATGCACTGGCCCAATGCATCGGTGAGGAAACCGGCAAGCCCTTGTGGGAATCGGCCACCGAAGTCACCAGCATGGTCAACAAGGTCGCCATTTCGGTGCAGAGCTACCGCGAGCGCACCGGCGAAAAGAGCGGGCCGTTGGCCGACGCCACTGCTGTGCTGCGGCACAAGCCCCATGGTGTGGTGGCGGTGTTCGGCCCCTACAATTTCCCGGGCCACCTGCCCAACGGGCATATCGTCCCGGCGCTGTTGGCGGGCAATTGTGTGGTATTCAAGCCCAGCGAGCTGACCCCAAAGGTGGCCGAACTGACCGTCAAGTGTTGGATCGAGGCCGGCCTGCCGGCCGGTGTGCTGAACCTGGTCCAGGGTGGCCGCGAAACGGGGGTGGCCCTGGCTGCCAACCCGGGCATCGATGGCCTGTTCTTCACCGGGTCCAGCCGTACCGGCAACCTGCTGCACCAGCAGTTCGCCGGGCGCCCGGACAAGATCCTGGCCCTGGAGATGGGCGGCAACAACCCACTGGTGGTGGACGAAGTCCAGGACGTGGATGCGGCGGTCTACACCATCATCCAATCGGCATTCATTTCCGCAGGCCAGCGCTGCACTTGCGCCCGCCGTCTGCTGGTGCCGCAAGGCGCCTGGGGCGACGCGCTGGTCCAGCGCCTGGTCGAGGTCAGCCGCAGTATCAGTGTCGGCGCGTTCGACCAGCAACCGGCGCCCTTCATGGGGTCGGTGATTTCCCTGCAGGCCGCTCGCGCGCTCATGGCCGCCCAGGCTGAGCTGTTGGGCAAGGGCGCCGTGGCACTGCTGGAGATGACCCAGCCCCAGGCCGATGCCGCCTTGCTGACCCCTGGCATCCTCGATGTGACCGCCGTGGGCGAGCGCCCGGACGAAGAATTCTTCGGTCCGCTGCTGCAGGTGATCCGCTACGCCGACTTCGATGCGGCCATCGACGAGGCCAACAACACCCAATACGGCCTGGCCGCCGGGCTGCTGTCGGATTCGCGTGCGCGCTACCAGTACTTCTGGCTGCGCAGCCGCGCGGGCATCGTCAACTGGAACAAGCAACTGACCGGTGCTGCCAGCAGCGCACCGTTTGGCGGCGTGGGCGCCAGTGGCAACCATCGCGCCAGTGCTTACTACGCGGCCGACTACTGCGCCTACCCGGTGGCCTCGTTGGAAACCGCCAGCCTCACCCTGCCGGCGACCCTGACGCCGGGCGTCACCCTATAACAACAGGTCTCGGAGCCTTGCCGATGAAATCCTACGAAGTGAATTTTGATGGCCTGGTGGGGCCGACCCACAACTACGGTGGCCTGTCCTACGGCAACGTAGCTTCGCAAAGCAACAGCCAGCAGCAGTCCAACCCGCGTGAGGCGGCGCGCCAGGGCCTGGCGAAAATGAAAGCCCTGGCCGACATGGGCTTCAAACAGGGCGTGCTGGCGCCGCAGGAGCGCCCGGATGTGGCCGCGCTGCGTCGTCTGGGCTTCACCGGCAGCGATGCTGAGGTGATCCGCCGCGCCGCCAAGGACGCCATGCCGCTGCTGGTGGCCAGCTGTTCGGCCTCGAGCATGTGGGTGGCCAATGCTGCCACGGTCAGCCCGAGCGCCGATACTGCCGATGGCCGGGTGCATTTCACCGCCGCCAACCTCAACTGCAAATACCACCGCAGCATCGAGCACCCGACCACCAGCCGTGTGCTGGGCGCCATGTTCGCCAACGAACAGCATTTCGCCCACCATGAAGCCCTGCCGGCCGTGGCCCAGTTCGGTGACGAAGGCGCGGCCAACCACACGCGCTTCTGCCGCGCCTACGGCGAGCCTGGGGTGGAATTCTTCGTCTATGGCCGCAGCGCCTTCGACAGCCGTTACCCTGCACCGCAGAAGTATCCGGCACGCCAGACCCTCGAAGCCTCCCAGGCCGTGGCGCGCCTGCATGGACTCACCGACGACGGTGTGGTCTACGCTCAACAGAACCCGGCGGTGATCGACCAGGGTGTGTTCCACAACGACGTGATCTCGGTGGGCAACGGCGAAGTGCTGTTCTACCACGAAGATGCTTTCCTCGAGACCGACGCGGTGCTTGGCCAGTTGCAGGCTAAACTGGCCAGCAAGGGCGGCAACTTCCAGGCGATCCGTGTGCCTCGCGCGGCGGTGACGGTGGAAGACGCGGTGCGCTCCTACCTGTTCAACAGCCAGCTGCTCAGCCGCGACGACGGCTCCATGCTGTTGGTGGTGCCGGAAGAGTGCCGCAACAACGAGCGCGTCTGGTCTTACCTGGGGCAGTTGACCAGCCAGGGCGGCCCGGTCAAGGAGGTCAAGGTGTTCGACCTCAAGCAGAGCATGCAGAACGGTGGCGGCCCGGCCTGCCTGCGTTTGCGCGTGGCCTTGAAGGACAATGAACTGGCGGCGGTCAACCAAGGCGTTATCATGACCGCCTCGCTGTACGACACCTTGGTCCAGTGGGTCGACAAGCACTACCGCGATCGCCTGGGCGAGGCGGACCTGGCCGACCCGCAGCTGCTGGACGAATGCCGTACGGCCCTGGATGAACTGACCCAGATCCTGAAGCTGGGCTCGGTCTATCCGTTCCAACGCCAACCTTGAAGAGAGAACTTGTAATGTCCGATGCCCTGCGGCTGATCCTTGAAGACAACGACGGCACCCAGCTGGAAACCTCCTGCACCCGCTTTGCGGTGGTCTGGCAAGGCAAGGAGGTATGGATCCAGCAGGACGGCCGCGGCCAGCTGCTGATTGGCGTCGACGTCGAGGACGGCGATACCGAGTACGCCAACCTGTTGCTGCGCCCCATGGCCACCAACCTGGTCAGCCTGCAGCTGGAAATGGAACCAGCCGACATCGGCGACGACGACCACGTGCATGGCCCGGACTGCGGTCACGATCACTAAGGAAACGCCCTATGCTCGCCCTCGGAAAACTGCTTGACCTGACCCTGGCCGACCATGAGCCGGCCGAGAAGACGCAAGTGACCGTCGGGGGTGTGCGTTTGCGCTGGCTGGGCGAGGGCGCCCTCGAGGTGCGCCCGCCCGAGGGCAAGGACACGGGGCTGGACCTGCTGCTCTCGGCAGGTATCCACGGCAACGAGACCGCGCCCATCGAGTTGCTCGACGAGCTGTTGCATGGCGTGGCCCGGGGCGAGATCAAGCCGCGGGCGCGGGTCCTGTTCCTGTTCGGCAACCCTGAGGCCATCCGCAAGGGGGAACGTTTCGTCGAGCAGGACATCAACCGTCTGTTCAATGGGCGGCATGAATTGTCCAGCGGTGCCGAAGCCTTGCGCGCAGCGGAGCTGGAACAATTCGCCCGGGTATTCTTCAGCCTGCCCGGGCGCACCCGCCTGCACTACGACCTGCATACGGCGATCCGTGGTTCGAAGATCGAACAGTTCGCCCTGTATCCCTATAAAGAAGGGCGCCAGCATTCCCGGCGCGAACTGGCGCGCTTGCGCGCTGCAGGCATGGAGGCGGTGCTGTTGCAAAGCAAGTCGTCGATCACCTTCAGTGCCTTCACCTACGAGCAGCTGGAAGCCGAGGCCTTCACCCTGGAGCTGGGCAAGGCGCGGCCGTTCGGACAGAACCAGCAGGTCAACCTCGACCGCCTGCAGGCGCGTCTGGTGCAGATCATCGAAGGTACCGAGCCAGAGGGGGACGACAACCTCGATGGCCTGCAATTGTTCAGCGTCGCCCGGGAAATCATCAAGCACAGCGACAGTTTCCACCTGCACCTGCCAACGGATATCGAGAACTTCTCCGAGCTGAGCAAGGGCTACCTGCTGGCCGAAGACCTGGCCGAGATGCGTTGGATCGTCGAAGAGGAGGGGGCGCGTATCATCTTTCCCAACCCCAAGGTCAGGAACGGGCTACGGGCCGGGATCCTGGTCGTGCCAGACTCGGGGCAGCGGCTGGGCGCATGATTCGAGCCCTGCGCAAGGCAAGCGCAACGCTTGCCATGCGCAGGTGCCTCAATAATGTGTGCGCAATGGGACGCCTAGTTCGAGCCTCAATGCATTTTCGTTGAAGGGCGCGGGATTCGTGTCGGTCGCCGGGGTTGCCGGGTTCTGGTCGAAGTCGAAAAAGAAGCCGGTCGGTAGGCCGATTGCTTGCAGGTGAGCCCTGTTGACCTGGATATCCCTGCGATCAAGGGTTCGTATGGTCGCTTCACCTGGCAGTGTCGTGGCATTGAAGGCGTTGTACGCCTCGCAAAGGCAGCGGTAGAAATCGAACAGCGGCAGGTTTTCACTTTGCGAGTGTTGCGGGTTGAATGCCAGGTCGCCCCTTTCGGCAGGAAAACCGGCTACCCATTCCAATCGGCTGTTCTGTCTGATGTGGTGGTCGACTTCGTTCGGGTCTGCTTCCTCTGGGGCGAACAGGGTCGTTCCTTGGGTTTCGGTAATCCTGATCCGGGACCTTTTGGCCAGCTCGATCAGTAGTCGTTGGCCACATTGCGTATGCCTGAGGAAGACCAGGTGGTTGCCCACGGCCTGCTTGAAGGTATCGCTGCCTTCTATTTCGAATGTATCGTTGGCGAGCGTATCCAGAGGCGAGGGGAGCGGTTGTTCGAAGCGGGCATCATCGGCTCGGTTCCGGGCATACACGCCTTCGGTATGCGGGTCGTCTATCAAGATGTGGCCGTCAATGCGGCTTTTATCCGAACCGCTTTCCAGAAATGCCAGGCCCTGACCCACCGTGACCTGCACGTCCCCTGCGCCGGTGAATACTTGCGTGATACCACCGCCGGTGGTGATCTGGCTGTGGCCCGTTCCGGTCCGGATGATCGTCGGCGTCTTCACATCGTCCCCCACGCGGATGACGGCCTTGCCATCGCTGGTCTTGATGATGAGGGTCTGTCTGGGTGTCGGTGCGAGGATGAATCGCTGGTTTTCGATAGTGGCGAAAAGGTGGCAATCGTAGGTCGAGATATCGATGCGTGCATCGGGCGCGTGGGTCTGGATGACCATGTGGTGCTTGTGGGGGGCCCTGCTTTCGTCGAGCCACACTTGTTCCAGGTAGATGTCCAGCTTGTCGTCCCGATATTCGAACAGTTGATGGATGGTCCTGCCCGGGGTCGACGTATCGGCCCATTGCTCGAAGCCACTGACTCTTCCTGAAATGAAATAGGAGGGATTGGGATGCATGCGCTTGCCTCGTTAAGGGGTGGACTGACGCAACGGGTGTTGCGTTGGCCAGCCTATGGGGCTGCTTGGGCATCGGAGTGGTAGCTATCTAATGCATGATGGTGCGAGGGGCGTTGGGCGGGGCGTTGTCGGCGGGCAATGAACCGTATAGCCTGCGAAGGGCTATTCGAATGACAATTTCACCCAGATTGGGCATCTCGACGTACAAACACACTGCATCCGCCGTTCAGGCTGGATATAATGGCGCCCTTTGCCGTCGTTTCGTCGATTCGACGTGTGGCCGCCGTTTCCGTGGAAGAACCTATGAAAAGCGCAGAAATCCGTGAAGCCTTCCTCCGCTTCTTCGAAGAGCAGGGACATACTCGCGTCGCCTCCAGCTCCCTGATTCCGGGCAATGACCCGACCCTGCTGTTTACCAATGCCGGCATGAACCAGTTCAAGGACTGCTTCCTCGGCCAGGAAAAGCGCGCCTACACCCGGGCTGTCAGCAGCCAGAAGTGCGTACGCGCCGGCGGCAAGCACAACGACCTGGAAAACGTCGGTTACACCGCGCGCCACCATACCTTCTTCGAAATGCTGGGTAACTTCAGCTTCGGCGACTATTTCAAGCGCGACGCCATTACCTTCGCCTGGACCTTCCTGACCTCCGAAAAGTGGCTGAACCTGCCGAAGGAAAAGCTTTGGGTCACCGTCTACGCCAGCGACGACGAAGCCTACGATATCTGGACCAAGGAAATCGGCGTGCCGGCCGAGCGCATGGTGCGCATCGGCGACAACAAAGGCGCCCCGTACGCGTCCGACAACTTCTGGACCATGGGCGACACCGGCCCCTGCGGCCCCTGCACCGAGATCTTCTACGATCACGGCGCGGACATCTGGGGCGGCCCACCCGGCTCGCCGGAGGAAGACGGCGACCGCTACATCGAGATCTGGAACAACGTCTTCATGCAGTTCAACCGTACCGCCGATGGCGTCCTGCACCCGCTGCCGGCGCCGTCGGTGGACACCGGCATGGGCCTGGAGCGCATCAGTGCGGTCATGCAGCACGTGCACTCGAACTACGAGATCGACCTGTTCCGCAACCTGCTGTCGGCTGCGGCCAAGGCCATCGGTTGCAGCAACGACGACCAACCTTCGCTGAAGGTCGTCGCCGACCACATCCGTTCCTGCGGTTTCCTGATCGCCGATGGCGTGCTGCCGTCCAACGAAGGCCGTGGCTACGTGCTGCGCCGCATCATCCGTCGCGCCTGCCGCCACGGTAACAAACTGGGCGCCAAAGGCAGCTTCTTCTACCAGATCGTCGCCGCCCTGGTGGCCGAGATGGGCGAGGCCTTCCCCGAGCTCAAGGCCCAGCAGGCGCACATCGAGCGCGTGCTCAAGACCGAGGAAGAGCAGTTCGCCAAGACCTTGGAGCAAGGCCTGCGCATCCTCGAGCAGGACCTGGCCCAGCTCAAGGGCGACGTGGTGCCGGGTGACGTGGTGTTCAAGCTGTACGACACCTACGGCTTCCCAATGGACCTGACCGCCGATATCGCTCGTGAGCGCGAGCTGACCATCGACGAAGCCGGCTTCGAGCGCGAGATGGAGGCCCAGCGCGAGCGCGCCCGTTCCGCCAGCGCCTTCGGCATGGACTACAACAGCCTGGTCAAGGTCGACGTCGCCACCGAGTTTCTCGGCTATGACGCCACCGAAGGCCAGGGCAAGATCGTTGCCCTGTACAAGGACGGCCAGGCCGTCGACCAGCTGGGTGAAGGCGAGCAGGGCGTGGTCGTGCTCGATCGCACACCGTTCTACGCCGAATCCGGTGGCCAGGTGGGTGACACCGGCTACCTGCAGGCTGGCGCTGCGCGTTTCGATGTGCGCGACACCACCAAGACCGGTGGTGCCTTCCTGCATCACGGTGTGGTTGCCAGCGGTGCTCTGGTCATCGGCTCGCCCGTCGAGGCCAAGGTCGATGCTGAGGTGCAGCACGCCACCTCGTTGAACCATTCCGCCACTCACCTGCTGCACGAAGCGCTGCGCCAGGTGCTGGGCGAGCACGTCCAGCAGAAAGGCTCGCTGGTCGACAGCCAGCGCCTGCGTTTCGACTTCAGCCACTTCGAGGCGGTGAAACCGGAGCAGATCAAGGCCCTGGAAGACATCGTCAATCGCGAAGTGCGCAAGAACACTGCGGTGGAAACCGAACTGACCGACATCGAGACCGCCAAGGCCAAGGGTGCCATGGCGCTGTTCGGCGAGAAGTACGGCGATACCGTGCGTGTGCTGAGCATGGGTGGCGATTTCTCGGTGGAGCTGTGCGGTGGCATCCATGCCAAGCGCACCGGCGATATCAGCGTGTTCAAGATCATCAGCGAAGGCGGCGTGGCTTCTGGTGTGCGCCGTATCGAAGCGGTTACCGGGGCTGCGGCGCTGGCCTACCTGAACGCTGCCGAAGAGCAGGTCAAGGAAGCCGCGCAGCTGGTCAAGGGTAATCGCGACAACCTGATCGACAAGCTGTCGGCTGTGCTCGAGCGCAACCGTCAGCTGGAAAAGCAGCTCGAGCAGCTGCAGGCCAAGGCCGCCAGCGCCGCAGGGGATGATCTCTCCAACGCGGCCGTTGAGGTCAAGGGTGCCAAGGTTCTTGCCGCACGCCTGGATGGTCAGGATGGCAAGGCCCTGTTGGCCCTGGTCGATCAGCTGAAGAACAAGCTCGGCCACGCAGTGATCCTGCTGGGCAGCGAGCATGAGGGCAAGGTCGTGCTGGTGGCCGGTGTGACCAAGGACCTCTCCGGCCAACTCAAGGCTGGCGATCTGATGAAGCAAGCCGCTGCTGCGGTAGGTGGCAAGGGCGGTGGTCGCCCGGACATGGCCCAGGGTGGTGGCGTCGACGTCGCTGCGTTGGACAAGGCCCTGGCCCTGGCCGTGCCGTTCGCCGAGCAGGGACTTTGAGATGAAGGGGCAGCGGTCTAGTCGCTGCCCTTTCATGTTGGATGGTTTTTTGGGGCCCTTGAGGGCTGAGGCACCTTTGAAATGGCGTTGATCGTACAGAAATTTGGCGGTACCTCTGTCGGTTCCATCGAGCGGATCGAGCAGGTTGCCGACAAGGTCAAGAAATTCCGCGAGCAAGGCACCGACTTGGTGGTGGTGCTGTCGGCCATGAGCGGAGAAACCAATCGCCTGATCGACCTGGCCAAGCAGATCACCGACCAGCCGGTTCCTCGCGAGCTGGATGTGATCGTCTCGACCGGCGAGCAGGTGACCATCGCCTTGCTGGCCATGGCCCTGATCAAGCGTGGCGTGCCGGCGGTGTCCTACACCGGCAACCAGGTGCGGATTCTCACCGACAGCGCGCACAACAAGGCGCGTATCCTGCAGATCGACGACCAGAAGATCCGTGCCGACCTCAAGGCCGGCCGGGTGGTCGTGGTGGCGGGCTTCCAGGGTGTCGACGAGCACGGCAATATCACCACCCTCGGTCGTGGTGGCTCCGACACTACCGGTGTGGCACTGGCGGCGGCGCTCAAGGCCGACGAATGCCAGATCTACACCGATGTCGATGGCGTCTACACCACCGACCCGCGAGTAGTGCCCCAGGCCCAGCGCCTGGAGAAGATCACCTTCGAGGAAATGCTGGAAATGGCCAGCCTCGGCTCCAAGGTGCTGCAGATCCGCTCGGTGGAGTTCGCCGGCAAGTACAACGTCCCGCTGCGCGTGCTGCACAGCTTCAAGGAGGGTCCGGGTACCCTCATTACCATTGATGAAGAGGAATCCATGGAACAGCCGATCATTTCCGGTATCGCCTTCAACCGTGATGAGGCCAAGCTGACCATTCGCGGCGTGCCGGATACCCCGGGCGTTGCCTTCAAGATCCTCGGCCCGATCAGCGCGGCGAACATCGAAGTCGACATGATCGTGCAGAACGTCTCGCACGATAACACCACCGACTTCACCTTCACCGTGCACCGCAACGAGTACGAGAAGGCGCACAGCGTGCTGGAAAACACCGCGCGCGAGATCGGTGCCCGTGAAGTGATCGGCGACACCAACATCGCCAAGGTTTCCATCGTCGGTGTCGGCATGCGCTCCCACGCGGGCGTGGCCAGCCGCATGTTCGAAGCCCTGGCCAAGGAGAGCATCAACATCCAGATGATCTCCACCTCCGAGATCAAGGTTTCGGTGGTCATCGAGGAGAAATACCTGGAGCTGGCCGTTCGCGCGCTGCACACCGCGTTCGAACTCGACGCTCCTGCCCGACAGGGCGAGTAACTCGCTGCCTGGAGGGGCGCGGCTTGCCGCGCCCTTCGCGTTTCTGGCCGCTGCGCAGGCGCCTGTCCTGCCTCGTGCGGTGGCTTATCCGGGCTTGGTGCCATGTATGGCCCGGCCCAGCCAACTACAGACTGTTGTCCCTGATTGAATTGCTTGAGGAGAAAGCTATGTTGATTCTGACTCGTCGGTGCGCCGAGAGCCTGATCATTGGTGACGGCGAGATCACCGTCACGGTCCTGGGTGTCAAAGGCAACCAGGTGCGTATCGGCGTGAGTGCGCCCAAGGAAGTGGCCGTTCACCGCGAAGAAATCTATCTGCGGATCAAGAAAGAGAAGGACGAAGAACCAACCCTTTAATTTTTCTCGGTTTTTTTTCAAAAAAGGGTTTGCAAACGGGGAAGGGTCTGGTTATTATACGCCCCGTGTTGCGGTGAGGTGGCCGAGTGGCCGAAGGCGCTCCCCTGCTAAGGGAGTATACCTCATAAGGGTATCGGGGGTTCGAATCCCCCCTTCACCGCCATTTTTCGTGTAGGGCGCTGTAATTGGCCGGATCACTTAAGTCGTTGAAAATAAACGAAAAAGTGCTTGGCAAAACGATTCAGCGAACTATAATGCGCGGCAAGACACGGACTCATAGCTCAGCTGGATAGAGTACTCGGCTACGAACCGAGCGGTCGGAGGTTCGAATCCTCCTGAGTCCGCC
>NZ_JBWXTH010000005.1:68912-74163 GCF_056856075.1 Pseudomonas sp. FA-1
ACCTACGGACTCATAGCTCAGCTGGATAGAGTACTCGGCTACGAACCGAGCGGTCGGAGGTTCGAATCCTCCTGAGTCCGCCACACCCAAAAGCCCGCTCATTGAGCGGGCTTTTTCTTTTCTGCCGTTTCACTGATTTGTCAGTGATGTCGAACTAAGCTCAGCGGTGATGGTTGCATGCGCCGCCAGGCATCCTGCATGAAGCGATGTGTTTTTTCGCGCCGTGCCGCCGTCGCACTGATGGCTTCGAGCATTGTCATAGCTTTAACGCGCAAACGATTGTTCTGGCCAAAATTTTAAGCGATCTGACAGCTGATGCAGTGTATGATTGCGCCCGTCAGCCCCGCCGGGGCTTGTGGAATACCACCATGGACTTACCCAGTAGTTACTCGATAACACGATTTGCCAAGCTAGATCTGACCGATTGATTCTCCCGGCGTGCTCCGCTGCTGGGAGTGGAGTTCGCCTATGACCGAAGTCGAAGTAAAGAAAGCCCAAGAGAGCCTGCAGGATCGCCTGGCCCAGGTAATCGAACTGTTGCAGCGCCAACGGGTGGTCGAGGACCTGACCCATCGTCAGGAAGGTCACCATCACGACCTGGTGGAAAACCTTGTCCACCGCCAGAACCTGGTCGAGCTGCAGCGTAAGCTCGACGATCTGCACCCTGCCGACATCGCCTATATCCTTGAAGCCCTGCCGTTGGACGACCGCCTGACGGTCTGGCAGCTGGTGCGTTC
The DNA here is from genome assembly GCF_056856075.1 of Pseudomonas sp. FA-1. Taxonomy (NCBI): domain Bacteria; kingdom Pseudomonadati; phylum Pseudomonadota; class Gammaproteobacteria; order Pseudomonadales; family Pseudomonadaceae; genus Pseudomonas; species Pseudomonas sp. FA-1. The sequence continues at coordinate 69,650 of NZ_JBWXTH010000005.1, forward strand.
CGAGCGCGACGGCGATATCCTGCTGGAAGTGTCCGACGCCGTTCGCCAGACGCTGATCGCCGACATGGACGATCACGAACTGCTCGCCGCCGCCAAGGAAATGGATGCCGACGAGCTGGCTGACCTGGCACCGGAACTGCCGCGAGACGTCATCCATGAGCTGATGGAAAGCCTCGATGCCCAGCAGCGCGAGCGAGTCCGTTCGGCCCTGAGCTACGACGAAGAGCAGGTCGGTGCGCTGATGGACTTCGAGATGGTGACTATCCGTGAGGACGTCAGCCTGGAAGTGGTATTGCGTTACCTGCGGCGGCTCAAGGAGCTGCCTGGCCACACCGACAAGCTGTTCGTGGTCGACTACGACGGTATCCTCAAGGGCGTATTGCCCATCAAGCGTCTGCTGGTCAACGACCCCGAGAAGAAAGTCGCCGAGGTCATGGCCAACGACCCGGTCACTTTCCACCCCGAGGAAGATGCTTACGATGCTGCCCAGGCGTTCGAGCGCTATGACCTGGTTTCCGCGCCGGTGGTCGACAAGAGCGATCGCCTGATCGGCCGTTTGACCATCGATGAGATGGTCGACCTGATTCGCGAGGAGAGTGAGAGCGAAGTGCTCAACATGGCAGGCTTGCGCGAGGAAGAGGACATCTTCGCCTCGGTCTGGCGTTCGCTGCGCAACCGTTGGGCCTGGCTGGCCATCAACCTGATCACTGCCTTCGTGGCGTCCCGGGTGATCGGCCTGTTCGAAGGCTCCATCGAGAAACTGGTCGCCCTGGCGGCGTTGATGCCGATCGTGGCGGGTATTGGTGGCAACTCGGGTAACCAGACCATCACCATGATCGTCCGCGCCATGGCTCTGGACCAAGTATCGCCCGGCAATACCAGCCGCCTGATGCGCAAGGAATTGGCGGTGTCGTTGCTCAATGGTCTGATTTGGGGTGGGGTGATCGGCGCCGTGGCCTTCTGGTTGTATGGCAGTTGGTCGCTGGGCCTGGTAATGACCGCCGCGATGACCCTGAACCTGCTGTTGGCCGCGTTGATGGGGGTGTTGATTCCGATGACGCTGACGCGTCTGGGGCGCGACCCGGCGATGGGGTCGAGTGTGATGATCACCGCCGTGACCGACAGCGGTGGTTTCTTCATCTTCCTGGGGTTGGCTACGCTGTTCCTGCTCTAACCGGCGGTCTCCTGTATGGAGCGGCACAAAGCCGTTCCAGAATGTTTCGGCACAAAAAAAGCCAGCATCAGCTGGCTTTTTTTTGTGGTGCAGGCCTCAGGAAGCGTCTGCGGCCATTTCCACGTCGTGGGCGATCAGGGCAACCAGCGCGTTCTGCTGGCGGTGGGAGAGTTGGCGGAAGCGTTGCAGCAGCTCCCGCTCGTGCAGGCTCAGCTCAGGGCTGTCCAGGCGCATGCTGAGCTCGTCGCCCAATGCACCTTCCTGGATAAGGCTTTGCTCCAGGCGTGCAATGATCTCGGAGTTCATGCTGCGATGGTGGTTGCGCGCTACCTCGGCAATGCGCTCACGCATTCCGTCTGGCAGGCGGACGACGAACTTGTCAGCGGTGCGGCTTGAATAGATAGCCTGTTTCATTGGGCGCATATACATTGACCGGTTTTTCTGGTTCAGGGGAAGCGGTTCTCAAATTGGCCGCACGGTGGTGGTGGTACGACCGTGGCGACATCAAAATGTTCAACCGGGATCTCATTTAGGTGCTCATCTTGCCCTAAGGCCGGCGTTTCCTTGGCGTCAATTCTGTGACAAATAGTGATCTGAATAAAGGCTTTTTGCCAGTACCAATTATCAGAAATGAGCACTGGTTGGAAAAGTTTTACCTTTTTCGCCTCACCACGCTGTCCGCTGATTGCCGTCAAAAGCTGTTAAAAATCAGCAAAGGCCATGGAAAATCCCTAAAATACGCAGGTTCCCTCACTTGAGCATAGTGGCTATGCGACATGACGCAAGCGGCACGCTTCACACGGCAGGTCGCCTGATATTTCTGATTGGACCTTCCGGATCAGGAAAAGATTCCCTGATCGATGCAGCGCGAGCGCAATTGCTGGCCCACGGCATCGAAATCGCCAGGCGCGTGATTACGCGTTCGGCCGAATCCAAGGGGGAGGCGGCTCACGGAGTGAGCCTTGAGCAGTTCGAGGCAATGCGCGAGGCGGGCGCGTTTGCGATGCATTGGCAGGCCAATGCGCTGCAGTACGGTATCCCTGCGCAAGTCGATGAATGGTTGGCGGCCGGTCGCCATGTGCTGGTGAATGGTTCTCGCGGTTACCTGCCCGAGGCGCGGCGACGTTATCCCGGCCTGCTGGCGATTCGGCTGGACGTCGCGCCGCAGGTATTGAGGCTGCGCCTGCTTGCCAGAGGGCGAGAAACAGTCGAGGAGATCGAGCAGCGGCTCGAGCGCAATGCACGGTTGCAGCGTCACGACGCACCGGATGTGCATGTGTTGGATAATTCGCTTTCGCTGACCACTACCGTGGGCGCATTGCTTGAACTCCTGGCCGACGAGGGGGTGATCGCCAGGGCTGCCCACGTACCGGGTGGTTAGCGGTGGCGCGATGAGCCCTGGAAATGCCGAAAAGGATTACAGGTAAAACATGGATTGAGGCATGACAAACGGTCGGTCGCTGGTTAAGATGCTCGCCGTCTCGCATGCAGCCCTGCCTGCGAGGCGTCACATCAAGCTCCCACGCACGGCATGTCCAGTGGGAATCGCACTATCCGTCCTCGTAGTTTAATGGATAGAACGGGGCCCTCCTAAGGCCTTGGTGCAGGTTCGATTCCTGCCGGGGACGCCATCTTCGTTGTTTTACGTCTGGCTAGTTTCCAATTCATATCGGCATGCCCGTTTATGTGTACCGTTAGCGGGAGTCGTAAATATCCCTTGCTATCGCGTGCGTTTATTTAGGTCGAAAAGTCGCCCGTCCCTGGGCATTGTTTGAATACCATCTTTTTAAAAGCCTGAGCAAGTCGGTTTTCTAATGTGCCCTTCGATGGGTCGTTAAAATGCGAGCCACGTCGCAATCGTTCCGTTCGTGAAACGGACTGTTCCTTTTCGGTGGTGTGCGATCGCCTTCCTGATTAATTCTTAAGTTAGTTATACCGTTCCGATTAACGCCAAGCGAGTGTCGCTTTCGCTTGCCACTTGTGCTTTGTCGCCTTCAGGCTGCAGAGGGCTCACTGTTCGCGTTGATCGAACACAAAGGTTTTTCACATAGGCCCTTGACGTTTTATCCCGCATGCACTTTCTTATGCGGTATGGAAGTGTGAAGTGAAGGCTGGATATATATAGAAGCGATTAGTCCTATATATAACTGGCTCTATCCGGCTTTCGGCAGGAGGGAAGGGGCGATTGAGTACTGGTGGTGTCGGAAACTATTGATCTTTTTTTAATTACTCAAGGCGTGCGGGTCCTGGCAGGCCATTCTTTTTTCGCCTGCACGTGATTCGTTGTATGGTCTGGTTTTATATACAAGCGACTGTTTGAACGTTTCAGTGCGGGGCGTCAGTGTGTCCGGCTGCCGGAAGTTTGGTTGGTTCGGGTGCCGATTCGTCAGAGGATTTCCGCAACGGGCACAGGATAAAAGCTTATTCCCGGTGCGGTCTTTCCCGCTTGAGGGTTCGCAATGGATGCCGATTGGCCCTTTGCCAAGTCGCGTCAATACAAGGAGAAGTTTGAATGTCGATTCAAGCGAAAGTGATTGCTTCCACCCAACCCTCTCACACCCTCGCGGATGCTCCGGCAGTTGCGGTGGACGGCCAGCTCACCCTCACCCAGAGCAGTAATGTTGCACTCGGGCTTTCACCGGACGCGGTAGCCGAATACTCCCGTCAAGGTCCCGATCTTGTGGTGCATCTGAAAAATGGCGAAACCGTGCGTATCGCCAACTTCTATGCCGAAGGCCAGGCACCCAGCGAATTGTTCCTGGTGGGCGAGGACGACAAGCTGGTGGCGGTCGACCTTGCCGCCGCAGAAACCGACGGAGTCGTCGCGGCCACCTATGTGCCCCAGGACGGTATGGCTGGTTTTGAGTCCTTGACGGCAGCCTCCGGCGTCGCCGGCGTCTCCGGCGGGGCACTGCTCGCCAGCGTGGCTATCGTTGGCGGCGGTATCGCTCTTGCCAGTAACGGCGGGGGTGGCGGCGGTGGCAGCGACGGTGGTTCCACACCAGACACAGTCGCGCCCGGCCGACCGACGATCAACCCCAGCAACGGCTCGAGCTTCAGCGGCACCGCAGAACCGAACAGCACGGTGATTCTCACCGACGGCAACGGCAACCCCATCGGCCAGACCACTGCCGATGCCAATGGCAACTGGACCTTCAAACCCGGTACACCGCTGCCGGATGGTACGGTGGTCAATGTGGTGGCCCAGGACGCCGCCGGTAACACCAGCCCAGGCGCAACGATCACCGTCGATGCCGTCGCCCCTGACGCGCCGGTGGTCAACCCAACCAATGGCAGCACCATCAGCGGCACCGCTGAGCCAGGCAGCACCGTGATCATC
>NZ_JBWXTH010000005.1:74261-363489 GCF_056856075.1 Pseudomonas sp. FA-1
AGGCAGCACCGTGATCATCACCGATGGCAATGGCAACCCCATCGGTGAAACCACCACCGACGGCAACGGCAACTGGACTTACACTCCGACCACACCGCTGCCGGACGGCACTGTGGTCAATGTGGTGACCAAAGACCCGGCTGGCAACACCAGCGGGCAGGGCAGCGTCACCGTCGATGCCGTTGCGCCTGACGCGCCGGTGGTCAACCCAACCAATGGCAGCACCATCAGCGGCACCGCTGAGCCAGGCAGCACCGTGATCATCACCGATGGCAATGGCAACCCCATCGGTGAAACCACCACCGACGGCAACGGCAACTGGACCTACACTCCGACCACACCGCTGCCGGACGGCACCGTGGTCAATGTGGTGACCAAAGACCCGGCTGGCAACACCAGCGGGCAGGGCAGTGTCACCGTCGACGCCGTTGCGCCTGACGCGCCGGTGGTCAACCCAACCAATGGCAGCACCATCAGCGGCACCGCTGAGCCAGGCAGCACCGTGATCATCACCGATGGCAACGGCAACCCCATCGGAGAAACCACCACCGACGGCAACGGCAACTGGACCTACACTCCGACCACACCGCTGCCGGACGGCACCGTGGTCAATGTGGTGACCAAAGACCCGGCTGGCAATACCAGCGGACAGGGCAGCGTCACCGTCGACGCCGTTGCGCCTGACGCGCCGGTGGTCAACCCAACCAATGGCAGCACCCTGAGCGGTACCGCCGAGCCGGGCAGCACGGTGACCCTGACCGATGGCAACGGCAACCCGATTGGCCAGGTCACCGCCGACGGCAGTGGCAATTGGTCGTTCACGCCGAGCACGCCATTGCCGAACGGCACCGTGGTCAACGCCACCGCCACCGACCCGTCGGGCAACTCCAGCGCGCCAGCCAGCACCACCGTGGATGGCGTCGCGCCAGCGACTCCGACCGTGAACCTGAGCAACGGCAGCAGCCTGAGCGGCACTGCGGAGCCGGGCAGCAAGGTGATCATCACCGACGGCAGCGGCAACCCTATCGGCGAAACCACGGCCGACGGCAGCGGCAACTGGACCTATACCCCGACCACGCCGCTGCCCAATGGAACGGCCGTCAATGTGGTGGCCCAGGACGCTGCAGGCAACACCAGCCCAGCAGCTACTGTCACCGTTGACTCCAGCGCACCGGCCGTGCCCGTAGTCAACCCAACCAATGGCACTACCTTGAGCGGTACCGCCGAGCCGGGCAGCACCGTGACCCTGACCGATGGCAATGGCAATCCGATTGGCCAAGCCACCGCCGACGGCAGCGGCAACTGGTCGTTCACGCCGAGCACGCCGTTGCCCAACGGCTCCGTAGTCAACGCCACCGCCACCGACCCGACGGGCAACACCAGCGGGCAGGGCAGCGTCACCGTCGATGCCGTGGCTCCAAGCGCACCAGTGCTCAATCCCAGCAACGGCACCACCTTGAGCGGCACCGCCGAGCCGGGCAGCACCGTGACCCTCACCGACGGCAACGGCAATCCGATTGGCCAAGCCACTGCCGATGGCAGCGGCAACTGGTCGTTCACACCAGGCACTGCGCTGCCTGACGGCACCGTGGTCAACGCCACCGCCACCGACCCGTCGGGCAACTCCAGCGCGCCGGCCAGCACCACCGTGGATGCCGTCGCGCCGGCAGCGCCGGTGGTCAACCCTACCAATGGCAACGTGATCAACGGGACCGCCGAGCCTGACAGCACCGTGACCCTGACCGATGGCAACGGCAACCCCATTGGCGAGGTGACTGCCGATGGCAGCGGTAATTGGACGTTCACCCCGGCCACGCAATTGCCGAACGGCACCGTGGTGAATGCCACGGCTACCGATGCGGCCGGCAACACCGGCCCGCAAGGCACGACTACCGTGGACAGTTCGCTGCCATCGATCCCGCAGGTCGACCCGAGCAATGGTTCGGTGATCAGTGGTACCGCCGATGCGGGCAACACCATCATCATCACCGACGGCAACGGCAACCCGGTCGGCCAAGTCACCGCCGATGGCAGTGGCAATTGGTCGTTCACGCCAGGCGCACCGCTGCCCGATGGCACTGTCATCAACGTGGTGGCGCGTAACCCCGCCAACATCGACAGCGCCCCGGCCGTCATCACCGTCGATGGCGTAGCGCCTGACGCACCGGTCGTCGAGCCGAGCAATGGCGTGGACATCACCGGTACTGCAGAAGCCGGTGCAACCATCCTGCTCACCGACGGCAACGGCAACCCGATCGGCCAGACCACGGCCGATGGCAGCGGTAACTGGTCGTTCACCCCAGGCACTCCGCTGGCCAACGGCACCGTGATCAATGCTGTGGCCCAGGACGCTGCTGGTAACAGCAGCGGCCCAAGCTCCATCACCGTGGACAGCGTTGCCCCGGCCGCACCCGTGGTCAACCCAACCAACGGTGCTACCTTGAGCGGTACCGCTGAACCAGGCAGCACCGTGACCCTGACCGATGGCAACGGCAACCCCATTGGTGAAACAACCGCTGATGGCAGTGGCAACTGGTCGTTCACTCCAGCCACCGCGCTGCCTAACGGCACCGTGGTCAATGCCACGGCCACCGACCCGACCGGCAACACCAGCCCGCAAGGTTCCACCACGGTGGACTCGGTCGCGCCTGCGGCGCCTGTGGTCAGCCCGACCAATGGCGTCCTGGTCAGCGGTACCGCGGAACCGAACAGCACCATCACCCTGACTGATGGCGCCGGCAACCCGATCGGCCAGGTTACCGCCGATGGCGCCGGCAACTGGAGCTTCACGCCGGCCACTGCGCTGCCCAATGGTACGGTGGTCAATGCGACGGCCACCGATGCTGCCGGCAATGTCAGTGTCCCGGGTACCACGACCGTGGATACCTCGGTACCCAACGTCCCACAGGTCGACGCCAGCAATGGCGTGATGATCAGCGGTACCGCCGATGCGGGTAGTGTGATCATCATCACCGACGGCAATGGCAACCCGATCGGCCAGACCACTGCCGACGGCAGCGGCAACTGGACGTTCACCCCGAGTACCGCACTGCCCGATGGCACGGTCGTCAATGTCGTGGCGCGCAATCCAGGGAACAATATCGATAGCGCCCCGGCCAGCATCACCGTGGACGCCGTGGCGCCCGCCGCGCCGGTCATCGAGCCGAGCAATGGCGCAGAGCTCAGCGGTACCGCCGAACCTGGCGCCACCGTGCTGCTTCTGGACACCAATGGCAACACGATTGGCCAGGCGACCGCCGATGGCAGCGGTAATTGGTCGTTTACCCCGGCTACGCCATTGCCTCATGGCACGGTGGTCGAAGCCGTGGCCCTGGACGAGGCGGGCAACACCAGCTCGCCAGCCGCCGTCACGGTCGATGCCGTGGCACCGGCTGCTCCAGTGGTCAATCCGAGCAATGGCAGCACCATCAGCGGTACCGCCGAGCCTGGCAGCACCGTGACCCTGACCGACGGCAGCGGTAACCCGATTGGCGAGGCCACTGCCGATGGCAGCGGCAATTGGACCTTCACGCCGGCCACCGCCTTGCCTGATGGCAGCGTGATCAACGCCACCGCAACGGACCCAGCCGGCAACACTGGCCCGCAGGGCTCGGCTACCGTGGATGCAATCGCGCCAGCCACGCCTACCGTCAACCTGTCCAAGGGCGACACCCTCACCGGTACTGCCGAACCGAACAGCAAGGTCATCCTCACCGACGGCAACGGTGACCCGATTGGTGAAGCCACGGCCGATGGCGCTGGCAACTGGAGCTTCACCCCGACGTCGCCGATCCCCAATGGCACTGTCGTCAATGTGGTGGCCCAGGACGCTGCCGGCAACGACAGCCCGCCGGCGACCGTGACCGTGGACGCCAGCGCGCCACCTGCGCCAGTGATCAATCCGAGCAATGGCACGACCATCAGCGGTACCGCTGAAGCTGGCGCCACCGTGACCTTGACCGATGGTGGCGGCAATCCGATCGGCCAGGTCACTGCCGATGGCAGTGGCAATTGGTCGTACACTCCTGGCAGCCCGTTGCCAAACGGCACCGTCATCGTGGCCACTGCGACCGACCCGACCGGTAACACTGGGCCGCAAGCAGCAACGACCGTGGACGCGGTAGCGCCGGCAGCCCCGGTAATCGCACCAAGCAATGGCACGACACTCAGCGGTACTGCTGAAGCCGGAGCCAAGGTCATTCTCACCGATGGCAATGGAAACCCTATCGGTGAAACCACGGCCGATGGCAGCGGCAACTGGTCGTTCACGCCGAGCACCCCGTTGCCCAACGGCACCGTAGTCAATGCCGTAGCCCAAGACCCGGCCGGCAACACCGGCCCACAAGGCAGCACCACGGTGGATGCTGTCGCACCGACAGCGCCAGTGGTCAATGCCAGCAACGGCAACGTGGTCAACGGCACCGCCGAACCGAACAGCAGCATCACCCTGACCGATGGCAACGGTAATCCGATTGGCCAAACCACCACCGACGGCAGCGGCAACTGGAGCTTCACGCCGGGTACGCAGCTGCCCAATGGCACCGTGGTCAACGTCACGGCTACCGATGCGGCAGGCAATGTAAGCGTTCCAAGTACCACCACGGTCGATACTTCGCTGCCGTCGATTCCGCAGGTCGATCCGAGCAATGGCTCGGTGATCAGCGGTACCGCCGATGCGGGCAACACCATCATCATCACCGACGGCAATGGCAACCCGATCGGCCAGGTCACCGCCGATGGCAGCGGTAACTGGTCGTTCACCCCCGGCACACCGCTGCCGGACGGCACGGTAGTCAACGTCGTAGCCCGCAACCCCGGCAACGTCGACAGTGCCCCGGCCGTGATTACCGTGGACGGTGTGGCGCCTAACGCGCCGGTCGTCGACCCGAGCAATGGCACGGAGATCAGCGGCACCGCCGAAGCCGGTGCCACTGTCATCCTCACTGACGGCGGCGGCAACCCGATCGGCCAGACCACCGCCGATGGCAACGGCGACTGGAGCTTCACACCCACCACGCCGCTGGCCAACGGCACCGTGATCAATGCCGTGGCCCAGGACCCGGCCGGCAACACCAGCGGCCCGACCAGCGTCACGGTCGATACCGTGGCGCCGCCTACGCCGATCATCAACCCGACCAATGGTGTGATCATCAGCGGTACCGCCGAGGTAGGGGCCCAGGTGACCCTCACCGACGGCAACGGCAACCCGATCGGCCAGGCCACGGCCGATGGTTCCGGCAATTGGAGCTTCACGCCAGGCACTCCGCTGCCCAACGGCACCGTAATCAATGCGGTGGCCCAGGACCCGGCCGGCAACGTCAGCGGCCCGGCCAGCGCCACAGTCGATTCGGTGGCACCTGCAGCGCCCGTGCTGGAACCTACCAACGGTACCGTAATCAGTGGTACCGCCGAGGTAGGGGCCCAGGTGACCCTCACCGACGGCAACGGCAACCCGATCGGCCAGGCCACTGCCGATGGTTCCGGCAACTGGAGCTTCACGCCAGGCACCCCGCTGCCCAACGGCACCGTAATCAATGCGGTGGCCCAGGATGCGGCAGGCAATAGCAGTGGCCCGGCGACCACCACGGTCGACTCCGTGGCACCGGCCACGCCGACGATCGAACCGACCAATGGGGTCGTCATCAATGGTACTGCCGAAGCGGGTGCAACGGTCATCCTGACTGACGGCAACGGAGCCCCGATTGGCGAGGCGACTGCAGACGGCAGCGGCAACTGGACATTCACCCCGGGTACGCCGTTGTCCGACGGCACCGTGGTCAACGCAGTGGCCCAGGACCCGGCCGGCAACACCAGTGGCCCGGTCAATACCACTGTCGACGCAGTGGCGCCGCCAACACCCGTGGTCAACCCGAGCAATGGCAGCGTCATCAGCGGTACCGCCGAAATCGGCGCCACGGTCGTCCTCACCGACGGCAATGGCAACCCGATCGGCGAGGCGACCGCCGATGGCAGCGGCAACTGGAGCTTCACCCCTGGCACGCCGCTGCCTGATGGCACCGTGGTCAACGCGGTGGCGCAGGATCCGGCCGGTAACACCAGCGGCCCGGCCAGCACCACGGTCGATGCGATTGCGCCTTCGGCACCGCTGCTGAGCATCAGCGCCGACGGGGCGCTGCTGACCGGCACCGCCGAGCCCAACAGCCAGGTGCGCATCGTGGTCGCTGGCGACACCGCCAACCCGATCACCGTGAACGTCGATGGCAACGGCAACTTCAGCCTGCCGTTCGCACCACCGCTGATCACCGGCGAGCTGTTGTCGGCGGTTACCGTGGACGCCGCGGGTAACCTCAGCGGCCCGACCACGATCAACGCGCCGGACCTGGCACCGCCGACCCTCACCGTGCCGGAGGCGGCCGATACCTGGATCAATGCAGCCGAAATTGGCGATGGCATCCAGGTGGATGTGGCCGTGCGCCCTACCATGCAGGTTGGCCAGGTGGTCACGGTCAAGTTCGCCGGCCAGAACGGCTACGAAGCCGAGGTCAGCCATACCCTTACCGCAGGTGATATCGCGGCGGGCAACGTCACCTTGACGCTGACGCCTCCCGGTGGCCAAGGGCCGTTCCCGGAAGGTGCCTCCACAGTCACGGCCGATATCAATGGCGGAACCGCATCGACACCGGTACCGTTCACCATCGATACGGTTCCGCCGGCTACCCCTGTGCTGTCGTTGGTGGGCAATATCCTTACGATTTCCGCGGAGCCGGGTACTGAGCTGACGGTCACCGTTAATGTAGGAGGGGTAACCGCAACGGCCACGGTCACTGCCGATAACAGCGGCTTGGCATCGCTGAACTTGCTGACCGATCTGGATATCGACTTCAGCTGGGACCAGTTGCTCAACGCCCAGGTTTCGGTGGTTGGTCGTGACCCTGCCGGCAACCCGAGCAACGTGGCCTCCATCGGCGTGGGTACCAGCATCGAACAGCCGGTGACCATCGGCAACTTCGGTGTGGATGTCAGCCTCAACCCGCTGAGCCCGCGCTTCGGTTTCAGCGGCACCACCGAGCCTGACTCCAGCGTGGTCATTCGCGTGATCACGCCGGCATTGAACGTGGAGCTGTTGCCGATCCAGGCGGATTCGAGCGGCAACTTCTCCTTGAACCTGCTCAGCCCGACCGTGCTTACCCAGCTTGGGCTGAATATCACCGACATCCTCAACCTCGGTTCGCAGATCTCGTTCAACCTGGTATCCACCGACTCCAACGGCAACGACAGCGCGGCCTACGGCATTACGCTCAGCCCTAACGGGTTGTCGCTGAACATCGGTCAGATCGATGTCAACGGTACCTCGGGTGACGATGTACTGTCCGGTGCCGATGGCAGTTCCGAACACATCAATGGTGGCGATGGCAGCGACCTGATCTTCAATGTCGGCACCGGTGACCAAGTGGTAGCGGGCAACGGTAACGACACCATGCAGATCACCGCGACCGACTTTGTCAGCATCGATGGTGGCGCTGGGTTCGACACACTCTTGCTCGCCAACGGCATCGACCTGGACTACAACGGCGCAGGCGTCGGCACGCTCAGCAACATCGAGCGCATCGACCTGGGCAAGGGCGACAGCGGCAGTGTGCTGACCCTGACGGCGGCGGAGGTCGATGTCATCACCGATGCCAATAACACGTTGCAGATCACCGGTGAAAACAACGACACCCTGAACGTGGTGGGAGCGGTCAATACCGGCACCACCCAGTTGATCGACGGTGTGACCTACGACGTCTACACGTTCGGTAGCACGACCCTGTTGATCGAGGACAACACCGTTCAGGTCGTGGTCTGATGAAACGAGCCGCGCAGTCCCGCAAGGGGCGGCAGATGGTGAAAGGAGTCGTCTGGCTCCTTTCACTCGGCCTGCCGGTGTTGACGTCGGCCATGTCCCTCGACCAGGCGGTACGGTCGGGGCTGGCCATTCACCCGGACGTGCGTTCGGCCATCGCCGAGGCCGAACGCGCCGGCACCGAGGTGAAGATTGCCAAGGGAGGCTATTACCCGGCCCTGTCGATGTCCGGCGGGCCACAGGAATTCGATTTCGGTGAGGTCGTGTACGACGTCACCGTGTCCCAGATGCTCTACGACTGGGGCCGCGTGGGCAGCAAAGTCGATGGTGCCAGTGCCACCGAGCGCAAGCAGTTGGAGGCGGTGCGGGTAGCCCAGGACGATGCGGCCCTGGACATCATCGAGACCTACCTGGACGTATTGGCCGCCACTCAACGGGTGGAAGCCGTGCGCCAGCATATCCAGCGCCTGGATGGCGTCCGCCAGATGACCCAGGACCGTGGCGGCGACGGCTATGCCGATCGCAGCGAACTGGATCGCGCCAACCTGGAGCTGGCCCGGGCCCAGGAGCAGTTGTCGCTGGAAAAGGGCACCCTGCAGGACGCCCGCAACCAGTACGACATCCTGGTCGGGCAACCCCCAGCGGACCTGGAGGAGCCGCAACCGATGTCCATGCAGCGGTACCTGGCTGCCAGCGACCTGAAGCAGGTCATCCGCGACTCGCCCTTGCAGCGCAAGGCCGTCGAGGACGCCAATGTGGCCGAGGCCCAAGTGCGTGAGGCCAAGGCCTCGCTTTTACCACAACTGAACCTGGAGGCATCGGCCTTGCGCCGTGAGGTGGGTGGGCATCTGGAAAACGACTCGGTGGTATCCCTGCGCTTGCGCATGGACACCTTCCAAGGGCTTTCCAACTTCCAGCGTCCGACCGCGGCCCAGCAGCGCCTGGAGTCGGCGCGCTGGACCGCCGATGCCATGCAACGCGATATCCGCAGGCAGTTGCAGACCTTGTTCGACACAGGCGAGACCCTGCGTTGGCGTGAGCAGTCGCTCAGCCAGCAGGTGACGGAAGCGGAGCAGGTCGCGGGGTTGTACCGCGAGCAGTTCGAGGTCGGTCGGCGCGACGTGATCGACTTGCTCAACGTGCAGCGCGAGCGCTTCGAGGCCGAGCGCCAGTTGATCAACCTGCATTTCGAACAGAAGCGAGTCGAGTATCGGGCCGCCGCCCAGGTCGGTTGGCTGGGCCCATTAGTGGAGGGGCGTTTGAATCATGGACATCGATACCAGCCAAGCGAAGGTCGTGACGTTGCCGGTGGACAACCATCAGGACCCGTTGCGTCAGGGATTGCTACTGCTGTGCCGGCAACTCGGTCGTCCACTCGGTGATGCCGAACTGGTCGACGGCATTGCCCTGGAACAGGGGCAGTTGCCCCTGAACAAAGTGGTACGGGCGCTGCGCCGTGCCGACATTGTCGCCCAGGTGGTCGAGCAGCCCCTGCGGCAGATGGACGACTACCTGCTCCCGGCGTTGCTGCTGCTGGGCAACGGCCAGACCGTGCTGCTGGTGGGGCTGGACGATGAGCATGCGCGGGTGCTGGTGCCGCAGAGCAATGGCGGCGCCGAGCGCATGGCCCTGGCCGAGCTCGAGGCGCTGTACAGCGGCACGGTGGTGTTCGCCAAGTGTCGGTTCCGCCCTGACGGTCGCATCGGCGACTACGCCAAGGCGCCGGGTGAGCACTGGTTCTTCGGCCCGCTGCGACGGCTGTGGCGCTCCTACACCGAGGTGGCGTTCGCCGCCTTTGCGGCCAACCTGCTGGCCATCGCCTCGGCGTTGTTCGCCATGCAGGTGTACGACCGGGTGGTCCCCAACGGCGCCTTCGACACCTTGTGGATCCTGGCCAGTGGCGTGATGGCGGCGATCGTCCTGGACGGCGTGTTGCGGATCCTGCGCGGGCACCTGTTGACGGTGCTGGGCAAGCGCCTGGACCTGCAATTGTCGACCCTGCTGTTCTCCCGCGTGCTGAGTACACGCCTGGCGGCCAAGCCGGCCTCGATGGGCGCGTTCAGTACCCAGGTGCGCGAGTTCGAATCGGTGCGTGAGTTCTTCACCTCCTCCAGCGCTGCGTTGATCAGCGACATTCCCTTCGTGGCGATCTTCCTGTTGATCATCGCCCTGGTGGGTGGGCATGTGGTCTGGGTGCCGCTGGTGGCCTGCGTGTTGATGGTGTTGCCGGGGCTGTTGACCCAACGCGTGCTCGGCTCGCTGTCGCGGCAGAACCTGCGTGAGGGGGCAATGAAAAACGGTGTGCTGCTGGAGGCTTTCGAGCACCTGGAAACCGTCAAGGCCACCCGTGCCGAAGGGCGTTGCCTGCACCAGTGGGAGACCCTGACCGGCGAGCTGTCGACCACAGCCCTGCGGACCCAGGCCCTGGTCAGCGTCTTGAGCTACACCTCGAGCATCATCCAGCAGCTGTGCTACGTGGGCGTGGTGGTGTTCGGTGTGTACCGGATCAACGACGGGGCGATGACGGTCGGTGCCTTGGTTGCCTGCTCGATCCTGGCCTCCCGGGCGATTGCGCCATTGTCCCAGGTGGCTGGCATCCTGGGCCGTTGGCAGCACACCAAGGTGGCCATGGAAGGCCTGGACCAGTTGATGTCAGCGGACCAGGAGCGCCCCAGCGGGCAACGCTTCGTGCACAAGGAACGCCTGGCCGGGCACTACCAGCTCGAAGGCGTGCGCCTGGCCCATGGCGACAGCCCTCCGGTGGTGAATGTACAGGCGCTGACCATCAAGGCCGGCGAGCGCGTGGCCTTGCTCGGTGGCAACGGCGCGGGCAAATCGTCGCTGTTGCGCCTGCTCAGCGGGTTGACCAGCCCGCAAGCGGGGCGCCTGTTGCTCGACGATGTGAGCTTCGGGCAGATCGACCCGGCCGACCGTCAACGCGGTATCGGCTACCTGCCCCAGGATGTGGCGCTGTTCCACGGTACATTGCGCGATAACCTCAACCTGGCCAATGCCGCACTGC
Source organism: Pseudomonas sp. FA-1 (assembly GCF_056856075.1). NCBI lineage: Bacteria > Pseudomonadati > Pseudomonadota > Gammaproteobacteria > Pseudomonadales > Pseudomonadaceae > Pseudomonas > Pseudomonas sp. FA-1. The sequence continues at coordinate 85,088 of NZ_JBWXTH010000005.1, forward strand.
CTGACGAAGACCTGCTGGAGGCCCTGGACGGCGTCGGGCTTGGCCCGTTCGTGCGGGGCCATGCCCTGGGGCTGGACATGCCGATCCACGGCAATGCCAGCCTTTCGGGTGGTCAGCGCCAGGCCGTAGGGTTGGCCCGGGTGCTGCTGCAGGACCCTTCGATCGTGTTGCTCGACGAGCCGACCGCGGCCTTCGACCAGGCCAGCGAACTGCAGGTGGTCAACTACCTGCAGCGCTGGCTGGGCGGCCGCACGCTGATCTTGACCACCCACAAGAAAAGCATGCTGGCCCTGGTGGACCGTGCCGTAGTGCTGCGCCAGGGGCAGGTCGTGATGGACGGCGCCGTGCAACAAGTGGTGCAAGGCAACCAGGTCCAGGTCTCACCGGTCGAGGAGCGTGCCCATGGGCGTTGAAACGAAGAGCCTGCCGTTGCGCAGGCAGCTGGAAGATCCCTTGCTGGCCACCACTCACCCGACCTATCGGCCGCTGCTATGGACGCTGCTGGGCACGTTGGTACTGTTCATCGCCTGGGCGGCCTGGGCAGAGTTGGACGAGGTGACCCGGGGCGATGGTCGTGTGGTGCCGTTCAGCCGCATCCAGAAGATCCAGAGCCTTGAAGGGGGCATTCTCGACCGCCTGCTGGTCAACGAGGGCGACCTCGTGGAAGTGGGGCAGCCGGTGGTGCAGCTGGATGAAACGCACTTCCTGACCAACTACCAGGAATCGGCCAACCAGTCCCAGGTCCTGCGTGCGGCGATCGCCCGTCTGGACGCCGAGGTGCTGGGCAAGGACCGCATCGAGTTTCCCAGCGACATCGACGGCAAGAGCCCGCTGGCACGTTCGGAGCAGGAGCTGTTCGCCTCGCGTCGGGCCAAGTTGCACGAAGGCACCCGTGCCGTGCAACAGCAGATCGGCCTGGCCCAGCGCCAGCTGAACCTGGTGCGGCCGTTGGTGGAAAAGCGCGCAGTCAGCCAGATGGAGGCGCTCAAGCTCAGCCAGGATATCGCTACCCTGAGCGGCAAGCTCACCGAGCTCAAGAACACCTACTTCCAGGAGGCTTACACCGAACGCGCCGACAAGAAGGCCCAGCTGGCCCAGGTGGAGCCGATCGTGCAGCAGCGGCATGACCAGTTGCGCCGCACACAGATCCTGTCGCCGGTGCGGGGGAGGGTGAACACGGTGCTAATCAATACCCGTGGCGGTGTGATCAAGCCGGGAGACCCGATCATGGAGATCATCCCGGTAGAGGACCGGTTGCTCGTCGAGGCCAAGATCAAACCCCGGGATGTCGCCTTCCTGGTGCCAGGCATGGAGGCCAAGGTGAAGATCACTGCCTATGACTACAGCATCTACGGCGACCTCAGCGGCACCTTGGAGCAGATCAGCGCCGACACCATCGAGGAGGACACGCCCCATGGCAAGGAGTCGTTCTACCAGGTGCTGATCCGCACCGATGGCAGCCAGTTGACCCGAGGTTCTCAGGTGTTGCCGATCATCCCGGGGATGGTCGCCGAAGTGGACATCCTCAGCGGCAAGCGGACCGTGCTCAACTACCTGCTGCGGCCATTGATCAAGGCGCGGTTGTACTGACCTGTGAGATCGAAGCTGTCTCGACGCACGCCGTCCCTCTTGACGAAGCCCCGGTTCCCTGTTTTATTGAAACCGTTTTCATAACCCTGCCCACATAAGCGAATACAAGAAGGTCATCGGGTGGACAAGACGCTTTCCCAAGCCCGCACGCGGGTCACGATCAGTGAAGTGGCCCATGCTGCCGGCGTTTCCAAGGCCACGGTCTCGCGCTATATCGGCGGCGACCGGCAACTGCTGGCCGATGCCACCGCCCAGCGCATCGAGGCGGTGATCGAGCAGCTCGGCTACCGCCCGAACCGCATGGCCAGCGCCCTCAAGCGCGGCCGTACGCGCCTGATCGGCATGCTCCTGGCCGATATCCGCAACCCCTATTCAGTGGCCGTGATGCACGGCGTCGAGACGGCCTGCCGCGAGCATGGCTACAGCCTGGTGGTGTGCAACACCGACTGCGACGATGCCCAGGAGCGCCAGCACTTGCAGGCGTTGCAGGCCTACAACGTCGACGGTCTGATCGTGAACACCCTCGGCCACCACGCCGGCGAGCTGGCTAGCCTGGCCCAGGAACTGCCCATGGTGCTGGTGGACCGCCAACTGGCCGAGCTGCAGACCGACCTGGTGGGCCTGGACAACGCCGATGCCGTCGAGCAGGCCCTGGACCATCTGCACGCCTGCGGCTACCGCGACATCCTCGCCGTCAGCGAACCCCTCGACGGCACCAGTTCGCGGCAGGAGCGGGTGGCCGCTTTCCAGGCCTCCATCGCCCGGCGGTCCGGGTTGCGCGGCCAGGTGCTGGAAGTGAGCGCCAATCTGCCTGGGCAACTGGCGGCGTTCCTGGCTAGCGCTGGCCATGGCCCCCAGGCCCTGTTCAGCTGCAACGGCGTGGCGACCCTGGAGGTCATGCGTCACCTGCATGGGCGTGGTGAACAGCTGTTCCAGCAGCTGGGCTTGGTGGCCCTCGACGACTTGGACTGGTACCCCTTGGTCGGTGGCGGTATCACTGCCTTGGCTCAGCCCACCGAACGCATCGCTGCCGCAGCGGTCCAGTGCCTGCTGGAGCGGCTGCAAGGCAGTCAATTGCCGGCGCGTCGGCTTGACCTGCGCGCCCAGCTCATCGTGCGAGGCTCCACCCCGATACGCAATTGAATGCAGCGCGGCCCGCGAGTCGCGCTGTTTTTTGCGCGGAAATGAAACCGGTTTCATCTGACAAGAACAAGGACAACGACGATGCATGCGAACCCTGTTTCCATCAGCCTGTCGAGCTTCGGCGCCGATACCGTGAAGCGCCGTGGCCAGGTCGCCTACCTGCCGCTGTTGGCGCAAGCCGGTGCGTGCCGTGTGGAGTGGCGCGAGGAGCTGTTCGAGGTCTGGCCCGAGGCCGACACCCTGGCCAAAGCCAGTGCTGAGCTGGGGCTGGAAAGCCTGTTCTCCACGCCCCTGGAGTTGTGGCGCGAAGACGGCAGCCTGGAGCCGGCGGTGGCCGAGCGGCTGGACCTGGCCGAGCGGATCGGTGCGGTGGCATTGAAGGTTTCCCTTGGCCATTACCGCGACACCTGCGACCTGCACGCCCTGCAGCCCTTGCTCGGGCGCAGGGCGGCGCTGTTCGTGGAGAACGACCAGACGCCTCAGGGTGGGCGCCTGGAACCCCTGCGGCGATTCTTCGAGCGTGCCGCCGACCTCGACCTGGCCCCGGGCATGACCTTCGACATCGGCAACTGGTACTGGCAGGGCGAGTCACCCCAGCAGGCTGCGCAGGCGCTGGGTCGCTGGGTGCAGTACGTGCACTGCAAGGCCGTCACCCGGCGTGACGACGGGCGTCTGGTGGCGGTGCCGCCGCAGGCATCGGACCTGGCGGCCTGGCGGCAGCTGATGGTCCACTTCATGCCCGGCGTGCCCCGTGCCATCGAGTATCCATTGGTCGACGACGATCTGTTGGCCTACACCCGCCAGCAGGTCCAGCACCTGGCTTTGCTCGAGGCGGAGGTCCACCATGGCTGAACATGATGTGCTCTGCTTCGGTGAAACCATGGCCATGTTCGTGGCCGAGCAGTGCGGCGACCTGGCCCAGGTGGCTGGCTTCGGCAAGCGCATTGCCGGCGCCGACAGCAACGTGGCCATCGGCCTGGCGCGTCTGGGCCTGCGGGTGAACTGGCTGAGCCGGGTGGGAGACGATTCGCTGGGCGCCTTCGTGCTCGCCAGCCTGCGTGGCGAAGGCCTGGACTGTGCCCGTGTCGAAATCGACCCCGCATACCCGACGGGCTTCCAGCTCAAGGCACGTTGCGACGATGGCAGCGACCCGCAAGTGGAATACTTCCGCCGAAGCTCGGCCGCCAGCCGCATGTCGCCGGCGCTGCTGTGCCCGGAGCTACTGGATGCCCGCCACCTGCATGCCACAGGCATCGTGCCGGCCTTGTCGGCGTCGTGCCGCGACCTGTCCCTGCAGTTGCTCGAGGCCATGCGCGCGAACGGTCGCAGCATCTCCTTCGACCCCAACCTGCGCCCATCGCTATGGCCCAACCGGCAAACCATGGTCCAGGAAATCAATGCCCTGGCGGTCAAGGCCGACTGGGTGCTGCCAGGGCTTGAGGAGGGGCGCCTGCTCACCGGCCGGCAAACCCCTGAAGCCATTGCCGGTTTCTACCTGGAGCACGGCGTGCAATGCGTGGCCATCAAACTGGGCGCCGAGGGGGCGTACCTGCGTGATGCGCGCGGTACCGAAGGGGTGGTCGCGCCCTGTCCCGTGGCGCAGGTGGTGGACACGGTAGGGGCGGGCGATGCCTTCGCCGTGGGCGTGGTCAGCGCCTTGCTCGAAGGCCACGACCTGCGCCGCGCCGTGGCTCGCGGCAACTGGTGCGGCAGCCGTGCGGTGCAATCACGCGGCGACATGGAAGGCCTGCCGCAGCGCCATGAATTGGATGCCTACGAAGACCGCTTCGGCGGTTGAACCGAACCTGCCGGCCTGGCCGGTACCTGTTGCAACAAGAACAACAAGCTCAGGAGATACAACCATGCAGATCGACCGACTTGCCCCAAGACGCTGGTGGTACATCATGCCCATCGTCTTCATCACCTACAGCCTGGCCTACCTCGACCGTGCCAACTACGGCTTTGCCGCCGCTTCGGGCATGGCCGATGACCTGCATATCACCCCGGCCCTGTCGTCCCTGCTCGGGGCGCTGTTCTTCCTGGGCTATTTCTTCTTCCAGGTGCCTGGTGCCATCTATGCCGAAAAACGCAGCGTCAAGAAGCTGATCTTCGTCAGCCTGATCCTCTGGGGCGGCCTGGCCACGCTCACCGGCATGGTGCAGAGCGTGTCGCTGCTGATCGCCATCCGCTTCCTGCTGGGGGTGGTGGAAGCTGCGGTGATGCCGGCCATGCTGATCTACCTCTGCCACTGGTTCACCCGCGCCGAGCGCTCGCGGGCCAACACCTTCCTGATCCTCGGCAACCCGGTGACCATCCTGTGGATGTCGGTGGTGTCCGGCTACTTGGTCAAGCATTTCGACTGGCGCTGGATGTTCATCATCGAGGGCCTGCCGGCGGTGCTATGGGCATTCATCTGGTGGCGCCTGGTGGACGATCGCCCGGAGCAGGCCAGCTGGCTGAAGGCACAGGAGAAAACCGCGCTGCGCGAGGCCCTGGCCGCCGAGCAACAGGGCATCAAACCGGTGAAGAACTACCGCGAGGCGTTCCGTTCGCCCAAGGTGATCATCCTGTCGTTGCAGTACTTCTGCTGGAGCATCGGTGTCTATGGCTTCGTGCTCTGGTTGCCATCGATTCTCAAGCAAGCTGCGGCGCTGGATATCGTCACGGCCGGCTGGCTGTCGGCGGTGCCGTACCTGGGCGCGGTGCTGGCCATGCTCGGGGTGTCCTGGGCATCCGACCGGATGCAAAAGCGCAAGCGTTTCGTCTGGCCGCCCCTGCTGATCGCTGCCCTGGCCTTCTACGGCTCCTACATCCTCGGCACCGAGCATTTCTGGTGGTCATACACCCTGCTGGTGATCGCCGGTGCCTGCATGTACGCCCCCTACGGCCCGTTCTTCGCCATCGTGCCGGAACTGCTGCCCAGCAACGTTGCCGGTGGCGCCATGGCCCTGATCAACAGCATGGGCGCGCTGGGCTCGTTCTCCGGCTCCTGGCTGGTGGGCTACCTCAACGGTGTCACCGGCGGCCCGGGGGCTTCCTATCTGTTCATGTGCGGCGCACTGCTGGTAGCGGTGGCCCTGACCGCCGTGCTCAACCCTTCGCAACAGGCACGGCGCCAACAGCTGGCGCCGAGCCAATAGGTATCGACCATGAAAAAACGCATCGTCCTGTACAAACGTTTGTCCGATGAACTCATGCAGCGCCTGCAGGCCCATGCCGAGGTGACCCTGGTCGAGGCGCCGGCGGCCGACGGCCTGGCGCGCCTGCGGGCGGCCTTGCCGGGTGCCCATGGCCTGCTCGGTGCCAGCCTGCGTCTGGACGGCGAGCTGCTGAGCCTGGCGCCGCAGCTGGAAGTGGTCTCCAGTGTCTCGGTGGGCGTGGACAACTACGATATCGGCGAGCTCGACCGCCGCGGCGTGCTGCTGACCAACACCCCCGACGTGCTCACCGAAACCACTGCCGACACCGGTTTCGCCCTGCTGATGGCTTGTGCCCGGCGGGTGGTGGAACTCGACGGCTGGATTCGCAACGGCCACTGGCAGGCCGGCATCGGCCCGGCCCAGTTCGGCTGCGATGTGCACGGCAAGACGCTGGGCATCGTCGGCCTGGGGCGCATCGGCGAAGCCCTGGCCCGTCGGGCCCACGCAGGGTTCGGCATGCAGGTGCTGTATCACACACGCCAGCCACGGCCCGAAGTGGAAGCGCGCTACGGGGCGCGTCACCGCAGCCTCGAGGCCTTGCTGGCCGAGTCCGATTTCGTCTGCCTGTGCGTGCCCCTGAACGCGCAGACGCAGAACCTCATCGGCGAACGTGAGCTCGCACTGATGAAGCCCTCGGCGATCCTGGTGAACATCGCCCGTGGTCGCGTGCTGGACGAGGCGGCCCTGCTGCAGGCCCTGCGCGAGCGGCGTATCCGTGGGGCGGGCCTGGACGTATTCGTCCGCGAACCGCTGCCGGCCAATTCACCCTTGCTGCAACTGGACAACCTGGTGGTGACCCCGCACATCGGCTCGGCCACGCACGAAACCCGTGAGGCCATGGCCCGTTGTGCGGTGGACAACCTGCTCGCCGCCCTGGCGGGTGAAAAACCGGCCAACCTGGTGAATCCCATTGCTTGGGAGCGCAGGGCCAGTTAATCCGCGCCAGCCTCCATCGCGGGGCAAGCCCGCTCCCACAAGTTTCGATGCGCCATCCTGTGGGAGCGGGCTTGTCCCGCGATGGAGGCAACACTGTCTAAGCTTTCCCGACAAAACAACAACAGCCCCGCACGAACGGAGCGAATGCCATGTATGACCTGATTGACCTGTCAAAGAAGAGGCCAAAGCCATGTCCAACGACGAACCTGCCTTCGCGCACCCGGCGCGCCGCGAGTTCCTGCGCAAGTCACTGACCCTCATTCCGGTGGCGACCCTCGCCAGCACCGGCATGGGCAGCGCGGTGCTTGCCGATACCGCGACCCCCGCATCCGCCAAGGACCCCGAACAGGGCAGGGCGCCAGCCCGCGCCTACCAACCGACCTTCTTCAATGCCGAAGAGTGGGCGTTCATCTCAGCTGCGGTCGCGGTGCTCATTCCCGCCGACGCGCTCGGCCCCGGTGCGGTAGAAGCCGGTGTACCGGAATTCATCGACCGCCAGCTCAATACCCGCTACGGCAGTGGTGGCCTGTGGTACATGCAGGGCCCCTTCCATCCGGACGCACCGGCCGAGTTGGGCTACCAGCTCAAGCTCAGCCCCCAGGAGATCTACCGGCTGGGTATCCAGGAAACCGACGCCTGGTGCAAGGCGCAGTGGAGCAAGCCGTTCGCCCAGCTGGACCCGGCCCAACAGCAGCAAGCCCTGGAGGCCCTGGACAGCGGCAAGGCGGCCCTGGCCTCGGTGCCTGCCGTCACCTTCTTCGCCATGCTCTGGCTCAATACCCGCGAAGGGTTCTTCAGCGACCCGCTGCACGGCGGCAACCAAGGCCTGGCTGGCTGGAAGCTGATTGGCTTCCCCGGCGCGCGCGCCGATTTCATGGATTGGGTGGAACGCGACGAGCGCTATCCCTTCCCTCCGGTATCCATCAGTGGCGAGCGAGGTTGAGCGATGGCCCAGGTGATGAAGAAAGTCGATGCGGTCATCGTCGGGTTCGGCTGGACCGGCGCGATCATGGCCAAGGAACTGACCGAGGCAGGCCTGCAGGTGGTCGCCCTGGAGCGGGGCCCAGCGCGTGACACCTACCCGGACGGTGTCTACCCGCAGACCATGGACGAGCTGACCTACAACTCGCGCAAGAAACTGTTCATGGACATTTCCCGCGAGACCGTGACCCTGCGTCACAGCCTGAACGATGTGGCCGTGCCGTACCGCCAGTTCGGCGCCTTCCTGCCTGGCACGGGCACCGGCGGGGCCGGGCTGCACTGGTCGGGCGTGCATTTTCGCGTCGACCCGATGGAGCTGCGCATGCGCAGCCACTATGAGGAACGCTATGGCAAGGCCTTCATCCCCGAAGGCATGACCATCCAGGATTTCGGCGTCAGCTACGAAGAGCTGGAACCGTACTTCGATTTCGCCGAAAAAGTCTTCGGCACCTCCGGCACCGCCTGGTCGATCAAGGGGCAGGTGGTGGGCCGCGACAAGGGCGGCAACCCGTTCTCCCCGGACCGCTCCGATGATTTCCCGCTGCCGGCGCAGAAGAACACCGTCTCGGCGCAGCTGTTCGAGAAGGCGGCCCGCGAGGTCGGCTACCACCCCTACAATTTGCCGTCGGCCAACACCTCCGGGCCCTACACCAACCCCTACGGGGCACAGATGGGCCCGTGCAATTTCTGCGGCTACTGCAGCGGCTATGCCTGCTACATGTATTCCAAGGCCTCGCCCAACGTGAACATCCTGCCGGCCCTGCGCCAAGTGCCGAACTTCGAGCTGCGCAACAATGCCCATGTGTTGCGGGTCAACCTCAATGCCGAGAAGAACCTGGCCACCGGCGTGACCTACGTCGATGCCCAGGGGCGCGAGGTGGAACAGCCGGCGGACCTGGTGATCCTCGGTGCCTTCCAGTTCAACAACGTGCGCCTGATGCTGCTTTCGGGCATCGGCAAACCCTACGACCCGGTCAGCAACCAGGGTGTGGTGGGGCGTAACTTCGCCTTCCAGAACCTGTCCACGGTGAGCGCTTTCTTCGACAAGAACAGCCACCACACCAACCCCTTCATCGGCGCTGGCGGCAATGGCGTGGCGGTGGACGATTTCAATGCCGACAACTTCGACCATGGCCCGCTCGGCTTCGTCGGCGGCTCGCCGTTCTGGGTCAACCAGGCGGGCACCAAGCCCATCTCCGGCACCAAGACCCCGCCAGGCACGCCCAAGTGGGGCAGTGCCTGGAAGGCCGCGGTGGCGGACAGCTACAGCCACATGCTGTCGATGGACGCCCATGGCGCGCACCAGTCCTACCGCGACAACTACCTGGACCTGGACCCGGTGTACAAGGACGCCTATGGCCTGCCGCTGCTGCGCATGACTTTCGACTGGAAGGACAACGACGTGAAGATGAACCGCTTCATGGTCGAGCAGATGCGCAAGATCGCCGAAGCCATGGGGCCCAAGGCGATCGCCGCGTCGATGAAGGCGTTCGGTCAGCACTTCGATGCCACCGTGTACCAGACCACCCACCTCAACGGCGGCGCGATCATGGGCACCGACCCCAAGACTAGTGCCATCAACCGCTACCTGCAGAGCTGGGACGTGCACAACGTCTTCGTGCCGGGCGCCTCGGCGTTTCCCCAGGGGCTGGGCTACAACCCCACCGGGTTGGTGGCGGCGCTGACTTACTGGTCGGCGCGGGCCATTCGCGAGCAGTACCTGAAGAACCCAGGTCCACTGGTGCAGGCATAGGAGGCCGACCATGAAACGACTGTTGACCGCCGCCCTCTGCCTGGGCGCCAGTACCCTGCTGCATGCCGCCGACGCGGCCGACCCGGCCCTGGTCAAGAAGGGCGAATACCTGGCCCGCGCCGGCGACTGCGTGGCCTGCCATACCGCCAAGGGCGGCAAGCCGTTCGCCGGCGGCCTGCCCATGGAGACCCCCATCGGCACGCTCTATTCCACCAACATCACCCCGGACCCGAGCGGCATCGGCGACTACAGCTACGAAGACTTCGAGCGCGCCGTACGCCAGGGCATCGGGCTCGATGGCAGCACTCTGTATCCGGCCATGCCATACCCGTCCTATGCGCGGGTCAGCGACGAGGACATGCAGGCGCTCTATGCCTACTTCATGCACGGCGTGCAGCCGGTGGAGCAGGCCAACAAGGACAGCGACATCCCTTGGCCGCTGAGCATGCGCTGGCCGCTGGCGTTCTGGCGCGGGCTGTTCGCGCCTGAGGTCAAGCCGTTCGAGGCCGGTGGGCGTGACCCGGTGGTGGCCCGCGGGGCCTATCTAGTCGAGGGCCTGGGCCATTGTGGCGCCTGCCACACGCCACGGGCGTTGACCATGCAGGAAAAAGCGCTGGATGCCGACGACGGCGATGCCTACCTGGCCGGCAGCGCGCCGCTGGAAGGCTGGGTCGCCAAGAGCCTGCGGGGCGATCACAAAGATGGCCTGGGCAGCTGGAGCGAGGCGCAGATCGTGGCCTTTCTCAAGACCGGGCGCAACGAGCGCACGGCGGTCTTCGGCGGCATGAGCGATGTGGTCGAGCACAGCATGCAGTACATGAGCGACGCCGACCTCAGCGCCATCGCCCGCTACCTGAAGACCTTGCCGCCGGTGAACCCGGACGACAAGCCGTTCCAGGAGGACCGCCAGGTCGCCGATGCGTTGTGGAAGGGCGACGATGCCAAACCCGGTGCCGCGCTCTACGTGGACAACTGCGCTGCTTGCCACCGCACCGATGGCAAGGGCTACGCGCGGGTGTTCCCGGCCCTTGCCGGCAACCCGGTGCTGCAGGGCAAGGATGCCACTTCGCTGATCCACATCGTGCTCGAAGGCGGCACCTTGCCTGCAACGCAGACGGCGCCGTCGACCTTCACCATGCCGGCCTTCGCCTGGCGGATGAACGACCAGCAAGTGGCCGATGTGGTCAACTTCATCCGCAGCAGCTGGGGCAACCAGGCCGGTGCGGTGACCGCAGCCCAGGTGGCGAGCCTGCGCAAGCAGCCGGCGCCTGTGCTCAAGGCCGAGTCGTTGATCGGTGATACCACGGGGATCGAGGAACCTTGAACCTTGAGGGCCGCCGGCGCGGCCCCTTCGCGGTACAAGGCCGCTCCTACACAGGGTGGGGAGTGGCCTGGGCCGCAGTTCCATGAACGTTACAGGTATACAGGCTTGGGCTCGCAAAGGCACGAAAGCGGCCTGCCGGGCTATCCGCAGGGCTGTGCGGTGCAGCTATGCTTGCCACCGAGGGGAGCCAGGGAGCGTGTCATGAGTCAGGAGCCAAAGCCGGTGCCCGCCGGTTTCAGCGAGCAGCAGCTGCATACCTTGTTCGAGCTGATCAGCGATGGTATCTGGGATTGGGATGCCAATTCCGGGTACGTCTACCGCAACCCCGGCTGGTACGCCATGCTCGGCTACGAAAGCCATTCCATGGCCAACACCGTGCTCACCTGGGAAAGCGTCATCCACCCGGAGGACTACCCTCGGGTAATGGCCCACTTCGAGGCCTACATCAACCAGCGCAACGAGCGCTACCGCATCGAATACCGTTGCCGTTGCCAGGACGGCAGTTACCTGTGGATCGAGGACAGCGGCCATATCATCGCCCGCAACGAGGATGGCTCGGTGGCGCGCATGCTCGGCGCGCACCGCAACATCGATGCCGGCAAGCGCCTGGTGATCGAGCTGCAGCAGAAGAACCAGTCCCTGGAAACCCTGGTAGCCGAGCGCACCCGGGAGCTGTCGTGGGTCAACCAGCAACTGCAACGCCAGCTCGATGAGAACCTGGAGCTTGCCGAGCGCGACGCGCTGACCCGCACTGCCAACCGCTATCGCCTGGAGAAGACCCTGCAGCAGGAATGCGAACGGGCCCGGCGTTTCCGCCAGCCGTTGTCGCTGATCGTCATGGACGTAGACGACTTCAAGCCGATCAACGACCGCCACGGTCATGCCCGCGGGGATGCGGCGCTGGTGGAGGTGGTCGAATGCATCCGGGGTTGTCTGCGCCCTCAGGACCTGCTGGCGCGCTGGGGGGGGGACGAGTTCGTCGCCGTGTTGCCGCAAACGCCGGTGGAGCAGGCATTGGAGATTTCAGGCGCGATCCGCCAGGCCATGGAAGCGGTGGAGCCGATCGGCGATTGCCGGTTGACCATGAGCTTCGGCGTGGTGCGCTGGCAGGAGGATGAAGACCAGCACGACCTGCTGGCGCGGGCCGACCGGGCGCTGTACCGGGCCAAGGCTGCGGGCAAGAACACCATTTTCGAATGAGCTGCAGCCGACCCCTGTAGGAGCGGGGCAAGCCCGCTCCTACAGGGGGGGCAAGCCTTGCAAAGCCGGACAAAAAAGACCCGCGGCGCCTGGGGCGCAGCGGGTCAAATCGGCCGTCGCCGCTTCAGTGTCAGATATGCAGGGCGTGGCCCAAGGCACGCAGGGCCGCCTCCTGGACCGTTTCGCCCAGGGTCGGGTGGGCATGGATGGTGCCGGCGACATCCTCCAGCCGTGCGCCCATCTCCAGGGATTGGGCGAAGGCAGTGGACAACTCCGAGACCGCCACCCCTACGGCCTGCCAGCCGAGGATCAGGTGGTTGTCACGGCGGGCCACCACACGCACGAAGCCGCTTTTCGCTTCCAGGGTCATGGCCCGGCCGTTGGCGGCGAAGGGGAACTGCGCGACGATGCAATCCAGGCCTTGCTGGCTGGCTTGCTCCGGGGTCTTGCCGACCACCACCACTTCCGGGTCGGTGAAGCACACCGCGGCAATTGCAGCCGGCTCGAAACGCCGTGCCTTGCCGGCGATGATTTCCGCCACCATTTCGCCCTGGGCCATGGCGCGGTGCGCCAACATCGGCTCGCCGGCCACATCGCCAATGGCCCAGACGTTGCGCATGCTGGTCTGGCAGCGTTCATCGATGGCCACTGCCGCACCGTTCATCTTCAGGTCCAGGCATTCAAGGTTGAAGCCCTGGGTGCGCGGACGACGACCGACCGCGACCAGCACCTGGTCGGCCTCCAGGCGCAGTTGCCCGCCCTGGCCGTCGTTGGCCAGCAGGCAACCGTTCTCGTAGCCTTCGACGCTGTGGCCCAGGTACAGGGCGATGCCCAGTTTCTTCACCGACTCGGCCACCGGCTGGGTCAGCTCGGCGTCGTAGGTCGGCAGGATGCGCTCGCGGGCTTCCACCACGCTGACCTGCACACCGAGCTTGCGGTAGGCAATGCCCAGCTCCAGGCCGATATAGCCGCCACCAACCACCACCAGATGCTGGGGCAGGGCCTTGGGCGCCAGGGCCTCGGTGGAAGAGATCACCGGGCCGCCCAGCGGCAGCATCGGCAGTTCCACGCTGGTGGAGCCGGTGGCCAGCAGCAGGTGTTCGCACTGGATACGCTGGCCATCGACCTCGACGTTCTTGCCGTCGAGAATCCTGGCCCAGCCGTGGATCACCTTCACACCGTTCTTCTTCAGCAGTGCGGCGACACCGCTGGTCAGGCGATCGACGATGCCGTCCTTCCAGGCCACGCTGCGGGTGATGTCCAGGCGCGGTGCGGACACGCTGATGCCCAGGGGGGAGGTGTCATCGAGGCGGCTGGCCTGATGGAACTGCTCGGCCACATGGATCAGCGCCTTGGACGGGATGCAGCCGATGTTCAGGCAGGTGCCGCCCAGCGCCTGGCCTTCGACCAGCACGGTGGGGATGCCCAGCTGGCCGGCGCGAATGGCGGCGATGTAGCCGCCAGGGCCGCCACCGATGATCAGCAGGGTGGTATTGAGGATCTGTTGCATGCTCACTCCACGAACAGGCAGGCGGGCTGTTCCAGCAGGCCACGTACGGCCTGGATGAACAGGGCGGCATCCATGCCATCGACCACACGGTGGTCGAAGGAACTGGACAGGTTCATCATCTTGCGCACGACGATCTGGCCGTCGATCACCACCGGTCGTTCGACCATGCGGTTGACCCCGACGATGGCCACTTCCGGCGTGTTGACCACTGGCGTGCTGGCGATACCGCCCAGTGCGCCGAGGCTGGTCAAGGTGATGGTCGAGCCCGACAGCTCGTCGCGGCTGGCCTTGTTGTTGCGGGCGGCGTTGGCCAGGCGGGCGATCTCGGCGGCGTTGCTCCACAGGCTGCCGGCTTCGGCATGGCGCAACACCGGCACCATCAGGCCATTGTCGCCCTGGGTGGCGATGCCTACATGCACCGCGCCATGGCGGGTGATGACCTGGGCTTCGTCGTCATAGGTGGCGTTGATCTGCGGGAAATCGCGCAGGGCCACGACCATGGCGCGCACGATGAACGGCAGCAGGGTCAGCTTGCCGCGGCTTTCGCCGTGCTTCTGGTTGAGCTGCTGGCGCAGGGCTTCCAGGGCGGTGACGTCGATTTCCTCGACGTAGCTGAAATGGGCGACGCGGCGCTTGGCATCCTGCATGCGCTGGGCGATCTTGCGGCGCAGGCCGATGACCGGCACCTGCTCGCTGTCGGTACGCTTGGCGTAGCCGCTCGGCGCTTGGCCGGCGCTGCTGTGGGGCTTGCTGATGAACGCATCGAGGTCTTCATGCAGGATGCGCCCGGCCGGGCCGCTGCCATGCACGTAGCGCAGCTCGATACCGGCATCCAGGGCGCGCTTGCGCACGGCCGGGGAGGCCAGAGGCTTGTCGCTGGCCTGGCGCGGCACGATAGGCGCGGCAGTGCTGGTGCTGGCAGGCTGGCTGGCCATCACTTGAGGTGCGCTGCGCGGTGGCTCGGCGACCGGCGCCGGAGCAGGGGCCGCGACGGCTTCGACCGGCTTGGCCTGCGGCGCATCCACGTGGTTGCCGCCGCCTTCGACTTCGATGCGGATCAGCTCGCTGCCGACCGCCATCACCTCACCTGGCTGGCCGCCCAGGGCCAACACCTTGCCGCTGACCGGCGAAGGGATTTCCACGGTGGCTTTGTCGGTCATGACATCGGCCACCACTTGGTCCTCGGCGATCACATCGCCGACCTTGACGAACCATTCCACCAACTCGACCTGTGCGATGCCTTCGCCGATGTCCGGCATCTTGATGACGTGCGTGCCCATTCAGACCTCCATGACCCGTTTCAATGCCGCACCTACCCGCGAAGGGCCGGGGAAGTAGGCCCATTCCTGTGCGTGAGGGTAGGGGGTGTCCCAGCCAGTGACGCGCTCGATCGGCGCCTCGAGGTGATGGAAGCAATGCTCCTGGACCAGCGACACCAGTTCGGCGCCGAAGCCGCAGGTACGGGTGGCCTCGTGGACCACCACGCAGCGGCCGGTCTTCTTGACCGACTCGACGATGGTGTCCAGGTCCAGCGGCCACAGGCTGCGCAGGTCGATGACCTCGGCGTCGACGCCGGTCTCCTCGGCGGCCACCTGGGACACGTACACCGTGGTGCCGTAGGTCAGCACGGTCACGTCGTTGCCTGGGCGAGCAATGGCAGCCTTGTCCAGCGGGACCTGGTAGTAGCCGTCGGGTACCGCGCTCTGCGGGTGCTTGGACCACGGCGTCACCGGGCGGTCGTGGTGGCCGTCGAACGGGCCGTTGTACAGGCGCTTGGGCTCCAGGAAGATCACCGGGTCGTCGCATTCGATGGCGGCGATCAGCAGGCCCTTGGCGTCATAGGGATTGGATGGCATCACCGTACGCAGGCCGCAGACCTGGGTGAACATCGCCTCCGGGCTCTGGCTGTGGGTCTGACCGCCGTAGATGCCGCCGCCACAGGGCATGCGCAAGGTCAGCGGGGCAGTGAACTGGCCGGCCGAACGGTAGCGCAGGCGGGCCATCTCCGAGACGATCTGGTCGGAGGCCGGGTAGAAGTAGTCGGCGAACTGGATCTCCACCACCGGGCGCAGGCCATAGGCGCCCATGCCCACGGCAGTGCCGACGATACCGCTCTCGGAAATCGGCGCGTCGAACACCCGCGACTTGCCGTACTTGGCCTGCAGGCCTTCGGTGCAACGGAACACGCCGCCGAAGTAGCCGACGTCCTGGCCGTAGATCACCACGTTGTCGTCGCGCTCGAGCATGATGTCCATGGCCGAGCGCAGGGCCTGGATCATGGTCATGGTGGTGGTGGACATGGCGGATTCCAGATGGATGCTGTTGTTGTGATCGTTCATCTCAGACCCCCAGTTCCTGGCGCTGGCGGCGCAGGTGTTCGGGCATTTCCTTGTACACGTCCTCGAACATCGAGGCGGCACTCGGGATGTGGCCATTGCCCAGGGTGCCGTACTGCTCGGCTTCCTTCTGGGCCTTGAGGATCTCGGCCTCGAGCTCGGCGGTGACCGCCTGGTGTTCTTCCTCGGACCAATGGCCGCTGGCGATCAGGTGCTGCTTCAGACGCGCGATCGGGTCGCCCAGTGGGAAGTGGCTCCAGTCGTCGGCCGGGCGGTACTTGGACGGGTCGTCGGAGGTCGAGTGCGGGCCTGCGCGGTAGGTGACCCATTCGATCAAGGTCGGGCCCAGGCCACGGCGGGCGCGTTCGGCGGCCCAGCGCGAGGCGGCGTAGACCGCGATGAAGTCGTTGCCGTCGACCCGCAGCGAAGCGATGCCGCAACCCACGCCACGGCCGGCGAAGGTGGTCGATTCACCCCCGGCGATGGCCTGGAAGGTGGAGATGGCCCATTGGTTGTTGACCACGTTGAGGATCACCGGGGCGCGGTAGACGTGGGCGAAGGTCAGGGCGGTGTGGAAGTCCGACTCGGCGGTGGCGCCGTCGCCGATCCAGGCCGAGGCGATCTTGGTGTCGCCCTTGATCGCCGAGGCCATGGCCCAGCCGACCGCCTGCACGAACTGGGTGGCCAGGTTGCCGCTGATGGTGAAGAAGCCGGCTTCGCGCACCGAGTACATGATCGGCAGCTGGCGGCCCTTGAGCGGGTCGCGCTCGTTGGACAGCAGCTGGCAGATCATCTCGACCAGGGAGACGTCCCGGGCCATCAGAATGCTCTGCTGGCGATAGGTTGGGAAGCACATGTCGGTGTATTGCAGCGCCAGGGCCTGGGCACTGCCGATGGCTTCCTCGCCCAGGCTCTGCATGTAGAAGGACATCTTCTTCTGGCGCTGGGCGACGACCATGCGGTTGTCGAAGATCCGCGTCTTGAGCATGGCGCGCATGCCTTGGCGCAGGACCTGCGGGTCGATGTCCTCGGCCCAGGGGCCGACGGCGTTGCCGTGCTCGTCCAGGACGCGAATCAGGCTATAGGAGAGATCCGCGGTGTCGGCGGGCTCCACATCGACAGGAGGTTTACGGACAAGACCGGCGTCGTTCAGACGCAGGTAGGAAAAATCGGTCTGGCAGCCTGGCCGGCCGGTAGGCTCGGGCACATGCAGCTGCAGGGGGGCGTACTCGTTCATGCCTTTTACGCTCGCTCGAATGTTGTTTTTGTGAGCTTTGAAGCGGTCGCCGCTGAGTACCGGCTTGTGACTGGTAAGTCAGCGCTAAATACATCATAGGGGGATGGCCAGAGAATTTTTCTCTCAAGTTGATTGCCTTTGCCTGACGGGCCAGATAAACATTCCGCATAAACACAAAAAACCGGTGAATTTGTCTCATGCGCAAACTCGATCGTACGGATATCGGCATTCTCAACAGCCTCCAGGAAAACGCCCGCATCACCAACGCAGAGCTGGCCCGCTCGGTGAACCTGTCGCCGACGCCTTGCTTCAACCGGGTCAAGGCCATGGAGGAGCTGGGGGTCATCCGTCAGCAAGTGACCCTGCTGGCGCCCGAGGTGCTGGGGCTGGACGTGAACGTGTTCATCCATGTGAGCCTGGAGAAGCAGGTGGAGCAGTCGCTGCACCGCTTCGAGGAAGAAATCGCCGAGCGGCCCGAGGTGATGGAGTGCTACCTGATGACGGGCGATCCGGACTATCTGTTGCGAGTACTGTTGCCCAGCATCCAGGCGCTGGAACGATTCCTGGATTACCTGACGCGGTTGCCAGGGGTGGCCAACATCCGTTCCAGTTTCGCCTTGAAGCAGGTGCGCTACAAGACGGCCTTGCCACTGCCGGCCAATGGCATGACATTGCGAGAGTAGCCGTCCGAGCACTATGCTTGCTGGTTAGGTCAGCTGAATATCGCTTAGGTAGAATTCTAGGACGTCACCGGTACGCTCACTGGCATTGAGGTAGTACTGGCGGGCCAGGTCAATTACCGGGACATGGTCCGAGAGCGACTCCGCAACGCGGTAGCCGTTCATGTCCCGCAGGTAGAAGGGAATATTGCTGGCGTTCTTCAGTGTGCCGTCCCATGGCTGGAGCGTTTCGATTTTCCAGTAGGGCCTGGTACGTAGCAGGTTGTACGGATGTGGGGCGTTGAGCACATCCCGGACCCGCCCGGCCACATGCGTACCATACAGGCCTAGCCAGCCATTGCCACTGCTTTCAAGCCGGGCGCCAATATAGGCCCAGTGTTCTGCGCAGGTAATGTAGTAGTGCGTGCGGTCTTCACGGTGCTCGATGAATTCAAAATGGAATGCGAGTCGTTGGAATTCATTCGCGCTGCGTGGCATGCTCCTGCGCGCGGCTGTCGTGCACAGCCAGCCGTCTTCATCCAGGCCAAGAACTGGGTGTACGTTGTTGTCTGCAACAACGATCTGACCACGGTGGCGGCTATACAGCGTAGCGGTGAAATTGGCCCTTATCATGTAAGTCTCCGATGATTGCTGAGGCGGTAGCCCAGGCTAAGGCACTGCCTGTCGACTTGGGACATGGATGCGTTTCAGCCAGCGGAAGGGGCCTTTCAGCCTGCTGTACAGGCCTGATCACGACATGACCTGCACCGGACGCGCCCCGGCAACAGCATTTTACCTGCCACTGCACTCATTCCCTGGCATTTGCCCTTATGCTTGTCTGCAACCCATCGCCACCTGACTCGGGAGCCGCTAGGGACTTATGCGAAATATCTGGAAGCCGTTTCAGTCGTTGTATTTCGCCGCGCTGATGATGTTGATCGGCTCGGGCCTGCTCAGTACCTACTTGGCCCTGCGCCTGGCCGCCGACCATGTGGACAGCCTCTGGGTCGGCGCCTTGATGGCCGCCAACTATTTCGGCCTGGCGGTGGGCGGCAAGATCGGCCACCGGCTGATCGGCCGGGTCGGGCACATACGCGCCTATGCCACGTGCGCCGGCATCGTGTGTGCCGCCGTGCTCGGGCATGGCATGACCAACTGGTTGCCGGTCTGGGTAGGGCTGCGGATGATCGTCGGCCTGGGGATGATGTGCCAGTACATGGTCATCGAGAGCTGGCTCAACGAGCAGGCCGATGTGAAGCACCGCGGGGCAGTGTTCAGCGGCTACATGATCGCCTCCTACCTGGGCCTGGTACTCGGCCAGCTGATCCTGGTGGTGCATCCGGAGC
This sequence comes from Pseudomonas sp. FA-1, assembly GCF_056856075.1. Taxonomy (NCBI): domain Bacteria; kingdom Pseudomonadati; phylum Pseudomonadota; class Gammaproteobacteria; order Pseudomonadales; family Pseudomonadaceae; genus Pseudomonas; species Pseudomonas sp. FA-1. The sequence continues at coordinate 104,303 of NZ_JBWXTH010000005.1, forward strand.
TTGGCCCTGAACTGCTGATGCTGGTGGCCATGTGTTTTGCCTTGTGCCTGGTGCCGGTGGCGATGACCCGGCGCATCCACCCGGCACCGTTGCGCCCGGCGCCGATGGAGCCGAAGTTCTTCCTCAAACGGGTACCCCAGTCCCTGTCCACGGTGCTGGGTTCGGGCCTGATCGTGGGTTCGTTCTACGGCCTGGCGCCGTTGTATGCGGCCAAACAGGGGCTGACCACCGAGCAGATCGGTCTGTTCATGGGTAGCTGCATCTTCGCGGGGTTGGTGGTGCAGTGGCCGCTCGGTTGGCTGTCGGACCGCTACGACCGAGCCGTGCTGATCCGTAGCGTCTCGATCGGCCTGGCGCTGGCGGCATTGCCGCTGGCGGTGCTGCCCAGCGTGCCGCTGGAGTTGCTGTTCGCCATCGGTTTCGTGATTTCGCTGCTGCAGTTCTGCCTGTATCCGCTGGCGGTCGCGTTTTCCAACGACCATGTCGAAAGCGAGCGGCGTGTCTCGTTGACGGCCATGTTGCTGGTGACCTACGGCGTGGGGGCCTGTATCGGGCCGCTGGCGGCGGGGGTGCTGATGAAAGCGTTGGGGCCGCAGATGCTGTACGCCTTCTTCCTGTTCTTCGCCTTGGTGCTGGTGTGGCGTATCCGGCCGAAGGCGGTCACCGGGTTGCACCAGGTGCAGGACGCGCCACTGGGCCACGTGGCCATGCCAGCGGCCGGTTCGCCGTTGTCGGCGGCGCTCGACCCGCGGGTGGATGAGGCGACCGTGCAGGAGGTGATGCAGGCGCCGGTGGCCGCGGAGGATACCGAGGCTGAGGAACAGAAGGCCAAAGCCGAAGAGGCCGAGCCGCAGGCCGAGGTCGATAAGTCGATCTAGGTGGCAGGGTCGGCCTCATCGCGGGCTTGTCCCGCAATTCTTCCCCTAGAGCTGTAAAAACGAAAACGCCACCCGATCGGGTGGCGTTTTTCATGGCCCAGCAAGGCTCAATAGTCGTCTTTGTCGAACCGCCGTGCCTCACGCTGCAATTGGTACACGAAGCTCTCGACCTTGCGCTGCAGTTGGCCATTGAGGTTATGAAAGCGTACCCCGGCGAACGTGGTATTGGCGCGCTCCTCGAAGTGCAGGTGGCGCAGTTCCACCATCGCTTGCGGGATACCCAGCGGGGCCGCAGCGGCAAAGCGCTCGTAGACCTGGCCCAGTTGCAGGCGCTCTTCCACATTGCCCTCGAAGCGCAGCTTGCAACCGGTGGCGGAGATATCCAGCAGCTTGCCGCGCAGGGCGCCCTTGCCCTTGAGCTTTTCGCCGTCGAGCACGATATCGACCAGCTGCGACAGCTTGAGCGCGGCGCGGAAGGCGTTGCGCCGTTGGTGGTAGGTCACTTCGCTGGGCAGGGCGCTGCGGTAGCAGCGGTGGCCGTTGATCTCGGTGATGGTCGGTGCGGTGTTGCAATCCCAGGCGATGCGCACCCCGTCATGGAAACCTTCGATGCGGAACGGTTCGCCGTTCTCGATGTATTTTTCCCCGTCGCGCGGAATCATCTCATCCAGCGCCAGGGTATTGCTGTCACGGTCCACGTGTACCACGTAGCTCTGGAACCGCTGGCTGCGCTCGTGGAAGGTGATGATCAAGGGATCATGGCTATCTTGCAGCTGGCGCAGGTTGGCCGCGATCTCCAAAGGCGTGGTCAGCACCTTCGGCGGTTGCGGGGCATCGGTTTCATTGAACACGGGTTTTCAATCTCCAGGCAAAAACGACACACGCAAGTAACGGCATTTTGCCAGTATGTTCCGTGCCTTGATAGCGGTAATCACACTTGACTGATAGCCCGTGCCTTGGCCATGGGCGAGGTGGTGCCACGGCTGTCGTAGAGCGAGGGAGAGTCGCCGCCGTTGAGGATGCGGATCTGGTTGGCGGTGGCGAGCTGTTGCACCTGGATGATCCGGCCGTTGGTCGCGTTGGCGGCTTGGCAGGCATCCATCAATTGGGAGAGCGCGTCCAAACGTTGCAGCAAGACCTCGCCTACCGTTGATTGTTCCGCCAAGGCCTTCACGCCTTCGCGGTCAGCGGAAAGGCCGAGCCCGGTGAGCAGCTGGTTGCGTCGCATGCCCTGCTGCTCGAGCAAGACGATCAACGACTGTTTGCGCGCCAGGATATGCTCCAGCAGCGCCATATCACGGCCATGCAGGGCGACGGCTTCCTTCTGAAGCAGTTCGAGCAGCTCCTGGGTGGGCGCGATGTCGTTTTCGATCAATTGCAGCAGGGTAGTGTCGTGCATGGCTGGCTCTTGGCTCGTTACGTCCTTTGAAGTCAGCGCCCCAAAGGGTTAGCGCTGGGCTTCGAAATCAAGCAGTTTGCTGGCGACCCGCTCGGCATCGACCTTGTAGCTACCCTCTGCGATGGCCTGCTTCAACTGGGCCACGCGGGCGCTGTTGACTTCAGGTTGATCACGCAGCTGGTCGCTGATCTTCTGCAACTGCTGGGCCTCCTGGCTGAGATGTACGGCTTCTCCGCTGGCGTCGGGCTTGGCCGCCTGGCTGGTTTCGCCGGCTTTCTCGGCGTTGCCGGTCGCGGTATTGCCGCGAACGCCACCGGTGATGGATGGCGCATTATTCAAACGACTGAAGTCGATGACCATGATTGTAGAAACCTCTGGGAATTTGGACGCTTGCCTTGTTTTCGGCCAACCCGAAAAAAACTTTAGGCGCGAATTTGTCGGCGCCTGTGCGCAAGTTCACATAACCCGTTTTCTGACACAGTCTAGGAAAAGCAGTTCCTTGTCGCTAGCCTTCATGGCGTTTCCCTGGCAGGGCCAATCGCGGGGCAAGCCCGCTCCTACAGGGACTAGAGCCTTGGCAGGCCCAATACTACATGGCCACCTCGACTTGGCCTGGCCCGGTCACTCGTGCCTTGACCACCCGCTTGGAGTTCAGGTTGCGCACGCGGATCTGCTCCGACAGGCCGCCTTTGCTCAAGGCTTCGCCCGGCATGCGCACGCTCAGGCTGCCGCTGCGGGCGATGATCACCACGTGATCGCCCTTGCGCACCACCTCGGCTTGTTCCAGATGCTGTGGCGTGAGCACCTGGTCCAGCACGGTCGGGCGCAGCAGCTTCATGCCCACGGCCTGGTCCAGATCGGTGAGAAAGCCTTGGTTGAGCGTGCCCACGTCCCGTTCCCGCAGGCTCACATCGCCTTCGCCGATGACGCTTTCGCGCTTGAGCGGGCGCGCCATCACCACCACGTCGCGGAACAAGCGCACCTGGGCCGGCACGAATACCGTCCACGGCGCGCTGCCGGCGCAGCGCACCCGTACCGTGACCCTGCCCAGCGGTTGTGCCGGGCTCTCCAGCGAAGCGTCCAGCTGTTGGCTGCATGTCGGCATGCGCAGGCGCGGGTCGAGGGTGTTGACCTGGATCTCGTAGCGGCCCGGCGTCTGGCTGGTGGCCAGGTAGTCCTCCACGGTGAATTCAAGAAACCCTTGGGTGACGCCGATAAGCTGTTCAGGCAAGGTAACCGCATCGGCCAGCGCTCGGTTGCCGGGGGCCAGCAGGCAGATCATGGCCAGCGAGCCGCCCAGCAGGCGCGTCAGACGTCGGAAAAATGTCGTTTTCATATACATGGCGCTCAAAAAAGCAAAGCCCGTGCCGATTCGGTACATAGGCGAGAACTAGAGGAGTCTGGCATGGCTGGAGTCATGGATTCGGTCAACCAGCGTACGCAACTGGTGGGGCAGAATCGCCTGGAGCTGTTGCTGTTCCGCCTCAATGGCGAACAGCTCTATGGCATCAACGTATTCAAGGTGCGGGAAGTGCTGCAGTGCCCGGAGCTGACCGTGATGCCCAAGTCCCACCCGGTGGTGCGTGGCGTGGCGAACATCCGCGGAGCAACCATTCCCATCCTCGACCTGTCGATGGCGACCGGCTTGCCCGGCCTGCGGGAAGAAACACGCAACAGCTTCGTGATCATCACCGAGTACAACACCAAGACCCAGGGTTTTCTGGTGCATTCGGTCGAACGCATCGTCAATATGAACTGGGAAGAGATCCACCCGCCACCCAAGGGTACCGGTCGCGACCACTACCTGACGGCGGTCACCCGCGTGGACAACCGCATGGTGGAGATCGTTGACGTGGAGAAGGTGCTGGCCGAGGTGTCGCCGGCCTCCGAGGCCATTTCTGCCGGGGTGATCGATGCCGAGGTGCAAGACAAGGCAGTGATGCTGCGGGTGCTCACGGTCGACGACTCGTCGGTTGCGCGCAAGCAGGTCAGCCGCTGCCTGCAGGCGGTGGGTGTCGAGGTGGTGGCGCTCAACGACGGCCGCCAGGCCCTGGACTACCTGCACAAGCTGGTGGAGGAGGGCAAGCACCCGGATGAAGAATTCCTGATGATGATCTCCGACATTGAAATGCCGGAGATGGACGGCTATACCCTGACCGCGGAGATTCGCAGCGATCCACGCATGCAAAAGTTGCACATCGTGCTGCATACTTCGCTGTCCGGCGTCTTCAACCAGGCGATGGTCAAGAAGGTCGGTGCCGACGACTTCCTGGCCAAGTTCAAGCCGGACGACCTGGCCCAGCGGGTGGTCGACCGGATCAAGGCGACGCATTGAAACCGCCGGGGGCCTGCCCCCCGGCACCAGCGATTGGAAAGAGGCGGCAGCATTGTCTACGGGTAATTTGGATTTCGAACAGTTCCGGGTCTTCCTGGAGAAAGCCTGTGGCATCTTGCTGGGCGAGAATAAGCAGTACCTGGTCTCCAGCCGTCTCAACAAGCTGATGGAGCAGCAGGGCATCAAGTCGTTGGGCGAGTTGGTGCAGCGTATCCAGAGCCAGCCACGGGGCGGTTTGCGCGAGCAGGTGGTCGACGCCATGACGACCAACGAGACCCTGTGGTTCCGCGACACCTACCCCTTCGAGGTGCTCAAGAACAAGGTCATCCCGGAGTTCATCAAGAACAACCCCGGCCAGCGCCTGCGTATCTGGTCGGCGGCCTGCTCCTCGGGTCAGGAGCCGTACTCGATCTCCATGGCCATCGATGAGTTCGAGCGCAGCAACCTGGGCCAGTTGAAGATGGGCGCGCAGATCGTCGCCACCGACCTGTCCGGGTCGATGCTGACCAACTGCAAGACCGGCGAATACGACAGCCTGGCCATCGGCCGTGGCCTGTCCCAGGAGCGCCTGCAGCGCTACTTCGACACCAAGGGCCCGGGCCGCTGGGCGGTCAAGGCGCCGATCCGCAGCCGGGTGGAGTTCCGCTCCTTCAACCTGCTCGATAGCTACGCGGCGTTGGGCAAGTTCGACATCGTGTTCTGCCGCAACGTGCTGATCTACTTCTCGGCCCAGGTCAAGAAGGACATCCTGCTGCGCATCCACAGCACCCTCAAGCCCGGTGGCTACCTGTTCCTCGGCGCGTCCGAGGCGCTCAACGGCTTGCCGGACCACTACCAGATGGTGCAGTGCAGCCCGGGGATCATCTACCAGGCCAAATGAGGTAGGTGGAGGCTGTGAGGTTCAGCTTCAGAAGTCAGAGAAGCTGTAAGGCTCGAGTTCAGTGAGTTGTGAAAGGAAAAGTAGGTGCTCTACGGCCTTGACCTTTTCGAGATGCTCCACCTGGCTAGGCCCGCCCATCATATAGGTGCCAGGCGCCTGACGGCGCTTGGGCCGTGATAGTGCTACTTCATTGAGTGGTTGCAGCATCAATCGGGTTGCTCGGAGAAGGGATAAGGCTGCAGGTCTGCCAGTTGCGCAAGAAAGACCAAGTGCTCAATGGCGCTGACTTTTTGAAGGTGCTGCAGGGAGTCGGAGCCACCCAGCATGAGTGCAGGGAAAAAGCCGTACATCTCATCATGTTTAAGTCTGCCAAGCTTTTCTCTGGCGGGATTGAAAAGGTCATTGAAATCATTTGAGTCGACTTTTCTTGATAGGATAAAGCCTTGAAGTTCGGAGTTGAGCTGTTCTTTTGTAAAATCAGTTTTATAGAAGACGTACTGAGAGCTAAGGCTTGCTATTTCCAGTGAGAATCCAGTTTTTTCGCCCCATAGATATAAGTCTCCAAAAGCGCTTCTTGCAATCAAGTGATAGTTGTCATGTGAGTCAAATGCGGTGCCTGCAATCCAGCAGGAAACTACGGCGTCATACTCTTGTGGGTTGACCAGCCAGAATATGCCCTCTCCATAGCCTCCCCATCCATGTTCGGACCAATATTCCAAGAGCTTGGAAGGAAGCTTGTCTCTGTATCTTTCGATTGTGGAGGTGGGTACTTCCCGGCGGTCAATCGGTAGGCCGAAGTTTTCAATGAACTTGGAAAAAATTTTGTCCATTTCAATCGCCTTGCGTTAGCATTTGTGTAGTTTTATATTCATGCGGGTTGAGCCTCTGAGCTCCAGTGGTACCGTTTCGGCCGCTTTCTTCAAGTTGGGTATCTTTGTTTTCCATTGGGGTCCTATTATTGAGTTTACTTGTCGGTCCCCAAAGTCCGATATGACGTCTCGACCTCCTGCGATGAGGTCTGGGTTGTGTAGTGCCGCTGTGATTGACATGCGGTTTCGGGCTTTTTCTACTGCGATCCGTTGCGCTTCAGATGGATCCATGGTTTTCCTGAGCTCTTTTGCAAATTTTTCCTGGATGACTTCCTGTTCCTTCCTTCTCGCTCTCTGGGCAAGCCCTTTGTTTCGCTGGTTCGGGCTTTCAACTTTTTCCAAAAATTCTTCAACAGTCATCCCGTTGAGCCCATCTTCCTGGCCATTCAACTGTCGTTTGAATTCTCCTATTTTGTATTCCGGCACTTTGTCAGCTTTGAAGCATTCAACATTATGCAATGCCATCGTGCCGGGGTGGGCCTTCATTGGCTCCTTCTTGGGCTGATTCGGGCGAACCGGTTGCGGGTCACCCACCGCCCCCTTGCGCCGCTCCGGCACCTGCAGATCCGGCCGTTTCTTCAACCCTTCTTCATGCTTGAGCATCCATTGCCCCAGCCGCGCACCTTTGCGGCTGGCCGCCATCTCCTGCGCCAGCACCCGGGCGTCGCCTCGCCCGCGCGTGAGGTAGGACACAATCGCGCCCAGTAGCAACACCACGACTTCTACATGGCCCAGGGCAATATGATGGGCGGCTCGGGATACCGCATGCGGGTCGTCCTGGCTGAATGGGCTCAGACCTTCGTCGCCACGCGTACCTTTCCAGGCTATGCAGATGCCATCGAGGTAGTACTCGCCGATGCGTGGCAGGCCGTCGATGAAAAACTCGGCGATGGACGCCAGCCCCAGTACGCCGAGGATCCAGCCACTGACCTTAAGACCCATCGCCGCGCCCGCGCCGGCAAAGGGAATGGCGCCCGCTCCTGCACCCAATACGCCTATTCCTGCACCAATGGCGCCGCCGGTGATGACGCCGCTGGCGACGATCATCGCCATCTGCCTCACGACGATGAGCAGTTCGTCGACGATGCTGGCGATTTCGAGGTCGGCGAAGCGTTGGCGCAGCATACGTGCAGCTTGCCATTCAGCCTGGTCGAAGGCCGACTGAACGGCTCTGACCCGGCGTAGGTTGAGCGCCAGCGAGGCGACCTGTTCGTTGAGGTGTGTGCGGAAATGGGCGCCTCCTTGATAGCCCATTTCATTGATGATGCGTGACTCGATTTCCTGCCACGAGGGTATGTAGTGGCCCAGAAACATGTGGTGTCTCCCTGACAGCGTGTGCAGGGGGAAATCACATCACGAAAAAATGGTGATCATTTCCGTGTGGCTTGTGGGAAAATTCGCAAACTTCACTGAAATCGCCGACAAAATCGTCGATGGTATAGCTCGAGAGCGATCTGGTTCGCCCAGACCCTGGGCCTCAAGCTGTGCGTGGTTCGACCATGGCTCAATTGGTGTCAATTTTTTGTTTTGCCGCTTTTGCCACCACGCGATTGCCGCTTTCCCTTCACCAGGCGGAAGCACTTTGCCGCTTTTCTGGCATCCCGCTTTGCCACCTGCGCCCCAAACCCCCGGTTTTACTGGGCCCCTGTCGCTTGGCACAAACCTTGCTCTAGCCTGCTCACGATTCTTCCGGTCAACCTTCGAAGGTTTCCCAGACATGAGCATCAGCTTCGACAAGGCGCTCGGCATCCATGAGCAGGCATTGAGCTTCCGCGCCCAGCGCGCCGAGGTCCTGGCCAACAACATCGCCAACGCCGACACGCCCAACTACAAGGCGCGCGACATGGATTTCTCGGCGGTGCTCGCCGCCGAGGCGGCCAAGCAGCAGGACGGCCGCATCGCCCTGGATCGTACCAACACCCGGCACATCGAGGCCCAGGGCCTGGCCATGGGCGATGACACCCTCAAGTACCGCACACCGATGCAGCCTTCGATCGACCAGAACACTGTCGATGCGCAGATCGAGCAGTCGAACTACGCAGAGAACGCCATTGGCTTCCAGGCCAGCTTCACCCTGCTCAACAGTAAATTCAAAGGGCTGATTTCGGCCCTGCGCGGAGAGTGACCATGTCCCTTGCCAGTGTCTTCAACATTGCCGGTAGCGGCATGAGTGCGCAGAACACCCGCCTCAACACCGTTGCCTCGAACATCGCCAACGCCGAGACCGTGTCCTCGAGCATCGACCAGACCTACCGCGCACGCCACCCGGTGTTCGCCACCACCTTCCAGCAGGCCCAGGATGGCGCCGGCCAGTCGCTGTTCCAGGACCAGGGCGAGGCGGGGCAGGGCGTACAGGTGATGGGCATCGTCGAGGACCAGAGCAACCTCGAGGCGCGCTACGAGCCCAACCACCCGGCGGCGAACAAAGACGGCTACGTCTACTACCCGAACGTCAATGTGGTGGAGGAGATGGCCGACATGATCTCCGCCAGCCGTGCGTTCCAGACCAACGCCGAACTGATGAACACCGCCAAGACCATGATGCAGAAGGTCCTGACCCTGGGTCAGTGATAAGGAATACGGACCATGGCTATCGATAGCACCAGTGGTGTGAACCTGAACGACGTCCTGTCGGCTTCGGGCGTGAGTACGGGCACCACCAAGAAAACCACGGCCGAGCCCGCCGACAAGAATGCGCTGGGCAAGGATGCGTTCCTGCAATTGCTGGTGACCCAGATGCAGCACCAGAATCCGCTCGACCCGCAGGACAACAGCGAGTTCGTGGCGCAGTTGGCGCAGTTCAGCAGCCTGGAGGGCATCACAACGCTCAACAGCACCGTCAACTCCATTGCCGGTGCGCTGGGTTCGTCCCAGGCGCTGCAGGCCTCATCGCTGGTCGGGCGCTCGGTGGTCGTGCAGAACGACAAGGCCGTGGTCGATACCGCCGAGAGCTTCAATGGCCAGATCGTCGTGCCGCAAAGTGTGGGCGAGGCGAAGGTCACCATCAAGGACAAGGACGGCAACGTCGTCAAGACCATCGAGTTGGGCGAACAGAAGGCCGGTTATGCCGACTTCATCTGGGACGGCACCAACGAGAAGGGCGAGAAAGTCGATCCTGGTACCTACAGCTTCGCCGCCACCACCACGGTGGATGGCAAGGCGGTGCAGTTGTCCACCCTGCTGCCGGCCAAGGTCACCAGCGTCAGCATCAACCCCAATGGCGAGATGATGCTCAACCTGGCCGGGCTCGGCAAAGTTTCCCTTTCCAGCGTGCAAACCATTGGTATCTAAGGCCGGCTAGCGCGGCACAAGGAGCTTCTACATGTCTTTCAATATCGGTCTTAGCGGTCTGTACGCAGCCAACAAGCAGTTGGACGTCACCGGTAACAACATCGCCAACGTCAACACCACCGGCTTCAAGTCCTCGCGTGCCGAGTTCGCCGACGTGTACGCCGGCGCCAACCGCCTGGGCGTAGGCAAGAACCAGGTCGGCAACGGCGTACGCCTGGCCGCGGTTTCCCAGCAGTTCAGCCAGGGTGACATCAACAACACCGGCAACGTGCTGGACATGGGCATCCAGGGCCAGGGCTTCTTCGTCCTGTCGGACAACGGCTCGATGGTCTACACCCGGGCTGGCGCGTTCCAGACCAACAAGGACAACTATGTGGTCACCTCGGACGGCCTGCGCCTGCAGGGCTACGCCGCCGATTCGACCGGCAAGATCCAGAAGGGTGTGCTGAGCGACCTGCGCATCGATACGTCCGCGCTGGCGCCGAAGGCCACCTCGTTGATCGACCAGGGCATCAACCTGAATTCCTCGGCCACCGACATTCCGCTGGAAGTCTACGATGACAGCACCCCGCCGGTGTTGGTGCCGAACAAGCCGTTCGACCCTGCTGATGAAACCACCTACACCAAGTCGTTCCCGACCAAGGTGTACGACAGCCAGGGCAACGAGCACACTATGGAGCAGTTCTATCGCAAGACTGGCACCAACGAATGGACCATGTACACCCTGGTGGACGGTCGCAATCCATTCGATCCGGCCTCCGAGGCGCCACTGACCGGCACCATCAGCTTCAACAGCGATGGCTCCGTCAAGAGCATGGCAGCTGACAACACCGGTCATCCGGCGGGCTCCTCGTTCACGGTCAGCAACAACACCTTCACCATGACCGGCTGGGTGCCGGCGGCGAAGAACGCTGCAGGCGACTGGGCTGCCAATGGTGCTGCAGGCAATGCAGACGGCATGCGCCTGTCGATGAACAGCACGACCTCCTACAACACCGAGACGGCGCGCATGTCGCAGTCCCAGGATGGCTATGCCACCGGCATCCTGTCGAGCCTGAGCATCGACTCCACCGGCGTGTTGTTCGCCAGCTTCAGCAACCAGCAGTCCCGCGCCATCGGTCAGGTCGCCATCGCCAGCTTTGCTAACGAGCAGGGCCTGCAGCAGATCGGTGGTACCCGCTGGACCGAGACATACTCCTCGGGCATTCCTGGCATCGATGCGCCGAAGACCGGCACGCTGGGGAGCGTCGAGTCCAACTCGCTGGAGGCGTCCAACGTCAACCTGACCCAGGAGCTCGTCGAGCTGATCAAGGCGCAGAGTAACTATCAGGCGAACGCCAAGACCATCTCCACCGAAAGCACCATCATGCAGACCATCATCCAGATGACCTGACGGTCACTGGTCGGTCGAGTGCGTGCGAACCCCTTTCCCGGTAAAGGGGTTCGTCGTTTTCGAGGTAAGGCTCATGAAGAAATGGATCGTCATGCTCGCCGCAGCGCTGTGTCTGCTCCAGGCGCAGGCGGCCGCGGCGCCCTGGTGGCGTTGGGAAAGCCAGGCCGACGGGCGCTTGGTGTGTTCGCAGTGGTCGCCTGGGGAGGGGTGGAAGCGCTTTGCCGGGCCCTACAACAATGCCGGTTGTCGCGAGCCGTAGCCGATTGCCGTCAGCGGCAAGATGGCGCCGGATATCCGGCGTCGTCCATTCCAAAGGCGTCCCTCAAAGCCCGTATTCACAGGCTTTTTCATGATTTCGAAAAGTTGGTTCGGAACTTGCTTTAGTGCCTGCAAAGCAACGCTGGCGGCAATCGGTCGTCGGTGCAGCGGAGGATGATTGTGGACAAGATGCTTTACGTGGCCATGACCGGCGCCAGCCAGAACGCGCTGGCCCAGCGGGCCCACGCCAACAACCTGGCGAACGTTTCCACCAACGGCTTCCAGCGCGACCTGGAGCAGGCGCGGTCGATGCCGGTGTTCGGCGACAGCTTTCCGGCGCGTGCGTTTGCCATGACCGAACGCCCGGCGACCGACTTTACCGCAGGTGCCCTGGTGGAAACCGGCCGCGAGCTGGACGTAGCCGTCAGCGGTGACGGTTTCATCGCCGTGCAGGCACCGGACGGCAGCGAAGCCTACGTGCGCACCGGCAGCCTGAACATCGATGCCCTGGGCGTGCTGCGTGCCGGCAACGGCATGCCGGTCATCGGCAATGGCGGCCCGATCGCCATTCCGCCGGAGCAGAAGGTGGAGATCGGCGAAGACGGCACCATCAGCATCCGCGCCATGGGTGAAGACCCGCGGGTGATGGCCGAGGTCGATCGCATCAAGCTGGTCAACCCCGATACCAAGGGCCTGACCAAGGGCCTGGACGGCATGATCCACACCACCAGCGGCCAGCCGGCCGATGCCGACGTCAACGTCAAGGTGGTGTCGGGTTTCCTGGAGTCGAGCAACGTCAACGCCGTCGAGGAAATGACCTCGGTACTGGCCCTGTCCCGCCAGTTCGAGCTGCACGTCAAGATGATGAACGCGGCCAAGGAAGGCGATGAAGCCATGGCTCGGGTTTTGCAAATCGGCTAATCACTTTTGAACGGGTGCCGTAAAACAGGCGCACGAGGAGAACACTAAATGCTTCCGGCTCTTTGGGTCGCTAAGACCGGCCTGTCCGCCCAGGACACCAACCTGACCGTCATCTCCAACAACCTGGCCAACGTTTCGACCACCGGCTTCAAGCGTGATCGTGCCGAATTCCAGGATCTGCTGTATCAGGTCAAGCGCCAGCCCGGTGCCCAGTCGACCCAGGACAGCGAGCTGCCCTCGGGACTGCAGGTCGGTACCGGTGTACGTATCGTCGGCACTCAGAAGAACTTCCAGACCGGCAGCCTGCAGACCACGGAGAACCCGCTGGACATGGCCGTCAATGGCCGCGGTTTCTTCCAGGTGCTGCAACCGGATGGCACCGTTTCCTACACCCGCGACGGCACCTTCCACCTGAACTCCGACGGCCAGATCGTCACCGCCAACGGTTTCGCCCTGGAGCCTGCGATCGTCGTGCCGCCAGATGCCCAGACCTTCACCGTCGGCCAGGACGGCACCGTGTCGATCACCACCGCCGGCAACCCGGCCGCACAGATCATCGGCAACATCCAGACCGCCGACTTCATCAACCCGGCCGGCCTGCAGGCCATCGGCAACAACCTGTTCCTGGAGACCGCCGCCAGCGGTGCGCCGCAGATCGGTACCCCGGGCCTGAACGGCTTCGGCACCACCTTGCAGCAGACCCTGGAGAACTCCAACGTCAGCACCGTGGAAGAGCTGGTGAACATGATCACCACCCAGCGCGCCTACGAGATGAACTCCAAGGTCATCTCCACCGCCGACCAGATGCTCTCGTTCGTCACCCAGCAGCTGTAAGCCCCAAGCCCGTTACACCGTGAGGTAAGCGTCATGAATCGTCTGTTGTCCGTCTTCGCCCTCGGGGGCGCGGTGTTGTTGGCCGGTTGCGTCGCGCCGACGCCAAAGCCCAACGACCCGTATTACGCGCCGGTGTTGCCGCGTACCCCGTTGCCCGCGGCGGCCAACAACGGTTCGATCTACCAGGCCGGTTTCGAGCAGAACCTGTACACCGACCGCAAGGCGTTCCGGGTGGGTGACATCATCACCATCACCCTCAACGAGCGCACTTCGGCGAGCAAGAACGCAGGTTCGCAGATCCAGAAGAACAGCAATGCCAACATCGGCCTGACCTCGCTGTTCGGCACCACCCCGAACACCAACAACCCGTTCGGGGGCGGTGACCTGTCGCTGGAGGCCGGCTATAGCGGCGAGCGTGCCACCAAGGGCGACAGCAAGGCGACCCAGGGCAATACCCTGACCGGTTCGATTACCGTCACCGTGGCCGAGGTGCTGCCCAACGGCATCATCGCCGTGCGTGGCGAGAAGTGGCTGACCCTGAACACCGGCGAGGAGCTGGTGCGCATCGCCGGCCTGATCCGCGCCGATGATATCGCCACCGACAACACCGTGCCGTCCACCCGTGTGGCCGATGCGCGTATCACCTATTCGGGTACCGGCTCCTTCGCCGATGCCAGCCAGCCCGGTTGGCTGGACCGCTTCTTCATCAGCCCGCTCTGGCCCTTCTGAGTCGAATGACCATGTTCAACGTAAGGCAGCTGATCGCCGCGACCCTGCTTCTGTCCTGTGCCTTCGGCGCCCAGGCCGAGCGCCTGAAGGACATCGCCAGCATTTCCGGCGTGCGTACCAACCAGTTGATCGGCTACGGCCTGGTGGTGGGCCTGAACGGCACGGGTGACCAGACCACCCAGACCCCATTCACCCTGCAGACCTTCAACAACATGCTCTCGCAGTTCGGCATCAAGGTGCCGCCAGGGTCGGGCAACGTGCAGCTCAAGAACGTGGCGGCAGTATCGGTGCACGCGGACCTGCCGGCCTTCGCCAAGCCCGGCCAAGTGGTCGACATCACCGTTTCTTCCATCGGTAACTCCAAGAGCCTGCGCGGCGGCAGCTTGCTGATGACCCCGCTCAAGGGTATCGACGGCAATGTCTATGCCGTGGCCCAGGGCAACCTGGTGGTGGGCGGCTTCGACGCCGAAGGGCGGGATGGTTCCAAGATCACCGTCAACGTGCCCTCGGCTGGCCGTATCCCGGGCGGTGCCACCGTCGAGCGTGCGGTGCCAAGCGGCTTCAACCAGGGCAACAGCCTGACGCTGAACCTCAACCGTCCGGACTTCACCACCGCCAAGCACATCGTCGACAAGATCAACGAACTGCTCGGCCCGGGTGTCGCCCAGGCCGTGGATGGCGGCTCGGTGCGCGTCACCGCGCCCATGGACCCCAGCCAGCGGGTGGACTACCTGTCGATCCTCGAGAACCTGGAGATCGACCCGGGCCAGGCCGTGGCCAAGGTCATCATCAATTCGCGTACCGGCACCATCGTCATCGGCCAGAACGTCAAGGTCTCGCCGGCGGCGGTGACCCACGGCAGCCTCACCGTGACCATCACCGAAGACCCGATCGTCAGCCAGCCGGGGCCGTTCTCCAATGGCCAGACCGCCGTGGTACCGCGCTCTCGCGTCAATGCCCAGCAGGAGGCCAAGCCGATGTTCAAGTTCGGCCCGGGTACCACCCTGGACGAGATCGTCCGTGCGGTGAACCAGGTCGGGGCGGCGCCCAGCGACCTGATGGCGATCCTCGAAGCCCTGAAGCAGGCCGGCGCCTTGCAGGCCGACCTGATCGTGATCTGAGGAGGCCTGCCCATGACGCCCAAGAGCCTGGTCTCCGGGCACGCCGACAGCGGCGCCTATACCGACCTCAACCGCCTGAGTTCGCTCAAGCACGGTGATCGCGACAGCGACGCCAACGTGCGCAAGGTGGCCCAGGAGTTCGAATCGCTGTTCATCAGCGAGATGCTCAAGGCCTCGCGCAAGGCCAGCGACGTGCTGGCCGACGACAACCCGATGAACAGCGAGACGGTCAAGCAGTACCGCGACATGTATGACCAGCAGCTGGCCGTGAGCATGTCGCGCGAGGGCGGCGGCATCGGCCTGCAGGATGTGCTGGTACGCCAGTTGTCGAAGAACAAGGGCCCATCCGTCAATACCAGCCCGTTCCCACGCATCGAGGGGCATGCCCCTGCATTGTGGGGCAGCAAGGTGGCCGAGCCGGTGCGTATCAGCGAATCAGCCGCGACCCGTAACGACGTCGCGGCCCTCAATGCACGGCGCCTGGCGCTGCCGGGCAAGCTCACCGACCGTCTGCTGGCCGGCATCGTGCCGTCGGCGGCCACCAGCAACACCGCCGCCGTGCCGGCCCGCGAAGGGCAGCAGGTCGCGCGCAGCTTCGCCGTGCCGGATGACGGCCTGCGCATTCTTGGCCGTGCCGTGGCGCAGCCACCGCTGGCACCGAAGAAGGCCTTCAGCGACAGCGACCAGTTCGTCGCCACCATGCTGCCGATGGCCGAGCAGGCGGCCAAGCGCATCGGCATCGACCCCCGCTACCTGGTGGCCCAGGCCGCCTTGGAAACCGGTTGGGGCAAGTCGGTGATGCGCAACGCCGACGGCACCAGCAGCCACAACCTGTTCGGCATCAAGGCCACCGGTAATTGGCAGGGCGGGCATGCGCGGGCGATCACCAGTGAGTTCCGTGGTGGGCAGTTCGTCAAGGAGACCGCGGCGTTCCGTTCCTACGACTCCTACCAGGACAGCTTCCACGACCTGGTCAGCCTGTTGCAGAACAACACGCGCTATCAAGATGCGGTGAAGGCGGCCGATAACCCGGAACAATTCGTGCGGGAGCTGCAAAAGGCCGGGTATGCCACCGACCCGAACTACGCCAGCAAGATCTCGCAGATCGCAAGACAGATGAAGTCGTACGAGAGCTACGCAATGCTCGGTACCACAACGCAACTTTAAGGGTTTGGAACCATGGCGAGTTTGATCAATATTGGCATGTCGGGCCTGGGTGCCGCGCAATCGGGGATGTATACCCTGGGCAACAACATCGCCAACGCCGATGTGGACAGTTATTCTCGCCAGCAGATCGTGCAGAAGACCAAGGGCTCGCAGCAATACGGCCAGGTGTTCATCGGCAGTGGCACCACCCTGGCCGACGTGCGCCGGGTGTACAACGCCTTCCTGGAAAACCAACTGCGTACCACCACGTCGCTGTCCAGTGACGCCACCTCCTACCTGAACCAGATCACTCCGCTGGATACCGCCCTGTCGAGCGCCGACACCGGTATCACGGCTGCGCTCAAGAGCTTCTTCGGTGCCCTGCAGGATGCCGCGGCCAAGCCTAACGAGGACGCCTCGCGCCAGTTGCTGCTGGGTAGCTCCCAGGCACTGGCCAAGCGTTTCAACACGCTGTCGGCTCAACTGAACCAGCAGAACAGCAACATCAACGCCAACATGGCGTCGATCACCGACAAGGTGAACAAGCTCACCGCGACCATCGCCGAGTACAACGACCAGATCTCCCGGATCTCGGCCGTGCAGGGCAGCCCCAACGACCTGCTCGACCAGCGTGACGGCGCCGTACGCGAGCTGACCGCGCTGATCGGTGCCGATGTGGTGGAGCGCGAAGGCAACTACGACATCTACCTGAAGAACGGCCAGGCCCTGGTGCTGGGCAAGACTACTCAGACCCTGGGCGTAGAGCCAAGCCAGACCGACCCGACCCGCATGAGCCTGGTGCTCAACCGCGGTTCCACCAAGATGGATATCACCAACAGTGTCAGCGGTGGCGAGCTTGGTGGGCTGCTGCGCTACCGGCGCGACACCCTGGACCCGGCCCTCAATGAATTGGGCCGCGTCGCTCTGGTGGTGGCCGATGCCATCAACCGCCAGCTGGCGCAAGGCATCGACAAGAACGGCGAGTTCGGCGCCACCTTGTTCGGCGACATCAACAGTGCCAAGGCCATCAGCGAGCGCAGTGTGGCGTCGCAGCGCAACAGTGCAGGTTCCGGCAACCTCGACGTCACCATCAAGGACACCGGCAAGCTGAGCACCAGCGATTACCAGGTGACCTTCACCAGCGCCACCGAGTACAGTGTACGCAAGCTGCCCGAGGGAACCGACATGGGCTCCTTCGACCTCAATGACGACCCGGCTCCGGTCATCGACGGTTTCACCCTGTCGCTCAAGGGTGGCGCGGTGAGTGCCGGGGACAGCTTCAAGATCACCCCGACCCGCAACGCGGCCGCGTCCATCGAATCGGTGCTCACCGACCCGGACCGCCTGGCCATGGCCGCCCCCCTGACGGGCGTCAACGGCGCAGGCAACAAGGGCACCGGTTCGATCACCCAGCCGACCCTGACCTCGTCGCTCGACATCTACGATGCGGCCCAGCGCAGCGAACTGCAGACGGGCCTGAAGTACTCGACGCCGGTCAAGCTGGTGTTTGGCGATGACAGCGCCTCGCCCCAGGGCTACACGATGTATGACGCCAAGGGCAATGCCATCGGCACCGGCACCATCATCCCCGGCCAGGAAAACAAGCTGCAGCTGTCCGTGCCGATGGTCGACGCCAACGGCGACCCGATCATGGACGGCAGCACCCAGAAGACCTTCACCTTCGAGATGAATGTCTCCGGTGCGCCGAAGAACGGCGACAGTTTCACCGTATCGCTGACCGGCGCGGGCTCGGCGGACAACCGCAACGCCCAATCGGTGCTCGACCTGCAGACCAAGGGCACCGTCGAAGTCGGTGCCGACGGCAAGGGCATCAGCTTCACCGATGCCTACGCCAAGCTGGTCTCCAATGTAGGGGGCAAAACCTCCCAGGCCAGCATGGACGGCAATGCCACCAATGCCTTGCAGCAGTCCGCCCTGGACAGCCGCAACTCGGTATCGGGCGTGTCCGTCGACGAAGAAGTCGGCAACCTGGTCAAGTTCCAGCAGTACTACACCGCGTCGTCGCAGATCATCAAGGCGGCCCAGGAAACCTTCGCCACCTTGATCAACAGCCTTTAAGGAGCCGTAGACCGTGCGCATCTCCACTTCGCAGTTCTACAACACCAGCAGCGCGAACTACCAGCGTACCTTCTCCAACGTCAACAAGACGTCTCAGGAAGCCAGCGACTTCCTGCGCGTACGCACCGCCGCCGACGACCCGGTGGGCGCAGCGCGCCTGCTGCAACTGGAACAGCAGCAGAACCTGCTGGAGCAGTACAGCGGCAATATCGTCAATGTGCGCAACGCGTTGGGGACTGCGGAAAGTACGCTCAATGCCATTGGTACGATCCTGCAGCGGGTCAATGAGCTGGCGGTGAGCTCGGGCAATGGTGGTTTTACCGACTCCGATCGCAAGGCCAACGCCGACGAACTCGCATCGCTGGAAGAGCAGTTGTTCTCTTTGATGAACAGCAAGGATGAGAACGGCAAGTACCTGTTCTCCGGTTCCAAAGGCGACACGCCACCGTATGTGCGCAACGCCGACGGCACCTACAGCTATCAGGGCGACCAGGGGCAGTTGATGCTCCAGGTCGGAGACATGCTCACCCTGGCGGCCAACGAGACGGGCTACAGTGCCTTCGAGCAGGCCCTAAACACCAGCCGCAGCGAGACCCACCTGACCGCGCCAGGCATTGATGATGGCCGAGTCAGCCTGTCCAAC
Source organism: Pseudomonas sp. FA-1 (assembly GCF_056856075.1). Classification (NCBI taxonomy): domain Bacteria; kingdom Pseudomonadati; phylum Pseudomonadota; class Gammaproteobacteria; order Pseudomonadales; family Pseudomonadaceae; genus Pseudomonas; species Pseudomonas sp. FA-1. The sequence continues at coordinate 123,079 of NZ_JBWXTH010000005.1, forward strand.
GGTCAGGTCTCTGGCAGTGCGACCTACAATGACCGCTTCCGTAGCGGCGAGCCGTACAGTATCGAATTCACCAGCAGCACCCAGTACAAGATCCTCGATGCAAACGGCAACGATGTGACGCTTGAAGCCAGCCAGGGGGGAACGTTCGATCCGAAGGATGAAAACACCACCATCAGCTTCCGTGGCATCGACTTGCGCTTGGATATCTCCCTCAAGGCCGGGGACGAGAATGACCCGGATGCGGCCATTGCCGGACATACCTTCAGCCTGAGCTCCAAGGCCGATTCGATTGCCGGTACCCGAAGCCCGGGCAATAGCTCGTCGAGCCAGGTGACCAGTGCCGCGATCAGCGATGATTCGGTATACAAGGCGGCCTTTCCAGGCGGCGGCGCGGTGCTCAAGTTCACCAGCGCGACCGAGTTCGAGCTGTATGCTGCCCCCATGACCGACGACAGCCGACCGGTGTCGACGGGGACGCTGAATGGCACCACGGCTACTGCTGCAGGCGTCAGTTTCGAATTGTCGGGCGCACCCGAGGCGGGTGATTCGTTTGCGGTCAAGGTGGACAACCACCAGACCCAGAACGTGCTCGATACCATCGGCCAACTGCGCTCTGCGTTGATGACGCCCCAGGACAACGACCCTGTCGCGCGGCAGCATTTCCTGGCCTCGCTGGATTCGGCCATTGGCAACATCGGCAGTGCGATCAACCAGGTCTCCTCGTCGGTCTCTTCCATCGGGGGGCGCGGACAGGCGCTGGATGTGCAGGCCGAAACCAACGAGGCGCTGAGCACCGAGAACAAGAAGACCCAGAGTTCGATTCGTGAGAGCGACCCGGCGGAGGTCATGCTGCGCCTGGAGATGCAGAAGAACATGCTGCAGGCTTCGATGCAGTCGTATGCAAAGATCGTTGGGTTGTCGTTGGTCAACTACATCTGATTTGCAGCCAAGCCTGAATGAGAGGGGCTCGCCGGTCATGCATGGCGAGCCCCGTATCCCGGTGTTCGAGAGCAGGCCCTCCATTCAAAGCGAGGTTCCATTCCTCCAGGCAGACCATTTTTCAGGTGAGCATTCGTGAAGGCATATCCTCTCGTCACCATCGCAATTCCAGCGTTCAATCCACACTTCTTCCGACGCGCCTTGGCCAGCGCGCTTGCCCAGGACTATCCCAATATCGAGATCATCGTCTGCGACGATAGCGCTGACGGGGAAATCGAGACGGCCTGCGCAGCATTGGGCGAGGGCGCTCAGATGCCCCTGCGCTATGTACGCAATCCTGGATGCCTGGGATTCGCTCGCAACCTCCTGGCCTGTTTGACGCACGCCAATGGGGAGTTCATCAAGTTCCTGTGCGATGACGATACCCTGCTCGCACCTTGCATTTCCCAGCAGGCGCAGGCCCTGGTCGAGTGGACCTCGGCAAGTATGGTGATCAATCAGCGCCTGCTCTGTGACGCAGATGACGTGCTGTTGCCATCACGAGCCCTCAACTGGGTTATTTCCTCCACGAGCGCCTTGATCAACGGCACCGATTTGCTCGCATGCGTTGCCGATAACGCGATCAACCTCTTCGGCGGTATCAGTCACGCGTTGTTCCGTCGCGCTCAAGTCCAAGAATATTTGCCCACCCTGGTGCAGGACGGTCATGGCTTCGCGGCCCGTCTGGACATGGCGTTGTACATTTGCCTCTTGCGCCGTGGCCATCTATGCAGCCTGGACCAAGTGCTGAGTCTTGAGCGTGTGCATGCTGGCAGGCTGAGTCACAACGTGACGACGACTGAGGCGGCAAGGACCGAGACCCAATGGTTACTGCAAATGCTGGCATCACGTACCGGCGAGCTGCCGCCGGCTTCCGGTTGGGTGCGATATCACAACCTGACGTCACCTGGCAGCGGCGAGCGCCGGTGGGAAGAGTTGAACCTGCGCAGTGCATTCTCCGAACAAATGGATGACTTCAGGTTGCAAGTTGGGACCGACAGCCTCAGCTTCGCCGAGTTGTATTCGCAATGGCTGGAATGCCGCAGCTTGTCGCAAGGTCAATTGAGTCTGCTGTCCAGGCGGATCGAGCAGTGGCCTGGACGACCGCGCATCGTTCCGGTGATCTTCTGTGAAGAAGGTGACGAGGCTGCCCTTCGGGCCACCTTGGACACCCTGGCGACTCAATCCTATTCTGCCTGCCGTCCGTTGGTACTGGGCCCTGCCTCGATGGACGAGCGCACCGAGGTGCACTATCGGATGCTGCAGGGCGAGGGGGTAGGTGCGCTCAACGGTTGGCTCGAGCACGCCGATGCCGACTGGCTTTTCCTTCTGCGCGCCGGAGATCGTTTGCACCCGCATGCAATGGTGCTGATGGCGGAACGCATGGCGCTCCGTGGAGACAGTCTTTGCCTGTACATCGATGAAGGTGCTCACGACGGGCGCATGCCATCGGACCCTGTCTTCAAGCCCGACTTCAACTTGGATTTGATGCGTAGCTTGCCTTACGTAGGGCGGCTTTTGGCGTTTCGATGCGAAGCGGTGCGTACGCTGGGCGGGTTCGATGAGCAATTTGCGAGCCTGGCACCGCATGACCTTCTATGGAGGATGGTCGAGAATCACGGGCTGCACGTTGTCGAACATATCCCCGAAGTGTTGGTGCACAGTTCGTATGGCTATGCCGATTGGTTGCGCGACCCGGTCGGACAGTCACGGGCATCCGAGGTAGTCCGGGCGCACCTGCAACGCCTGGGTGTGCCTGCGCAGATCGACGGGGTGCCGGGCAGCATGGTGACGCGTGTGCGGTATCTGCACGAGCAAGCCGCAGGGGTATCCATTCTTGTCCATGCCGGGCACGACCTGCTGCGCTTGAGGCGGTGTGTCGAGTCGCTGTTCGAACATACAGAGTATGACGCCTACGAAGTGCTGTTGGTCGCCAACGGCCAAGAGCCAGCCGATGTTCGTGATTGGTTGGATGCGATGCGTGGTCTGGGTGGCCAGCTGCGAGTGATCGACGTTCCTGGCGCGGAGCCTGCGCAAGGCGTGAACCTGGCCAGCCAGTATGCCCGTGGCGACTACCTGCTGGTGCTCGATACCGGTTGTGCCTTTTTCGACGATACGTGGCTGCGGGAAATGATGAACCATGCCCAGCGCCCGGAAGTGGGCGTTGTTGGTCCGGGCCTGGTCAATCACGATGGTCTGATCGCTGCCGGGGCATTGGTGCTCGGACTCAGGGGGCCTGCTGGAAATCCGTTCCTGATGTCGGCCATGCATTCGCATGGCGGCGTGAACCGTTTGGGCTTGGTTCAGAACTGGAGTGCTCTGAGCTTGGACTGTTTGTTGGTTCGGCGGGAACTGTTCGACGAACTGCAAGGCATTGAAATGCACGCGTCTCCACCAGATTGGTGTGGCGCCGATCTTTGTCTGCGTGCTCGCGAGAAAGGTTACCTCGTCGTCTGGACGCCTGAGGCCAGGGTCGCTCAATTGACCCAGGCGCACAGCCCTGTCGTGCAGGAAGCCGACCAGGAGATTTTTCTCCAACGATGGCTGGGCAAGGTCGCAAAGGATCCGGCCTACAACCCGAACCTGAGCCTCACATTGATGAGTTTCAACCTCGAGCCCGGGTTGCGCGAAGGCTGGGATCCGTTTATCGAAAAGGCTGCGCCTTCTGTGCTGGCTGTGCCACGCAATACTTCGGGCGTAGGTCATTATCGAGTCATCCAACCCTTCACCGAGCTCGAACGCGCCGGTTATATCCAAGGCCGGATGAATTTCAGGGCACCGCACCTGATCGAACTGGAGCGGGAAAAGCCCGATGCAATCATCCTGCAGTATCGGTACTCGCCGGAAGACATCAGGACGCTGGGCCGTATCAAGCGCTTTTCCCAAGCGCGGCGGGTCTTCGAACTGGACGACTACGTCATCGATCCACCAAAGAAGAATGATCATGCGCGCAACCAGGCGAGCAATATACGGGAATTGCTTGGCCAGGCCATTGGCCTGTGCGACAGGCTGGTAGTCTCTACCGAGCCGTTGGCCGATGCATTGGCGGATTATCATCACGATATTCAGGTAGTGCCCAATATGCTCGCGGCCTCGTTGTGGACGGGGCTGTCGAGCTTGCGTCAGACCAGCGCACGTCCACGAGTGGGATGGGCGGGCGGGACCAGTCACCGTGGCGATCTGGAGATGATGAAAGAAGTGCTCCAAAGCCTGGCACATGAAGTCGACTGGGTATTCTTCGGCATGTGTCCGGACATGTTGCGGCCGTACGTAAAGGAATTCCACGACAGTGTTCCACTGGTGGCGTATCCGCAGAAACTGGCCAGTCTCAACCTGGACCTAGCGCTCGCACCGCTTGAGCAGAACCTGTTCAACGACTGCAAGAGCAACTTGCGTTTGCTGGAGTACGGTGTGTGTGGCTACCCAGTCATCTGTACCGATACCAAGGCCTATTCAGGCTATTTGCCTTGCACCCGGGTACGAGAGAACACCACCGAGCAATGGCTCGATGCTATCCGCATGCACCTGGCCGATCCTCAGGCCAGTTACCGCCAAGGCGATGCCCTGCGTGAGGCGGTATTGCGTGACTATGTATTGACGCCGCACCACCTGCAGCATTGGGCCAATGCCTGGCTGGCTGACTGACTTTCGGCGCTCGGCAAGCCCCGGGCGCTTCCATCCATCGACATAGGTGCACTATGAACGCAATCGCAACCGATTCACGCAATGACGTGACGGTCGTTCTACTGGGACATGAACAGGTCGACCATCGTGCGCGTGCGTTGCACTACTACGATCAGCAAGGCGTACCATGCCTGCCTCTGGCCCCCTTGGAAGGCGATGAGACGCTTGGCCCATGGCAAGAGCAATTGGCCGGCGCGCTGCAGCATGTCTCCACACCGTTCGTGATGTTGGCCCAAGATGCCGATTTCGTACTCGCTTGCGCTTTGGACAAGGCCTCCGTCTGCCTGCAGACTCTGCCACAGGCCAGCGGCGCCCAGGGATACGCGCTCGCCTATGTACCCGGCCGCAGCAAGCTGTCCTACTACAAGGTCGGTTCGGTGCTGCCTGATGTTGGCTCGGACCCTGTCGTCGGCCTGCGCCAGTATGCCGAGGCTGGCCAGCAGGCCTGGCGAGCGGTATTGCGCGTCGAAGCCCTGCAGCAGGCCTTGGCATGTATGCCTGGGTGTCTGGATGCTGCCAGTTGGCGTGTTGCGCTTTCCTGGGTGCTATTGACTCAACAGATGATCGTGCCCTTGCAGCAGACGGATGTAATCTGTGGCTACCGCCCGACATCCGTACCGGCTGCCGTACGCCAGGAGCGTCGGGACCAGTTGGTCCGTACCTTGCGCGCTACAGACGCGGCAGCTCAGGGCCTGCATCAGGATGAGTCTGGTGTCGCGACACTGAACGCGTTCGTTCATTGCACCTATGAACCAGACCACAGCGCGTTGCTGTTTACCTCTACATGGAGCAGCGTGACCCCCAAGCCTGAGCGTGTCTTCGAGCCGAAGCAGTTCGTTGAGTTGCCTTATTACAATGGCGCCCTGTTCAATCGCCTGGCCGAGGTGGAGTTCCTCTGTCATGCCTGGCCGGTCGGTCAGCAGCAGATCCATGCGCTGGAGGGCGTCTGGGTCCAACAGGACCGGTTGCTGCAACGGCACCCGAACGACACGGCCGAAAGCTTGCAAGAGCGATATTGGCAAGCATTGGCGCTGAATGTTTTCAATCGCACGGTTTGCCAGTGCCTGCTTGCGTCTTTCGACAAGGAGGATGACGAGGCTAAATCCGTCGAACTGAACGCCTGGCTCGAACGCCTGGCCCAGGTGCCGGATTACCTGCTGCAGGTATTCAAATCCACGCCTTCGGGTCGGCTGCTTCACGCTCTGGAAGCGGTCACGCCCGATGACATCGATCGCAAGCGGGTACATACGCACCTGAGCAGGAAAGCCGTGTCGGTAGCCTTCGTGGTGGTGGATCTGCAAAACGACGACACCGCGCTGCAAGCCACTTTCGACAGCATACTGGCCACCGGTGTGCGCGATTTCAAGTTGGTCGTGTTCAAGGCCGGGAAACCGCCGGTTATCACGACTGCTCGTGACACCCTGCACTTCATCCAGGTGTCGGAGGGCAATTGGGTAGGGCATTTGAACCAGGTGGTGCGGCAATTGCCCACTGACTGGCTGCTGTTGTTGCAAGCAGGGGACCAGTTGCTCTGTACAGGATTGCTGCACCTGCTGGTTGAGCTGGGAGACGCTCCACAGTGCCAGGCAATCTGCGCAAACGAAGTGCAACGGGATGAGGAGGGGCGTTTACATGCGGTGGTACGTCCTGGCGCGGACCTGAACCTGTTGCGCGCTCAACCAGGGCTGATGGCTCGTCATTGGGTGATGCGCCGCCAGGCTATCGTCGAGTTGGGGGGATACAGCGAAAGTCATGCCCAGGTGCTGGAATTGGACGTGTTGCTACGTCTGGCCGAAACGCAGGGGGTCGGCTGCATGGCGCATCTGAACGAGTACCTGGTCATCACCCAGCAAGCTGCGCCAAGCCTGGCAGCCGAAGCGCTTCCAGTCGTTGCTCGCCACCTCAAGCAACTCGGTTATGGCGCACAGGTGCAGGATCAGGGCGCAGCGGGGCTCTCGATCGACTACCGCCATGGCAACACGCCCCTGGTCAGCATCCTGGTAGCCAGCGAAGGCGATTTGGGCCAGTTGCAGGCATGCTTGACCAGCGTGCTCCAGCGCACCCGCTACCCTCGTTACGAACTGTTGGTCGCTTGTGGCAATGACGAAGTAGGAGCCCTCCAGGCATTTGCAAGCCGTGCTCGTCTGATAACAGCAGCAGCGGGCGCGTCTCGCGAACAGAGCCTGGAGATGTTGGCCGGCCAGGCGAATGGCCAATTCCTGTTGCTGCTATCGGAGCGTTGCCAAGTCATCAGCCCCGCCTGGATCGAGGCATTGGTCAATGAGGCCCAGCGTCCTGAGGTTGGCGTGGTCGGGGCTTGTCTGCATGCCGAGGATGGAACATTGGCTCATGCAGGCTATGAGTTGCTGGCCGGTCCGCAGGTACACACGCCCTGGCGAGGGTTGTCGTTCGAACAGAGTTCCGCAGCCCGTTGGCCCCAGTCGGTCCGTGGTTGTTCGGCAGTGGCCGGCGAGTGCGTGATGGTGCGTCGTGCGTTGTTCGATGAGTGCGGTGGGATCGCATCAATGCCTGATGTCGGTATCGGGCTCGGCGTGGTTGCGGCGGATCACGGCATGATGGTCGTCTGGACCCCCCGCGCACGGCTGCTGGTCAGTGCCATGCGGATTTGGGATCTGGCATCGAGTCAATCATTGGCCGCCCGGTGGCCGGCAGCCTTCAATGGTCAGGTCCGCTCCGGTTGCGAAGACCTCGCAGCAACAGCCTGTGTCGACCAGCAATGGCTGACAAGCATTGCGTAGTGGCTCGGGATTTGCAAAGCCGGGTACATGCCCGGCTTTTTCTTGCCTGATGGCAATTTATTGACAGCGCGAAGCAGGTTTCAACACGAGGTCCGGATGCAAAAAAAGGTGGCTGTGGTGCAGTCGAACTATATCCCTTGGAAAGGGTATTTCGATCTGATTCGCAAGGTCGATGCATTCATCCTGTATGACGATGTCCAATACACCCGTCGTGACTGGCGCAATCGCAACAAAATCAAGACAGCACAAGGCGAGCACTGGTTGACCGTTCCGGTAAAAAACAAAGGCCGGTACGAGCAGTGCATCAACGAAGTCGAGATCAGTGAGCCTGGCTGGGCGGCCCAGCATTGGAAGACGATCGAGATGAACTACCGGCGCGCGCCCTGCTTTTCCTCGATGGAAGGCCCTGTCCGCGCACTGTATGAGCACGCCGCCACCTGTACTCATCTTTCTCGTATCAATCAGGTCTTCATCGCTGGCCTGTGCCAACTGCTCAACATCCGAACGCCCCTTTATCGTTCCGAAGATCTTGGGCGAGCCGATGGCAAGAACGAACGCCTGATCCACCTGTGTCATGCCGTTGGCGGCACTGACTATCTCTCAGGACCCGCTGCCAGTTGTTATCTCGACGAACAAGCATTCGCCGCCGCCGGCTTGGGCCTTTCCTACATGAGCTATACGGGTTACCCGGAATATCCGCAACTGTTCGGTGAGTTCCAGCATGCCGTCAGCGTGATTGACCTGCTGTTCAATACCGGTGCCGATGCACCTACTTTCCTGGAGCGGTGCTGATGACCACGCCCATCCTGCAAGATGTCGAGCGTTATTACGCCTCGCGTATCCGTATGCACGGCGCCACGCCTGAGGGTGTCGACTGGAACGGAAGCCAATCCCAGCAGCTGCGGTTCGAACAATTGCTCAAGCTCGTGCCGGAACAGGACCAGCGACAAGGCTTCAGCCTGATCGACGTCGGGTGTGGTTATGGCGCACTGCTTGGCTGGCTGCGCGAGCGTGACATGGCGGTCGATTATCTTGGCTACGATCTTTGTCCTGAGATGATCGCCGCTGCAAAGCAACAGCACACTGTGGATGACGTGACCTGTTTCGAAGTCGGCAGTGCACCTTCGCGCCAGGCGGACTATGCCGTGGCCAGTGGCATCTTCAACGTACGTCAGGACGTCGCAGTCCAAGCGTGGGAAACCTATATCTCCACGGTGTTGAAGGACATGGATGCCTGTAGTCGCAAAGGGTTCGCCTTCAATTGCCTCACTTCTTATTCCGACGCTCCCTATATGCGTGACTACCTGTATTACGGCGATCCCTGCTTTTATTTTGATCTGTGTAAAAGCACCTACTCCAGGCAGGTGGCACTGTTGCATGACTATGGTTTGTACGAATTTACCCTGCTTGTGCGTAAGTCACTGTGACTGTTCGACGACGCCCCTTGTTTCCGGAGATTCCCATGCTCAAAAGCGGTTCCACTTCCGTCACCCAATCCAGTGAAAGCCAACTCGAAGCGCGCGAGCAACTTTGGCAGTCGTTTTCCAATGCGCCTTTGGAGGATGCCGAAAAGGAACGCAACCTAGGCCTGTTCATCCGCTCGGCGTCTCTGGCTCGTATGCTGGCGATCTCCGACCTGTACCGGGAAATCGTCCACTTGCCTGGGTCCGTACTCGACTTCGGAACATGGCGTGGCCAGAACGCCGTGCTGTGCGAAAACCTCAGGGCGATATTCGAGCCGTTCAACAAGCAGCGTCGGATCGCTGCGTTTGACACATTTGCCGGATACAAGTCCCATGCCGATGACGGCAAGATCAACAATGAACACTTCCAGGACGGCTGCTACGACACAGGGAACGGATATGCCGATTACCTGCGTCACCTGCTGGCCCTGCACGAAAGCATCAACGCCTTGCCGCAGGTATCGAGCGGTCATCAAGTCGTAGAGGGCGACATCAAGGATACCTTGCCGCAGTTCATCGAGCGGAATCGCAACCTGCTGGTTGCTCTGGCGTTCTTCGACATGAACCTGGAGGGGCCAACGCGTTTTGCTCTGGAGCAGGTCCTGCCACGTTGCCTACCCGGCTCCATGTTGGTGTTCTTCCAGCTACAGCGTGACTTCCTCCCAGGTGAAGGCTATGCCTACGTCACCGAGGTGCTGGGCAAGGTGCGCCACGAGATCAAGCGGTCGCAAACCTACCCATCGTTGTGCATCGTCAAGCTTCTGTAAGGAGAGCCACCATGTTCCTGATCGTTGGCAATGGCATGGTCGGCCTGGCTATCGCAGCGGGGTTGTCCCGCCACCTTCCGGGTGAGCAAATCCAGGTGGTTGGCCCTGCTGCGCGCCCTTTCAGCGCGTCGATGGCTGCAGCGGCCATGCTCAACTCTTTCGCCGAACTCGAACCGGGGGCCCTCGACCAGCCGCGGGATCGTTTGAAATTCGAGTTGAGCCAGGCATCTGCGCGTATGTGGGGGGCGTTTGTCGAAGAGTTCGAAATTCCTTCCCAGTACTACCGTTTGGGAACGGTACTGGTCAACAACAACGCGTCCAACAATTATGAGGATGCTGCGTTCGATGCCATTGCCGGCTACCTCGATGAGTTCGCCGAGCCCTACGAGCGTATAGAGCCGGCCAAGGAGCCTGCCTATGCCCCAGGGCCACGGTATCGCAGCCGGCAGGCTCTGTTCCTGCCGCGTGAAGGCGTGGTCAACCCTGACGGGGTGATCCGGGCGTTGCAGGCCACGCTGGAAAAGCGTGGCGTGCGTTTCATCGATGGTGTGGTGCAAACGCTGGAGAAACGCGGCGATCGAACCTGCGGCGTCAAGCTGGCCGATGGCCGTACCTTGTCAGGTGAGCGTATCGTGCTGGCCAACGGCAGCATGGCCACACGATTGTGGGACGAGGAAAGCTGCATCCGAGTGGTCAATGGCGTAGGCGCAACTGTGGTTCTGAAGAACCCGGGAATCAAAGGGCGCTACGTATTGCGTACGCCCAATCGTGGCGGTGCGTGCGGTATCTATCATGCGCCCTACGAGAACGATCTGTTCGTGGTTGGGGCCACCAACCTGGTGACGACGGCCGATGAGCAGTTCCCCCGCGCCGAGTCGGTAGCAGCGTTGGTCAATGGTGCGATCAACCAGGTCAACCAGATGCACCGCACCAGTGGGTTCATTCGCTACAACTTCGGATACCGTCCGGTGAGCCTCGATGGCTACCCGGTACTTGGGCAGCTCAACGGCAATACCTTCATCGCTACCGGTACGCGTCGGGACGGTTATCACTTCGCGCCATGGCTTGCGCAGAACCTGTCCTCTTTGTTGCTCGATCATTCGATTTCGGCCGAAGCCAGAGCCTACTTCGACCATGCCCGGCCATTGCGCAGTGCCATGCTTGACCAACCCGTCGAGGCTTGCTGTCGCAAATACGCAGCCGTCAAGGTGTCGGCGTTGTCGCAGCATGGCTACGAGGCGGGTCATACCGATGCCGACCAGGCGTTGGAGGAGCATTACTACCGTCGTGCCCGCGCGTTCTTCGACAAGCATGAACTCGACCAGGCGGTTCAGGTGGATTTTCTGGACGCTCTATTGGGTGGCTACCTGTCGCTGGCCGATTTCGCCTGAAGCATGTGGGCCGGAGAAACGAACATGAGCAAAGAAGTCATTCCTTTCAACAAGCCGTTCGTGGTCGGCAAGGAGCTGTTCTATATCGCCCAGGCGGTCATGAACGGTGGGATCGCGGGTGACGGGCAGTTTACCCAGATGTGCCAGCAATGGTTGGAAAGCAACCTTGGCTGTCCCAAGGCCCTGCTGACCCATTCCTGTACCGCTGCTCTGGAAATGGCGGCCATTCTGGCCGAAGTAGGCCCGGGGGACGAGGTCATCATGCCTTCGTTCACCTTCGTTTCGACGGCCAACGCGTTCGTGCTGCGTGGTGCCGTGCCGGTTTTCGTGGACGTTCGCAGTGATACCCTTAACCTGGACGAAAGGCTGGTCGAGGCGGCCATTACCGACAAAACCAAGGCCATCGTGGCTGTGCACTATGCTGGCCAGCCATGTGACCTGGATGCGCTATTGAGTATTTGCGACAAACATGGCCTGGTCCTGATAGAAGATGCAGCCCAAGCCATCCTGGCGCGTGAGAAGACCCGGGCGCTGGGCACCATCGGCCATTTGGGCTGCCTGAGTTTTCACGAAACGAAGAATGTCATCAGCGGTGAGGGCGGGGCGTTGTTGATCAACGATCCAAGGCTGATCGAGCGTGCCGAGATCATTTGGCAAAAAGGCACCAACCGTAAAGCATTCTCCCGAGGCGAGGTTAGCAAGTACACCTGGGTCGATGTTGGCTCGTCCTTCCTGCCGAGCGAGTTGACAGCTGCATTCCTGTACGCCCAGCTGGAGCAGGGCGAAAACATCAACGCTCATCGCCGTGCACTCTATGAATCGTATTTCCACCAGCTGGAACCACTCGAGGCGGATGGCTGCTTCATGCTGCCGCGTACTCAAGGGGGCAAGCCTGCCAATGCGCATATTTTTTATCTGTTGATGCGCGATAACGAAGAGCGCGGTGCATTGATCCGCTTCCTGCGTGAGCGCGATATCCATGCCGTGTTCCATTACGTACCGCTTCATGATTCGCCGGCCGGCCTGCGCTATGCCCGCAGTGCTGGCGAGTTGCCGGTGACCCGGCAGATCGCTGATTGCCTGCTGCGCCTGCCTCTGTATTCAGACATGAACATTCGCCAGGTCGCGCAAGTATGCGCAGCGATATTCCAGTTCTTCTCGGAACGCCGGGGCAAATGACCTCGCGCCCCCTCGACCGTATCCTTACCTGATCCTGGAGTTTCACCCGATGTCCCATCGTGCGCAGGTTGACTTGGTCTCTTCCGAGCAGGCCATGAAGCGCCTTCGGCAGATGTATGCCAAGCCAGAGCATCCGTATTACATCATGGCGCCCGACTATCGGGAGACCTCCTCGGGTATTGCCTCGCTGCACTACCTTTGCCATCTGCTCAACCTCAATGGTCGCGAAGCGTACATCTGTGGCGCCAGGGAGGTGAATCCGGACCTCAAGACCCCGTTGCTGAATGATCAGGCGAGCCAGCGTCATGTACAGGAGGGCAAGGTCCCGATCGCGGTATATCCGGAGGTCGCCGCCGGCAACCCATTCAATTGTTCGGTGGTGGCGCGCTTTCTGTTGAACTTCGAAGGTTTTATCAACGGCAAGAGCATGGACGCCGCGCCGAGTGACCTGTTGTTCTACTCTGGGCAGCTGATCGCCACTCATCATGGTCACCCAGAGGGTGACCTGCTGTGCCTGCCGACCATCGATATCGATCTTTTCTCGGCGCCGCCTGCTGGTAGCCAGCGCCAAGGCTGCTATCTCTACCAGAACCGTTTCCCCCTGGAACAGATCGACTATGCCCTTCTGCCGGCGGATATCCGTCTGTTGAGCATGGCCAATGCCTTGACATTGCCGGAGCTGGCCGATGTGCTTCGGCAGGCGCAGGTCCTGTATACGCACGAGTGGTCCATGACGTGTGTGATCGCGATTCTGTGTGGATGTCCGGTCATTTTCATTCCAGGGCACGGCATCGACCAGGCGTTCCTCGACGCCAGTTTTGTCGGTAGCGCCGGATTCGCCATGCTTGATCAGCCTGATGCGATCGAGCGTGCTCGTGCCGGCGTCGAGGGCGCGCTGCAGCGTTATGTCGAACGTACCGCCCCCTTCTGGAATCAACTGGATGTGTTCATCGCCAAGACTCAGGATGCTGCCTGTCGTGAGGCGATAGGCAACCGCTTTGGTGTTCTCGGTTGGTTGCGCCAACGCTATCCCCAGCCCCGACAATTGCAGCTGATCAATGAGGAACTGGCCAGGGCGAGCGTACCGCTATTCGCCATTTTGATACGCGATGATGGTGACCGGGCAGCGTTGGCACGAACGCTCGATAGCCTTGCGCGAAATGCATATTCGCATGTGCAGGTCCATGTGCTTGGGTGCGAGGAGCCGGGTTTGGCCGGCGTAAGCTGGGTCGCGTGCGATCCGGAGGCCGTGGGTGCGACGGTCAATTCAGTGCTTCAGAGCAGTTCCTGTGACTGGATGATGCTGGTGAATGCGGGGGAGGAGTTTACGGCCAGTGGCTTGCTGATGGCTGCGCTGGAACTGCAACAGACCCCTACCGAGTGTCTGGCGCTGTATGGCGATGAAACCATCCGCCTGCCCCAGGGGGGTATCGATACCGCGTTGCGCCCAGACCTGAACCTTGATTTGCTGCTGGCGTTTCCTGGTGCACTATCCCGTCATTGGTTGTACCGACGTGAGTCAGTACTGGCTGATAACGGTTTCGACGGGAGTTGTGGGGCGGCTTTCGAACTGCAATACCAGCTGCGCTTGGTCACGGCACGAGGCCTGCACTGCGTCGGGCACCTGAGCGAGCCTCTGTTGATCGCCAATGAATTGCCGATGCGGCCGTGCATCCAAGAAAAGTCGGTCATCGAGGCGCATCTGCGCTCCAGGGGATATATGCAGGCGCAGGCGATTGCGCTGGACAGGGCGCCGGGCTGCTACCGCATCGACTATGCGCATGAGCGGCAGGCTTCGGCCAGCGTCCTCATTTATCTGCAAGGGCCGTTGCTCCAGCTTCAACGCTGCCTTGAAAGCGTGCTCGCACAAACGACCCATGGCGATTATGAGATCGTCCTGATCGACCCAGGCAACGACGACCCGGCGCACATGCAGTGGCTGGACATGATCGAGGTATCTGGTGGTGACCGCTTCGAGGTGATGCGCTTCATGCCAGGCCAGCCCAGAGCTGCTATGTGCAATGCCGCTGCGCTGGAAGCTCGAGGCGAGTTCCTGGCCTGGCTGGATGCCGATAGCGCTGTGCTGGATGGCGACTGGCTGCAGGTCTTGCTCAATCATGCACAACGACCGGAAGTCGGTGCCGTGGGGTGCATGTTGCTGAACGGGGATGGCCTTGTGCGGCAAGCGGGGCTGGTGCTTGGCTTGGGCGGTACGGTTGGGCGGGCGTTCGAAGGCCGGCGGCCCCAGGATGGAGGGTACATGGGGCGCCTCGGGCTTGAGCAGAACTGTTCTGCGGTCGGCAGAGAGTGCCTCGTGGTGCGGCGGTCATCGTTCCTGGAGGTAGGCGGCTTCGAGGCCGATACACTGCTGGCCGAATGGGTCGATGCGGATTTGTGCCTGAAGCTGCAGCGGTCAGGTTACTTGAATGTCTGGACGCCCCATGCGCGAGTCCTTGTCGATCGTCCCGCCACGCGGCCAGCCACCTCTGAGGAGGAGGACGCGTTGTATGCACGCTGGCTGCCACAGCTGGCGCATGACCCTGCCTACAACAGTAATTTCTCATTGCGTCCGGCAGAAGGTTTTGTCATTCAGGCCAATGAGTTGAGCTGGCGTCCCTTGCAAGGAAGAGTACCTACGGTGCTGGCCTGCACAAGTGACGCGGTCAATGCCCAGGTGCGCCTGCTCGAGCCTCTCCAGGCCTTGCGCAAGGCCGGGAAGTTAGATGGTGCGATTGTCACCAGCCTGCTGTCGCCCGTCGAAGTCGAGCGCTTCGCCCCTTCGAGCGTGATCCTGCATCGCCCGGTGGACGAGCCAGGAATGCTGGCCCTACGTCGTTTGCGCGCGTTCTCGCAAGCATTCAAGGTCTACGACCTGCAGCAACCTTTCCTACCAGCGATCACGGGCGACCAAAGCGCTCGGGAGCTGCTTCAGCGTGTCGCTGGAGGGATCATGCAGGCCGACAGGGTTCTGGTTGCTGGTGCGCACCTGGCTGAACTTCTGCAAGGCGCGCATGACGATGTGCGTGTGCTTGAGCCCTTGCTGCCTGCGAGCTGGGGGCGTGTGCAAGGGGCACGTCGGGCCGGTGCCAGGCCGCGACTGGGTTGGCTGGAGAACAAGGATGTGCGGTTGTTGGCCGAGGTGGTGCCGCTGCTGGCCGGTGAGGTCGATTGGATCGTGATGGGGGATTGTCCTCCGGCATTGCTGCCGCTGGTCAAGGAGGTGCATCCGAGGGTCGGCTATGAACACTTTGCCGATGGCCTGGCTGCATTGAACCTGGATATCGCCCTGGTTCCGATGATGGATACGTTGGCCAATGCCTGTTCCGGCGACATACGCGTTCTGCAACATGCGGCCTGTGGGCATGCGGTGATCTGCAGTCGGGTGCCGGGCTTTGCCGGAGGTGAAGTATTGCCTTTGTCGCGTGTCGAAAACTCGACTCAGGATTGGATTAGGGCTATTCGTTTGCATCTGAGTGACCTAGACGCTTCGGCGGCGCTGGGGGATGCCTTGCAGGCGGCGGTGCGGGCTGACTGGTTGCTCGAAGGCCAGAGTCTTGAGCGATGGCGCCAAGCTTGGCTGGCGTAAGCTGGGGCGCAACGAAGCTGGTCGCGGTCTCGGTGCTCGGACGGCGGCCGGCCTCGCGATGGAGACGCTTGGTCTTCGCGTGACTTGGCAGTCGAAACGTGCATCTCTAATCTATTGAGTCAGCGGGCAGCTCCGTCGGCGCGGAACGCGAATAACTTGTGTTTACGGCCCGGTGCCCGAGAATTTTCGCCATTTCCATCAGGAAGCCACAATGATTGGCATCAAAAGCATCGCCAGTTACGTACCTGTCGAAGGTGTCGACAACTACGCCCAAGGTGCGAAATTCGGTAAGGATCAAGACTTTATCTTCGGCAAGATCGGTGCAACGTTCTTGCCGCGCAAGGCGCCTGTCCAGGAGACTTCCGACCTGTGTGTCGAAGCAGCCAATGCATTGTTTGCGGCCAATCCCTCCCTTGACCCGGCCTCTATCGATGCGGTGATCGTCGTGACTCAGAACGGTGACGCCGAAGGGTTGCCGCACACAGCGGCTATCGTCCAGCAGAAGCTCGGGCTGCCGACGCACATTGCAGCATTCGACATTTCCTTGGGCTGTTCCGGTTACGTTTACGGCATCTACGCCCTTAAGGGCTTCATGGAGGCGGCAGGTCTGAAGAATGGCCTACTCATCACCGCCGACCCATACTCCAAGATCGTCGACCCCGAAGATCGCAACACCACCATGCTTTTCGGTGATGCTGCCACGGCGACCTGGATGGCCGATGGTGCGGCCTGGCAGCTGGGCAAGTCGTTGTTCGGCAGCGATGGGGCAGGGGCGGAGCACCTTCGCACCACCGATGGCAAGTTCTTCATGAACGGTCGCCAAGTCTACAACTTTGCCTTGGTCAAGGTGCCGGCTCACCTGCAGCAACTGCTTCAGGCGAGCGAGCTGCAGGCCGACGATATCGATCTGTATTGCCTGCATCAAGGCAGTGCGGCGATCGTCGACGCTGTATCCGTGCGTTTCAACGAAGGCCAGCAGCGGGAAAAGTTCGTCAAGGACATGGTCGAGACCGGTAATACGGTTTCCTCCAGCATTCCGCTGCTACTGGAAAAGCACGTAATCGGTTCGCAACACAAGCGCGTTGCCCTTAGTGGTTTTGGTGTCGGCTTGTCATGGGGGTCGGCCATCATCGAGCGTGTCGACTGACGAACGGTATGCTGGAAAGAAGCGCTCGCCCGTTAGGCCAGCGCTTTTTTGTTTTTTATTTGGCGATTTTTTGGCGTCAACTCCTTGATTTGCTTGGGGTGGCAGGATGCCAGTAAAAAAAATCGAAAATGCCCCTAAAGCAAACTGCCCTTTCGACGATAACCATTACGAAGGTTCTCTAGGCCACACCCCCGGCGAATTGCCAAGGCCGGAAGCCGTAGTACCCAATCCAACGAGGAATTCGTCATGGCTTTGACCGTTAACACCAACACTACCTCTCTGGGCGTTCAGAAGAACCTGAACCGTGCTTCCGACGCACTGAGCACTTCGATGACCCGTCTGTCCTCCGGCCTGAAGATCAACAGTGCCAAGGACGACGCTGCCGGCCTGCAGATCGCTACCCGCATGACCTCGCAGATCCGCGGCCAGACCATGGCAATCAAGAACGCCAACGACGGTATCTCCATCGCCCAGACCGCTGAAGGTGCGATGCAAGAGCAGACCAACATTCTGCAGCGTATGCGTGAACTGGCCGTCCAGTCCCGAAACGACTCCAACAGCGCCAACGACCGTGACGCGCTGAACAAAGAATTCCAGTCGATGCTGCAGGAAATCGACCGTATCGCCAACAGCACCCAGCTCAACGGCAAAAACCTGCTGGATGGTTCCGCTGGCGTGATGACTTTCCAGGTCGGTTCCAACGACGGTACCAACAACCAGATCACCATCAGCCTGAGCTCGGCCATGAGCACCACTGGTGGCCTGTCGGGCCTGGCTGGCAAGACCATCGCCGGTGCTGATACCACTGCTGCCCAGAACAACTTCAGCGCGGCCATCTCGGCCATCGATGACGCCCTGCAGGCGATCAACACCACCCGTGCCGACCTGGGTGCCTCGCAGAACCGTCTGACCAGCACCATCAACAACCTGCAGAACATCAACGAAAACGCCGAAGCCGCTCGTGGCCGTGTACAGGACACCGACTTCGCCGCTGAAACTGCCCAGCTGACCAAGCAGCAGACCCTGCAGCAAGCTTCGACGTCGGTTCTGGCCCAGGCCAACCAGCTGCCATCGGCAGTCCTGAAGCTGCTGGGCTAATCTGCCTGACAGGTGTCGGCGGGGGAGTGCATCTGGTGCACTTCCCCGCCTTTTCATTGTGAGGTAGTAGACATGGACATGAGCGTCAAGCTGAACCTGTCCTATCACCCTGCACGTTCGGCCGAGCAGGTTGTCGACAAGCCGATGGTGCGGTCGACTGAAATCAAGGATGAAAGCGGCAAGCGCGATCCGATCGAGGCTCAGAGCGTCGATGAGGTCAAGAGCGCTGTTGCCGAAATCGAAAAGTTTTTGAAAGAGACCCGACGTAACCTGGAATTCTCGACTGACGAAGAGTCCGGCAAGATCGTGGTCAAGGTCATCGCCAGCGAAAGCGGTGAGCTGATTCGACAGATTCCCTCGGAAGAGGCCTTGCGGATCGCGCACAGCCTGAGCGATGTCAAAAGTGTTCTGTTCGAAGCCAAGGCATGATCCGCGGCCGGCAGTTACCATAGTTTCATGTCAGGCTTGCAGGAGCAGGATCTGACGCGTCAGCGAGAGGGATAACAGCATGGCAAGCCCGATTACTTCCAGTGTGGGTCTGGGTTCTGGTCTGGACATCGGTTCGATGGTCAAAGCTTTGGTCGGGGCCGATACCGCCGCCAAGCAAGCTCAGATCACCCGGCAGACCAGCAACAACAGTGCGATGATCTCGGGTATCGGTGCGCTACGCAGTGCCCTTACGGCGTTTCAGGACGCCATGAAGAAACTCAATGATCGCAATGCGCCCTCGTTCAATGCCTATGCGGCCAAGTCTGCCAATGAGGCGGTGGTCAAGGTTACCTCGAGCAATACTGCGGTTGCCGGTAGCTATGACATCGTCGTGAAGCAAATGGCCACCAGTTCCAAGGTGGCGAGCCAGCAATTTGCCGGTGGCGCCACAAGCGCTATTTCCGAAGGCACGCTTACCATCAGTCAGGGCGGCAAGACGTACGATCTCAATGTAGCGGCCGGTGCGACGCTGCAAAGCGTGCGTGACCAGATCAACAAGGAAATGGGCATCAATGGCATTTCTGCGAACATCATCAACGAGGAGGGCGGTTCCCGTCTCGTGCTGAGTTCGACTACCACAGGTGCCAATACCGATATCAGTCTGAGCGGTATCCCGGAGCTGCAGATCGATGGCACAACCCAGCTTTCCGGAAGCGGAGCTGGCTACATCACTGCCAAGGCGCAAGACGCCGAATTGACCATCGATGGGCTGACCATCAAAAGTGCGAGCAACACGGTAAGCAATGCCATCAGTGGCATGACGCTGGAGCTCACCGGTGTCAGTGCCAAGGCTAGCGATGGCACTGCCACACCAACAGCATTGACGGTGTCGGCGGATAACGAAGGGCTGAAGAAATCCGTCCAAGGGTTTGTCGACGCCTACAATACCTTGCAGAAAGCCATCACTTCATTGACCTCTACCAGCCGTGATGAAAATGACAAGCTGGTGCTGGGACCGCTCACCAACGACCCGACTACGCGTTCGCTGCTTGGGGATATTCGCAAGGTATTGAGCGAGGTGGGGGCCGGAGACAGGCTCACCACGTTGAGCCAGCTGGGTATCAATACGCAAAAAGACGGCACGCTCGAGTTCAACAGCGTCAAGTTCACTGCTGCCATGGATGAGAAGAAGCTGGGGCCTGAGGTGCAGGAGCTGTTCACTGGTACCAATGGCATCTTCGAGCGCATGAACAAGGCCATCGATCCCTACAACGCGACTGATGGCAGCCTGGCGACGCGCAAGGCCAACCTCGACAAGGCCGCCAAGAACCTCGCCGATCAGCAAGCTGCCCTGGATCGACGCACCGAGTCCCTGACCGAGTCGCTGACCAAGAAATACGTGGCCCTGGATGCCGCTCTTGGCAAGATGAAAGCCCAAGCCGAGCAAATCACCTCCATCTTCGAAGCGATCAACGCCCAGGCCAAGAAGTCTTGATTCGGCCTGATCGCATGAAAAGCCCGGCAGCGTCCCCCTGATGCGCCGGGCTTTTCTGCTTCTGCGCTAAAGTTTTTTGACGAGCCGACGATACCCAGGTATACGCAACCTTTTCGCTGCAACGAGGTAGATCCATGAACCCGATGTTGGCCCTTCGGCAGTACCAGAAAGTCAATAGTGTGGCGCAGACCTCCGAGGCCAGCCCGCACCGTCTGGTGCAGATGCTCATGCAAGGCGGCCTCGACCGTCTGGCCCAGGCCAAGGGCGCCATGGTGCGTAACGACATTGCCCAGCGCGGCATCCTGATCGGCAAGGCCATCGACATCATCGGTGGCCTGCGCGAAGGCTTGGACCTGGAAAACCACGGCGACAGCCTGGCTGATCTGGATAGCCTGTATACCTACATGAGCCGCCGGTTGGTCGAGGCCAACGTGCAGAACGATCCGGCGATCATCGACGAAGTGGCGCGCCTGCTGATCACCGTCAAGGAAGGGTGGGATGCGATCGGCGAAGAGGTTGCGCCCGTTTGATTTTTGGGAGGTTGCGATGAGCCAGGTGATCGAGCGTATCGAGCAGACCCGTGAGGCCTTGCTGGCGGCATTGGCGTGTCGGGATTGGGACGCAATCGGGGCGCTCGACCTCGAATGCCGGGTATGTGTCGACGATGTGCTGGCCGAGGCGCGGGTCGATGAGGCCGCTGTGAAGGGTAGTCTGGAGCAGCTGCTCGGGGTCTATCGGCAACTCATTGATATTGCAAGTGGCGAACGTCAATCGCTGGTCGATGAAATGACACAGATTCGTCAGGCACAAAACGCCGCAAAGGTATACCATCTGTTCAGCTGACGCTGGGCAATGCAGAAAACACGCGCCATTAATTTGACTGTGCGCGGTTTTTTGACTTAACTAGTGACTGTTTTCGCAAATTCAGACGTCCGAGCACTGAATCATTTCAGTCGGAATGATGTCGAGCACGCCCTCGGGCGTCGAAATGACTAGGGAAGTTGCTAACGCATGTGGCGTGAAACCAAGATCCTCCTGATCGATGACGACAGCGAACGCCGCCGCGATCTGGCGGTGGTCCTGAATTTTCTAGGCGAAGAAAACCTCTCCTGCTCCAGCCAAGATTGGCAGCAGGCGGTAGAGTCTTTGTCTTCGAGTCGTGACGTACTATGCGTGTTGATCGGGACCGTGAATGCTCCAGGCGGTGTACTGGGGCTCCTTAAGACAGTGGCAACCTGGGATGAGTTCCTTCCGGTTCTGCTTTTAGGTGAAATTTCTTCTGCGGAGTTCCCGGAAGACCTGCGCCGTCGCGTGCTGTTCAACCTCGAGATGCCGCCGAGCTATAGCCAGTTGCTCGATTCGCTGCACCGTGCCCAGGTCTACCGCGAGATGTACGACCAGGCCCGCGAGCGCGGCCGCCAGCGCGAACCGAACTTGTTCCGCAGCCTGGTGGGGACCAGCCGGGCCATCCAGCATGTGCGGCAGATGATGCAGCAGGTGGCGGACACCGATGCCAGCGTGCTGATCCTCGGCGAGTCCGGCACCGGCAAGGAAGTGGTCGCGCGCAACCTGCACTACCATTCCAAGCGCCGCGAGGCGCCGTTCGTGCCGGTCAACTGTGGGGCGATCCCGGCCGAGTTGCTCGAGAGCGAGCTGTTCGGCCACGAGAAGGGCGCCTTCACCGGGGCGATCACCAGCCGGGCCGGGCGTTTCGAGCTGGCCAACGGCGGTACCCTGTTCCTCGACGAGATCGGCGACATGCCGTTGCCGATGCAGGTCAAGCTGCTGCGCGTACTGCAGGAGCGCACCTTCGAGCGGGTGGGCAGCAACAAGACCCAGAGCATCGATGTGCGCATCATCGCGGCGACCCACAAGAACCTCGAGACCATGATCGAGGAAGGGACCTTCCGCGAAGACCTGTACTACCGCCTGAATGTCTTCCCCATCGAGATGGCGCCGCTGCGTGAGCGGGTCGAGGACATCCCGCTGCTGATGAACGAGTTGATCTCGCGCATGGAGCACGAGAAGCGCGGCTCGATCCGCTTCAACTCGGCCTCGATCATGTCCCTGTGCCGCCATGGCTGGCCGGGTAACGTGCGTGAGCTGGCCAACCTGGTCGAGCGCATGGCGATCATGCACCCGTACGGGGTGATCGGGGTTTCCGAGCTGCCGAAGAAATTCCGCTACGTCGACGACGAGGACGAGCAGCTGGTCGACAGCCTGCGCAGCGACCTTGAGGAGCGTGCGGCGATCAATGGCCATGCACCGAACTTCACTGGCCACGCGATGCTGCCGCCTGAAGGGCTGGACCTCAAGGACTACCTGGGCAATCTCGAGCAGGGCTTGATCCAGCAGGCATTGGACGACGCCAACGGCATCGTCGCGCGGGCCGCCGAGCGCCTGCGTATCCGCCGCACCACGCTGGTGGAGAAGATGCGCAAGTACGGCATGAGCCGTCGAGAAGGGGACGATCAGGCGGAAGGTTGACGCCTGTTGCTTTTGCACAATCGGGGCTGCTTTGCAGCCCATCGCCGGCAAGCCGGCTCCCACAGAGGCCGAACACGCCGAACCTTGTGGGAGCCGGCTTGCCGGCGATAGGGGCAGAGCAGAGCGTCCCGGGAGATGCATACCCGGCACGCCTATTGCTACACCGCTGGCAACATACCGGTTTTATGACGGTCAGCCACGCGAGAGAGCACGATGCCCCAGGCCGCCCACATCTCCCGAACCTCCGAATCGCACGGGCGCAGCCCGGTCGAGCAGGCCAGCCGCCAGGGCCTGGAGCAGGCGTTCGCCCTGTTCAGCCAGGTGTCCAGCCAGCTCAACGAGTCCTACAGCCTGCTCGAAGCGCGGGTCAGCGAACTCAAGGGCGAGCTGGCAGTGGTCAGTGCCCAGCGCATGGCCGAGCTGGACGAGAAGGAGCGCCTGGCCAACCGGCTGCAGAACCTGCTCGACCTACTGCCCGGCGGGGTGATCGTGATCGATGCCCAGGGCTATGTGTGCGAGGCCAACCCCGCCGCCTGCGAACTGCTGGGCGAGCCCCTGGTGGGCCAGCTGTGGCGCCAGGTGATCGCGCGCAGCTTCGCGCCGCGTAAGGACGACGGTCACGAAGTCTCCCTGCGCGACGGTCGACGCCTGTCCATCGCCACCCGTTCCCTGGACGCCGAGCCCGGGCAGCTGGTGCTGCTCAACGACCTGACTGAAACCCGTCGCCTGCAGGACCAATTGGCACGTCACGAGCGTTTGTCGTCCTTGGGGCGCATGGTCGCTTCCCTGGCCCATCAGATTCGCACGCCATTGTCGGCGGCAATGCTCTATGCCAGCCACTTGGCTGATGAAGAGAAAGACCTGCCACGGGAAACCCGCCAGCGTTTTGCCGGCAACCTCAAGGAACGCTTGCACGAGCTGGAGCACCAGGTCCGTGACATGCTGGTGTTTGCCCGTGGCGAGTTGCCGCTAAGCGATCGCATCAGCCCCAAGGCGTTGTTCCAGGCTTTGCAGCAGGCCGCCCAACCCCATGTCCAGGGGCATGCAGTACGCTGGCAGTGCGACAGCCACCTGGGTGAATTGTTGTGCAACCGCGACACCTTGGTCGGTGCCTTGCTCAACCTGATCGAGAATGCGCTACAGGCCAGCCAGGGCCCGGCGCGCCTCAAGGCCCACCTGTATCGCCGCGAGCAGGCCTTGCACCTGTGCATCAGCGATGCCGGCTGCGGCATCGATGCTGACTTGCTGGCTCGCCTGGGTGAACCCTTCCTCACCACAAAGGCCACCGGCACTGGCTTGGGCCTGGCAGTGGTCAAGGCTGTGGTGCGTGCGCACCAGGGCAACCTGGGCATTCGCTCCAAGGTCGGGCGCGGCACTTGCGTGCAAGTAGTGTTGCCGTTGATCGATGGTCGGCCACGGGAGGTCGTGTAATGACGGTGAAGGTCCTGCTGGTGGAGGACGACCGCGTCCTGCGCCAGGCGCTGGGCGATACCCTGGAAATCGGCGGTTTCGCCTACCGTGCCGTGGGCAGTGGCGAAGAGGCACTCGAGGCCGTTGCCGGCGAGGCATTCAGCCTGGTGGTCAGCGATGTGAACATGCCGGGCATGGACGGGCACCAGTTGCTGGCGCAACTGCGCTGCCTGCATCCGCAGTTGCCGGTGCTGCTGATGACGGCCCATGCGGCCGTGGAGCGGGCCGTCGAGGCGATGCGTCAAGGTGCCGTCGACTACCTGGTCAAACCGTTCGAGCCCAAGGCCTTGATCAGCCTGGTGGAGCGCCACGCCGCCGGCCGCGTGGGCGGTGCGGGCGAAGAGGGTCCGGTGGCCTGCGAGCCGGCCAGCCGGCAGTTGCTGGAGCTGGCGGCGCGGGTGGCACGCAGCGATTCCACCGTGCTGATCTCCGGCGAGTCCGGCACCGGCAAGGAAGTCCTGGCGCGTTACATCCATCAGCAATCGACCCGTGCGGCGCAACCCTTCGTGGCGATCAACTGCGCGGCGATCCCCGACAACATGCTCGAGGCGACCCTGTTCGGCCACGAGAAGGGCGCCTTCACCGGTGCCATCGCCGCCCAGGCGGGCAAGTTCGAGCAGGCCGACGGCGGTACCTTGCTGCTCGACGAGATTTCCGAAATGCCCCTTGGCCTGCAGGCCAAGCTCCTGCGTGTGCTGCAGGAGCGGGAGGTCGAGCGGGTGGGTGGGCGCAAACCGATCGCCCTGGATATCCGCGTGCTGGCCACCACCAACCGCGACCTCGAAGGCGAGGTGGCTGCCGGGCGCTTCCGTGAAGACCTCTACTATCGTTTGTCAGTCTTCCCGCTGGCCTGGCGACCGTTGCGCGAGCGCAGCGCCGATATCCTGCCGTTGGCCGAACGCCTGCTGGCACGCCATGTGGCGAAGATGAAACATGCCCCGGTGCGCTTGTCGGCCGAGGCGCGCGCGTGCCTGCAGGGGTATGCCTGGCCGGGCAACGTGCGCGAGCTGGACAACGCCTTGCAGCGGGCCTTGATCCTGCAGCAGGGCGGCTTGATCGAGGCGGCGGATTTCTGTCTGGCGGGTGTCATCCCCCTGTCGGCGCCTCTGCACGCTGCCACGCAGGCCGTGAACGAGGCGCCTGCCGAGCCGGGCGGGCTGGGCGATGATATGCGTCGCCACGAATTCCAGATGATCATCGACACCCTGCGCGCCGAGCGAGGCCGACGCAAGGAAGCCGCCGAACGGCTGGGAATCAGCCCGCGTACCCTGCGCTACAAGCTGGCGCAAATGCGTGATGCCGGGTTCGACGTCGAGGCCAGCCTGTACGGCTGACGAGTGTTTCATGGGCTGCGTGCAGGGCTGGCACTCTTGTTGCTAGTTCCAGCCCATTCGCTGCATGAGCGTCAAAAAAATGCGGCCGCCGGAGAGAAGAGATCCATGACCCAAGGTGTTGAATTCAATCGTCTGATGCTGGACATGCGGGCCATGCAGGCCGAAGCCATGTCCCAGCCCAAGGTCGCGGCTGCGCCTGAGCTGGCCCCGGGCCAGAGCAGCTTCGCCGACATGCTCGGCCAGGCCATCGGCAAGGTGCACGAGACCCAACAGGCCTCCACCCAGCTGGCCAACGCCTTCGAGATCGGCAAGAGCGGTGTCGACCTGACCGACGTGATGATCGCTTCGCAGAAAGCCTCCGTATCGTTCCAGGCCCTGACCCAGGTGCGTAACAAACTGGTCCAGGCGTACCAGGACATCATGCAGATGCCGGTTTGAGGGCAGGGTAGGTCATGGCCGAAGCAGTCGTCGATAACGCCCCCGCCAAGAGCGGTCCGCCAGCGGCCAAGCCGCCGCTGTTCGGCATGGCGTTCCTGGAAAACATCTCGCAGATGCCCATGCTGCGTCAGGTCGGCCTGTTGGTCGGGTTGGCCGCCAGCGTGGCGATCGGCTTTGCCGTGGTGCTCTGGTCGCAGCAGCCGGACTACCGGCCGCTGTACGGCAGCCTGGCAGGCATGGATGCCAAGCAGGTCATGGACACCCTGGCCTCGGCCGACATCGGCTACCGCGTGGAGCCCAACTCCGGCGCTTTGCTGGTCAAGGCCGACGACCTGTCCCGCGCACGCTTGAAGCTCGCGGCTGCAGGCGTAGCGCCCAGCGATGGCAACATCGGCTTCGAGATCCTCGACAAGGAGCAGGGCCTTGGCACCAGCCAGTTCATGGAGGCCACCCGTTACCGCCGGGGGCTGGAAGGCGAACTGGCGCGTACCGTCTCCAGCCTGAACAACGTCAAGGCCGCCCGGGTGCACCTGGCGATCCCCAAGAGCTCGGTGTTCGTACGCGACGAGCGCAAGCCCAGTGCATCGGTACTGGTCGAGTTGTACCCGGGCCGAGCCCTGGAAGCCGGGCAGGTGATGGCCATCGTCAACCTGGTCGCCACCAGCGTGCCGGAGCTGGACAAGTCCCAGGTCACCGTGGTCGACCAGAAGGGCAACCTGCTGTCCGACCAATTGCAGGACAACGCCCTGACCATGGCCGGCAAGCAGTTCGACTACAGCCGCCGCATGGAAGGCCTGCTGACCCAGCGCGTGCACAACATCCTGCAGCCGGTGCTGGGCAACGACCGCTACAAGGCCGAGGTGTCCGCCGACGTCGACTTCAGCGCGGTGGAGTCCACCTCCGAGCAGTTCAACCCTGACCAGCCGGCCCTGCGCAGCGAGCAGTCGGTGAACGAGCAGCGCACCAGCAGCCAGCCGCCGCAAGGCGTACCGGGTGCCTTGAGCAACCAGCCGCCGGCCGGTGCCGCAGCCCCTGAAAACGCCACGGCCGCTGCACCGCCCGCAGGGGCGATCCAGCCCGGGCAACCGCTGGTCGATGCCAACGGCCAGCAGATCATGGACCCGGCCACCGGCCAGCCGATGCTCGCGCCGTACCCGGCCGATAAGCGTCAGCAGACCACCAAGAACTTCGAGCTGGACCGCTCCATCAGCCATACCCGCCAGCAGCAGGGTCGCCTGACCCGCCTGTCGGTGGCGGTGGTGGTGGACGACCAGGTCAAGGTCGATGCCGCCACCGGCGAGACCACCCGGGCGCCCTGGGGCGCCGAAGACCTGGCACGCTTCACCCGCCTGGTACAGGACGCGGTGGGCTTCGATGCCAGCCGCGGCGACAGCGTGACCGTGGTCAACGTGCCGTTCTCCGCCGACCGTGGCGTGGAGCTGGCCGACATTCCGTTCTATTCGCAGCCGTGGTTCTGGGACATCGTCAAGCAAGTGCTGGGCGTGGTGTTCATTCTGGTGCTGGTGTTCGGCGTGCTGCGCCCGGTGCTCAACAACATCACCGGCGGTGGCAAGCAGGCCGCCGCTACCGACAGCGACATGGAGCTGGGCGGGATGATCGGTCTGGATGGCGAACTGGCCAACGACCGCGTCACCCTCGGTGGCCCGCAAAGCATTCTGTTGCCTAGCCCCAGCGAGGGCTACGAAGCACAGCTCAACGCAATCAAGGGCCTGGTGGCCGAAGACCCGGGCCGCGTAGCCCAGGTCGTGAAAGAGTGGATCAACGCCGATGAGTGACAACCGAGCCGTTACCGCCAAGCTGAGCCGCGTCGACAAGGCGGCGATCCTCCTGCTGTCCCTGGGCGAGACCGACGCCGCCCAGGTGCTGCGCCACATGGGGCCCAAGGAAGTGCAGCGGGTCGGCGTGGCCATGGCGCAGATGGGCAACGTGCACCGCGAGCAGGTCGAGCAGGTGATGAGCGAGTTCGTCGAGATCGTTGGCGACCAGACCAGCCTGGGCGTGGGCTCGGACGGCTATATCCGCAAGATGCTCAACCAGGCCTTGGGCGAAGACAAGGCCAATGGCCTGATCGACCGCATCCTGCTCGGCGGCAACACCAGCGGCCTGGACAGCCTCAAGTGGATGGAGCCGCGTGCCGTGGCCGATGTCATCCGCTACGAGCACCCGCAGATCCAGGCGATCGTGGTCGCCTACCTGGACCCCGACCAGGCCGGCGAGGTGCTGAGCAACTTCGACCACAAGGTGCGCCTGGACATCATCCTGCGCGTGTCGTCGCTCAACACTGTGCAGCCGGCGGCGCTCAAGGAGCTCAACCAGATCCTCGAGAAGCAGTTCTCCGGCAACTCCAACGCCGCGCGTACCACCTTGGGCGGCATCAAGCGTGCAGCCGACATCATGAACTTCCTGGACAGTTCGGTGGAAGGCCAGCTGATGGACTCGATCCGCGAGATCGACGGCGACCTGTCCGAGCAGATCGAAGACTTGATGTTCGTCTTCAACAATCTGGCCGACGTGGACGACCGTGGTATCCAGGCGCTGTTGCGCGAGGTGTCCTCCGATGTGCTGGTGGTTTCGCTCAAGGGGGCCGACGAGAAGGTCAAGGACAAGATCTTCCGCAACATGTCCAAGCGGGCCTCGGAGCTGCTGCGCGACGACCTGGAGGCCAAAGGCCCGGTGCGGGTCAGCGATGTCGAGGCGGCGCAGAAGGAAATCCTCACCATCGCACGGCGCATGGCCGAGGCGGGCGAAATCGTGCTCGGCGGCAAGGGCGCCGAGGAAATGATCTGATCCAATCTGCGCCAGCTCCTGTAGGAGCGGCCTTGTGCCGCGAAAGGGCTGCGAAGCAGCCCCTGGATTTCAGCGTTTTTGCATAGATTGCCGGGGCTACTTCGCAGCCCTTTCGCGGCACAAGGCCGTTCCTACACCAAATGGCGTTGCTCATTGATGAGTACCTGAAGAACATGCCCACCAAAGAATCCCACCCCAGCGACCTGATCCGCGCCCGCGACCTCGAGGGTGTCGACGTCTGGCCGCTGCCCAGCTTCGACCCGGAGCCGGAACCTGAGCCAGAGCCTGAACCTGAGCCGGAGGTCGTCGAGGAGGAAGTCGAGGAAGTGCCGCTGGAAGACGTCCAGCCGCTGACCCTCGAGGAGCTCGAGGCCATTCGCCAGGAGGCCTACAACGAAGGCTTCGCCACCGGCGAGCGCGAGGGCTTTCACAGCACCCAGCTGAAGGTTCGGCAGGAGGCCGAAGCGGCCCTGGCAGCCAAGCTGGGTAGCCTGGAGCGCTTGATGGGCCACCTGCTCGAGCCAATCGCCGAGCAGGACGAAGAGATCGAAAAAGGTCTGGTGCACCTGGTGGCGCACATGGTGCGCCAGGTGATCGGCCGCGAGCTGCACAGCGACTCGAGCCAGATCACCCACGTGCTGCGCGAGGCGCTGAAGCTGTTGCCGATGGGCGCCGAGAACATCCGTATCCACCTCAACCCCCAGGACTTCGAGCAAATCAAGGCCCTGCGCGAGCGCCACGAGGAGCGTTGGAAGCTGCTCGAGGACGAGGCCCTGCTGCCAGGGGGCTGCCGCATCGAAACGCTGCACAGCCGTATCGACGCTACCATGGAGACGCGTACCGAGAAAGCCCTGGCGCAATTGTTCGACCAGTTGCACGAGCAAGGCCTGCACCCGGCGGCGCCGGACCTCTCGGTGGACCTGGAGCACGGCGATGCGTCTTGAGCGCACCAGCTTCGCCAAGCGCCTTGGCAGCTACGCCGGGGCGGTGAAGCTGCCGGACCAGCCGATCGTGGAGGGCCGCCTGCTGCGCATGGTCGGCCTGACCCTGGAGGCCGAGGGCCTGCGCACTGCCGTGGGCGGGCGTTGCCTGGTGATCAACGACGACAGCCACCACCCGGTCCAGGTCGAGGCCGAGGTGATGGGCTTTGCCGGTTCGAAGATCTTCCTCATGCCGGTCGGCAGCGTCGCCGGCATCGCCCCTGGGGCCCGGGTGGTGCCGCTGGACGAGGGCGGCCGCCTGCCCATGGGCATGAGCATGCTCGGGCGTGTGCTCGACGGTGCCGGTCGTGCCCTGGATGGCAAGGGTGGGATGAAGGCCGAGGACTGGGTGCCGATGGACGGCCCGATCATCAACCCGCTCAACCGTGACCCGATCAGCCAGCCGCTGGACGTGGGCATTCGCAGCATCAACGGCCTGCTCACGGTTGGCCGGGGGCAGCGCTTGGGCCTGTTCGCCGGCACCGGCGTAGGTAAATCGGTCTTGCTGGGCATGATGACCCGCTTCACCGAGGCCGAGATCATCGTGGTCGGGCTGATCGGCGAACGGGGCCGCGAGGTGAAGGAATTCATCGAGCATATCCTCGGCGAAGAAGGGCTCAAGCGCTCGGTGGTGGTGGCATCGCCTGCCGATGATGCGCCCTTGATGCGCTTGCGTGCGGCCATGTACTGCACACGTATCGCCGAGTATTTCCGCGACAAGGGCAAGAACGTGCTGCTGCTGATGGACTCGCTGACCCGTTTCGCCCAGGCCCAGCGGGAAATCGCCCTGGCCATCGGCGAGCCGCCGGCGACCCGTGGCTACCCGCCGTCGGTGTTCGCCAAGCTGCCCAAGCTGGTTGAGCGGGCCGGCAACGGTGAGCCCGGCGGTGGTTCGATCACCGCGTTCTATACCGTGTTGTCCGAAGGTGACGACCAGCAGGACCCCATCGCCGACTCGGCGCGGGGCGTGCTCGATGGCCATTTCGTGCTGTCCCGGCGGCTGGCGGAGGAGGGGCATTATCCGGCCATCGATATCGAAGCGTCGATCAGCCGGGTCATGCCCCAGGTGGTCGATGCCGAGCACCTGCGCGAGGCGCAGAAGTTCAAGCAGCTGTGGTCGCGCCTGTCGCAAAGCCGCGACCTGATCAGCGTGGGTGCCTATGTCGCTGGCGGCGACCCGGAAACCGACCAGGCCATCGCCTTGCAGTCGCGCTTGGTGGGCTTCCTGCGCCAGGGGTTGCAGGAGAATGTCGGCATGACACAGAGTCGCGAGCAGCTTCACGGAATCTTCGCAGCGCCGGTGGGAGGCTGATAGGTCATGGGGCTGCCCAGTCGAGCCGCGCGCCTGGCGCCGGTGGTGGACATGGCCGAGGAGGCCGAGCGCAAGGCCGCCCAGCGCCTGGGGCATTTCCAGCAGCAGGTGGCCCTGGCCCAGGCCAAGCTGACCGAGCTCGAGCGTTTTCGCGAGGACTACCAGCTGCAGTGGATCGACCGTGGTGGGCAAGGGGTGAACGGCAACTGGCTGGTCAACTACCAGCGCTTCCTGGGGCAGCTGGAGACCGCCATGACCCAGCAGCGCCAGAGCCTGACCTGGCACCAGAACAACCTCAACAATGCCCGAGATACTTGGCAGCAGGCTCACGCCCGCGTAGAGGGGCTGCGCAAGCTGGTGCAGCGCTACCAGGACGAGGCCCGGCGTGCCGAGGACAAGCGCGAGCAGAAGTTGCTGGATGAATTGTCCCAGCGCCTGCCGCGCGAGCGGCATCTGTAACGCGTTTCGGCCCAATCGCGGGACAAGCCCGCTCCCACAGGCAAGGTGAAGCGCCGAGCCTGGATGAAGGCACCCAACTTTTTGCGGACAGTACAACCTGTGGGGGCGGGCTTGTCCCGCGATGGGGTCTGCAAGGCCCCCGCAAACCCAACTTGCAGGCTCCGGGCCGGGCTGCTAAACCTTTTAGGATCGTATTCGCCATCTTCATCGAAGGAATCGCTGGCATGGCTGTGGAGTCCGATTTTTCAAAGGACGAGAAAAAACTGACGATCAAGGTCAAGGGCCGTTTCGATTTCGGCAGGCACCAAGAATTTCGCAATGCCTACGAACGCCAGCCTGTGCGTCCGGACTCAGTGGTCGTCGACCTCAAGGATGCCACCTACCTCGATAGCTCCGCCCTGGGCATGCTGCTGTTGTTGCGTGACCACGAAGGCGGCGAAGATGCCTGCATCAGCGTGATCAACACCAGCCCTGACGTGCGCAAGATCCTCGCCATCTCCAACTTCGAAAAACTGTTCGATATCAGCTGAGCCCATCATGCCGGCCGAACGGGCGCTGAGCGTGCTGATTGCCGAGGATGGCGCGGCGGACCGGCTACTGCTGGCGCAGATCGTCCGGCGTCAGGGGCATGAAGTCTTCACCGCGCAGAACGGCGAGCAGGCCGTGGCGATGTTCGCCGAACAGCGCCCCCACCTGGTGTTGCTCGACGCGCTGATGCCGGTCATGGACGGCTTCGAAGCGGCGCGGCGGATAAAGGCGCTGGCCGGCGAGGCCTTCGTGCCGATCATCTTCCTGACCTCGTTGAACGAAGAAGACGCCCTGGTGCGCTGCCTGGAGGCCGGCGGCGATGATTTCATGGCCAAGCCCTACAGCGCCGTGATCCTGGGCGCCAAGATCCGCGCCATGGACCGCTTGCGTCGCCTGCATGCCACGGTACTGGAGCAACGCGACCAGATCACCCGGCATCACCATCACCTGCTCAACGAACAGCGCGTAGCCAAGGCTGTGTTCGACAAGGTGGCGCACTCCGGTTGCCTGCGTGCGCCCAACATTCGTTACCGACAATCGCCCTACGCCTTGTTCAACGGCGACCTGCTGCTGGCTGCCTATACCCCTTGCGGTGATATGCAGGTGCTGCTCGGCGATTTCACCGGCCATGGCCTTCCTGCGGCGATCGGCGCGATGCCGCTGGCTGAAGTGTTCTATGGCATGAGCGCCAAGGGCTATGGTGTGGCGCACACGCTGCGCGAGATGAACGCCAAGCTCAAGAGCATCCTGCCAGTGGACATGTTCTGTTGCGCAGTGATGCTCAACCTGAGCTTCGAGCGCGGCAGGGTGGAGGTGTGGAGCGGTGGCATGCCGGACGCCTATCACCTGTCGGCCACCGGTGAGGTGATGGCCTCCCTGGTATCCCGCCACCTGCCGCTGGGGATCCTGGCGCCGGAGCGGTTCGACGACAGTACCGAGGTGTTGCCGTTGGCAGTCGGCGAGCGGCTGCTGTTGCTGTCTGACGGCGTGGTCGACACCTGTGACGATCAGGACCGGTTGTTCGGTGTATCGGGCTTGCAGGCGGTTCTGGCAGGAAATCATGATCCTGCGTGCTTGCTCGACGATGTCATGCGCGCCCTGGAACGTTTCGGTGGGCGCCGGCGAGACGATATCAGCCTGTGCGACATCGCCATGATCGAGCCGCAACGGCAGGTGCCGGTGCCGACGGGCTACGCTGACAACGGCCATGGCAGCCCCTTGAACTGGTCGCTGCATTTCGAGCTGCAGGCCGAGAGCTTGAAACGTTTCAATCCCGTGCCATACCTAGTACAACTGTTGCAGGAAATCCACGGCCTGCGGCCAAGCAGTGGGCTCTTGCATACCGTCCTCAGCGAGCTGTATACCAACGCACTCGAACATGGGGTGCTGGGCCTGGATTCACGGCTCAAGCACGATGCCCAGGGGTTCGCCGAGTACTACCGCCAGCGCAACCTGCGCCTGGGGCAAGCGCTGGACGGCTTCGTACGCATCGACCTGGAAGTTGAACCCTTGCCTGCAGGCGGCCGTCTGACAGTAGCAGTACGCGACAGTGGCGCAGGTTTCGACGTGACACGGGTGTTGTCCCGCCACCCAGCGGAACATGGGTTGAGCGGGCGGGGCGTACAATTGGTCCGCAGCCTCTGCCAGGGCGCCGAATGGCTGGAGGGCGGTCGTTGCGCACGAGTGGTATTCTGCTGGTAGGTGTTCGGCGCGGGCCCTGCCCAGGCAGGTACGATCGAGCTTGATCAAGGGAGTGAACAAGTGACTGACATGCATATCGACCAGAAGGTCCTCGCGGATCTTCAAGAGGTCATGGAGGATGGTTACCTGCAATTGCTGGAAACCTTCCTCGAAGACTCCGAGCGACGCCTGAACCAGCTGCATGGGGCCAAGAGCACCGAGGAGCTGGGCCAGGCCGCGCACAGCTTCAAAGGTAGCAGCAGCAACATGGGGGCGGTCGGGCTCGCCGAGTTGTGCCGCCAGCTCGAGGAGCGGGTGCGGCAGCGACCTTTGTATGGAATCGAGGATCTGATCAACCGCATCGACCAGGAATACCTGGAGGTGCAGCGCTTCTATCGCAGTGAGCGACAACGTATTTCCGCCGGCTGAGCAAACCTGGCGCGAGTCTTGCGTGTCTTTGCCTGGACGATTTCACGATTTCCGGCGCGGAGACCTTTCAATGCCTGTCGCACCCAACCCACTGCTGCAAGCCAATGCCCTGGCCAAGCCGTCACGCGCCAGCGCCGCGGCGGCCGACAAGCCGCAATCGGCGGGCAATCAGGGAGGGGATGGCTTTGACCAGGTGATGGCGCGCCAGGGAGGCGATGAAAAGGCGGCCCAGGCCAAGTCGAAGGACAAGCGCGACGAGGCCACCGGCGGCAAGGTGCCGCCGAAGGAAGCACAACCGGTTGCCGAAGCCGGCAATACCTTGCCAGCTTCCGAACAGACGCAAGGCGCTGGCGATAGCAGCCCCCTCGATGCCAACCTGGTGGCCGGCCAGGTCACCGACGCGCAACCCGGTGCGCAGTTGATCCAGGCCCAGGCCGAAGCGGTGGCGCCTGTGTTGCAGGCGGCTGTCCAGTCACCTGCCGAGCCTTTGCCCGAAGAAGAGGCAAGCGCTGAGCCGTTCGATCCCGAGGCCGACCCGTTGGCCAACCTGCCGACCTTGCGCCTGGCCTTGGAGCACAGCGCCCAGGCCAAGGGTACGACGTCCACCCATGCCGCCTCTCCAGGCGATGCCGCCCAGGTCGAAGATGGCCGGACCTCCGTCAATACCTTGGCGAACCTGGTCGACCCGGTGGACGCCGAGCGTGGCCAGTCGCAGCCGGGCGACAAGGCGTTCGGCGAACTGCTCGAAGATGGCCTGAAGGACATCAAGGGAGCCGGCAGCGACACCCGCGTCGATGACTTCGCCGACCGGCTGGCCAGCCTGACCCAGGCCGCCACGCCGAAAGCCGCCAACGCCGTACCCGCCAGCCCACTGCACCAGCCGTTGCCGATGAACCAGAACGCTTGGGCCGAAGGGCTGGTGAACCGGGTGATGTACCTGTCCAGCCAGAACCTGAAATCCGCCGATATCCAGCTCGAACCCGCCGAGCTCGGCCGCCTGGACATCCGCGTCAATGTGGCGACGGACCAATCCACCCAGGTCACCTTCATCAGCGGCCATGCCGGTGTGCGCGATGCGCTGGACAGCCAGGTGCATCGCCTGCGCGAGCTGTTCGCCCAGCAAGGCCTGGCGCAGCCGGACGTGAATGTCGCCGACCAGTCCCGTGGGCAACAGCAACAGCCGGGGCAGCAGGACGGTTCGAACCTCTCGGGCGTCGCGGCACGGCGTGCCATGGCCGGGGGCGGCGAGG
Organism: Pseudomonas sp. FA-1; assembly: GCF_056856075.1. NCBI lineage: Bacteria > Pseudomonadati > Pseudomonadota > Gammaproteobacteria > Pseudomonadales > Pseudomonadaceae > Pseudomonas > Pseudomonas sp. FA-1. Next base: position 158,230 of record NZ_JBWXTH010000005.1, read on the forward strand.
AGAGTGAAGTGGCCGAGGCGTCATGGCCGATCGAGCCGCAGGTGGTCATCGGCGACAGTGCGGTGGACTACTACGCCTGACATTTCTTCCTGGCCCTAACCGGCCCCATCGCCGGCAAGCCGCCTCCCACCTGTCCAGCGCTGTTTTCGGAGGCGCTACCGTACCTGTCGGAGCCGGCTTGCCGGCGATAGGGCCGGATCTGCCATCTGCCGGATAAGCGCCGCATCAAATCTGGCATAACACTTGCTCAACCCCCGTCATCCTCCCTTGAAACCCCGATGGACGACGGATTATTGGCATGGCGAAAAGCGAAGCAGTCAAAGACCCCGCCACAAAAGGCAAACTCAAGCTGATCCTGTTGTTGGTGTTGGCCCTGCTCCTGGCGGTCGGTCTCTCCGTGGGCGCCACCTGGTTCGTCATGCACAAGAGCGAGTCGGCCCCGGCGGCCGACCCTGCCCAGGCCAACGCCAAGCCCGCGGCGATCTACGAACCCCTGGCCCCGGCCTTCGTGGTCAACTTCAACCAGAACGGGCGCCAGCGCTACATGCAGGTGAGCATCACCCTGCAGGGTCGCAACCAGGCCGACCTGGATGCGCTCAAAGTGCACATGCCGGTCATTCGCAACAACCTGGTGATGATGTTCTCCGGTCAAGGCTTCGACACCCTGGCTGCCAGTTCGGTGGGCCAGGAGATGCTGCGCCAGAAGGCTACCGCGGTGGTCCAGGAAGTGGCGCAGAAGGAAGTCGGCAAGCCGGTCATCGACCAGCTGCTGTTCACCAATTTCGTATTGCAGTAGGAGCCCCAGATGGCCGTGCAGGACCTGCTGTCCCAGGATGAAATCGACGCCCTCTTGCATGGCGTCGACGATGGGCTGGTACAAACCGAAAGCGCCAGCGAACCCGGCGGCGTCAAGAGCTATGACCTGACCAGCCAGGACCGGATCGTCCGCGGACGCATGCCGACCCTGGAAATGATCAACGAGCGCTTCGCCCGCTACACCCGCATCAGCATGTTCAACCTGTTGCGTCGTTCCGCCGACGTGGCGGTCGGTGGCGTGCAGGTGATGAAGTTCGGCGAATACGTGCATTCGCTGTATGTCCCGACCAGTCTGAACCTGGTCAAGATCAAGCCGCTGCGTGGTACCGCGCTGTTCATCCTCGACGCCAAGCTGGTGTTCAAGCTGGTGGACAATTTCTTCGGCGGCGACGGGCGGCACGCCAAGATCGAGGGGCGTGAGTTCACCCCGACCGAGTTGCGGGTGGTGCGCATGGTCCTGGACCAGTGCTTCGTCGACCTCAAGGAAGCCTGGCAGGCGATCATGCCGGTCAACTTCGAGTACATGAACTCCGAGGTCAACCCGGCCATGGCCAACATCGTCGGCCCCAGCGAGGCGGTGGTGGTGTCGACGTTCCACATCGAGCTGGACGGCGGTGGCGGCGACCTGCACGTGACCATGCCGTACTCGATGATCGAGCCGGTGCGCGAGATGCTCGATGCGGGCTTCCAGTCCGACCTGGACGACCAGGACGAACGCTGGGTCAAGGCCCTGCGCGAGGACGTGCTGGACGTCAGCGTGCCGCTGTCGGCCACCGTGGCCCGTCGCCAGCTGAAGCTGCGCGACATCCTGCACATGCAGCCGGGCGATGTGATCCCGGTCGAGCTGCCCGAGCACCTGGTGCTGCGGGCCAACGGCGTGCCGTCGTTCAAGGCGCGCCTGGGCTCGCACAAGGGCACCTTGTCGCTGCAGATCATCGACCCGATCGAACGCCGCTGACGGCGTGCCGGTCGCTATTTCCGAATTGAATGCCTGTCGAGGACATCATGGCTAACGAAAACGAGATCACCTCCCCGGAGGAACAGGCCCTGGCCGATGAGTGGGCGGCTGCCCTGCAGGAAACCGGCAACGCCGGCCAAGCCGACATCGACGCGCTGCTGGCGGCCGACAGCGGCAAGCCGGGCGCGGGTCGCCTGCCCATGGAAGAGTTCGCCAGCTCCCCGCGGCCCAGCGACAACGTCAGCCTCGAAGGGCCGAACCTGGACGTGATCCTGGATATCCCGGTGAACATCTCCATGGAAGTGGGCAGCACCGAGATCAGCATCCGCAACCTGCTGCAGCTCAACCAGGGGTCGGTGATCGAGCTCGACCGCCTGGCCGGCGAGCCGCTGGACGTATTGGTCAACGGCACCCTGATCGCCCATGGCGAAGTGGTGGTGGTCAACGAGAAGTTCGGCATCCGCCTGACCGACGTGATCAGCCCCAGCGAACGCATCAAGAAGCTGCGCTGAGTGAAGGGCGCGATGCGGGGCCTGACGGCCCTCGGTACGTTGCTGGCCAGCGAGGCGGTGATCGCGGCGGCCCAGACGGGCGCGCCGGCGCCGGCCAGCCCTGGCAGCCTGGGAGGGCAGCTGGCGCAGATGGTCTTCGGCCTGTTGCTGGTGGTTGGCCTGATCTTCTTCCTCGCCTGGCTGCTGCGCCGCATGCAGGGGGCAGCGCCCCGCGGCACCCAGGTCATCGAGATCGTCGGCAGCCGCGCCATCGGCCCGCGTGACCGCCTGCTGTTGGTGCAGGTGGGCAAGGAGCAGATCCTCATCGGCCATACCCCCGGCAGCATCGAGGCGTTGCATGTGCTGGCAGAACCCGTGGAGGTGCCCGCCGGTGCCCGCCCGGCTACGCCGGAGTTCGCCCAGCGGTTGCTCGAGCTGATGGGCAAGGACCAGAAGGACAAGACGTGATGAGTGGCGCCCTGCGCATCCTGTTGAGCACCTTGTTGCCGCTCGCGCTGCTGCTGGCTGCGCCGTTGGCGGTGGCCGCCGACCCGTTGTCGGTGCCGGCCATCACCCTGTCCAGCGGGCCGGACGGGCAGCAGGAATATTCGGTCAGCCTGCAGATCCTGCTGATCATGACGGCGCTGAGCTTCATCCCGGCGTTCGTCATCCTGATGACCAGCTTCACCCGCATCATCATCGTCTTCTCCATCCTGCGCCAGGCCCTGGGCCTGCAGCAGACGCCTTCGAACCAGGTGCTCACCGGCATGGCGTTGTTCCTGACGCTGTTCATCATGGCGCCGGTGTTCGACCGGGTGAACCAGGATGCCCTGCAGCCCTACCTGAACGAACAGCTGACCGCCCAGCAGGCGATCGACAAGGCCCAGGGGCCGTTGAAGGACTTCATGCTGGCGCAGACCCGGCAGAGCGACCTGGACCTGTTCGTGCGCCTGTCCAAGCGCACCGACATCGCCAGCCCCGAGCAGGCGCCGCTGACCATCCTGGTGCCGGCGTTCGTCACTTCGGAGCTCAAGACCGCATTCCAGATCGGCTTCATGATCTTCATCCCGTTCCTGATCATCGACATGGTGGTGGCCAGCGTGCTGATGGCCATGGGCATGATGATGCTGTCGCCGCTGATCATCTCGCTGCCGTTCAAGATCATGCTGTTCGTGCTGGTCGATGGCTGGGCGCTGATCATGGGTACCCTGGCCGGCAGTTTCGGTGGCGTGTGACGCCGCCAAGGAGAGCCTTGCATGACACCTGAAGTGGCCGTAGACCTGTTTCGCGATGCCCTTTGGCTGACCACCCTGATGGTCGCGGTGTTGGTGGTGCCAAGTCTGTTGGTCGGCCTGGTGGTGGCGATGTTCCAGGCCGCCACGCAGATCAACGAACAGACCCTGAGCTTCCTGCCGCGCCTGCTGGTGATGCTGGTGACGCTGATCGTCGTCGGGCCCTGGCTGGTGCAGAAGTTCATGGAGTACTTCATTGGCCTGTACACCAGCATCCCGCAGCTGATCGGTTGAGGCCCCCATGCTGGAGCTGACCGACACGCAGATCGGCACCTGGGTCGCCACCTTCATCCTGCCGCTGTTCAGGGTGGCCGCGGTGTTGATGACCATGCCGATCTTCGGCACGCGCATGATGCCGATGCGCATTCGCCTGTACGTGGCCCTGGCGATCACGGTGGTGATCGTCCCAGGCCTGCCGCCGTTGCCCGAGATCGACCCGCTGAGCCTGCGTGGCGTGCTGTTGTGCGGGGAACAGATCATCGTCGGTGCGTTGTTCGGCTTTGCGCTGCAGTTGCTGTTCCAGGCCTTCGTGGTGGCCGGGCAGATCGTCGCGGTGCAGATGGGCATGGCCTTCGCGTCCATGGTCGACCCGGCCAACGGCGTCAACGTGGCGGTGATCAGCCAGTTCATGACCATGCTGGTGAGCATCCTGTTCCTGGTGATGAATGGCCACTTGGTGGTGTTCGAGGTGCTGACCGAAAGCTTCACCACCCTGCCAGTGGGCAATGCCCTGGTGGCCAATCATTTCTGGGAGATGGCCGGGCGCCTGGGCTGGGTATTCGGCGCAGGGCTGTTGCTGATCCTGCCCGCGATCACGGCGCTGCTGGTGGTCAACATCGCCTTCGGCGTGATGACCCGGGCGGCGCCGCAACTGAACATCTTCTCCATCGGTTTCCCGCTGACCCTGGTGCTGGGCATGGGCATCTTCTGGGTCGGCCTCGCCGATGTCCTTTCCCATTACCAGGCATTGGCCAGCGAAGCGCTGCAATGGCTGCGTGAACTGGCACGGGCGCGCTGAACATGGCAGAGAGCGAAAGCGGTCAGGACAAGACAGAAGAACCCACGGACAAGCGCAAGCGCGATGCGCGCGAGAAGGGCGAGATCGCCCGCTCCAAGGAGCTCAACACCGTGGCGGTGACCCTGGGCGGCGCCGGCGGGCTGTTGGCGTTCGGCGGCTACCTGGGGGAGACACTGCTGGACCTGATGCGCCTGAACTTCAGCCTGCCCCGCGAAGTGCTGGTGGATGAAAGCGCCATGGGCGTGTTCCTGCTCACCTCGGGCAAGATGGCGATCTGGGCCGTTCAGCCGGTCCTGATCCTGTTGTTCGTGATCGCCCTCATCGCGCCGGTCGCCCTGGGCGGGTTCCTGTTCTCCGGCAGCCTGTTGCAGCCGAAGTTCAGCCGCATGAACCCGCTTTCGGGAATCAAGCGCATGTTTTCGATGAACTCGCTGACCGAGCTGCTCAAGGCCCTGGCCAAGTTTTTCGTGATCCTCGTGGTGGCACTGCTGGTGCTGGCCAACGACCGCCAGGCGTTGCTGGCGATCGCCAAGGAGCCGATGGAACAGGCGATCATCCACAGTGCCCAGGTGGTGGGTTGGAGTGCATTGTGGATGGCGGCGGGTTTGCTGCTGATCGCGGCGGTGGACGTGCCGTTCCAGCTGTGGCAGACGCACAAGAAGCTGAAGATGACCAAGCAGGAGGTGCGCGACGAGTACAAGGACTCGGAGGGCAAGCCGGAGGTCAAGCAGCGCATCCGCCAGTTGCAGCGGGAGGTGTCGCAGCGGCGGATGATGGCGGCGGTGCCGGATGCCGATGTGATCATCACCAACCCCACGCACTATGCCGTAGCGCTCAAGTACGACCCGGAGAAGGGTGGGGCGGCGCCGTTGTTGCTGGCCAAGGGGACCGACTTCATCGCCTTGAAGATCCGCGAGATCGGGGTCGAGCACAAGGTGCAGATTCTCGAGTCGCCGGCGCTGGCGCGGGCGATCTACTACTCGACGGAGCTCGAGCAGGAGATCCCGGCGGGGTTGTACCTGGCGGTGGCGCAGGTGCTGGCCTACGTGTTCCAGATTCGTCAGTACCGGGCGGGTAAGGGCAAGGCGCCGGAGCCGCTCAAGCCTGACCTGCCGATTCCGCCTGATCTGCGGCGGGATGAATGAGGTGTAGGGCGATAGGGCATCAGCGCCTGTGATATCCAGCGCCGCCCGCGCGGCGCATCGCGAGCTGGCGCCGCCTACCTCAAGACAAACCCTGCCGTCTTAAACCCAAAGTTGGAAGGCTTCTTGCAAAGCCACCGCCAAACCGCCCAATTGCGTCAAAGTTTTGCTTCATAGAGGATTCCCGGTGGATCGCACCCAGCTCATCAACAGCGCCCGAAACAACCTGGCCGGCCTCGGCCGGGGCAACATCGGCGTGCCGCTGTTGCTGCTGGTGATGATGGCAATGATGATGTTGCCCATCCCACCTTTCCTGCTCGACGTCTTCTTCACCTTCAACATCGCCCTGTCGATCGTGGTCCTGCTGGTGTGCGTCTACGCCTTGCGCCCGCTGGACTTCGCCGCGTTTCCCACGATCCTGCTGGTGGCCACGCTGCTGCGCCTGGCGCTGAACGTCGCCTCCACCCGGGTGGTCATGCTCCACGGCCACGAAGGCCATCAGGCCGCGGGCAAGGTGATCCAGGCCTTCGGTGAGGTGGTGATCGGCGGCAACTACGTTGTCGGTGCCGTGGTCTTCGCCATCCTCATGATCATCAACTTCGTCGTGGTGACCAAGGGTGCCGGCCGTATCTCCGAGGTCAGCGCGCGCTTCACCCTCGACGCCATGCCCGGCAAGCAGATGGCCATCGATGCTGACCTCAACGCCGGCCTCATCGACCAGGGGCAGGCCAAGGCACGACGTGCCGAGGTCGCCCAGGAAGCCGAGTTCTACGGCTCCATGGACGGTGCCAGCAAGTTCGTGCGCGGTGACGCCATCGCCGGCCTGCTGATCCTGTTCATCAACCTCATCGGCGGCATGCTCATCGGCATGCTGCAGCATGGCATGCCCGCCGGCGAGGCTGGCAAGGTGTACGCCCTGCTGACCATCGGTGACGGTTTGGTGGCGCAGCTGCCGTCGCTGCTGCTGTCCACCGCCGCCGCGATCATGGTCACCCGTGCCTCCAGCTCCGAGGACATGGGTAAGCTGATCAACCGGCAGATGTTCGATTCGCCCAAGGCCCTGGCTGTATCGGCGGCGTTGATGATTGTCATGGGTTTGGTCCCGGGCATGCCGCACATCGCCTTCCTCGGCCTTGGCGGGTTGGCCGCTGGCGGCGCCTACCTGGTCTGGCGCAAGCAGCAGCAGGCCAAGCTCAAGGCCCAGGAAGAAGCGCAGCGCCAGCAGGACCTGCTGCCCTCGCCGCAACGTGCCCTGGAAACCAAGGAGCTGGGCTGGGATGACGTGACTCCCATCGACATGATCGGCCTGGAAGTGGGCTACCGCCTGATCCCGCTGGTCGATCGCAACCAGGGCGGGCAGTTGCTGGCGCGGATCAAGGGGGTGCGCAAGAAGCTGTCCCAGGACCTGGGCTTCCTCATGCCCACCGTGCACATCCGCGACAACCTCGACCTGCAGCCTAGTGCCTATCGTCTGACACTGATGGGGGTGATTCTCGCCGAAGCCGAGATCTACCCCGACCGTGAGCTGGCCATCAACCCAGGGCAGGTGTTCGGGACGCTCAACGGCATCGCCGCGCGCGACCCAGCGTTCGGCCTGGAGGCGGTATGGATCGACGTCGGCCAGCGTGCCCAGGCGCAGTCGCTGGGTTACACCGTGGTCGATGCCAGTACCGTGGTGGCCACCCACCTCAACCAGATCCTGCAGAAGCATTGCCATGAACTGATCGGCCATGAAGAGGTCCAGCAATTGTTGCAGGTGCTGGCCAAGGGTTCGCCTAAACTTGCTGAAGAACTGGTGCCGGGTGTCATTTCCTTGTCGGGCTTGCTCAAGGTCCTGCAGGCGTTGCTGTCCGAGCAGGTTCCGGTACGTGACATCCGCAGTATCGCCGAGGCGATCGCCAACAATGCGGGCAAGAGTCAAGATACCGCCGCGCTGGTCGCGGCAGTGCGCGTCGGATTGTGCCGTGCCATCGTGCAAAGCATTGTCGGCGTTGAGTCGGAGCTTCCTGTGATTACCTTGGAGCCAAGGTTGGAACAGATCTTGCTCAATAGTCTGCAAAGGGCCGGGCAAGGCCAGGAAGACGGTGTTCTCCTGGAACCTAGCATGGCCGAGAAGCTGCAGCGCTCGTTGATCGAGGCGGCCCAGCGCCAGGAGATGCAGGGCCTGCCGGCCATCCTCCTGGTCGCCGGCCCGATCCGCGCCATGCTGTCGCGATTCGGCCGCCTGGCTGTACCGAATTTGCATGTTCTGGCGTATCAGGAAATACCTGACAACAAGCAAGTCACCATCGTTGCCACCGTGGGCCCCAATGGCTGAGGTAGTGGGTTATGCAAGTTAAGCGTTTTTTCGCCGCCGATATGCGTCAGGCCATGAAGCTGGTCCGGGATGAGCTGGGCGCCGACGCCGCCATCATCGGCAACCGGCGCATCGCCGGCGGTGTCGAGTTGACGGCCGCGCTGGACTACAAGCTGTCTGCCCTGGCTCCGCGGGTGCCGAACATCGAGCTCGAGGACGAGCTGCGCAAGACCCAGTCGCGCATTGCCACCGCACAGGCCGAACTGAGCAGCCGCCACGAAGGTGACGAAGGCAACCGACAATTGTTCGCCGGCCTCTCGCTGACCGCGTCCGAACCGCTGGTAGAACCCCATGTCGATGCGCCGGCCCCGGCTGCCGTGCCTGCCTCGGCACCGGTCGACCCGCGCCTGTTCGACGCCATGCGCTCGGAGCTCTCGGGCCTGCGCGAGCTGCTCGAAGTGCAGCTCGGCTCCCTGGCCTGGGGCCAGCTGCAGGGCAACAAGCCGCAGCAGGCCAACCTCTGGCGCCGCCTGCAGCGCATCGGTCTGTCGGGCCCCATCGCCCGCGAAGTGCTCGAGCTGACCGGCGAGATCGAAGAACCTCGCCAGGCCTGGCGCATGGTTCTGGCGCACCTGGCGCGGCTGATCCAGGTGCCCGAGGTGGAACCGATCGAGGAGGGCGGGGTGATCGCCATGGTCGGCCCGGCCGGCATGGGCAAGACCACCACCCTGGCCAAGCTCGCCGCACGCTACGTGCTCAAGTATGGCGCCCAGCAGCTGGCGTTGGTGAGCATGGACAGCTTCCGCATCGGTGCCCAGGAGCAGCTCAAGACCCTGGGCAGGATCCTCAATGTACCGGTGACCTACGTCGACCCCGGCCAGTCCCTGGCCCAGGCCCTGGAGCCACTGCTGCGCAAGCGCGTGGTGCTGATCGATACCGCTGGCCTGCAGGCCAGCGACCCGGCCCTGCGCATGCAGTTGGAGACCCTCGCCGGGCGCGGCATTGCCGCCAAGAACTACCTGGTGCTGGCGACCACCAGCCAGAAGCAGGTGCTCACCGCCGCCTACCACAGCTACAAGCGTTGTGGCCTGGCCGGGTGCATCCTGACCAAGCTTGATGAAACGGCCAGCCTCGGTGAAGTACTGAGCCTTGCCATCAGTCATGAATTGCCGGTGGCCTATCTGACCGATGGGCCGCGCATTCCTGACGACCTGCACTTGCCGCGCAAGCACCAGTTGGTTAGTCGTGCGGTCAGTGTGCAGCTGCAGGACGAGCCCAGCGAAGAGGCAATGGCCGACATGTTCGCTGATCTCTACCACAACCCTGGCAAGCGTGTGGGTTGACGAATGGACATCGCAAAGTACCTACACGAAAGGGGCGCTTTCCAACCCCTTGTGTGGCCTGGGCCCCGAGACAAGGTAAAGAACAAATATGGGTAGCATGCATCCCGTACAGGTGATCGCCGTGACCGGCGGTAAAGGCGGCGTCGGCAAGACCAACGTTTCAGTGAACCTGTCCCTGGCCCTGGCTGACCTGGGGCGGCGGGTCATGTTGCTGGACGCCGACCTCGGTCTTGCGAACGTCGACGTCCTGCTGGGCCTTTCGCCCAAGCGCACCCTGGCCGATGTCATCGAGGGGCGCTGCGAACTGCGCGATGTGTTGCTGCAGGGGCCTGGCGGAGTCCGGATCGTGCCGGCGGCCTCCGGGACCCAGAGCATGGTGCACCTGGCGCCAGCGCAGCATGCCGGCCTGATCCAGGCGTTCAGCGAAATCGGTGACAACCTCGATGTGCTGGTGATCGACACCGCCGCAGGGATCGGCGATTCGGTGGTCAGTTTCGTCCGTGCCGCCCAGGAAGTGTTGTTGGTGGTGTGCGACGAGCCGACTTCGATCACCGATGCCTATGCGCTGATCAAACTGCTCAACCGCGACTACGGCATGAATCGCTTCCGCGTCCTGGCCAACATGGCGCAGAGCCCGCAGGAGGGGCGCAACCTGTTTGCCAAGTTGACCAAGGTCACGGATCGGTTCCTGGACGTCGCCCTACAATACGTCGGTGCCGTGCCTTACGACGAATGCGTGCGCAAGGCGGTGCAGAAGCAGCGGGCGGTCTACGAGGCCTTCCCTCGGTCCAAGTGTGCGCTGGCCTTCAAGGCCATCGCGCAGAAGGTCGACAGCTGGCCGCTGCCTGCCAATCCGCGTGGGCACCTTGAGTTCTTCGTCGAGCGCCTGGTGCAACCCACCAGTGCAGGGCCGGTACTATGAATGCGAGTGGTTACAAGATGTACAGCAGGGCGGCGCGCGATGCCCAGTATGAACTGGTCGAGCGTTATGCCCCGCTGGTCAAGCGCATCGCCTATCACCTGCTGGCACGCCTGCCGGCCAACGTGCAGGTCGAGGACCTGATCCAGGCGGGCATGATCGGCCTGCTGGAAGTGGCCAACAAGTACGACGCCAGCAAGGGCGCCAGCTTCGAGACCTACGCCGGTATCCGCATCCGTGGCGCCATGCTCGACGAAGTGCGCAAGGGCGATTGGGCGCCGCGTTCGGTACACCGCAATACCCGTATGGTCAGCGATGCGATCCGTGCCGTTGAAGCCAGAACCGGTCGTGACGCTAAAGATCATGAAGTTGCTGCCGAACTCCAATTGAGTCTCGATGATTATTACGGGATCTTGAACGACACCCTGGGCAGCCGCCTGTTCAGCTTCGACGACCTGCTGCAGGACGGCGAGCACGAAGGGCTGCACGAGGATGGCGCCAGCGGCCAGCTGGAGCCGGCGCGGGACCTGGAGGACGAGCGCTTCCAGGCCGCCTTGGCCGAAGCGATCGCCAACCTGCCGGAACGCGAACGCCTGGTCCTGGCGCTGTACTACGACGAGGAGCTGAACCTCAAGGAAATCGGTGAGGTGCTTGGGGTCAGCGAGTCGCGCGTCAGCCAGTTGCATAGCCAATGCGCGGCGCGCCTGCGCAGCCGCCTGGGAGAATGGCGGGCGCGTTGAGCCAGGGTTCGCCGCAGTCGTTGCACGTTGTACCGAATTGATTGAACGCGCGCCCGGGGGCCGGGCGCGTTAAAGACTGCTTGGAGGTCTAATTGAACAAAGACATGAAAATCCTCATCGTTGACGACTTCTCGACGATGCGGCGGATCATCAAGAACCTGTTGCGTGATCTTGGCTTCACCAACACCGAAGAAGCCGACGACGGCACCACGGCGCTGCCGATGCTGGAAAACGGCCATTACGACTTCCTTGTGACCGACTGGAACATGCCTGGCATGTCCGGCATCGACCTGCTGCGCAAGGTACGCGCCCATGACCGTCTCAAGGGCATGCCGGTGCTGATGGTCACCGCTGAAGCCAAGCGTGACCAGATCATCGAAGCCGCCCAGGCTGGGGTCAACGGCTACGTGGTCAAGCCTTTCACGGCCCAGGTGCTCAAGGAAAAGATCGAAAAGATCTTCGAACGCGTCAACGGCTGAGTCACGTCAGGGGGCGCCATGGAGCAAATGAATACATCGCTCGGGGAGTTCGAGACGACCCTGAAGAAACATGCCCAGGAACTGGTCGAGAGCCTCGAGCGCGGCCGGTTCGGCGAGGCGGTGCAGCTGATCCACCAGCTGAACCAGACCCGTGACCGTGGCCTGTACCAGGAAGTCGGCAAGCTCACCCGCGAGCTGCACAGTGCAATCGTCAGCTTCCAGATCGACCCGCGCATGCCGCAGGCCGAGGAAGTCTCGCAGATCACCGATGCCACCGAGCGCCTGTCCTACGTGGTCAAGCTGACCGAGGGCGCGGCCAACCGGACCATGGACCTGGTCGAGGCCGGCACGCCGGTGCTCAACGACCTGGCGGCCGAGGCCCAGAGCCTGAGCGCCGACTGGCAGCGCTTCATGCGCCGGGAAGTCGCAGCGCCTGAGTTTCGCGAGCTGGTCAAGCGCGTCGACAGTTTCCTGACGCACAGCGTGGAGGGTAACCGCAAGGTTGCCGGTCACCTCAACGACATTCTCCTGGCCCAGGACTATCAGGACCTGACCGGCCAAGTGATCAAGCGCGTGACCGCGCTGGTCACCGAGGTGGAGAGCAACCTGCTCAAGTTGGTGCTGATGGCCAGCCAGGTGGACCGTTTTGCCGGTATCGAACACGACCACCAGCAACTGCGCGCTGAAAAAGATCAAGAAAAACATCCGACTCGGGGTGAAGGTCCGCAGATTCATGCCGATAAGCGTGAAGATGTCGTGTCCGGTCAGGACGACGTCGACGATTTGCTGTCCAGCCTGGGTTTTTAAGGAGCACGTTCAATGAGCTTCGGCGCCGATGAAGAAATCCTCCAGGATTTCCTGGTAGAGGCCGGCGAAATCCTCGAGCAATTGTCCGAGCAACTGGTCGAGCTGGAAAGCCGACCCGAAGATGCCGACTTGCTCAACGCGATCTTCCGCGGTTTTCACACTGTAAAAGGGGGCGCCGGTTTCCTTCAGCTCAACGAGCTGGTGGAGTGCTGCCATATCGCCGAGAACGTGTTCGACATCCTGCGCAAAGGTGAGCGCCGGGTCGATGCGGAACTGATGGACGTGGTCCTCGAAGCGCTGGATACCGTCAACAGCATGTTCGGCCAGGTGCGCGAGCGCAGCGACATCACCCCGGCCACGCCGGAACTGCTGGCGGCGCTGTCGCGCCTGGCCGAGCCTGCCGGTGCCGACAGCGCTGCGCCCGCCGTCGAGGCGCCGGTGGCGGCCGAGGCCGAAGTGCCAGCGGTCGAGCCGGACATCACCGACAGTGAATTCGAACAGCTGCTCGACTCCCTCGATGCAGTCAAGGCCCAGGCCGCCGAGCAGATGCAGGGCGAGGTCGTGGGCGGCGAGGGTGACGAGATCACCGATGCCGAATTCGAATCGCTGCTCGACCAGTTGCACGGCAAGGGCCAGTTCTCCCCTGAAGTCGTGGCTGCCACACCAGCGGCCAGCACCTCGGCGCCTGCGGCATCCGACGAAATCACCGACGACGAATTCGAAGCGCTGCTCGATCAACTGCATGGCAAGGGCACCTTCGCCGCCGATGCGCTGGCGGGTGCGGCCGCACCTGCCGCCCCGGCAGCCCCTGCCGAGGCGGGCGGCGAGCACATCACCGACAACGAGTTCGAAGCCCTGTTGGACCAGTTGCACGGCAAAGGCAAGTTCTCCAGCGATGCGCTGGCCACCCAGGCGCCTGTCGCACCCGCTGCCGCCAGCGCCGCACCGAAGGCCGATAGCAAGCCGGTCGCCAAACCCGAGCCTGCCCCAGCCGCCAAGCCTGCCGCTGCCAAGCCCGTGGCCCCGGCACGCGCTGTGGCACCGGCTGGCGATAAGCCTGTGGCCAGCGAGGCGGAAACCACCGTGCGGGTCGATACCGCGCGCCTGGACGAGATCATGAACATGGTCGGCGAGCTGGTGCTGGTGCGTAACCGCCTGGTGCGCCTGGGCCTGAACAGCGGCGACGAGGCCATGTCCAAGGCCGTCTCCAACCTCGACGTGGTCACCGCCGATCTGCAGACCGCGGTCATGAAGACCCGCATGCAGCCGATCAAGAAAGTCTTCGGCCGCTTCCCTCGCCTGGTCCGCGACCTGGCCCGCCAGCTCAAGAAGGAAATCAACCTGGAGCTGGTCGGTGAAGAGACCGACCTGGACAAGAACCTCGTCGAAGCCTTGGCCGACCCGCTGGTGCACCTGGTGCGCAATGCCGTCGACCATGGCATCGAGATGCCCGACGAACGCGAAGCCTCCGGCAAGGCGCGTACCGGCCATGTGGTGTTGTCCGCCGAGCAGGAGGGCGACCATATCCTGTTGTCGATCTCCGACGACGGCAAGGGCATGGACCCGAACGTACTGCGCGCCAAGGCCGTGGAAAAGGGCCTGATGGATAAGGACGCCGCCGAGCGCCTGAGCGAGTCGGACTGCTACAACCTGATCTTCGCCCCCGGCTTCTCCACCAAGACCGAGATCTCCGACGTGTCCGGCCGTGGCGTGGGCATGGATGTGGTCAAGACCAAGATCGCCCAGCTCAATGGCTCGATCAATATCTTCTCGGCCAAGGGCCAGGGCTCGAAGATCGTCATCAAGGTGCCGCTGACCCTGGCGATCATGCCGACCCTGATGGTGATGCTGGGCAACCAGGCGTTCGCCTTCCCGCTGGTCAACGTCAACGAGATCTTCCACCTGGACCTGTCGCGCACCAACGTGGTCGACGGCCAGGAGGTGGTGATCGTGCGCGACAAGGCGCTGCCGCTGTTCTACCTCAAGCGCTGGCTGGTCCAGGACCAGGTGCACGAGGAGCAACGGGAGGGCCATGTGGTGATCCTCTCGGTCGGTACCCAGCGCATCGGCTTCGTCGTCGACCAACTGGTGGGGCAGGAGGAAGTGGTGATCAAGCCGCTGGGCAAGATGCTCCAAGGCACCCCGGGCATGTCTGGTGCGACCATCACCGGCGACGGTCGTATTGCGTTGATCCTCGACGTACCGAGCATGCTCAAGCGTTACGCCGCGCGGCGTTATTGATTTCGGTGGCGCACCCTGGCGGTGGCGCCGCCTAATGGAGTGTTTATGGCAGTCAAGGTCCTGGTGGTGGATGATTCCGGTTTCTTCCGCCGCCGCGTCTCGGAAATTCTCTCGGCCGACCCGACGATCCAGGTCGTCGGTACTGCGACCAACGGCAAGGAAGCGATCGACCAGGCGCTGGCGCTGCGACCGGATGTCATCACCATGGACTACGAAATGCCCATGATGGATGGCATCACCGCGGTACGCCACATCATGCAGCGCTGCCCGACGCCGGTGTTGATGTTCTCCTCGCTGACCCATGAAGGCGCCCGTGTCACCCTCGACGCGCTGGATGCCGGCGCAGTGGACTACCTGCCGAAGAACTTCGAGGATATCTCGCGCAACCCGGACAAGGTCAGGCAGTTGCTGTGCGAGAAGGTCCACACCCTGTCGCGCAGCAACCGTCGTTTCGGCGGCTATGCCACGGCCATCGCGACGCCAACGCCTGCACCCGCCAGCCA
Organism: Pseudomonas sp. FA-1; assembly: GCF_056856075.1. Classification (NCBI taxonomy): domain Bacteria; kingdom Pseudomonadati; phylum Pseudomonadota; class Gammaproteobacteria; order Pseudomonadales; family Pseudomonadaceae; genus Pseudomonas; species Pseudomonas sp. FA-1. The sequence goes on from NZ_JBWXTH010000005.1 coordinate 173,275, forward strand.
TGCCCCGGCCAGCAGCCTGGGCAGCGCATCGCCGGCCCGCAGCGCCGTTCCGGCTGCCCCGGTGACGCGCAGCGCGGCGGGCAGCAGCCACGCGCCCGCGCCCAAGCGCAAGCCCTACAAGCTGGTGGCCATCGGGACGTCCACCGGCGGCCCGGTGGCGCTGCAACGGGTGCTCACCCAGCTGCCGGCCAGCTTCCCGGCGCCGATCGTACTCATCCAGCACATGCCGGCAGCCTTCACCAAGGCCTTCGCCGAGCGCCTGGACAAATTGTGCAGGATCAGCGTCAAGGAAGCCGAGGACGGCGATGTGTTGCGCCCGGGCCTGGCCTTGCTGGCCCCAGGCGGCAAACAGATGATGGTCGACGGCCGAGGCACGGTGAAGATCCTGCCGGGCGACGAGCGCCTGAACTACAAGCCATGCGTGGACATCACTTTCGGTTCTGCGGCCAAGTCCTATGGCGACAAGGTGCTGTCGGTGGTGCTCACCGGCATGGGGGCCGACGGCCGTGAAGGTGCACGTCTGCTCAAGCAGGGCGGCAGCACCGTATGGGCCCAGGATGAGGCCAGCTGCGTGATCTATGGCATGCCCATGGCCATCGTCAAGGCCAACCTGGCCGACGCGGTGTACAGCCTGGACGAAATCGGCAAGCACCTGGTCGAGGCGTGCATCTGATGGACGTGCTGAGCCTGATCGGCCTGATCCTCGCCTTTGTCGCCATCGTCGGCGGCAACTTCCTCGAGGGCGGTCATGTCGGCGCCTTGATCAACGGCCCGGCGGCCCTGATCGTGCTGGGCGGTACCCTGGCGGCGGCGCTGCTGCAGTCGCCGTTGCCGGCCTTCAAGCGGGCCTTGCAGATCCTGCGCTGGATCTTCTTTCCGCCCCGGGTGGACCTGCCCGGTGGTATCGACCGGGTCGTCAACTGGAGCCTGACCGCACGCAAGGAAGGTCTGCTGGGCTTGGAAGGGGTGGCCGATGCCGAGCCCGACCCCTATGCGCGCAAGGGCTTGCAACTGCTGGTCGACGGCGCCGAGCCGGAGGCCATCCGCAGCATTCTCGAGGTCGACTTCCTGACCCAGGAAAGCCGTGATATCCAGGCGGCCAAGGTATTCGAAAGCATGGGCGGCTACGCGCCGACCATCGGCATCATCGGCGCGGTCATGGGCCTGATCCATGTGATGGGCAACCTGGCCGACCCCTCGCAGTTGGGCAATGGCATCGCCGTGGCGTTCGTCGCCACCATCTATGGCGTGGCCAGCGCCAACCTGATCCTGCTGCCGGTCGCCAACAAGCTCAAGGCCATCGCCCTGCGCCAGTCGCGCTATCGCGAGATGCTCCTGGAAGGCCTGCTGTCGATCGCCGAAGGGGAGAACCCACGCTCGATCGAGCTGAAGCTGCAAGGCTTCATGGAGTAGACCATGGCCCGTCGTCGCCATACCGAGGAACACGAGAATCACGAGCGCTGGCTGGTGTCGTACGCCGACTTCATCACCTTGCTGTTCGCCTTCTTCGTGGTCATGTACTCGATTTCCTCGATCAACGAGGGCAAGTACAAGGTCATTTCCCAGGCGCTGATCGGCGTGTTCAACGACCCCGAGCGCAGCATGAACCCGATCCCCATCGGCGACGAACGCCCGCTGACCATCAAGCCGGCCGAGCCACTGGTCAAGGACAGCGAACAGACCGATGCGGGCCTGGCGCAGAGCAGTGTGGACCCGTTGCAAAGCATTGCCGACGACGTGCGCGAGGCATTCGGCGATTTGATCAAGTCCGACCAGATGACGGTGCGCGGCAACGAACTGTGGGTGGAGATCGAGCTCAACTCGTCGCTGTTGTTCGGCAGTGGCGATGCCATGCCAAGCGACGTGGCCTTCAACCTCATCGAGAAGGTGGCGAACATCCTCAAGCCGTTCGCCAATCCGGTGCACGTGGAGGGTTTCACCGACAACCTGCCGATTCGCACGGCCCAGTATCCGACCAACTGGGAACTGTCGTCGGCGCGCGCGGCGAGCATCGTCCGCTTGCTGGCCATGAATGGTGTGAACCCGGCACGCATGGCCTCGGTGGGCTATGGCGAGTACCAGCCGGTGGCGAGCAACGACACCGCCGAAGGCCGGGCCCGCAACCGTCGGGTGGTCCTGGTGATTTCCCGTAACCTCGAGGTGCGTCGCAGCCTGACCGGTTCCGGTAGCGCCAATGCCACGCCAGATGCGGCTTTGCGCCGTGCTGGCACACAAAGTGCACCGGCAACGCCAGCAGCGGTGGCGGGGCCATAACTCGTCAATTCTCTGGCACCGTGTCCCTGCGGGGAGGCGGCGAAGCCGGTTCCCACAGCGGGCAGCGTCATCAACGAGTCATGAGTCGTCCTATGAGAGTCTGGGCAGTAGCCAATCAAAAAGGTGGCGTCGGCAAGACCACCACTACCATCGCCTTGGCCGGCTTGCTGGCCGAGGCGGGCAAGCGCGTGGTCGTGGTCGACCTCGACCCCCACGGCTCGATGACCAGCTACTTCGGGCACAACCCCGACGCCCTGGAGCACAGCTGCTACGACCTATTCCTGCACAAGGGCTCGGTACCCGAGGGCCTGCCCGGGCAACTGCTGCTGCCGACCAGCGACGAGCGTATTTCGTTGCTGCCCTCGAGCACCGCGCTGGCAGTGCTCGAGCGCCAGTCGCCGGGGCAGAGTGGCCTGGGCCTGGTAATCGCCAAGAGTCTGGCGCAGCTGTGGCAGGACTTCGACTTCGCCTTGATCGACAGCCCGCCACTGCTCGGTGTGCTGATGGTCAACGCCCTGGCGGCCAGCCAGCAGTTGGTGATCCCGGTGCAGACCGAGTTTCTCGCCGTCAAGGGGCTCGAGCGCATGGTTGGAACCCTGGCCATGGTCAACCGCTCGCGGCGTCAGGCCTTGCCCTACCAGATCGTGCCGACCCTGTTCGACCGGCGGACCCAGGCCTCGCTGGGCACCCTCAAGGTGCTGCGCGACAACTACGGCGAACAGGTCTGGCCGGGTTATATCCCGGTTGATACACGCCTGCGCGACGCGAGCCGGGCGGGGGTTACGCCTTCGCAGTTCGATGGCAAGAGCCGTGGCCTGATCGCTTACCGGGCGCTGCTCAAGCACCTGCTCACCCAACAATCGGCACTGCAGGTGGCCTGATGAATTCCGCACGGCAAACCACCACCAAGCCGCAACTGGCCCTGCAGTCCTACCTCGATGGTCTGCTCCAGGAGGCCACGCAGGAACTCGACCCGCTCCCGGGGCCGGCCGAGGCGGCTCCCAGCGACGAATTTGCCGAGGCGGTTCGCCAGGAGCAGGCACAGGACGCCCTGCGTGAAGCCCATGCCCCTGTAATGCTGCGGCCATTCGCTGAGCCCGAGGCCAAGGTCCTGCCCTCGGTGCTGGCACCCGTCGAGCTTGAGCCGGTGTCCGCCGAGGTCGTGGGCGAGGCCGAAAAAGCAGCTGAGGTGATCACGCCTGTGGCGCCCCTGGTCGATGTGCACTTGCCATCAGCCGGCGCGGTGCTGCCGCCCAAGACTGTCGACGGGCGCCCGGCCTGGGCGGCCGAGCCGTTCGAATGCCTGTTGTTCGATGTCGCCGGCCTGACCCTGGCCGTGCCGCTGGTCTGCCTGGGTTCGATCTACAGCCTGGCTGGCCAGGAACTGACTCCGTTGTTCGGCCAGCCAGACTGGTTCCTCGGCATCCTGACCTGCCAGGCGGGTAACCTCAAGGTACTGGACACCGCGCGCTGGGTCATGCCCGACCGCTACCGCGAGGACTTCCGCCAGGGCCTGCAATACGTGATTTCCGTCCAGGGCTATGAATGGGGGCTGGCCGTGCACCAGGTCAGCCGTTCCCTGCGCCTGGACCCGGCCGAGATCAAGTGGCGCAGCCAGCGTGGGCAGCGCCCATGGCTGGCCGGCACGGTGATCGAACACATGTGTGCCTTGCTCGATGTCGCCGAACTGGCTGAGTTGATCGCCAGCGGCGCCGTCAAGCAGATGCACGCCAAACACCAATGACCGAACACACCGCCGAGCGCGGATTTCAAGGGGTAGGGGAATGAAAAAGTCGTCTGCACAAGGTTCCGAAGATCCGATCCTGCAGTGGGTAACCTTCCGTCTGGACAACGAGTCCTACGGCATCAATGTCATGCAGGTGCAGGAAGTCCTGCGCTATACCGAGATCGCGCCGGTACCGGGTGCGCCGAGCTATGTGCTGGGCATCATCAACCTGCGCGGCAACGTGGTCACGGTGATTGACACCCGCCAGCGTTTTGGCCTGATGCCCAGCGACGTCACCGACAACACCCGTATCGTCATCATCGAGGCGGACAAGCAGGTGGTCGGTATCCTGGTCGACAGCGTCGCCGAGGTGGTCTATCTGCGCCAATCGGAGATCGAAACCGCGCCGAATGTCGGTAACGAGGAGTCGGCCAAGTTCATCCAGGGCGTGTGCAACAAGAATGGCGAGCTGCTGATCCTGGTCGAGCTGGACAAGATGATGACCGAGGAAGAGTGGTCCGAGCTGGAGAACATCTGAGTTGATCTTCGAGGCTGCTGTCCTTCTCCTGGTGCTGCTATGGGCGCTGAGCCTGTGGTTGTTCCTCAACTACAGCAAGCGCCAGCGCGAGCTGGCCGCCCAGCAGGCCCAGGGCGATGCGCTGCGTGACCAGCGCATCAAGGACCTGGCCAAGCGCCTGGACGACTACCAGAACGGTACCGTGCGCATGGGCGAGGCGATCCACGAATTGCGCGCGGTGGTCGCCCCGTTGCCCGACAAGCTCCAGCAACTGGAGCAGCGCGACCCCAACAGCGTGACCTTCACCCAGGCGGCCAAGCTGGTGGGCATGGGTGCCAGCGTCGAGGAGCTGACCCGCACCTGCGGCCTGACCCAGGCCGAAGCGGAGCTGATGAGCAAGCTGCATCGCAGCGAGTGAAGCGATCCATCGACCTCTTTGTAGGAGTGGCCTTGCACCGCGATGGGGCGCGAAGCGGCCCTGAGTTCATGTGCACGGTTTGCCCGAGAAACTGGTATGGCCGATATTAGGGCCGCTTTGCGCCCCATCGCGGCACAAGGCCGCTCCTACAGGTTTCTGTCAGATCAATGAGTTTCGCGCTATGAGGGCAGGCGCAGCTGCGTGGGCGTGACGTCGCGCTCGGGCGGCGGTGCGTCATCGAAGCCCGCAGGCACCTTGCCACGTAACTGCCAGGCGAAGGCAATGATCTCGGCGATGGTCAGGTACAGCGCCTCGGGGATCTGTTCCCCCAGCTCCAGGCGCGCCAGCAACCGCACCAGCTCGGCATTCTCATAGATCGGCACCTCGTGTTCGCGGGCGATGGCAAGAATGGCCTCGGCCAGTTCGTCGTCGCCCTTGGCGCTTAAGGTCGGGGCTTGCTGGCCGTCGTAGCTCAGGGCGATGGCCTGGCGCGGTTGCTTGCTGCTCATGCGTTTTCATCCACCCAACGTTGTTCCAGGCGTGTGCGTGCCCCTTGCGGCGGGGTGCCGGGGTGGCACTCCAGGTCGCCAACCTCCAGGCCGCGAGCCACCAGCCGTTCGCGCAGCTCACCCAACTGACGCTCGATCAGCTGCGCGGTCTGGGGCAACTGCGCCCACAGCTGGCCCGAGAGCCGACCCTGGTTCAACTGTGCCTGGACCTGCAAGGGGCCGAGCGGTGGCAGGTCGAATGCCAGTTCGATACGCCACAACGACGCCAGCGGATCGCGTTGTTCTCGTTGCGGGTCGGCCTGTTGCTCCGGCGTTTCCTCGCGTTGCAGCTTGACCTGCAAGGGTATGAATTCCTGGCCATGGCGGATCGGTATTTCAGACTGCCAGGTGGTCAGCAGGTTGCCGTTTTCGTTGATGCCGGTTTGCTGCAGGCTGGACAGCTGATGGGCCTGCAGGCGTGCGATGGCGGCGGCGGCCAGGCGCAGCAACTGCTGCAGGTCGCCTTCCTCTTCCAGGTTCTTCACCAACCGCGAGGGTAGAGGGAATGCGCCGGGGTGAGGCTTGGGCGTATTGCGCTCGAGCATGCCCAAGGCGCCTCGGGCCATACCGGGAAAGACCTGCGCCAGCGTATTGGCCACCGCTGGGTTGAAGGGCGTCCCGGTAGGGAGGGAAGGCATGGCCTGGGCCACCAGGCGAATCAATTGCGCCTTCAAGTCCGTTGCCACGCCGCTTGCCAGCCCTGCCAGCAGCTTCGATTCGAGGAAGGCGCCACTGCTTTGCAGCGCCTGGGCCACGGCCTTGGCGTCGCCCAGTTGCCGTGCCTCAGGAAGGCTTGCCAGCAGGCGTTCGGCACTGACCCGCAGATCGCCGTTGCCGTTCGGGGTGCGTGCCAGTTGTTGCAAGGCATCGAGCAACCCCGGCAGCGAGGCCTGGCGGCTCTGCTGCGCACCAAGCATTTGAGTAATGGCCAGATGATCCTGGCGACCGCCCAGAGGCACGAAGCGCAGCGACTGGTCACCCTGTACCAGGGCGCTGAGCAGGCTGCCCACCGCCAACGGCCTCGGGCTGTCGATGGTCAGGGTGGCGCCGGCCTGGGGGCTGTTGAGCAGACTCACCAGCGAACGGAAGCTGGCCGCTTCGCCGGGATTCATCGGCAGGGCCTGGCTGGTCAGCACCTTGCCTTGCAACAGGGTGCCGACCGGCACCTGGGCTGTATCGAGGCGGGTGAGGGCCGCACTGTTGCCGGCATTGACTTGCTGCACGAGGATTGCAAGGCGGTTGCCTTCGGTCTGGGTGACGGTTACCTGGCTACCTTGGGGCAGGGGCTGGCTGGCGCTGGCCTGCAGCTGGGTCTGGTTGCCGTTGGCCAGGGTCAGGCGCAGCAACAACTGGAAGTCCTGGCCGACCTGGCGCAACGACAATACATCGGCCCGGGCGGTCTCGCCGGGTGCCATCAAGCCCGGCTGAGGCTGTAGCAGACGCAGCAATTCGCCGGTCATCGCGGCCTTGCCGGCTTGCAGGCCCAGCACGGTTTGTGCGCCGAGACTATTGATTTCAGTCATGATTGTATACAACCTGTCGGACCAGCCCTCTTGGCAGCGGGACGTTGCATGTAATAATGCCCGCCCGTCCGCCATTGCCACTATAACGGCAGTGGCTGGGGCGACTTGAGACACTGGGTCGAGGTTCGCTGCCGCCTTCATGCAGCGAGCCTGGGCCCAACCTGTATAAGGCGAAACCGTGACCCTTCACCTACAAGCCACAGGCCTGGCCTGCGAGCGCGACTGGCGATTGCTCTTCGAGCACCTGGAATTCCAGTTGCGGCCCGGTGACATGCTACAGATCAGCGGCCCCAACGGCAGCGGCAAGACCAGCCTGCTGCGCCTGTTGGCCGGGCTGATGCAGCCGACGGCCGGGCAGATCCTGCTGGGCGGCCAGCCGCTGGCCGAGCAGCGCCATGCCCTGGCCAGTATCCTGCTGTGGATCGGCCATGCCGCCGGCATCAAGGACCTGCTCACCGCCGAGGAAAACCTCGCCTGGCTGTGCGCCCTGCACCAGCCGGCCAGTGCCGAGGCCATCTGGCAGGCCTTGGCTGCGGTAGGCCTGCGGGGTTTCGAGGATGTGCCGTGCCATACCTTGTCGGCCGGCCAGCAGCGCCGCGTGGCCCTGGCCCGGTTGTACCTGGACAGCCCACCGTTGTGGATCCTGGACGAACCCTTCACGGCCCTGGACAAGCAGGGCGTGGCCCAGCTCGAGGCACACCTGGCGGCCCACTGCGAGCAGGGGGGGACGGTAGTACTGACCACCCACCACAACCTCGAGCGCAAGCCCTCCGGCTACCGCGAACTGAACCTGGGGCAATGGGCGGCATGAGCGTATTCATCCTGTTGCTGCGCCGCGAGGCGCGCCTGTTATGTCGTCGTCCGGCGGAGCTGGCCAACCCGCTGGTGTTCTTCGCGATCGTCGTCGCCTTGTTCCCACTGGCGGTCGGGCCTGAGACACAATTGTTGCAAACCTTGTCGCCAGGCCTGGTCTGGGTGGCCGCGTTACTGGCCGTGCTGCTGTCGCTGGACGGCCTGTTTCGCAGCGACTTCGAGGACGGCTCGCTGGAACAGTGGGTGCTGTCGCCGCACCCCTTGGCAATGCTGGTGCTGGCCAAGGTGTTGGCGCACTGGATCTTTTCCGGGCTGGCGCTGGTATTGTTGGCACCGCTGCTGGCGCTGATGCTGGGCCTGCCCGCCAATTGCCTGCCGGTACTGCTGGGCTCGCTGCTGCTGGGTACACCGGTGCTGAGCCTGCTGGGCGCAGTGGGCGCGGCGCTGACCGTCGGTCTCAAACGCGGTGGCCTGTTGCTGGCGTTGCTGATCCTGCCGCTGTATATCCCGGTATTGATCCTGGGCAGTGGCGCCTTGCAAGCGGCATTGCAGAATATGCCCGCCACCGGCCATTTGCTCTGGTTGGCCAGCCTGACGGCCCTGGCGGTGACACTGGCACCTTTTGCGATCGCGGCCGGCCTGAAGATCAGCGTCGGCGAATAACGAGTCTCGGGCTTCCAAGCCCGGCAAATACCCTGGATGTACCCTGATGAAAATGAGCTGGACGTGGTTCCACAAGCTGGGCTCCCCCAAATGGTTCTATGCGATCAGTGGGCGCATGCTGCCCTGGCTGACCGTTTCCGCCGTCCTTCTGCTGTTGGTCGGCATCACCTGGGGGCTGGCCTTCGCGCCCCAGGACTACCAACAGGGCAACAGCTTCCGGATCATCTACATCCATGTGCCGGCCGCCATGCTGGCGCAGTCGTGCTATGTGCTGCTGGCGGTGGCTGGAGTGGTGGGGCTGGTATGGAAGATGAAACTGGCCGATGTCGCCCTGCAATGCGCCGCCCCCATCGGTGCCTGGATGACTGCGGTGGCGCTGGTGACCGGGGCGATCTGGGGCAAGCCGACCTGGGGTAGCTGGTGGGTCTGGGATGCACGCCTTACCTCCATGCTCATCCTCTTGTTCCTGTACTTCGGCATCATTGCCCTGGGTCAGGCGATCAGCAACCGCGACAGCGCGGCCAAGGCCTGCGCGGTGCTGGCCATCGTCGGCGTGGTGAACATCCCGATCATCAAGTATTCGGTGGAGTGGTGGAACACCCTGCACCAGGGCGCCACTTTCACCCTGACCGAAAAGCCTGCCATGCCGGCTGAGATGTGGTTGCCATTGCTGCTGACGGCGCTCGGTTTCTACTGCTTCTTCGGCGCAGTGCTGTTGGTGCGCATGCGCCTCGAGGTGCTCAAGCGCGAAGCCCGTGCCAGCTGGGTGCGGGAGGAAGTACTGAACAGCCTGGGTCGGAGGGCCGCCTGATGAGTTTCGCATCCTTCGGTGATTTCCTCGCCATGGGGCACCATGGCTTGTACGTCTGGTCGGCCTATGGCATCTGCCTGGCAGTGCTGGCGCTCAATGTCGCAGCGCCCCTGCTGGCCCGCCGCCGCTACCTGCAAGAAGAGGCGCGTCGTCTGCGCCGGGAGAACAACCAGTGAATCCGCAGCGCAAGAAACGCCTGTTCCTCATCCTCGGCCTGCTGGTCGGCGTGGCCATCGCCGTCGGCTTCGCCCTGAGCGCCCTGCAGCAGAACATCAACCTGTTCTATACCCCGACCCAGATCGCCAATGGCGAGGCGCCCCTCGATACCCGCATCCGCGCAGGCGGCATGGTCGAGAAGGGCTCGGTGCAGCGCTCGTCCGACTCGCTGGACGTGCGCTTCGTGGTCACCGACTTCAACAAGTCGGTGCCGATCACCTACCGTGGCATCCTGCCTGACCTGTTCCGCGAAGGGCAGGGCATCGTGGCCTTGGGCAAGCTCAACGCCGAAGGCGTGGTGGTGGCCGACGAGGTACTGGCCAAGCACGACGAGAAATACATGCCGCCCGAGGTCACCAAGGCCCTGAAGGAGAGCGGCCAGGCGGCCACCGGCGCGGAGCCCAAGCCATGAATGCGGCCCTGGTGATCCCCGAACTCGGGCAGTTGTCGATGATCCTGGCGATCTGCTTTGCCGTGGTGCAGGCCAGTGTGCCGTTGCTCGGCGCCTGGCGCGGCGACAGCCTGTGGATGAGCCTGGCACGACCGGCGGCGTGGGGGCAGTTCGCCTTCCTGGCGTTCGCCTTCGCCTGCCTTACCCATGCCTTCATGACCGACAACTTCTCGGTAGCCTATGTGGCCAGCAACTCCAACAGCGCCTTGCCCTGGTATTACAAGTTCAGCGCCGTATGGGGCGCGCATGAAGGCTCGCTGTTGCTCTGGGCGCTGATTCTGGGGGGGTGGACCTTCGCCGTGTCGGTGTTCTCGCGCCAGTTGCCGCAGGTGATGCTGGCCCGGGTACTGGCGGTGATGGGCATGATCAGCGTGGGCTTCCTGTCGTTCCTGATCATCACCTCCAACCCGTTCGAACGCCTGTTGCCCCAGGTACCGACTGACGGGCGCGACCTCAACCCGCTGTTGCAGGACTTCGGCCTGATCGTCCATCCGCCGATGCTGTACATGGGCTACGTCGGCTTCTCGGTGGCCTTCGCCTTCGCTATCGCCGCCCTGCTGGGCGGGCGCCTGGATGCCGCCTGGGCGCGCTGGTCGCGGCCCTGGACCATCGTCGCCTGGGCCTTCCTCGGCGTCGGCATCACCCTGGGCTCCTGGTGGGCCTACTACGAGCTGGGCTGGGGCGGCTGGTGGTTCTGGGACCCGGTGGAAAACGCTTCCTTCATGCCATGGCTGGTAGGTACGGCGTTGATCCACTCGCTGGCGGTCACCGAGAAGCGTGGGGTATTCAAGAGCTGGACCGTGCTGCTGGCGATCGCTGCCTTCTCCCTGAGCCTGCTGGGGACCTTCCTGGTCCGTTCCGGCGTGCTGACCTCGGTGCATGCCTTCGCATCCGACCCATCCCGTGGCGTGTTCATCCTGGTCTTCCTGCTGTTCGTGGTCGGCGGCTCGCTGACCTTGTTCGCCCTGCGCGCCCCTGTGGTCAAGAGCCAGGTGGGCTTTGCCCTGTGGTCGCGCGAGACCCTGCTGCTGGCCAATAACCTGGTGCTGGTGGTGGCGGCGTCCATGATTCTGCTCGGTACCCTCTACCCGCTGGTGCTCGATGCCCTGACCGGGGCGAAGCTTTCGGTCGGCCCGCCTTACTTCGATGCATTGTTCCTGCCGTTGATGGCATTGCTGATGGTGGTATTGGGGATCGGCGTGGTTGTGCGCTGGAAGGACACCCCGGGCAAATGGCTAGTGGGCATGTTGACCCCGGTGCTGCTGGGCAGCGCGGTGCTGGCGCCGGTCGCTGGCCTGCTGGTCGACGACTTCGACTGGCCGGCCCTGAGCGCGTTCGCCCTGGCCGCCTGGGTGGTACTGGCGGGCGTGCGCGACATCCTCGACAAGACCCGTCACAAGGGCATGGCCAAGGGCTTGCGCGGCTTGTCGCGCAGCTATTGGGGCATGCACCTGGCGCACCTGGGCCTGGCGGTGTGTGCCCTGGGCGTGGTGCTGTCGAGCAACAACAGTGCCGAGCGCGACCTGCGCATGGCGCCGGGCGAGACCGTGGAACTGGGGGGGTATCACTTCCTGTTCGAGGGCGCCCGGCACTTCGAGGGGCCGAACTTCATCTCCGACAAGGGCACCGTGCGCATCAGCCGCGACGGCCGCGAGGTGACCGTGCTGCACCCTGAGAAGCGCCTGTACACCGTGCAACAGTCGATGATGACCGAGGCCGGTATCGACGCCGGCTTCACCCGCGACCTGTACGTCGCCCTCGGCGAGCCCCTGGACAACGGTGCATGGGCGGTACGGGTGCATATCAAGCCATATGTCCGCTGGATCTGGCTGGGCGGTCTGCTGACCGCGCTGGGTGGCTTCCTGGCGGCGTTCGACCGACGCTACCGCGTCAAGGTCAAGGCCCGGGTGCGTGATGTCCTGGGCATGTCTGGAGCAACTGCATGAAGCGTTGGATCATGGTGTTGCCGTTGGCGGTGTTCCTGCTGATGGCGGTCTTCCTCTACAAGGGCCTGTTCCTCAAGCCCGACGAACTGCCCTCGGCGATGATCGGCAAGCCGTTCCCGGCCTTCTCGCTGGCCTCGGTCCAGGGCGACCGCACGCTCACCCCGGCCGACCTGCAGGGCCGCCCGGCACTGGTCAATGTCTGGGCCACCTGGTGCCCATCGTGCAAGGTCGAACACCCTTACCTGAACCAGCTCGCCGAGCAGGGCGTGGTCATCCACGGGGTCAACTACAAGGACGACAACGCCGCGGCGCTGAAATGGCTGGCCGACTTCCATAACCCCTACCAGCTGAACATCCGTGACGAGCAGGGCAGCCTTGGGCTGGACCTGGGCGTGTATGGGGCACCGGAAACCTTCCTGATCGATGCCAAGGGCATCATCCGCTACAAGCACGTGGGCGTGGTCGATGCCACGGTCTGGCGTGAACAACTGGCGCCGCTGTACCAGGGCCTGCTCGACGAGGCCAAGCCATGAGGCGCTGGTTGGCAGTGGCGGTGTTGGTCCTGGGCGTGGCCGGTGTGGCCCGGGCCGCCATCGATACCTACCAGTTCCGCGATGACGCCGAGCGCGAGCGCTACCAGCAACTGACCAAGGAGCTGCGTTGCCCCAAGTGCCAGAACCAGGACATCGCCGATTCCAATGCGCCGATCGCAGCCGACTTGCGTCGGGAGATCTTCCGCATGCTCGGCGAAGGCAAGAGCAACCAGCAGATCGTCGATTTCATGGTCGATCGCTATGGCGACTTCGTGCGCTACAAGCCGGCGCTCACCGGCCGCACCTGGCTGCTCTGGTTCGGCCCGGGCATCCTCCTGGCCTCGGGCTTCGTGGTGCTGGCGCTGATCGTGCGCCGTCGTCGCGGGCCGGTAGCGGCCTCGACCGAGCAATTGTCGCCTGAAGAACGCGAGCGCCTCGCCAAACTGCTGGATAAAGAACAGACCCATGACTGAATTCTGGCTTAGCGCGGGCCTGCTGTTGCTCGCCGCCCTGGCTTTCCTGCTGATCCCGACCCTGCGCGGCCGCCGCCAGCAGCAGGAAGAAGACCGTACTGCCCTCAATGTCGCCCTGTACCAGGAGCGGGTCGCCGAGCTGGCGGCCCAGCAGGAAGCCGGCGTGCTCGATGCCGACCAGCTGGCCAAGGGGCGTGACGAGGCAGCCCGTGAACTGTTGGCCGATACCGAGGGCGCCGAGGCGTCGCGCCAGGGCCATCTGGGCAAGGCGCTGCCGCTGCTGGCGGCGGTCCTGGTGCCGGCGATGGGCCTTGGGCTGTACCTGCATTTCGGCGCCGCCGACAAGGTCGAGCTGACCCGCGAGTTCGCCCAGGCGCCGCAATCGATGGAAGAAATGACCACGCGCCTGGAGCGTGCCGTGCAGGCCCAGCCGGACTCGGCAGAGGGTCTGTACTTCCTTGGCCGCGCCTACATGGCCGAGCAGCGCCCGGCCGACGCCGCACGTATTTTCGAGCGCGCCGTCGCCTTGGCCGGTCGCCAGCCCGAGTTGCTTGGCCAGTGGGCCCAGGCCTTGTATTTTGCCGCGAACAAGCAGTTCAGCGAGCAGGTGCAGGCCCTGACCGACGAAGCGCTCAAGGCCGACCCCAAGGAGGTGACCAGCCTTGGTCTGCGCGGGATCGCCGCGTTCGAGGGCGAGCGCTACCAGGAGGCGATCGACTATTGGCAGCGCCTGCTGGCGCAATTGCCTGAGGGCGACGCTTCACGCGCCGCGCTTCAGGGCGGCATCGACCGTGCCGCCGAAAGGCTGCAGGCGGTGGGCGGTAAACCGGCGGCAGCGCCCGAGGCTGCTCGCCTGAAGGTGCGGGTGACACTGGCCGACAAGCTCAAGGACAAGGTCAAGCCCGGCGACACGGTGTTCATCTTCGCCCGTGCCAGCAATGGCCCGCCCATGCCCGTTGCGGCCAAGCGCGTGACGGTGGCTCAGTTGCCGCTGGAGGTGGAGCTGTCCGACGCCGATGCGATGATGCCGCAGATGAAACTGTCGGACTTCAGTGAGGTCCAACTGGTTGCCCGTGTGTCCCGTGCCGGCCAACCGACCCGGGGCGAGTGGATCGGCCAGAGCGCGCCGCTGTCCACCCATACCGAGGCAGCCCAGCACCTGACTATCGACAGCCCAGATCAATAAGAGAGCATTTGCATGAACAGCGCCGTCCGTCTGACCCTGATCACCCTGGCACTGGGTCTTTCCGCCTGTACGGTGCAACAACCAAGCGACGAGCCGTGGCCGCCGGTCGAAACCGCGCCGCCGCGCCAGGGGCCGGTGATCAAGCCGGCGCCGAGCGGGCAGCCGAGCACCCGGCCGAGTAAACCGGCCAGCGCGCCCAAGGCCATGCCGCGCACCTCCGCCAGCTTCGCACCGCCGCCGGGCGGCGCCAGCCACTGGGACCCGCGCATGGGCGTCTATGTGCTTGAAAACAAGCCCAACACCTTCTATCGCCAGCGCACCTACTACCGCTGGAACAATGGCTGGAGCTGGTCGCTGAGCCCCGAGGGCCCTTGGCAGGAAACCGACAGCAGCGGCGTTCCGGGCGGCCTGGGTCGGGCGTTCGCTCAGTAAACGTCGACTACCGATACAGTACAGTTATGGCCCAATATTCTCATTGACTGTACTGGCCGGTCCCCACGCATAATCCCTTCTCGCACACGAGCCGGAGGGCGCATGAGCAAGACCGTTCTGGTGCTGGTGGAAACCGTCGATGACTATTTGCCGCTACTCGAGCAGGCCGGTTTTCGGCTGATCCGCGCGCCGTCGCCGCAATTGCGCGCCGAGGCCATCGTGCGCTTCGGTGCCCAGGTCGATGCGGTACTGACCAGCGGCCCGCTGGGCCTGACGGCCAACGAGATCGAAGCCTTGCCGGCGCTTAGGATCATCTGTGTGATCGGCGCCGGCTACGAACAGGTCGACCTGGCTGCCGCCTCGGCTCGCGGCATTACCGTGACCAATGGTGCCGGCGCCAATGCCGCGGCGGTCGCCGACCATGCCCTGGCGCTTCTGCTGGCCTTGCTGCGCGATGTGCCACGGGCCGATGCCAGCACGCGCCGGGGGGAATGGAACCGGGTCATCAGCCCTTCGGTGAGCGGCAAGCGCCTGGGGATCCTTGGCCTGGGCGCGGTCGGTCGGGCGATCGCCAAGCGGGCGAACCTGGGCTTCGACATGAGTATCAGCTACCACAGCCGCACGCCGCGTCGCGACGTGCCCTACACCTGGCATGACAGCGTGCCGAGCCTGGCCGAGGCCGTGGATATCCTGGTGGTGGCGACGCCCGGGGGGCATGCCACCCGCCACCTGGTCGATGCCCAGGTGCTGCAAGCGTTGGGGCCGGACGGCTATCTGGTCAACATCGCCCGGGCCAGCGTGGTCGATACCCAGGCCCTGGTCGATGCCCTGAGCCGAGGTGCGATCGCAGGCGCCGCACTGGATGTCTTCGATGACGAGCCTGCCGTGCCCGATGCGCTCAAGGTGCTCGGCAATACCGTGCTCACACCTCATGTGGCCGGCCAATCACCGGATGCGGCACGGGATACGGTGAACCTGGTGCTCCTTAACCTGCAGGCGTTCTTTGCCGGTGAGCCGGTGCTGACCCCGGTCCGTTCCTGACCCTTTCCCCTGAACCTGCCGGGCCTGAGGCCGGGCATGAGGAGCTTTTGCATGCAACTCGAGATCTTCCAGGTCGATGCGTTTTCTGCCACACCGTTCGGTGGCAACCCGGCGGCAGTGGTGCCGTTGGAGTGTTGGCTGCCGGATGAAACGCTGCAGCGTGTGGCTGAGGAGAACAACCTTTCCGAGACGGCGTATTTCGTACGCAATGGCGAGGCGTTCGACTTGCGCTGGTTCACGCCCAGCGTCGAGGTGGATTTGTGCGGGCACGCGACGTTGGCGGCGGCCTGGGTGCTGTTCGAGCAGTTGGGCGAGCAGGCCGCGGTGCTGCGGTTCAATACGCGCAGCGGGGAATTGCGGGTCAGCCGTGGCAGCGATGGGTTGCTGGCGATGGACTTTCCGGCCAAGCAGCCGGTGGCGGTCGACGTGCCCGAAGGGTTACTCGAGGCGCTGGGGCTGAACAGTGTCCGGGCGGTTTATCGTACCGATGATTATGTGGTGGTGATCGACGATGCGGCGTTGCTGGAGCCCTTGGCACCGGACTTCGTGGCATTGGGCGCGTTCGATGTGCGTGGTATCGCGGTGACCGCGCCGGGGCGAGGGTTCGATTTCGTGACGCGGTGGTTTGGACCGCGGGTAGGGGTCAACGAAGACCCGGTGACAGGGTCGGCGCATACCTCGCTGGCGCCCTATTGGGCTGAGCGGCTAGGCAAGCGCAGCCTGATATGCGAGCAGGGCGGCCGGCGCAAGGGGCAGTTGTGGTGCGAGGTGCCTGGGAATGGGCGGGTGATCATCAGCGGGCGGGGGGCGTTGTACCTGCGTGGGGTGATCTCTATCTGATGGGTTGCCTTCGGTTTCCTGGCGGCGTTCAAGTTACCGGTTGCGCCAATCGCGACGTCAGGAGGCCGGATGCAGGAGCCAGCGGTTTTGCCTACTTTTGCCCAAGAGCAAAAGTAGGTCGCCGTAAAGGCGAAAAGCGCGAGGGTGTCAGAAATTTTGTGTTCGGGCATAACATGAGTAAGAGGTGCATGTATGCCAACCAAAAAGAAACCCTTGCGTGACCTGCCCAAAATCCCCAAAGAGCTGCTGGAGCAGTTCGGTGAGGGCCTGATGACTGCAGAGGCTATCGAGGATGCGTCTGCGGCGTTCAAGAAGGCCTTGATCGAGCGCGCCCTGCATGCCGAGCTCGGCCACCACCTGGGTTATCCGCCGGGCGCGCAGCGCCCAGAGGATGAAACCAATCAACGTAACGGCAAGAGTGGCAAGACGGTTTTGACCGGTGATGGCCCGCTGCGGCTGGAAATTCCTCGTGACCGAGACGGCAGTTTTGCGCCCATTCTCATCCCAAAGCACGAGCGGCGGTACACCGGTTTCGATGACAAGATCATCGCCATGTATGCCCGTGGAATGACTGTCAGAGAGATCCGGGCCTTTCTGTCCGAGCAGTATGGAACAGAGGTCTCACCCGACTTCATCAGCTCTGTGACAGACGAGGTCATGGAAGAGATTGGCGCCTGGCAACAGCGGCCATTGGAGCCGATGTACCCGGTCATTTTCTTTGATGCACTGCGGGTGAAGATCCGCGAAGAAGGCCTGGTGCGCAACAAGGCCATTTACCTGGCACTGGGCGTTCTACCCGACGGGACGCGCGATATCTTGGGCATCTGGATTGAGAACACCGAAGGTGCGAAGTTCTGGATGAAGGTGTTCAACGATCTCAAGACGCGTGGTGTCGAGGATGTGCTGATTGCCGTGACCGATGGGCTTAAGGGCATGCCAGAGGCCCTCAGCGCAGTGTTTCCAGAGACGACGCTACAGACGTGCATCGTGCACCTGATCCGCAACAGCCTGGACTTTGCAGCCTGGGACAAGCGACGGGCACTGGCCAAGACACTTAAGCCGATCTATCAGGCCATCAACGCCGAAGCGGCTGAGCAGGCACTCGATGAGTTTGAAAATGGGCCCTGGGGCAAGCAATACCCAACGGTCGTCGCGGCCTGGAGACGCGCCTGGGATCGAGTGATTCCCTTCTTTGTCTTCCCGCCTGCCATCAGGAAAGTAATCTACACCACCAACGCCATCGAGAGTATCAATGCCCAGCTGCGTAAGGTCATCAAGACCCGGGGCCATTTCCCGAACGATGACGCAGCCACCAAGCTGATCTGGCTGGGGCTGCGAAACATCACGGCGAACTGGGGCTCAGCGGCGCATGATTGGAAAAATGCGATGAATCAATTCGCGATTTTGTACGGAGATCGGTTCATCAGGCCGACCTGGTGAAAATCAGGGCCTGCCTGACGGCAGGCCGTTACCGGCCCGCACACAAAAAATCTGACACTTCCACCACCAGAAACGAATACCCACACGACCTAAATGCCCAAGCCCAACAGGAGATCCCCAACCTATACTTCCAAACCCAATCCCCAAGGAGCTCCACCCATGCCCCTGGAAAAACAAGGCACCTGCCTCTGCGGCCAAACCCACCTGAAAGTCACCGTCGACAATACCCATATCAGCGCCTGCCACTGCAGCATGTGCCGCAAATGGACCGGCGGCCCCCTCTTGGTCGTACACTGCAGCCAACCCCCCCAGATCGAAGGCACGCCCCCCACCGTCTACGACTCCTCCGACTGGGCCCAACGCGGCTTCTGCGGCCAGTGCGGCACGCACCTGTACTACCGCCTGAAGGCCAACGACTTCTACGCCATCCCGGTTGGCCTGCTGGATGGTGATGAAACCTGGGACTTCGATCTACAGATCTTCGTCGAACAGAAACCCGCCTGGTACTGCTTCGCCAACCAGACCAAGGAACTGACCGGCCAGGAAGCCTTCGAGCAGCTCGGCTAGGCGACCCTAGGCGCCTCGCGGCCTTGCCAAAGCGGTTCATTCCTGAGAAAACGGCGGCCACGAAATCCGTTTCAGGAACAACAGGCATGAGCAGCGAACTGCAAATCATCGATCTCGAGGAAGGCCAGGGCAAGGCCGTGGTCAAGGGCGCCTTGATCACCACCCAGTACACCGGCTGGCTGGCCGACGGCAGCGAGTTCGACTCGTCCTGGTCGCGGGGCAAGCCGTTCCAGTGCGTGATCGGCACCGGTCGCGTGATCAAAGGGTGGGACCAGGGCCTGATGGGGATGCGCGTCGGCGGCAAGCGCAAGCTGCTGGTGCCGGCACACCTGGGCTATGGCGAGCGCAGCGTGGGTTCGATCCCGCCCCACTCGGACCTGACATTCGAGATCGAGTTGCTGGAAGTGCTGACGCGGGATGATTGAGTCGTTCATAGGCTCAGCCGCAACGTGCGGCAGTGGCGCGACCATGGAGCGCATAGCTGCCCGACCTGAGCCAGTGGGTCGGGCAGCGCGCAATTGAGAACCTATCGACCGAACATCATCGGCCAGCCCACCACTTTCTTCGCCCGAGGCGTGGCGTAGGTCCGCACCTTGGAAGTGCTCAGGCCCATGCGCACCAGCGACTCGGCGATGGTCACCGCCGCACTGACACCATCGACCACTGGCACGCCGGTGCGCTGACGGATCTGCTCGTCCAGCCCGGCCATGCCGCCACACCCGAGGCAGATCACCTCGGCCTTGTCGTCGCGCACGGCCCGTTCAGCCTGCTCGACGATCGCCTCCACCGCGCGCCGTGGGTCGGCTTCCAGGTCGAGCACGGCCAGGCCGCTGGCGCGCACCGAGGCGCATCGATCGAACAGGCCCGAGAGCTTGAGGCGGTCCTCGATCAGCGGCACGGTGCGGTCCAGGGTGGTGACCACCGAGTAGGCGTGCCCCAGGTACATGGCGGTGCTGGCTGCGGCATCGGTGATGTCCACCACCGGCACATCCAGCAGCTCCTGCAGGCCCTCGCGGCCATGCTCGCCGTAACCTGCCTGGATCACTGCATCGAAGGGGTCTTCGTAGGCCAGCACGCGGTCCATGACGGCGATGGCGGCCAGGTAGCTCTCGAAATTGCCTTCCACCGACTCGGCACCGAACCAGGGGGTCAGGCCGATGATTTCGGTACCCGGCGAGGCCACGCTGCGGGCCTGTTCGGCGATGGCGTCGGTGATGGCGCAGGTGGTGTTCACATTGGCGATCAAGATGCGCATGAAGGATCTCCCTATCAATGGCTGCTGTGGTCGACGGCGATGGCTTCGCCGCTGACGTCGAGGTATTGGCGGTTGCGTGGCGCGAGCAGCAGGTACAGGGCGGCGGCGGTGCCGGCGCCGATCAGCCAGGAGAACGGCGCGACGCTGTGGAAGTTGGGCACCAGGGCCAGGACGATGGCCAGCAGCGCGGTGGGCAGGAAGGCGGCGACGGCGCGCAGGTTGATGCCTCGGGTGTAGAAATAGGCGCCGGCCGGGTTCTCGCTGTACAGCTGCGGGACGTTGACCTGGCCTTTGCGCAGCAACCAGTAGTCGGCCATGATCACACCGTACAGCGGGCCGAGCAGGGCGCCCAGGCCAGACAGGAAGTACACGATCACCAGCGGGCTGTTGTACAGGTTCCAAGGCAGGATCAGCACTGCCAGGGTCGCGCTGATCAGCCCCGCGCGGCGGAAGTTCAGGTGGCGTGGCGCCAGGTTGCTCAGTACGAAGGCCGGGGCGACGAAGTTGGCCATGATGTTCACCGCCACGGTGACGATCAAGAAAGCCAGGCAACCCAGGACCAGGAACGGCGTGCTGGGGATGTTGGCGACGATCTGGGTGGGGCTGTCGATCACCTGGCCGTTGATCTGGAACTGGGCACCGCACAGCACTGCGGTGATGGTCGCGAACACCAGGATGTTCACCGGCAGGCCCCAGAAGTTGCCCACGCGGATGGTCTTGCGGCAGGGCGAGGAGCGGGCGAAGTCACAGAAGTTCAGCACCAGCGTGCCGTAGATCGCCAGCCACAGGGCGCCGCCAGCGAAGATGTTGCGCCACATCTCGTAGCCGGTCAGCGGCTCGGCCACCGACCAGGCGATGCGCGCATCGGCCTGGAAGTACATCCAGCCCGCAAGGCTTGCCACGGTCAGCAGGATCACCGGGCCGGCGAAGGCTTCGTAGCGGCGCACCATCTCCATGCCGTAGGCCAGGATCACCAGCTGCACCAGCCAGATCGCCACGAAGCACACCCAACCCAGGCTCGACAGGCCGAGGATGCTGTCTTGGTCATGGATGGCCAACTGCGGCCATATCGCCGTGAGCAATACCCGCAATACCACCGAGGCCAGGTACGTCTGGATGCCGAACCAGGCGATGGCGATGACCGCGCGGATCAGGGCTGGGATCTGTGCGCCATGGATCCCGAACGCGATGCGGCTGATCACCGGGAAGGGCACGCCGGTCTTCTGCCCCATATAGCCGGACAGGTTCATGAAGAAATACACCAGTGCTGCGCCGATGGCCAAGGACAGCAGGATCTGCCAGCCACCCAGGCCGAGCGCGAACAGCCCCATGGCGAATGAATAGTTGGCGATGTTGTGCACGTCGTTGGTCCACAGCGCGAAGATGCTGTAGCGCCCCCAGCGTCGGCCTTCGCTGCGGGTCGGGGCCAGGTCGCGGTTATGCAGGCGTGGGCTGAGTTCGAGGTCCGGTAGATCACCGGCGAGTGGAGTGGAAGTGGGGTTGGTGCTGGCAACGGATAGTTCAGGGGCAAGGTTGAGGCTGGTACTCATTCCGGCAGGCTCCTGATGCGTGTGGACTGCGATGATCGGGCATGCGCACGGGCTCGCCATCTCGTCGGTGCAGCGTTGGCATCACTGGGTTCTGGGCGCAACGGCCTGCCGGGGCAGGTGCTGCGGGTTCTTATGTATTTACGTTTTGTTTAACTTGTATACAAAACACGAGGACACAAAAGCGAGTTCCATGCCAGGCGAAAAGCAACTTTCAGCGTGAGGCTTTTTCGAATTTATCTTGTTGAAAGATAAGTGAATGAAATTGAGGAATTATAAGTTGACCAAATGAACAGTTTTTATTTTTGAGGTGCGCTGTTAGTTGATCGATTGGTCAGTTTTTAGCGGCGGAAGTATGTAACGTGCTGAGGCGTTACTGCACAAAAGTGCACACAAAAATGGCACCTAAGGTGACATTTGTGTGTACAAAAATTAACCGTTGCGTATCCGAACTGCTATTCCATGGGTGGCAGCCGGCGTTTGACCGGTGTCTTCTTGATGATCGCCGTGTTGGTTTCGGCCAGCACATTGATGCGATCGAGCAGGGTGTCCAGCTGTTCCATGGAGCGCACGTGCAGACGGGCGATGAAGCAATCCTCGCCAGTGACCTTGTCGCATTCGGTGAATTCGGGGATGGCGATGATCTGCCGCTCGACTTCCTGCAACTGTCCTGGCAGTGGCCTGATACGCACGATGGCCTGTAGCTGGTAACCGAAGCTGCGAGGGTCGACATCCACCGTGTAACCGCGCAGCACGCCACGTTCCTCCAGGCGGCGTAGGCGTTCGCTGACACTGGGTGCCGACAGGCCGCTGACCTGCGCCAGTGCCTTGAGCGAACGGCGGGAGTCTTCCATCAAGGCATTGATCAACAGCTGGTCTATGGCATCGGTCATGTCGCCCTCGTTAGGTGATTTCCTGTATTCGCCTTGATAGTAAAGGTGAATGCCCGAGAACGGCTTTGTTTTCCGCTGGATGGTCGACCGTCGCCTCGCACATACTGTGGCCCTGTTCGACAGGAGGTGTGAGATGGACAATTCGTTGCGTCGCGGCTCGCTGGAGATGACGGCCGCCATGCTGATTTCCGGTACCATCGGTTGGTTCGTACTGGTGTCCGGGCAGCCGGTACTGGAGGTGGTGTTCTGGCGTTGTGTGTTCGGCGCCGGCACCTTGCTGTTGATCTGCGCAGCCATGGGGTTGCTCAAGCCCGGTGCGCTGACCCGCACGACCTTCCTGCTGGCCGTGACCAGCGGGGTGGCCATCGTCGGTAACTGGGTGCTGCTGTTCGCCTCCTACGCCAAGGCTTCGATCGCGATCGGCACGGCGGTGTACAACGTCCAGCCGTTCATGCTGGTGGGGCTGGCGGCGCTGTTCCTGGGCGAGAAGATCACCCTGCCCAAGATGACCTGGCTGAGCCTGGCGTTTCTCGGCATGCTGGCCATCGTCAGTGCCCATGGCAGCGGCCAGGAAGGGGCGGGGGATTATCTGCAAGGCATCGGCCTGGCGTTGGGCGCAGCCTTCCTCTACGCCGTGGCGGCGCTGATCATCAAGCGCCTGAGCGGTACCCCACCGCACCTGATCGCCTTGGTCCAGGTGGTGACCGGTATTGTGCTCCTGGCACCTTGGGTCGGGGTGCGAGGGCTACCGGCAGAAACATCGGCACTGGCCAGCCTGGTGACCTTGGGCATCGTCCATACCGGGCTGATGTACGTGCTGCTGTACAGCGCCATCCAGCGCCTGCCTACGGCGCTGACCGGTGCGCTGTCGTTCATCTACCCGATCGCGGCGATCCTGGTCGATTGGGTGGCGTTCGACCATCGCCTGGCACCGCTGCAGTGGCTGGGTGTGGCGGCGATCCTGCTGGCGGCGGCAGGCATGCAGCAGGGATGGTGGTTCCGGTCGGGCAGGGGAGCGGTGAAGGGGTATTGAGCGAGGTTTGCCTTGCGGCCCTATCGCGGGACAAGCCTGCTCCCACAGGGATGCGCCGCTCTTGCGAACAGCGGTGAACCTGTGGGAGCGGGCTTGTCCCGCGATGGGGTACGTAGCAGCCTCTGACAGTGCTTATAGGCTGGCATTAGGTAGAATGCGTTCTTTTTGCTTGCGACCCCACCATGACCTCGCCGATCCATATCCTCGAGCAACACCTGCTCGCCGCCTTTGACCCCGCCCCGCAGGAAACCCGCCGCCTGTTCCACGGTCGTGGCCGCTGCTGGCCGGGCCTCGAGCAGATCACGGTCGACTGGCTGCAGGGCGTGCTGCTGGTAGCGCTGTTCCGCGAGCCGCCCGAGGGCCAGCTGGCCGAGCTGGAGGCCATGCTGCGCAGCCTCGCCGAGCGCCCGCAGTGGGCCGGGCAGGCCATCCTCATCCAGCACCGCTACCTGCCGGACAGCCCTGGCCAGTGGCTGTTGGGCGAGCCGTGCCAGCAACGCGAAGTGATCGAGGATGGCCTGACCTATCTGCTGGACCTGGGCGTGCGGCAGAACAACGGCCTGTTCCTCGACATGCGCTACGGCCGCCGCTGGGTACGCGAGCAGGCCGCGGGCAAGCGGGTGCTCAACCTGTTCGCCTATACCTGCGGATTCTCGGTGGCCGCCATTGCCGGCGGGGCGCAGCAAGTGGTCAACCTGGACATGGCCAAGGCGGCGTTGTCCCGTGGCCGCGACAACCACCGGCTCAATGGCCACGATGCCTCCCGGGTCGCCTACCTGGGGCATGAGCTGTTCAAGTCATGGGGCAAGGTGCGCAAGTACGGGCCCTATGACTTGATCATCATCGACCCACCGACCTTCCAGAAAGGCAGCTTCGTGCTGACCCAGGACTACGCGAAGATCCTGCGGCGCCTGCCGGAGCTGCTGACGGGAGAGGGGACGGTGTTGGCGTGCATCAATGACCCGGGGATCGGGCCGGACTTTTTGATCGAGGGCATGGGCGAGCATGCACCGGGGCTGGTATTCGTCGAGCGGCTGGAGAACCCGCCGGAGTTTCCGGATGCCGATCCGGCAGGGGGCTTGAAGGCATTGGTGTTTCGCCAGCGAGCCTGAGTAAGCTTCAATCGCGGGACAAGCCCGCTCCCACAGAGATCGTATCTGTCGGTGCGGGCTTGTGTCGCGAACCGTTACTGGTTGGTATAGATCTGGTCGAACACGCCACCGTCATTGAAGTGGGTTTTCTGCACGGTACGCCAGTCGCCGAAGGTCTTCTCCACCGATAGGAAATCGACTTTCGGGAAGCGGTCGGTGTACTTGGCCAGAACGGTCGCGTCACGTGGGCGCAGGTAGTTCTGCGCGGCCAGTTCCTGGGCGGCCGGCGACCACAGGTATTTGAGGTATTCCTCGGCCACGGCGCGGGATTTCTTGCGCTCGACAACCTTGTCGACCACGGTCACCGGCGGCTCGGCCTCGGCCGACACGCTCGGGTAGACCACCTCGAACTGGTCGCGACCGAATTCGCGGGCGATCATTTCCGCCTCGTTCTCGAACGTCACCAGCACGTCGCCGATCTGGTTGGTCATGAAAGTCGTGGTGGCGGCGCGTCCGCCGGTGTCCAGCACCGGAGCCTGCTTGAACAGCTTGCCGACGAACTCGCGCGCCTTGGCTTCGTCGCCGCCTTGCTTGAGCACATAGCCCCAGGCCGACAGGTAGGTGTAGCGGCCGTTACCCGACGTCTTGGGGTTGGGCACGATCACCTGCACGCCGTCCTTGAGCAGGTCGGGCCAGTCCTTCAGGGCCTTGGGGTTGCCCTTGCGCACGATGAACACGGTGGCGGAGGTGAACGGCGCGCTGTTGTTCGGCAGGCGCGTGACCCAGTTGTCCGGCACCAGCTTGCCGTTGTCGGCCAGGGCATTGATGTCGGTGGCCATGTTCATGGTGATGACGTCTGCTGGCAGGCCGTCGATCACGGCGCGTGCCTGCTTGCTCGAGCCGCCGAAGGACATTTGCACGTTGACCTTCTCGTTGTGCTCGGCTTCCCAGTGCTTCTGGAATGCTGGGTTGTAGTCCTTGTAGAAGTCGCGCATCACGTCGTAAGACACGTTGAGCAGGGTCGGTGCAGCCTGGGCCAGGTTGCCCAGGGCCATACCGGCGGCGAGCAGCGATGCGGTGAAGAGCTTTTTCACGTTGCTTCCTTGTTCTTGAGAGGTTGTAGGCAGTTTGCCAGCGACTATAGCGGGTGGCTTGGCAGGGGTTAAAGAACAAAAAACACTTTGGTTATGCCGGTGCTTGTGCGGCCCCTTCGCGGGCAGGGCATCACTGCTTCGGGAACAACGCATTGCCACAGCGCGAGCAGAACGCCGCGCCGTGTTCATGGGTGTTCTTGCGGCACGTCGGGCAATCATGCTGCAGCTGTTCGCCGCGCAGGGCGTTGGCCAGCTCCGCCGTGAAGATGCCCGTGGGTACGGCGATGATCGAATAACCGGTGATCATCACCAGCGACGACAGTACCTGACCCAGCGGCGTCTTCGGCACGATATCGCCGAACCCTACGGTGGTCAGGGTGACGATCGCCCAGTAGATGCCCTTGGGGATGCTGGTGAAGCCATGCTCGGGGCCCTCGACCACGTACATCAAGGTACCGAACACGGTCACCAGGGTCGATACGCTGACCAGGAACACGATGATCTTCTGCCGGCTGCCCTGCAGTGCCGCGAGCAGGTAATGGGCCTGCTTGAGGTAGGGGCTGAGCTTGAGCACACGGAAGATCCGCAGCATGCGGATGACCCGCACGATCAGCAGATACTGGGCGTCGCTGTAGTACAGGGCGAGGATGCCCGGGATGACCGCCAGCAGGTCCACCAGCCCATAGAAGCTGAAGGCATAGCGCAGGGGCTTGGGCGAGCAGTAGAGCCGCACCAGGTACTCCACCAGGAAGATCGCGGTGAAGCACCACTCGATCCCGGCCAGCAGGCCGGCGTATTGCTGGTGCACTTCGTCGATGCTGTCGAGCACGACTGTGACCAGGCTGGCGAGGATGACCAGCAGGAGGATCTTGTCGAAACGCCTGCCGGCGACGGTATCGGTCTGGAAGACGACGACGTAGAGCCGCTCGCGCAGGTTCGCAGGGTTATCCATGGGCTCGTTCCATTGTGCGATGGCCTGAGCCTAGGGGGTGCGTTCTAGCTGTGCAAGCGGTCTGCGTTGCGGCGCTGGGCCGATTGCGCCAGGTGGCTGCCCAGGTGCATCAGCCAGCAGGCGACGACAAAGGGTGCAGTCAGGCCAGCGATAGGCATCAGGTTGAACAAAGGCTGCAGCAACAGTGCCACGGCGATGGCCGACAACGTCACCCAGGCACGTTCGCCCTGGCGGCTGAAGGCCAGCGCGGCGAGCGCTGCGTTGAAACCGAACAGCCCCATCCAGGCAGCCTGGGCCTCGCCCGCCAGCAGGGCCACACCGCCGCCGACGGCCGAGCCGATCAACGCCCAGAGTGCGGCATAGGGGTTGGCGATGAACATGCCGATGACGATCAGCAGGCCGGCCAGCGGGTTGTCCAGCAGGAAGATCTGGCCGACACCGCGTAGCAAGGCATACAACGGGTTGGCCTCGGTGTAGAGGGCCGGCATGGGCTCTGTCACCAACAGGGTGGCCCAGCCCAGCAGCACGAAAGGTGCGGTATAGGCGATCAGCAGCTTGCCGCCGCGCTTGCGCCATTGGTGCGTGAGGATGCTGGAAAGGCCGCCGGCGGCGATGATCAGCGGTGGCATGATGGCCGACCACGGCAGCAGCGCGGCGATCAGCAGGCCGATCAGTACGCCGTTGTAGCAGTACAGGCCGGCCTGGCGATCGGCGCGTTCGTAACCGCGGCGCTGGGCGGTCAGCAGCCCGGCCAGGGCGCCGAGCAGGGCGCCGCCGACCAGGTTCGGGGCGGTGACCAGGATGGCCAGCAGACAGCACAGGCCGCACAAGGGATTGCGCAGCAGCAGTACCTGGCTGAAGCCGTTGAGCAAGGCCGTGGCCCAGTCGGGGCACGGGTTGACGAAATTCTTGGTGTACATGGGGCAGTCGGGAAGGTGGATGGAAGAGCGGTGGGCCTCTTCGGGCCTCGGTTTTCCGCAGGTTTCATGGATCGGTGTAACGGGAGGGCTGCGCCCTCCAATCGCCGGCAAGCCGGCTCCCACAGGGGGGCGCACAGCGCCCCCCCGGCATTCTCAGACCAAGGTCTCGATCCGCAGCGTGTTAGTCGTCCCTGGCTTGCCGAAAGGCACACCGGCGGTGATCAGCAGCGTGTCGCCACGGCTGGCCATGCCTTGGGCCTGGGCAATTTCCAGCGCAGTGGAAACGACCTCATCGACCTGGCGCAGGCGATCGTTGACCACCGAGTGCACGCCCCAGGTCACGCTCAGGCGGCGGGCGGTGGAGAGGTTCGGCGTCAGGTTGAGGATCGGTGCACGTGGCCGTTCGCGGGCAGCGCGCAGGGTCGAGGAGCCCGACTCGCTGTAGTTGACCAGCACGGCCACCGGCAGGATGCCACTGATGCGGCGAATCGCGCAGCTGATGGCGTCCGACACCGTGGCTTCGGCCTTGGGCCGGCCGACGTCGAGCTGGGCCTGGTAGTCCGGGCCGTTCTCCACCTGGCGGATGATCTTGCTCATCATCTGCACGGCTTCGAGCGGGTAGTCGCCCGAGGCGGTCTCGGCCGACAGCATGACTGCGTCGGTGCCTTCGGCCACGGCGTTGGCCACGTCGGTGACCTCGGCGCGGGTCGGGGCAGGGGAGAAGCGCATCGACTCGAGCATCTGGGTCGCCACCACCACGGGTTTACCCAGCTGGCGGCAGGTGCCGATGATGCGTTTCTGGATCTGCGGCACGCTTTCGGCCGGCACTTCCACACCCAGGTCGCCACGGGCGACCATGATCGCGTCGGACAGCTCGGCGATCGCCTGCAACTGCTCGACCGCCGACGGCTTCTCGATCTTGGCCATCAGGTAGGCGCGCTCGCCGATCAGTTGACGGGCTTCGACGATGTCTTCCGGGCGCTGGACGAACGACAGGGCCACCCAGTCCACGCCCAGGTCCAGGCCGAAGGCCAGGTCGCGGCGGTCTTTCTCGGTCAGCGGGCTGAGGTCGAGCACGGCCTGGGGCACGTTCACGCCCTTGCGGTCGGACAGCTCGCCGCCGGCAACCACCTCGGTGTCGATGGCGTCGCTGTGCTTGGCGGTCACCCGCAGGCGCAGCTTGCCGTCATCGAGCAGCAGGTCCATGCCCGGTTCCAGCGCAGCGATGATCTCGGGGTGCGGCAGGTTGACCCGGCGGCTGTCGCCCGGGGTAGTGTCCAGGTCCAGGCGCAGGGCCTGGCCGCGTTGCAGCTGCACCTTGCCGTCGGCGAAACGGCCGACGCGCAGCTTGGGCCCTTGCAGGTCCATGAGGATGCCCAGCGGATAGTTCAGCTGTTGCTCCACTTCGCGGATCCACTGGTAGCGCAGGGCGTGGTCGGCGTGCTCGCCATGGCTGAAGTTCAGGCGGAAGATGTTCACGCCGGCCTCGACCAGCTGGCGGATATCGCCGACGCCTTTGATCGCAGGGCCCAGGGTTGCGAGGATTTTGACTTTCTTGTCTGGCGTCATGATGGCTGAGTCTCGAGGATCAGGATGGCACGGAAGTCGTTGACGTTGGTGCGGGTCGGCTCGGTGACGATCAGCGCATCCAGTGCGGCGAAGTAGCCATAGCCGTTGTTGTTGTCCAGCTCGTCGGACGCCGACAGGCCCAGGGCCTCGGCGTTGGCATAGCTTTGCGGGGTCATGATGGCGCCGGCGTTCTCCTCGGAGCCGTCGATGCCGTCGGTGTCCCCGGCCAGGGCGTAGACACCCGGCAGGCCCTTGAGGTTTTCGGTCAGGCTGAGCAGGAACTCGGCGTTGCGCCCGCCACGGCCGTTGCCGCGCACGGTGACCGTGGTCTCGCCGCCGGACAGGATGATGCAAGGCGCCTTGAGCGGCTGGCCGTGCAGCACGATCTGCCGTGCGATACCGGCGTGCACCTTGGCCACTTCGCGCGACTCACCTTCCAGGTCACCCAGGATCAGCGGACTGAAGCCCGCTTGGCGAGCCTTGACGGCCGCGGCCTCGAGCGACTGCTGGGGCTTGGCGATCAACTTGAAGTGGCTGCGCGCCAGGGCTGGGTCGTCGGCCTTGACGGTTTCCGAGGCGGGGTTGTTGAGCCAGTCGATGACGGCCTTGGGCGCTTCGATGTCGTAGCGCTTGAGGATGGCCAGGGCATCGGCCGAGGTGCTCGGGTCGGCCACGGTGGGGCCGGAGGCAATGACGGTGGCCAGGTCCCCGGGGACGTCGGAGATGGCATAGGTGTAGACCGTCGCCGGCCAGCAGGCCTTGGCCAGGCGGCCGCCCTTGATCGCCGAGAGGTGCTTGCGTACGCAGTTCATCTCGCCGATGGTGGCGCCGGACTTGAGCAGGGCCTTGTTGATCTGTTGCTTGTCGGCCAGGGTCAGGCCTTCGGCAGGCAGGGCCAGCAGGGCCGAGCCGCCACCAGAGAGCAGGAAAATCACCCGGTCGTCTTCATTGAGGTTGCTGACCAGCTCCAGCACGCGCTTGGCCACGGCCAGGCCGGCGGCATCGGGGACCGGGTGGGCGGCTTCGACCACTTCGATCTTCTGGCAGTTGGCGCCATGGCCGTAGCGGGTCACGACCAGGCCGGACACCTCGCCCTGCCAGCTCTTCTCGACCACCTCGGCCATGGCCGCGGCAGCCTTGCCGGCGCCGATGACGATGACGCGGCCGGTGCGGTCGGTGGGCAGGTGGGGTTCCAGGACCTGGCGGGGGTGAGCGGCGGCGATGGCCGTATCGAACAGCTCGCGGAGAATTCTTTGTGGATCGACCGACATGGCAGGCTCCCAAAATCTTATTGTTCTGCAGAATCGAAAACGCCCCTGGAACTGCCTCCGTGCAGGCCGAACCAGGGGCGGGTGTTGCTCGGTGTCACCGTTGAGCCTGTGGTCGCAGGTCCAAAGGTGTGGATTTCATCGCCGACAAGCCGGCTCCCACAGGTACAGCGGAGTACTTCGGGCTGGTGGGAACCGACTTGCCGGCGATTGGGCTGCAAGGCAGCCCCTTGTCACTTGTCGTCGCGGATCGAGAAGTTGGCCATGTGCTCCAGGCCTTTGATCAGCGCCGAGTGGTCCCAGTTGCCGCCGCCCAGGGCAACGCAGGTGCTGAACACTTGCTGGGCGTTGGAGGTGTTGGGCAGGTTGATGCCCAGCTCCTTGGCGCCTTGCAGGGCCAGGTTCAGGTCCTTCTGGTGCAGGTTGATGCGGAAGCCTGGGTCGAAGGTGCCCTTGATCATGCGCTCGGCGTGCACTTCGAGGATCTTCGAGGAGGCGAAACCGCCCATCAGCGCTTCACGTACCTTGGCTGGGTCCGCGCCGTTCTTGGCAGCGAACAGCAGGGCTTCGCCGACGGCCTGGATGTTCAGGGCGACGATGATCTGGTTGGCGACCTTGGCGGTCTGGCCGTCACCGTTGCCACCGACGCGGGTGATGTTCTTGCCCATGGCTTCGAACAGCGGCAGGGCGCGCTCGAAGGCTTTCGGGCAGCCACCGACCATGATGCTCAGGGTGCCGGCCTTGGCGCCGACTTCGCCGCCGGACACCGGGGCGTCCAGGTAGGCAGCGCCGGTGGCCTTGATCTTCTCGGCGAAGGCCTTGGTCGCGGTAGGGGAGATCGAGCTCATGTCGATCACCACCTTGTTCGGGCCGACGCCTTCGGCCACGCCATTCTCGCCGAACAGGACAGCTTCTACCTGCGGGGTGTCCGGGACCATGACGATGATGAACTCGGCTTCCTGGGCCACTTCCTTCGGGTTGGCCAGGGCGACGGCGCCAGCGGCGACCAGGTCGGCCGGGGCGGCGTCGTGGTGAGTGGAGACGAACAGGCTGTGACCTGCCTTTTGCAGGTTCTGGGCCATTGGTTTGCCCATGATGCCGGTGCCGATGAAACCGATTTTAGCCATGACAATGTGCCTCTTTGTATTTGTTCGCGGAGCCTGTAGGAGCGGGCTTGTCCCGCGATGGCGGCGGTGAATCCGCCATCGCAATCGCGGGGCGAGCCCGCTCCTACAGGTCGGTGTTCAATCTTTAGATTGCGTTATGGGTCTTCAGCCAGCCCAGGCCTGCTTCGGTGGTGGTCAGCGGCTTGTATTCCGCGCCCACCCAGCCCTGGTAACCGATGCGGTCCAGGTGCTCGAACAGGAAGCGATAGTTGATCTCGCCGGTGCCTGGTTCGTTGCGGCCGGGGTTGTCGGCCAGCTGGATGTGGTTGATCAGCTTCAGGTTGGCTTCCATGGTACGAGCCAGGTCACCTTCCATGATCTGCATGTGGTAGATGTCGTATTGCAGGAACAGGTTGTCGCTGCCGACTTCGGCCTGGATTTCCAGGGCCTGCTTGGTGGTGTTCAGGTAGAAGCCCGGGATATCGCGGGTGTTGATCATTTCCATGACCAGGCGGATACCGGCGGCCTTGAGCTTGTCGGCGGCGTACTTGAGGTTGTCGACGAAGGTCTTGCGCACGGTGGCGCAGTCCGGGCCTTGCGGGCGGATACCGGCCAGGCAGTTGACTTGGGTGTTGCCCAGGACCTTGGCGTATTCGATGGCCTTGTCGACACCTGCGCGGAATTCCTCGACGCGCTCGGGGTTGCAGGCGATGCCGCGCTCGCCCTTGCCCCAGTCACCGGCCGGCAGGTTGAACAGCACCTGGGTCAGGCCGTGGGCATCGAGCTGTTGCTTGATCTCGGCGGCGCTGAAATCGTACGGGAAGAGGTATTCGACACCGCTGAAACCAGCGTCGGCGGCGGCCTTGAAGCGGGCCAGGAAGTCCTGCTCGGTGAACAGCATGGACAGGTTGGCAGCGAAGCGAGGCATGGTTGTCTCCTTGCAGATGAAGGCCCCCGGCACAGCCGGCGCGGGGGCGTCAGGCGGTCAGTCCAGCATCGAGATCGCGGTAGGCGCGTCGTTGCCGACCAGGGCGAGGTCTTCGAACTCGTTGACCGCGTTGATCTCGGTACCCATGGAAATGTTGGTCACGCGCTCGAGGATCACTTCGACCACCACCGGCACGCGGAACTCTTCGGCCATCTTCTGCGCCTTGAGCAGGGCAGGGGCGATTTCAGCCGGCTCGAACACGCGCAGTGCCTTGCAGCCCAGGCCCTCGACCACGGCCACGTGATCGACGCCGTAGTTGTTGGCCTCGGTGGCGTTGATGTTCTCGAACGCCAGTTGTACACAGTAATCCATGTCGAAGCCACGCTGGGCCTGGCGGATCAGGCCGAGGTAGGCGTTGTTCACCAGTACGTGGACGTACGGCAGGTTGAACTGCGCGCCCACGGCCAGCTCTTCGATCATGAATTGGAAGTCGTAGTCACCGGACAGCGCGACGACCTTGCGCTTGGGGTCAGCCTTGACCACACCCAGGGCAGCCGGAATGGTCCAGCCCAGCGGGCCGGCCTGGCCGCAGTTGATCCAGTGGCGTGGCTTGTACACGTGCAGGAACTGGGCGCCGGCGATCTGCGACAGGCCGATGGTGCTGACGTAGCAGGTGTCCTTGCCGAAGACCTGGTTCATTTCTTCATAGACGCGCTGCGGCTTGACCGGCACGTTGTCGAAGTGGGTCTTGCGCTGCAGGCTCGACTTGCGCTGCTGGCAGTCTTCCAGCCACTCGCGGCGGCACTTGAGCTTGCCGGCGGCTTTCCACTCGCGGGCCACTTCCAGGAACGCGTCCAGTGCCGCGCCTGCGTCGGAAACGATACCCAGGTCCGGGGTGAACACACGGCCGATCTGGGTCGGTTCGATGTCCACGTGAACGAACTTGCGGCCTTCGGTGTAGACGTCGACGGAGCCGGTGTGACGGTTGGCCCAACGGTTACCGATACCGAACACCAGGTCGGACTTGAGCAGGGTGGCGTTGCCGTAGCGGTGCGAAGTCTGCAGGCCGACCATGCCGACCATCTGTGGGTGGTCGTCCGGGATGGTGCCCCAGCCCATCAGGGTCGGGATGATTGGTACACCGGTCAGTTCGGCGAATTCGACCAGTTTTTCGCTGGCATCGGCGTTGATCACGCCGCCGCCGGAAACGATCAGCGGGCGCTCGGCTTCGTTGAGCATGGCCAGGGCTTTTTCAGCCTGGACACGGTTGGCGGCTGGCTTGTGCACCGGCAGCGGCTCGTAGGCGTCGATGTCGAATTCGATCTCGGCCATCTGCACGTCGAACGGCAGGTCGATCAGCACAGGGCCTGGGCGGCCGGTGCGCATTTCGTAGAAGGCCTTCTGGAAGGCGTAGGGCACCTGGCCTGGCTCCAGAACGGTGGTCGCCCACTTGGTGACTGGCTTGACGATGTTGGTGATGTCAACGGCCTGGAAGTCTTCCTTGTGCAGGCGGGCACGAGGCGCTTGGCCGGTGATGCAGAGAATTGGGATGGAGTCGGCCGAAGCGCTGTACAGGCCGGTGACCATGTCGGTGCCGGCTGGGCCGGAGGTGCCGATGCACACACCGATGTTGCCCGGGTTGGCGCGGGTGTAACCCTCGGCCATGTGGGAAGCGCCTTCGACGTGGCGAGCGAGGACGTGATCGATGCCACCGACTTTCTTCAGGGCCGAGTACAGCGGGTTGATGGCTGCCCCCGGGATGCCGAACGCGGTATCTACACCTTCACGGCGCATGACCAGAACGGCTGCATCGATTGCTCTCATTTTGCTCATGGTTTGTGCCTCATCGATTTTGTAATTGTATACAACTTGCTTTGCGACAGAGTGTATTCACGCTCGACGCCCTAGGTCAATCCATTTTCATCTGTAGAAGTGGCTTTCGTCGGGAAGCCGGTGAAAACGGCATTTCGTCTGATCGTGCACGATAGTCTAAAAATATTGTATACAAAAAATCTGGCCGTTGTGTTCTATTGTCGTATCGGTTTTCAACTGCCCTCAGGGCTTCTCACAACAAGAAGAGGACCTTTCCATGAACGCATTGACCCTGAAAGTCGCCGTCAGCCTGGTGAACGCCGCGCTGGACGCTGGTCGCAAGATCAACGCCGCCCCCTTGACGGTGGTGGTACTGGACGCCGGTGGGCATCTGCTCGCGCTGCAGCGCGAGGACGGCGCCAGCTTGCTGCGCCCGCAGGTGGCCATGGGCAAGGCCTGGGGGGCTGTCGCCCTGGGCAAGGGCTCGCGCCTGCTGGCGCTGGATTCGCAACAACGGCCGGCTTTCTTCGCGGCGCTCAATGGCCTGGGCGAGCGTCCGGTGGTACCGGCGCCGGGTGGTGTGCTGATTCGCGATCAGGACGGCAAGGTGCTGGGTGCGGTAGGGATCAGCGGCGATACGTCGGATATCGACGAGCAGTGCGCGATCAGTGCGATCGAGGAGGTGGGGCTGACGGCGGATGCCGGAGTGGTGGCGTAAGCGTCTGAAATCCTGGGGCCGCTGCGCGGCCCTTTCGCGGCACAAGGCCGCTCCTACAGGTTCAACGATGATCCTTGTAGGAGCGGCCTTGTGCCGCGAAAGGGCTGCGTAGCGGCCCCGCTTTTTATCAGGCCGCCTCGGGCTCGCAGCCTTTGAGCACCAGGCGGATGATGGTTTCGGCCGCCGCTTCGTAGTCGGTGTCGGACAGCTTGGCCTTGCCGGTGATCACCGAGATCTGCCAGTCGAAGTCGGCGTAGGTCTGGGTCGCCGCCCAGATGCTGAACATCAGGTGGTGCGGATCGACCGGGGCGATCTGCTTGCGCTCGATCCAGCGCTGGATGCACTCGATGTTGTGCCGCGCCTGCTCGTTGAGCTGCTGCACCTGGTTGGGCGACAGGTGCGGGGCGCCATGCATGATCTCGCTGGCGAACACCTTCGACGCATGGGGCAGGTCACGGGAGATGCGGATCTTCGAGCGGATGTAGCCGCTGAGCACCTCCTTGGGATCGCCGTCGGCGTTGAATGGCGTGGAAGCCTGCATGATCGGCGCGATGATGCTCTCCAGGACCTCGCGATAGAGGTTTTCCTTGGATTTGAAGTAGTAGTACACGTTCGGCTTGGGCAGGCCAGCCTTGGCGGCGATGTCGCTGGTCTTGGTGGCGGCGAAGCCCTTGTCGGCGAATTCTTCGCTGGCCGCGCGCAGGATCAGCTCCTTGTTGCGCTCGCGAATGGTGCTCATGTCGGGAATCTTCCTTTGTCTGGCCACCTCTAAAGAGGGTCCGGCATGGTAGCACCCGCCTTGTCGGGCGCTCAAGGCAGCCGCTTTGGGCTAGACTTCGGCCCATTCAACCCATTGGAAACACGCAAACATGGCAGGAAGCAGTCTACTGGTACTGATCGACGACATTGCTACGGTGCTCGACGATGTCTCGGTGATGACCAAGGTCGCGGCGAAGAAGACCGCAGGCGTGTTGGGCGACGATCTGGCACTCAATGCTCAGCAGGTCACTGGCGTGCGTGCCGACCGGGAACTGCCGGTAGTCTGGGCGGTGGCCAAGGGGTCGTTGGTCAACAAGGCGATCCTGGTGCCAGCGGCCTTGCTGATCAGTGCGTTCATACCCTGGGCGGTGACCCCGCTGTTGATGCTCGGTGGCGCCTTCCTGTGCTACGAAGGCTTCGAGAAGCTCGCGCACAAGCTCCTGCACAGCAAGGCCGAGGATGCGACGCAGCATGCGGCGCACACCGAAGCCCTGGCCGACCCGAACATCGACCTGGTGGCCTATGAGAAGGACAAGATCAAAGGCGCGGTGCGCACCGACTTCATCCTCTCGGCCGAAATCATCGCCATCACCCTGGGCATCGTTGCCGATTCACCGCTGACGCAGCAGATCGTCGTGCTCTCGGGCATTGCCGTGGTGATGACCATCGGGGTGTATGGGCTGGTGGGTGGCATCGTCAAGCTCGACGACTTGGGGCTGTGGCTGACCACCAAGGCATCCGGGCTGGCCCAGGCGGTGGGCAATGGCATCCTGCGCGCGGCGCCCTACATGATGAAGAGCCTCTCGGTGATCGGCACTGCGGCCATGTTCCTGGTCGGCGGCGGCATCCTGGTGCATGGCATCGAGCCGCTGCACCACGCCATCGAGGCCTTCAGCGAAGGGCGCGGCGGTGCCTTGACCGGAGGCGTGCTCAACGGCCTGGCCGGCGTGGTGGCCGGGGCGGTGGTGCTGGCCGTGGTGAGTGGGGTGGGCAAGGTGTGGAAGGCGCTGCGGCCGGCCAGGTGACCGTGGAGGATGGCCGGGGCAAGCCCCCGGATCGCGGGACAAGCCCGCTCCCACAGTCAGGAAGCGCCCTACGCCTGTAGGAGCGGCCTTGCGCCGCGAAAGGGCTGCGCAGCAGCCCCCGCGCACCGTCAGAAGTGATACTTGAGCAGGAAGCTCATGGTGTTCTGGTCGGTGGTGAACGCATCGCTGTCCTTGATGCCGTACTTGTTCTTCCAGTAATCGTACTCGATACCCACGTACAGCTGCTTCTGGCCGATCTTCAGCGCCTTGCCCAGGTCGTACTTGACCTGTGGATTGAAGTGCAGGTTGGCCTGGTAGGTGCCGCGGCGGTTCTCGTCGTTGTCCACCACCCAATCCATGAATCCGTCGATCAGGATGTCAGACGAACCCACAGGCAGCGTGTAGGACCACACCGGGGTGATCTGCCAGACGTTGTCACCCGGGCGGCTGCCGTCGGTGGTGCGCTGGTAGAAGTTCAACTGGAAGTAGTCGAAGCCCGGGATATCCAGGTCGAAGCCTGGGCCGATCAGGTAGGCCTCGGTGTCGCCTTCGCCGAACTCGTAGGTCATGGCCAGCAGCACGTCCTTGACCGGGCCGAACGAGAGCTTCTGGTCGAAGATCTTGCCGAACGACAACCGCGGACTGATTTCGCCGTAGTAGGTGTTCGGGCCATTGCCGGCGTCTTTCTTGCCCTGGTAGAAGATCTTGTCGAAGAAGATGAAGTTGTCCCCGTACTTCCAGCCATCGGCATGCTCGAAAGTGAAGGTCTGCTGGGTTTCCGGGTTCACCTTGAAGTTCTTGCCCCACAGGTAGGTGAGGCTGTTGTTCTGCCATTGCAGCAGATCGCCGGCGAACGTGGCTCCGGATGCCAGCAGGCCGCCGGCGAGTATCAGGCTATTGATGGTACGCATTGCGAAGGTCGCTCCCTTGAGTCAGATCTGTTGTCAGCGCTCTTTGGCGCTATTCTTGTCTTTCGAGTCAGCTTTTTTCGATTGGCCACAGCTGTTTGGCAAGAGCTGCGCCAACTTTCCGGGTTGGTCACAACCATCCTGCTCGACTTCGTTCTGAACGGATGAAAAGGGTGTTTCAGGCTGGCAACACGTTGGCCAACCGCCCGAATTCATTGACTGAGCGGTCAGGAAACGCGGGCAGGATCCTTCCTGCCCTGATCGAGGGGGCGCGCAGATTACTCACTTGCGCGCTGGGCCTCAAGTGCTCCGTCCTGGCGCACTATGGCATAAAACCTGATCTTTGAGTCAACTTTTAGAAGTGAACTTTCACCAAGGCGCTGGTTACGCTCTGGTTGCTGTCGATGTTGCCTTGGCTGTCGATGCCGTACTTGTCCTTCCAGTAGCTGTATTCGATACCCACATAGAGCTGCTTGGCGCCCCAGTTCAGGGCCTTGCCCAGGTCGTACTTGACCTGTGGGTTGAACTGCAGGTTGGAATGGTAGGTGCCGCGGCGGGTCTGGTCGTTGTCCACCACCCAGTCGATGTAGCCATCGATGAGGATGTCGGATTTGCCCACCGGAATGGTGTAGGACCAGTTCGGGGTGATCTGCCAGACATCATCCCCGGGGCGGCTGCCCTCGGTATTACGCCAATAGAAGTTCAGGTTGAAATAGTTGAAGCCAGGCACTGCCAGGCTGAAGCCGGGGCCGATCAGGTAGGTCTCGTTGTCGCCTTCGCCGCGCTCGTAGGTCATGGCCAGCAGGACGTCCTTGATCGGGCCGAACTCGAGCTTGCGGTCGAAGATCTTGCCGAACGACAGACGCGGGCTGAACTCACCGTAGTAGGTGGTCGGGCCTTTTGTGGCATCGGCCTGGCCGTTGTAGAAGGTCTTGTCGATGAACAGGAAGGTGTCGCCGTATTTCCACCGGTTGGCGTGTTCGAACGTCACCGTCTGCTGGATGCCTGGGTTGACCTTGAAGTCCTTGCCGTACAGGTACGTCAGGCTTTCGCCGTGCCACTCCAGCCAGTCGCCTGCGACGGCGGGGAGGGTGGCCAGCAGGCTGCTGCCCAGCAACAGGGACGAGGTGATGCGCTTCATGTTGTGATTCCCGGTTCTTGTTCTTGTTTGTGGTTTTTTCGGCGCGCAGGCGCCCCGTACGGCCCACGAGCGTGGGCCGACGGTGTTGCGGTTACTGCGGGGAAGAGCAGGGCGGCAATGCAGCCGCCCGACCACTCAGTGCTGATGCGCGGCGTTGTGCACGGCGCGCTCGGCACCGCCGAGGATGTTGAACAGCAGGTTCAACACCAGGGCGCTCACCGTGGCCATGGCGATGCCGCTGTGGGTGATGGGTTCCATCCACTGGGGCATCTGGGCGAAGAACTCCGGACGGACCACAGGGATCAGGCCGAAGCCGACGCTGACCGCGACCAGCAGCTGGTTGCGACGGTCGGAGATGTCCGCTTCCTGGAGGATCTTGATGCCCGTGGCAGTGACCATGCCGAACATGGCGATGGACGCGCCGCCCAGTACCGCAGGTGGGATCGAGGCAATCAGGAAGGCCGCCTTCGGCAGCAGGCTGAGGAGGATCAACAGGGCGCCGGCCACGATGGTGACATAGCGGCAGCGCACCCCGGTCATCTGCACCAGGCCGATGTTCTGGGCGAAGGAGGAGTGGGTGAAGGTATTGAAGAAGCCGGCGACGAACGACGCCCCCGCGTCGCACATCAGACCGCGCCGCAGCATGCCAGGGGTGACTTCACGGTCGGTGACCTTGCCCAGGGCGAGGAACATGCCGGTGGATTCCACGAAGATGATCACCACCACCAGGCACATGGACAGGATCGGTGCCAGGCTGAAGGTCGGCATGCCGAAGTGCAGTGGGGTGACCACTTGCACCCACGGCGCCTCGGACAGGCCGGACAGGTCGACCATGCCGATGGAACCGGCCAGGATGTAGCCCAGGCCCATGCCTACCAGTACCGAGACATTGACCCAGAACCCACGCATGAAACGGTTGATCAGCAGGATCACTGCCAGTACCAGGCCGGCAACCAACAGGTAGATGGGCGAGCCGAAGGTATCGGCCTCATGGCCACCACCGGCCCAGTTGACCGCGACCGGGAACAACGACAGGCCGATCGAGGTGATCACGGTGCCGGTGACCAGAGGCGGGAAGAACCGCACCACCTTGGACATGAACGGCGCGATCAGCATGCCGAAGAAACCGGCCGCGATGGTCGCGCCGAAAATCCCCTGCAGGCCGACGCCCGGCATGCCGGCCATGGCGACCATGCTGCCGACGGCAGCGAAGCTGGCCCCCATCATCACCGGCATGCGAATGCCGACGGGACCGATACCGAACGATTGGACCATGGTGGCAACGCCTGCGACCAGCAGGTCGGCGTTGATCAGGAAGGCAACTTCTTCACGAGACAGCCCGGCGGCCTGGCCAATGATCAAAGGCACGGCGATCGCGCCTCCGTACATCAGCAATACATGTTGCAGGCCCACCAGGATCAGTTGGAACAGGGGCAGAGGCTGTCGTGGGGGCGCAACGGGGATGTACGCCTTGCGGGACTCGGACATGCAGCACCTCGAGTTTTGTTTTTATTCTCGGATCCAAGCGTCGGGCTCCGGAGGGGCAGGCCCGAAGGCCTGGGGTTTCCCCTGTGGAGCCCTAGCTCGATGCTAGCTACGTACTACTTACAGCTTGACGTGTGTTACCGCGTGCAACTCAGTTGACCGGAGCGCCCTTGGCGATCCAGGCACCGACCATGTTGCGTTCTTCCTGGGTCATCTGGGTGATGTTGCCCAGTGGCATGATCTGGCTGGCGACGGCTTGCGCCTGGATGCGCGCGGCCTGGGCCTGGATCTGTTGCGGGGTGTCGAACATCACGCCGGCAGGGGCGGCGCTGAACAGCGGGCTGGTCGGCTTGGCCGAGTGGCACACGGTGCAGCGTTCCTGGATGACGGTGTGGATCTTCTCGAAACCACCGGGTGCGGCCTGGGCGGTAGCCTGGGCTGGCGCCTCGGCCGGTGCTGCAGGCGCCTCGGCGGCCTTGGTGGCCTCTTCGGCGCGCTGTTCGGCAGCGGTCTTGCCACCGATGGCGGTCGCCGGCAGCGGCTGGTACTCGATCTTCGCCGCGGCTTGCTCAGGTGCGGTAGGCATCGGCTTGGGGCCGGTCACGTAGGCCAGGCAGATCATCGCCAGGGCGCCGACAGGCAGGGTCCAGGCGTACTTGTTGCTGTCATGGCGGGTGTTGAAGTAGTGACGGATCAATACCGCAGCCACTGCGATCCCGGCCAGGATCAGCCAGTTGTACTGGCTGCCATAGGT
Source organism: Pseudomonas sp. FA-1 (assembly GCF_056856075.1). Lineage (NCBI taxonomy): Bacteria > Pseudomonadati > Pseudomonadota > Gammaproteobacteria > Pseudomonadales > Pseudomonadaceae > Pseudomonas > Pseudomonas sp. FA-1. The sequence continues at coordinate 213,951 of NZ_JBWXTH010000005.1, forward strand.
GCTCGGGAAGTGGTTGCTGATCATGATGAACAGCACCGGCAGGGTGAAGTAGTTGTTGTGGCGCGAACGCAGCAGGCCCTTGGCCGGCAGGACCGGATCAGGGGTTTCGTTCTTTTCGATGGCCGCCACCAGCTGGCGCTGGGCCGGCATGATGATGCGGAACACGTTACCGACCATGATGGTGCCGATGATCGCGCCGGTATGCAGGTACGCACCACGGCCGCTGAATACCAGGCTGAAGCCGAAGCAGGCAGCGATGATCAGGACGAACAGCACGGCACCGAGCAGGGCCGGGCGCTTGCCCAGGGGCGAATCGCAGAGGAAGTCATAGATGAACCAGCTTGCCACCAGCGAGCCGATACCGATGGCCACGCCCTCGGCACCGCTCAGGGTGCTGCCAGGGGCCAGCAGGTAGAGGGTCGGGTTCCAGTAGAACACCACGCAGAGCAGGGCGATACCGGACATCCAGGTGAAGTAGGCTTCCCATTTGAACCAGTGCAGGTTCTCGGGCATCTTCGGCGGGGCCAGCTTGTACTTCTCGAGGTGGTAGATACCACCACCGTGGATGGCCCAAAGGTCACCCGACAGCCCGTCACGCGGATTGCTCCGGTTCAGGTTGTTTTCCAGCCAGACGAAGTAGAACGAGGCACCAATCCAGGCGATGCCGGTGATCATGTGAACCCAGCGAATGCTCAGGTTCAGCCATTCGTGAAGGTGTGCTTCCACAGTATTTACCTCTTGCCGGTCACGACCCGGGCGAACCCTGGATGACCGACCTTTTCTTATTGGTGGGGATTGAGGACCAGCATCTGTTCCTCGGTGAAGTAATGCTCGTCGCAGTTGTTGCCGGAACCACTGCGATCAACCACCAGGAAGTCATCCCGCTTTTCGATCGTCAGCACCGGGTGGTGCCAGACGCCGCGATGGTAATTAACGCCCTGCCTGCCATTACTGCGGAAGGCTCGGACCAAGCCTGATACAGGTGCATCGCCAACTGGCGCGACCACGATCAGAAAGGGGTTGCCGAGCAGCGGGATGAAAGCCTGGCTGCCCAGCGGATGGCGTTCCAGCATGCGTACGGTCAGTGGCATCTCCAGAGCGTCGGCGCGGAAGATGCTGATGATCGCTTTGTCCTCGGGCTCGGCGGTCTCGACCGTGGCGAGCTTGTGGAAGCGCATGGTCGACCCGTTGTTGATCATGAAGTGGTCGCTGCCATCGGTTTCGATCACGTCACCGAACGGGGCGAAGGCTTCTTTGGTCAGGGGCTCGATCACTAAAGTGCGCATGCGGTTATCTCTTTGTTCTATGTTCTGTTTGGGGGTGGGCCGGCCCCGGGGCGAATGTATCGCGCAGTCGGGGCCGGGCATCGCACCGTCTTTTAAAGCTGCAGCAGGCGGAACAGCGCGATCAGGTTGATCTGCGCCAGGGCTTCCTTGAATTCGGCATCGACATCGTTGTGGATGCGTTTTTCGAAGGAGGCGAGGATCTGGTGCCGGTTGCTGCCCTTGACCGCCATGATGAACGGGAATTGGAACTTGGCCTTGTAGGCGTCGTTGAGTTCGGTGAAGCGCGCGAACTCTTCGGCGGTGCACTGGTGGATACCGGCGCCGGCCTGTTCGTTGGTGCTCGACTCGGTCAGCTCGCCCTGGATGGCGGCCTTGCCTGCCAGGTCCGGGTGAGCGTTGATCAGGGCCAGCTGGTCTTCATGGCTGGCGCTGAGCAGGATGTCGCTCATGCGCTGGTGCAGCGCTTCGATCTCGTCCAGTTCAGCCAGCTGACCCAGGTCATAGGCTTTCTCGGCAACCCACGGCGAGTGCTCGTAGATGTCGGCGAAGGCTTCGACGAAGGCGTCGCGGGCCAGGGTCGATGGCTTGAGGGTCTTGAAAGCGGTCATCAGGCGTTCTCGTTCTTGTACGGGTGGGTGGCGTGCCAGTGGCGGGCAATGTCGACGCGACGAGCGAACCAGACCTGGTCGTGGCTCTTGGCGTATTCGATGAAGCGCTTGAGTGCGGCCAGGCGGGCCGGGCGGCCGACCAGGCGGCAGTGCAGGCCGATCGACAGCATCTTCGGTGCTTCGGCGCCTTCTGCGTAGAGCACGTCGAAGGCGTCCTTGAGGTACTGGAAGAACTGCTCGCCGCAGTTGAAGCCCTGGACCTGGGTGAAGCGCATGTCGTTGGTGTCCAGGGTGTACGGGATCACCAGGTGCGGTTTGCCGGTCGGGTTGTTCGGCTCCCAGTAGGGCAGGTCGTCATCGTAGGTGTCGCTGTCGTAGAGGAAGCCACCTTCCTCCATCACCAGGCGGCGGGTGTTCGGGCCGGTGCGGCCGGTGTACCAGCCCAGCGGGCGTTCGCCGGTGAGTTCGGTGAGGATGCGGATGGCCTCGAGCATGTGCTCGCGTTCCTGGGCCTCGTCCATGTACTGGTAGTCGATCCAGCGGTAGCCGTGGCTGCAGATCTCATGACCGGCTTCGACCATGGCGCGGATCACGTCAGGGTGGCGTTGGGCGGCCATGGCGACGGCGAAGATGGTCAACGGCACGCCGGTGTCCTTGAACAGCTTGAGCAAGCGCCATACGCCGGCACGGCTGCCGTATTCATAGAGCGATTCCATGCTCATGTTGCGCACGCCTTGCAGGGGCTGGGCGGCAACCATCTCGGACAGGAAGGCTTCGGACTCCTTGTCACCGTGCAGGACGTTGCGTTCGCCACCTTCTTCATAGTTGAGCACGAAGGACAGAGCGATGCGTGCATTCCCCGGCCATTGCGGGTGAGGTGGGTTGTTGCCGTAACCGATCAGGTCGCGAGGGTAGTCAGCGCTCACTGCAGTCTTCCTTCTTGTTCGTTGGTGCGTGGGGTGGGCGGCCCGCGTCGGGTTGTCGCACCACCGGATGGGGTGATTGTATACAACTTCTGAAATCTTTTGTAAGCCTGTTTTTCCGCATTTCTTCCCATTTGTCGGTTGAGAATGTATTGCAAGAAACCTGCCTGGTCGGTCAGCTAATGACGACGCCGTCGGCACGGGGCCTGTCTTTCCAGCCGTTGGTGTATTTACAAGCAGGGCAGGGGGGTAGTGCAAGAGGTGTTCAAAAAATTGTGTACAATTTCTCGGGAAAATGTCTTAATGGCTCCATTCCCGCACACCGCAGGCCCCTGGCGCGGTGATTGCCGTGTATTTTTTGCCCACGCATATGACAAGAGGCGACAAGCAAATGGGACGTTTGACTACACACGTACTGGATGCCGCTCACGGCTGCCCGGGCAACTCGATCAAGGTCGAGCTGTACCGTGTCGAAGGCCAACAGCTGGAGCTGGTGAACACCGCCCTGACCAACAGCGACGGCCGCGTCGACGCGCCGTTGCTGCAGGGTGACGATTACCGTACCGGGGTGTACCAGCTGCAATTCAGCGCCGGCGACTACTACCGTGCTCGCGGTGTGAAACTGCCTGAAACCGCATTTCTGGATGTTGTCGTGCTGCGCTTTGGTATCGATCAGAACCAGGAGCACTACCATGTGCCGCTGCTGATCTCGCCGTACAGTTACTCGACCTATCGTGGAAGCTAGTTGGTCGCTAGAAGAATCTTCGTAGGTCCTTGGCCCGCTCTCACACTGGCGGGCTTTTTTTTGTCTTGGATATTCAGTGGGGCGGTGGGCTCTTGGAGCTATCGCGGGACAAGCCCGCTCCTACAGGAAAAAGCGGCCCGAGCGTTGTGCGGTCTCTGTGGGAGCGGGCTTGCCCCGCGATTGGGCCAGAACAGCCCACCAATCAATATGATTTTTCGCCGCCACCGCCGCTTTCGCTCTTGCTTTTCCTACGCTACAGCCCAGGCGCCGTCAATCGCGACGTCAGGAGGCCGAGCGTAGGCATTGCGGAGGTGGGTGCCAGGCATGGATGCCTGGCAAGCGGCGCAGGGCCATGGATGGCCCTTCGCCGCGCCCCGCTGGGAGCAATGCCGAAGCGAGGGAACCCCGGCGCGCAGCGCCGGGGCCGGATGCAGGAGCCAGCGGTTTTGCCTACTTTTGCCCAAGAGCAAAAGTAGGTCGCCGTAAAGGCGAAAAGCGCCAGTGGCGCCACCGCCGCAAATGAATATTTACACTTTCTATAAGCCCAAGCCCAAGCCTCAAAGAAATACAAACTTGGCAATAAAGATCACGCACAGCACCCACAAGCTAGCGGAAATCTCCTTGAACTTCCCGGTCCCCGCCTTGAGCGCCACATAGCTGATAAAGCCCAGGGCAATCCCATCCGCCACCGAGAACGTCAATGGCATCATGATCACAGTCACGATCGCCGGAATCGCATCGGTCGCCTCGTCCCAGTGAATATGCGCCATGCTCCCCATCATCAGCATCGCTACATAGATCAGCGCCCCCGCCGTGGCATACGCTGGGATCATCCCCGCCAGCGGTGCAAAGAACATGGCCGCGACGAACAGCAGGCCAACCACGACAGCGGTCAGGCCCGTCCGGCCACCGGCGGCAACCCCTGCGGCACTTTCCACGTAGCTCGTCACCGGCGGAACCCCCACCGCAGCACCGAACACACTCGAGGCACTGTCCGCCTTCAATGCGCGCGACAGGTTTTCGATGCGCCCGTCGTCAGCCACCAGGCCAGCCCGCTGGGCCACGCCCATCAAGGTGCCGGCGGTGTCGAACATATGCACGAAGAGGAACGCCAGCACCACGCTGATCATGCTGACGTTGAACACCCCGGCAACGTCCATGGCCATCCAGGTCGGCGCCAGGCTCGGAGGCAGCGAGAACACCCCGCCGTATTGCACCAGCCCCAGGCCCCAACCCGCCAGGGTCACGGCGATGATGCTGATCAGGATGGCGCCGAATACCCGGTGGTAGCTGAGCACGGCGATCATCAGGAAGCACACCGCCGCCAGCAGCGGGCCTGGCTCATGCAGCGAACCGAGCTTGATCAGCGTGGCCGGGCTGTCGACGACGATACCCGCGGTCTTGAGGCCGATCAGGCCGAGGAACAGCCCGACGCCAGCACCCATGGCATGGCGCAGGCTCACGGGAATGCTGTTGAGCAGCCATTCGCGTACCCGCGAAAGCGTCAGCAGCATGAACAGTACGCCGGAGACGAATACCGCGCCCAGCGCCGCCTCCCAGGTGTAGCCCATGGTACCGACCACGGTATAGGTGAAGAACGCATTGAGCCCCATGCCCGGGGCCAGGCCAACCGGCCAGTTGGCGTACAGGCCCATCAGCAGGCAGCCAAGGGCTGCGGCGATGCAGGTGGCGACGAACGCTGCACCGTGGTCGATACCGGCGTCGGCCATGATGTTGGGATTGACGAAGATGATGTAGGCCATGGTGATGAAGGTGGTCACCCCGGCGATCAGCTCGGTCCTGACGGTGCTGCCATGTCGCTTGAGTTTGAAAATCCGTTCCAGCCAGCTCGTTTCGAGCGGTGGAGCGAGATCCAGCGTAGGGGCTTCGGATTTGCGGCTTTCCACAGCGAGTACTCCTCAAGTCTTTCTTGTTGTTTCGGAGCCTGGTCCTGCGCCATGCACTTGGGCGGCTCCGCGAGGGGATTTGGCAGACGTCCGACCGTTTGTTGACTTTCGGGTCAAGAAGTTGCTCGCAGGATTATGCGTTTGTGTACAAATAATGCAAATAATGTTTTATCTTTTGTGGGCGAAATACGACGCATAGTGGCTATATGGCGAAGGCCACCTGCAGAAACCGGTATGCCTGTGTACAATAGGCCGATACCTTGATCCCTTTTTTCTTTCCAGGACTTGCCAGCCACCCTCTGACGGGTATTACAGTCAAGGTCCCGACTGGCGGATCCTCGTGCTCGAGAGCCCATGAACGAACAGCTGCAACCTCTGAAGAAACCTGCGCGCAATGGCAAGGCCGGCCGCAGCGGTACCCAGGACGATATCGTCTATGCGCATATTTTCGAGGCGATCCTCGAGCAGCGACTGGCTCCGGGCACCAAGTTGAGCGAGGAAGCGCTGGGCGAAATCTTCGGCGTCAGCCGCACCATTATCCGCCGCGCCCTGTCGCGCCTGGCCCATGAAAGCGTCGTGCTGCTGCGGCCCAACCGTGGTGCGGTCGTGGCCAGCCCCACGGTGGAGGAGGCACGCCAGGTGTTCTTTTCCCGTCGCATGGTCGAGCGCGCCATCACCGAGCTTGCGGTGCAGCATGCCACCATCGAGCAACTGAACGAGCTGCGCCAGATGGTCCGAGAGGAGCGCGACAGCTTCTCCCGCGGTGATCGAGGCGCCGGGATCCGGCTTTCGGGCGAGTTCCACCTCAAGCTGGCGGAAGCCGCGGGCAATGCACCCTTGATCAGCTTCCAGCGCAGCCTGGTGTCCCAGACCTCACTGATCATCGCCCAGTACGAGAGCGGCAACCGCTCGCACTGCTCCTATGACGAGCACATGCAACTGATCGATGCCATCGAGGCCCGCGACGGCGAACTGGCGGTGCGCCTGATGATGCACCACATGGACCACATCGACACCAAGCTCAACCTGGATGAGGAAGGCGCCTCGGACGACCTGCACGCGGTATTCTCGCATTTGCTGAAAAAGCCCAAGGCCTCGGTCAAGGGTTGATCGTTTGCCGGTTTTTTCGTCGATCGGCCACTCAGGTGTCTAGACACTCCAGCTACTGGCTGGCTTGGGCGCGTGGGGCCTGGCCACTACCCTGTGGAGTATTTTCGAGCGTCGCCCCGCCTGATCTGGAAGAGCGCCGTATACTTGCTATAGGTTGAGCGGTGCCAAAGATCTACCGCAATTTCATGGTCACCCTAAGGGACGATTCGTGGCTCTAACACAGGAGCCACCACATGAAATCATTGGACGACCTGCTTGATGTGTTGCCGATTGCTCACGGGCAAGCACACCACGACGAAGCATCCGCTTATGCCCGATCCTGCGTGAATGCAGGGCTTGTGAATGCCCAGGCGCCCATCCTCTGGCTCAACCAACTGCACAAAGCGTTGCGCGCCCAATCGGCCAGCGATAAGGATTGGGCGAATGCCCTTCCTGATGATTTCACCAACTACGCCACGCTGATCGCGAATGACCCGGCGACATGGCGCAAGGTCGTTGATTATGCGATGAAGCAGCAGGCGCGTGATCATGTCGATCTGCTCGCGTTGGGTAGCCTGCCTGCCACTTATCCATGGCAGCTATGTAAAAACCATCGTTTTCGTTATCTGCGTGATCTGCTCGAACGCTTTGGCGAAACACCACCCTCGAAAAGCGCAATGGCCGCTTGGAATGCGGCCTTGACCCAACGACACGACTCCTGGCGGCAGTTGCAGGACGGATTGAGGGAAGCTCCGGAAAACTGGACACACCGCATCGAGACGTTTTCCTGTCACATTCAACAAGCCATGAAAAGCGAGGCGAGCCTGCTGGCCGAAGAACGCCGCCTGCCTGCTCAGGTTCATGCTTGGTTGTTTCTGCAGAGTCAAGAGGAGACGGTGCAGTGGTTGTCGGTATGCGCTGATGGGCAGGTGTTGCCTGGCATCTGGATCATGGCTCGGGCCACTGACCGGCAGGCGGGCTTGCATGACGCGCCGATCGTGCTCTGGGTACATGGCGAAAGCGGTGGGATGATTTATCTCGAGAGTCTTGAGGTGCTGCGTGAACGGCTCGGCGCCACATTGGCTATAGGTGGCTTCGCTGTTTCCACGCTCATTTCGCATGCAAGCGCCCAACTGACGTTCATACCCAATAGTGAAGGTTTGCCTGGTTTGGTACGCGACCTGTTCACATTTTGGATGGCGAGGCTGGATTTGAACTCCGACGAGCTGGTCCGAGGGGAGCTTCTTTCGAAGAAACAAAGCGCCCAGTATCGGTTGGACCTGGCCCGGGCGGCCTTGGCAATTCCTGTGGACAGCTGCCGCCAGGCGGCCATGACTGCAGCGGAGCGCCAATGGCAAGGGCAAGCCATAATGGAGATACTGCCCAAATGGATGTTGGTGCGTAGTGATGCCGAGCGCAGGGCCTATGCCGAACACTTGGTGGACTATCACCTTCAGGCGGATAGCCTGGAGCGATGGTTGAAAGCTCAACTTCCGACATTTCCCGTGTTTGCTGCAGCTCTTTTGATCGCGAGGTTGAAGACCGACAAGGGCATCACCTTGACTGCGGACACCGTGTTGCTGGAGAGGCCTGTCAGCGTCACCTATCAGTGGTTTGGCCAGGGCAGCGTCCTGGAACCTGCACCAGGATACGGGGCCGTAGGACACCGGCCAGGGGAGGCCATGAAGTGGGTGCCGAGCGAGAAGTGGGAGTCGGTCACCCTCGAAAAGCTGGCATGCGAAGGGTTCGACTCCAGCGAGCCCTCGGAGGTAGAGCGTCTGGCCATGGCCAACCTGCAAGTCGATGGGATTACGTCTAGCTACCTGTCGGATGTACTGGTTGAGCTCGATCCACTCCAGCGATACGAAACGAAGGTCCGAGCAATATTCGACCTGGCCAATGAGCAGCATGCCGAGCTGCTGGTCGAGCCCTATAGCCAAGAGTTGAAATTGCTGGGTCAGGCATGGCGATGGCGTGGCAATCTGTCCGAAAAAGGGGCGGAGATGCTTAATGCCGCAGCCCAGTCGTCTAGCGCAAAGGCCTTGAGCGAGGCCGGGCTCCGGGTGCATTGGCTGGTCATTACCAGTACGGAGGAACTCGGACGCAACATCGAGGGAGCAGGTGCGCTGGTCGATACGGCGGGAGGGCGTACCATCTTGTACCTGCCTGGCGCCCCTCACGCTCATCGACTGATCGAGCGCGAGCAACTGGACGATGCACTTGAGCATCTACGTTGGTTGATCGAAGTAGAGCCTGCGGTGGCGGAGTACGTGGCGCATCGCTCCAGCGACGAACCGGAAAAACTGCTGAGCTATTTTCGTCAGGCGGCCCTTCGTCGTTATAGAGGCTACCTGAGTGCACCTTTATCATTGACTAAAACGCTGATCCACCTGCAAGTGGCCGAGCGCAGCAATCATCTGATCAATCAAGCGAGGCGCCAGGGGCGCAGCCAGTATGGCATCCGGCAAAAAAGCGACATCCAAGCGCATCACCGCCACTTGGGCTACCTGCGTGCGGCGTTGGCCATCGTACCCGGTGTGAACCTGCCCATCGTACTGCAGGATGTCTACTACGGCGCCTTGGCCATCGGTGACGGCTGGCGTGCGAGAAAGGTCGATACTATCGGCATGGGCATTCTCAGCGTGCTCGGTGGGCTGCTCGATATCATGCTGACCGTCATTCCGGCCGGTTCAAGCGTGGCGAGCCTGCGTAGGGCGTTGCGTGTACAGGCCAGGCGACGCATTGCCATGGATCCTTTCAAAGGGTACGAGGCAAAAATCAAGTTCGATCGCGTGGTGCCATTGAGGGGGCGTGACAGCGGGACCTGGCTCCTCGATGGCAAGAAGTACATCTGGCAGGATGGTCATGCCTATGCAGTGTATCGTCGCAAGGGAGAGCACACGCTGCGCCTGGAAACCACGGCCACGCGCCATTACGATATGCCAGTGAGGGTCGATGGCGAGCGCTGGGTTGTGCATGCGGATGTCGGTCTGCGCGGCGGTGGCGGCCAAATCACCGATGCCGAGCAGGTCTTCGCCAGTTGGGGGCCAGTGAGCCGGCACCCACGTTTCGCCGGCACGACCCGGCCCACGGCTATCAGGCGAGGCCGACGTATCCTGCGGGATTATGAGTTTCCGACCGATGCCCGCGCGGTCGAGTTCGCCTATGCCTACCTGCAAGACACAACAGCACCCGCTTGGTCCCGTGCTTACTTGCGTGGCCAGGGTACGTCAGGAACACAGGCTCCCATCCCCCAACGTTGGCAGGCCGTACGCTGGCAAATCGGGGATGGTGATACCGTGGCGGTTCACGCCTACGGCGGGGAAGTCTCTGTGACATTCGGCACCGAGACGGTCCCGCGTTCTGGCGTGCGGATCTCAGGCGAGTATTACCCGCTCTTGCCAGGCTTTGTCGAAGGGCATGTTCGATACGTGGTTCCCGCGGGACGAATGCCGACGCGGTTGAGTGAGCTGGATGAGCTGATCGAGCAGGGCATGGGGCCTGTTCGCGTCACGCTTGGCAGCACTGCAATAGAGCCGGCGCAGGTGATGGGCGGTTATGGCGAGACGTTTTTCCGTCGGCTGCAAAGTCAGTTCCCCGGCATGGCTGATGAAAGCCTCTGGTCATTGGGCGAAGCGATCTACCGTAATGCAGATACTGCTCCAGGCCTGACACAGGTGCGGCTGCATGCGCTTGAGCAATGGCTCGACACAGCGACCTCCGACCCGCTGCTTCATCTGGTCGTACAGGAGGTCGCCGCGCTGAACCCGGTGGTGGCAATCCAGGATGCTCGTGCGTCCTTCGTGCAGTTGCGCTGGACACTGAACAGCACCGAACAAGTCGCCGTACGCGCTGCAGTTGAAGGCAACGTCAGTCATTCGTTGGCCGAAATACTCACCAATGTCATTAGCGATCGCGGTTACCGGGTGCTGTTCCGTCACGGCATTCACCGTCGCTGTGTGGTGCTATTTGTCAAGCCCGGACGACGTGAAATCTATGTACTGGTCCAGCATGAAGTGATGGGTGCGGTTTCGCTTCAGACCATGGACAACCTGGTGCTGTTGGGAGATGGATGGCTCGACGTGCTGCTCTCGCGGCTTGTTGATCCCGCCTTGGCAACAGCCCTGCGCTCGGCGCGCCGGCAAGGTTTGCTGCGGCCATTGCTCGGTGGCCTGCATATCGAGGGGGCGCAACGCGCCGAGTTGGTCTGGCAATCTGTCAGGATATCCCCGGGCGCTGCCCTTCAACCATTGCAGGTAAGTACTTGGCGGGAAGCAGTTCGTCCTTTGCAAGGTTCGGACCGAGAGCTGCTTCGCAGTTCCGGTTTATATGGGATGGGAAGCGATGGGCTGGTTCACGGTGTGGGTATCCAGGGCGGTTGGTTGCCGGTGTATCCCACGCAGACCTCTAGCCGGATACTGCTCTCGCGCTCGCAGGCGTTGCCGTCACCATTGACCTTCGATGATCTGGAACGCTGTGTTCGTGAACGCTTCGGTGAGCAGCCCTGGTTATTGGTCCGAGGTCCGGAAGGTTGGTCTGTACGGCGTACCTTGTTTTCCATGCAACTGGACAGCTTGATAATCAGGGCGCGACCCGGCTTTACCCGGCAAAGCGCGCAAAATGCAGCTAGAGCGATACTGGACAGAGCCCAGGGTAGCGAGTATGCAAGGTTGCTGCATCTGGAGCATGTGCTGAATCTGTGGTTGCGCGATAGTCGAAGCCTGGGCGAATTGGCCGACCCTTTCCTGTTGCTTGCCCGGCAACAACCGATTGGCCTGGATAGCGCCAGCTCTTGGCGCCTGGCATTGCCGGTCGAAGCGATAGGTAGCAGTCCGACGGTCTATTACCTGCGAGCGATGGATGACTACACCGCCAACCTATTGGCCGCCGTGCGCGGTACGCGCCTGCGTTCTCATGCCGTCAATGCGATCGACGACTTGCTGGGACGTTATGGGTTGGTGCAACAGTACCGGGTAGGAGGAATCATTCAATACCATCAGCCATCGACGGGAAGGGTCTACCTGATCGCATCGCAGGTCAGCGACCAGGCCTGGATCGATATGGCTTTCGAGCAGGGGCGGGCCGTGTTGTCCAGCAGCTGGATCGAGTCTTGGCTTGCCAATTTGCCCGCAAGCCCGGCACAGTCCCTGCGCCAGGCATTGGCAGGCGGTCAGTTGGTAAGGCTTACCGCGACCCTGCGTCTGGAGGCTGGCCCCCATGTCGGTCAGGTCGCAGTGCAGCGGCTAGTCGATTTCTGAGCCTCAGCGCTGGTGTACCAAACGCCCCGCCGCATAGGTTTCACGCACGGTGCGGTCGTCGCCCAGGGTGGTGAGCACGAACAAGGTCTCCTCGATGCTGTTGGACTGCTGGATGCGGTAGTCCAGCAGCGGGGTGGCCTTGTAGTCCAGCACCACGAAGTCGGCGTCGTTGCCTGGGCGCAGGCTGCCGATACGGTCGTCCAGGCGCAGGGCACGGGCGCCGCCCAGGGTGGCCAGGTACAGGGACTTGTATGGGTGCAGGCGCGCGCCTTGCAGCTGCATGACTTTGTAGGCTTCGTTCAGGGTATTGAGCAGTGAGAAGCTGGTGCCGGCACCGACGTCGGTTCCCAGACCGACATTGACCTTGAACCGCTCCGCCTGGGGCAGGTTGAACAGGCCGCTGCCCAGGAACAGGTTGGAGGTCGGGCAGAAGGCGACCGCCGAACCGGTGTCGGCCAGGCGCTGGCACTCTTCATCGCACAGGTGCACGCCATGGGCGAACACCGAGCGCTCGCCCAGCAGCTCGTAGTGATCGTACACGTCCAGGTAGCCGCTGCGCTCCGGGAACAGTGCCTTGACCCACTCGATTTCCTTGAGGTTCTCCGACAGGTGGGTGTGCATGTACAGCCCGGGGTATTCCTTGAGCAACTGGCCGGCGAGGCTCAGCTGTTCCGGTGTGCTGGTCGGGGCGAAACGTGGCGTCACGGCATAGTGCAGGCGGCCCTTGCCGTGCCAGCGTTCGATCAAGGCCTTGCTTTCGGTATAGCTGGACTCGGCCGTGTCGGTCAGGTAATCGGGGGCATTGCGGTCCATCATCACCTTGCCGGCGATCAGGCGCAGGTCCAGGCGCTGGGCCTCCTCGAACAAGGCGTCGACCGACTCGGGGTGGACGCTGCCGAACACCAGCGCCGTGGTGGTGCCGTTGCGCAGCAGTTCTTTCAGGAAGATGCCTGCCACCTTGTCGGCGTGGGCCTTGTCGGCGAATTGCTTCTCGCAAGGGAAGGTATAGGTGTTCAACCAGTCCAGCAGCTGTTCGCCATAGGAACCGATCATGCCGGTCTGCGGGAAGTGGATGTGGGTGTCGATGAAGCCTGGGGTGATCAGGGCATCCTGGTGGTGCACCACCTCCACGCCGGAACCCAGGGTAGGCAGCAACTCGCTGGCATGGCCCAGTGCGCTGATGCGCCCATCTTCGACCACCAGCAGGCCGTCTTCGTAATATTCGTGGGAAGCGTCGAGGCCCACCTCGGCCGGGTCGGCGATGCTGTGCAGGATGGCGGCTCGGTAGGCTTTGCGGGTTGCGCTCATAACGGTCTCGTCAATTGGCTTGGCTGCGCCGGGAGGGCGGCAGCAATTGGGCGATCGGGCCTGAATTGGCGGCAGCGTCGTGCTGGCCGAAGCAGGCGTTGTAGGTGGCGATGATTTCCCCGGCGATGGACACGGCGATCTCGATCGGCAGCTTGCCCTTGACCTCGGCCAGGCCCATCGGGCAGCGCATCCGCGCCACCACGGCGTCGTCGTAGCCGCGCTCGCGCAGGCGGTGTTCGAACTTGACTCGCTTGGTCTTCGAGCCGATCAGGCCGAACCAGGTGAAATCATTGCGTTTGAGGATGGCTGCGGTCAGCTCCAGGTCCAGCTGGTGGTTATGGGTCATGACGATGCAATAGCTGCCCGCCGGCAGCTCGGCCACCTCGTCGACCGGCTCCTCGCTGACGACCTTGGTCACGCCGTCGGGAATGGCCTCGGGGAACTCCTGTTCGCGCGAGTCGATCCAGCGTACCCGGCAGGGCAGCGCGGCGAGCAAGGGTACCAGAGCACGGCCGACATGGCCCGCGCCGAACACGGCGATCTGTGCCTGCACGGCGGCCATCGGTTCGAACAGCAGCACGGTGACGCCGCCGCAGCACTGGCCCAGGCTCGCGCCCAGGCTGAAGCGCTCCAGGTGCGGGGTGGTGCGTTGCTCCTGGAGCATCTGCCGGGCGATGTGCAGGGCCTTGTACTCCAGGTGGCCACCGCCGATGGTGTCGAACAGACCGGTGGCGCTGACGACCATCTTGGAGCCAGCGTTGCGTGGCGTGGAGCCACGCTCCTCGATGATGGTCACCAGGACACAGGCTTCGCCGCGGGCCTGGTGATCGGCGAGGGCGTTGATCCATTGGTGCATGATGCAACCTCTCAAAAAGACGACACGTTTCTCTGTAGGAGCCTTGTGCCGCGAAAGGGGCGCGTAGCGGCCCCAGGATCTGGGCAACAACGAAGATGGGGGCTGCTGCGCAGCCCTTTCGCGGCACAAGGCCGCTCCTACAGGATCAATGTGTCAAAGGTTCCAGTTCCTGCTCGACAACCTGCTGCTTGGCCACCGCCTTGCGCATCTGCTCGCAGCCCCACAGCACTCGCTCAGGCGTCGCCGGTGCGTCGACCTGCGGTTGCACGCGGTAGTCGGCGATGCTTGCCACGGCGTCCTTGATCGCGCACCAGGCGGCGATGCCGAGCATGAACGGCGGCTCACCCACGGCCTTGGAGTGGAATACGGTGTCTTCCGGGTTCTTGCGGTTCTCCACCAGCTTGACTCGCAGGTCCAGCGGCATGTCGGCCACGGCCGGGATCTTGTAGCTGGCCGGGCCGTTGGTCATCAGCTTGCCCTTGGCGTTCCACACCAGTTCCTCGGTGGTCAGCCAGCCCATGCCCTGGATGAAGCCGCCCTCGACCTGGCCGATGTCGATGGCTGGGTTCAGCGAGGCGCCTACATCGTGCAGGATGTCGGCGCGCAGCATCTTGTATTCGCCGGTCAGGGTGTCGACGATCACCTCGACGCAGGCTGCGCCGAAGGCGAAGTAGTAGAATGGCCGGCCCCGGGCCTGGTCGCGGTCGTAGTAGATCTTCGGCGTGCGGTAGAAGCCAGTGCTCGACAACGACACCTGGGCGAAATAGGCCTGTTGCACCAGTTGCTCGAAGCTGACGATCTGGTCGCGCACGCGCACATGGCCGTTGCGGAACTCCACGTCTTCCTCGGTGACCTTGTAGTGACGGGCAGCGAACTCGGTCAGGCGCTTCTTGAGGATCTCGGCGGCGTTCTGGGCCGCCTTGCCGTTCAGGTCGGCGCCGCTGGAGGCCGCGGTAGGCGAGGTGTTGGGGACCTTGTCGGTGTTGGTAGCGGTGATCTGGATGCGCTCGAAATCGACCTGGAACACCTGCGCCACCACCTGGGCAACCTTGGTGTTCAGGCCCTGGCCCATCTCGGTGCCGCCGTGGTTCAGGTGGATGCTGCCATCGGTGTAGATGTGGATCAGCGCACCGGCCTGGTTGAGGAAGGTGGCGGTGAACGAGATGCCGAACTTCACCGGTGTCAGCGCCAGGCCTTTCTTGAGCACGGGGCTGTGCTCGTTGAAGCGGCGGATCGACTCGCGGCGTTCGGCGTAGTCGGCGCTGGCCTCGAGCTCGGCGGTCATTTCCTCGAGCATGTTGTGCTCGACGGTCTGGTAGTAGTGGGTGACGTTGCGCTCGGTCTTGCCGTAGTAGTTGGCCTTGCGCACCGCCAGCGGGTCGAGCGCCAGGTGGCGGGCGATGTGGTCCATCACCTGCTCGATGGCGACCATCCCCTGGGGGCCGCCGAAACCACGGTAGGCGGTATTGGAGGCGGTGTTGGTCTTGCAGCGGTGGCCATGCACCGTGGCATCGCCCAGGTAGTAGGCGTTGTCGGAGTGGAACATGGCGCGGTCGACGATCGAGCCGGAGAGATCCGGCGAGTAGCCGCAGTTGCCGGCCAGGTCCAGGTTGATGCCATGCAGGCGGCCGGTGTCGTCGAAGCCGACGTCGTACTCGACGTAGAACGGGTGGCGCTTGCCGGTCATCATCATGTCTTCGACACGCGGCAGGCGCATCTTGGTCGGCTGGCCGGTCAGGCGCGCGATCACCGCGCACAGGCAGGCCGGGCTGGCCGCCTGGGTCTCCTTGCCGCCGAAGCCGCCGCCCATGCGGCGCATGTCCACGACGATCTTGTTCATCGGCACGTCCAGCACCTCGGCCACCAGTTTCTGTACTTCGGTGGGGTTCTGGGTCGAGCAGAAGACGATCATGCCGCCATCTTCGGTAGGCATCACCGAAGAGATCTGGGTTTCCAGGTAGAAGTGCTCCTGGCCGCCGATGTGCAAGGTGCCTTGCAGGCGGTGCGGGGCGCTGGCCAGGGCCGCGTTGGAATCGCCACGCTGGTGGGTGTGGCTGTCGAGCACGAAGTGCTTCTTGCGCAGGGCTTCGACCACATCCAGTACCGGCTCCAGGTCCTCGTACTCGATAGTCGCTGCCATCGCCGCGCGGCGAGCGGTGTCCAGGTCGCGCGCGGCCACGGCGACCACCGGCTGGCCGAAGTATTCGACCTTGTCGATGGCCAGCAGCGGGTCACCGGCGACCACCGGGCCGATGTCCTTGAGCCCGGGGATGTCTTCGTGGGTGATGGCGATGCGTACACCCTCGAAGGCATAGCACGGGCTGGTGTCGATGCGCAGGATGCGCGCATGGGCGCGGTCGGCGGTGCGCGCATAGACGTGCAGCTGGTTGGGGAATTCCAGGCGGTCGTCGATGTACACCGCTTCGCCGGACACATGCTTGTCCGCACTGTCGTGCTTGATGCTGCGACCGACTCCGGTGGTCAGGTCCTGGCTGAACAGTTCGGCCATCTCGGCCTGGCTCTTGGCTGCGTGATGGTTAGACATATGCGGTCACCCGAGTCTCGATGTGCGGCGATTGCAGTTCGATGAAGTATTTGCGCAGCAGGTTCTGCGCCGTCAGCAGGCGGTACTCGCGGCTGGCGCGGAAGTCGGTGAGCGGGGTGAAGTCCTCGCCCAGGGCCTGGCAGGCCCGTTCGATACTGGCCTGGTTCCATGGTTTGCCGACCAGGGCGGCCTCGCAGGCACGGGCACGCTTGGGGATGGCCGCCATGCCGCCGAAGGCGATACGTGCGTCGCTGACCACGCCATCCTCGATGCGCAAATTGAATGCGGCGCATACCGCCGAGATATCGTCGTCCAGGCGCTTGGACACCTTGTAGGCGCGGAACGCCCAGGCATCGCTGGCACGCGGCACGATGATCTTCTCGATGAACTCGCTGTCCTGGCGGGCGGTGATGCGGTAATCGATGAAGTAGTCCTCCAGCGCCAGGGTGCGCTGGTGTTCGCCCTGGCGCAGCACCACCTGGGCATCGAGGGCGATCAGCAGGGGTGGCGAGTCGCCGATCGGCGAGGCGTTGCCGATGTTGCCGCCCAGGGTGCCCTGGTTGCGGATCTGCAACGAGGCGAAGCGGTGCAGCAGCGCGCCGAAATCCGGATATTCCTCGTTGAGTGCGGTGTAGCAGTCGGTCAGCGGCGTGGCGGCGCCGATCTCCAGGTGGGTCGCGGTCTTCTCGATGCGCTTGAGCTCGGCCACGTGGCCGACATAGATCATCACCGGCAGGGCCTTGTGGAACTGGGTGACCTCCAGGGCCAGGTCGGTGCCGCCGGCCAGCAGGCGCGCCTCGGGGTGCGAGCTGTACAGGTCGGCAAGGTCGGCCACGGTCAGCGGGACCAGGCAGCGTTTGTCGCCACTGTTGAGCTCGCCGGTCTCGGTCGGGATGATCGCCTTCAGTCGCGCGATGGTCTGGGCCTGCTGTTCGTCGAACTGGTCGCGGCAGGGGCGGGCGCAGCTCTGCTCGGCGGCGGCGAGGATCGGGCGGTAGCCGGTGCAGCGGCACAGGTTTCCGGCCAGGGCTTCCTGGGCTTGGTGCAGGTCGTGGCCATCGCTGTTCTTCTGCAGGGCGAACAGGGACATGACGAAACCAGGGGTGCAGAAGCCGCACTGCGAACCATGGCAATCGGCCATGGCCTGTTGCACGCTGTGCAGCTCGCCTCGATGCTTGAGGCCTTCGACGCTGATCAATTGCTTGCCGTGCAAGGCCGAAACGAAGGTCAGGCACGAGTTGAGGCTGCGGTAGCGCAGGGTGTCGCGGCCCTGGTCGTCCTGGGCCAGCTCGCCCACCACCACGGTGCAGGCACCACAGTCGCCACTGGCGCAGCCTTCCTTGGTGCCGGGTTTGCCCAGGTGCTCACGCAGGTATTGCAGCACCGTCATGTTCGGGTCCAGGGCGTGCTCACTACGCAGCTCCTGGTTGACGAGAAACTGGATCACGGGGAAGGCCTCGCAATGGTTTTATTGTTGTTCGGGCGGACTCTAAGCAACGGCTGACCTTTTGGTCAATAATTTTCTGACTCAAAGGTCAAGAATTTGCCTGCGGCCCTGCCCGACGGCAGTGATCGTCCTGTTCCAAGCATAGTGCCTGCCAGCGTCCAGGCGGGCCCCGCAGGTCGAATAAAGCGCGTCGATCCGCTGCGCGGCGGGCAGGCAATTACGCTACAATCGCCACCTTGTGCCCCGTTCAAAGATTCTGAAGGAAAACCATGACGTTCAAGGCGCCGGACAGCCTCTCCGAGCAGATTGCCCATTACCTGGCCGAGCGGATCATTCGCGGCGAACTCAAGCCGGGCGAACGCATCCAGGAGCAGAAGGTCACCCAGGCGCTCAATGTCAGCCGTGGTTCGGTGCGCGAGGCGCTGTTGATCCTCGAACGCCGGCACTTGATCGCCATCCTGCCGCGCCGTGGCGCACACGTCACCGAGCTGGACGAACGTGGCGTGCGCAGCCTGTGCGCCCTGATGGGCGAGTTCTACATCCTGTTGGGCAATGCGGTGGCCAGGCACTGGCGCAGTGAAGCTGATCTCGAGCCGTTCCTGGAGATCCAGCAGCGCTTGCAGCAGGCTCATGCCCGGCAGGACATCGAGGCCTTCGTCGCCGACAGCTTCGCCGTGATGCGCGCAGCCTATCCGTTCGCCGACAACCCCTACCTGCAGGAAACCGTCGAGAACCTGCAGCCGGCCATGAGCCGCGCCTACTACCTGGCCCTGGACCAGCGCCAGGCCAACATGGTCGACTACCTGGAGCTGTTCGCCCGGCTGCTCGAAGCCGTGGTCGCCCGTGACCAGGTGCGCATCCGCGAAGTGCTGGTCGCCTATAGCCAGCGCAGTTGCGAGCTGGTGCTGGCGGCGCTGGCACGGATCTGATCGATGCGCCTGAAGTGCATTCGCCTGGCCGGGTTCAAGTCGTTCGTCGACCCGACCACGGTCAACTTCCCCAGCAACATGGCTGCCGTGGTGGGGCCCAACGGCTGCGGCAAATCCAACATCATCGACGCGGTGCGCTGGGTGATGGGCGAGAGTTCGGCCAAGAACCTGCGTGGCGAGTCGATGACCGACGTCATCTTCAACGGCTCATCCGGTCGCAAGCCCGTCAGCCAGGCCAGCATCGAGCTGGTATTCGACAACAGCGAAACCACGCTGATTGGCGAATATGCCGCCTACGCCGAAATTTCCATCCGCCGCAAGGTCACCCGCGACGGGCAGAACACCTACTACCTCAACGGCACCAAGTGCCGGCGTCGTGACATTACCGACATCTTCCTCGGTACAGGCCTGGGGCCGCGCAGCTATTCGATCATCGAACAGGGCATGATTTCCAAGCTGATCGAAGCCAAGCCTGAGGAGCTGCGCAATTTCATCGAGGAAGCCGCGGGTATCTCCAAGTACAAGGAGCGCCGCCGCGAGACCGAGAACCGTATCCGCCGCACCCAGGAAAACCTCGCCCGCTTGACCGACCTGCGCGAAGAGCTGGAGCGCCAGCTCGAGCGCCTGCACCGCCAGGCCCAGGCCGCCGAGAAGTACCGCGAATACAAAGCCCAGGAGCGCCAGCTCAAGGCGCGCCTGTCGGCGCTGCGTTGGCGAGACCTGGACGAGCGTGTGCGCCAGCGCGAGGCCGTCATCGGCGACCAAGAGGTAGCCTTCGAGGCCCTGGTGGCCGAGCAGCGCAATGCCGATGCAAGCATCGAGCGCCTGCGTGATGGCCATCATGAGCTGTCCGAGCGTTTCAATCAGGTTCAGGGCCGGTTCTATTCGGTCGCAGGCGACATCGCCCGGGTCGAGCAGAGCATCCAGCATGGCCAGCAACGCCTGCGCCAATTGCAGGATGACCTCAAGGAGGCCGAGCGTACCCGCCTGGAGACCGAGTCTCACCTGGGGCACGACCGCACTCTGCTGGCGACCTTGGGTGAAGAGCTGGCGATGCTCGAACCCGAGCAGGAGCTGACCCTGGCCGCGGCCGAGGAAGCCACCGCCCACCTCGAGGAGGCCGAGGCGGGCATGCAGGGCTGGCAGGAGCAGTGGGACACTTTCAACAGCCGGTCGGCTGAGCCGCGACGCCAGGCCGAAGTGCAGCAGTCGCGCCTTCAGCAGCTCGAAGCCAGCCTCGAACGCCTGTCAGAGCGTCAGCGCAAGCTGGGTGAAGAACGCGATCAGCTGGGCGCCGACCCTGAAGGGGAGGTGCTGCTCGAGTTGACAGAACAGCTTGCCGGTAGCGAGTTGTTGCTTGAAGAACTCCAGCTGGGCGAGCAACAGGTGGTCGAGCAGCTGGAAGATGTACGCGAGCAATTGCAGTCGGCCACCGAGACCCACCAGCAATCCCAGGGCGAGTTGCAGCGCCTGGGCGGACGCCTGGCTTCCCTGGAAGCCTTGCAGCAAGCCGCCCTGGAGCCCGGCGCCGATGCCGCCGACTGGCTGCGCGGCCAGGGCCTGGCGCAACGGCCGCGCCTGGCCGAAGGGTTGCGGGTCGAGCCGGGGTGGGAGCTGGCCGTGGAAACCGTGCTCGGCGCCGACCTGCAGGCGGTGCTGGTCGATGATTTCGGCAACCTGGACTTCGCTGCCCTCGAGCAGGGCGAACTGCGCCTGACCCTGGAGCAGCCCCAAGGTACCCGGCTACCGGGCAGCCTCTTGGATAAAGTCGAAGGCCACACCGACCTTGCGCCCTGGCTCGGCCAGGTGCGCCCGGTGGAGAGCCTCGAGCAGGCCCTGGCGCTGCGCGAAGGCCTGGGCCAGGGCGATAGCCTGGTCAGCCGCGACGGCTACTGGGTCGGGCGGCATTTTCTGCGGGTCAATCGGGGGGGCGAGTCCCAGGGGGGCGTGCTCGCCCGTGGCCAGGAGATCGAGCGCCTGGGGCTTGAGCAGCGCGAATTGGAAGAGCGCCTGGAGCACCTCGACCGCGAGGTCCAGACCCGTCGTGAACAACAGCGCGAGCTGGAAGCGCAGCGTGAGCAACTGCACCGGCGCACCCAGGAGGCAAGCCGCCAGCAGGGCGAGCTCAAGGCGCGCCTGTCGGCTGGCCGCGCCCGTGCCGAGCAGGTGGCGTTGCGCCAGCAGCGCCTGGGCGAAGAGCTGGCCGAGCTGCAGGCGCAACGCGCCCTCGAGCATGAACAACTGGGCGAGGCGCGCCTGGTGCTGCAAGAGGCCCTGGAGCAGATGGCCCAGGACACCGAACAGCGTGAACAGCTGATGGCCCGTCGCGACACCCTGCGCGAAGGCCTGGACCGCATTCGCCAGGAGGCTCGCCAGCACAAGGATCACGCCCACCAGCTGGCCGTACGCCTGGGCTCGCTGCGTGCCCAGCACGACTCCACCCGCCAGGCCCTGGAGCGCCTGGAACTGCAGGCGGCGCGCCTGAGCGAGCGCCAGGAACAGCTGAACCTGAACCTGGAAGAAGGCGAGGCCCCGCTGGAGGAGTTGCGCCTGAAGCTCGAAGAGCTGCTCGAGCGGCGCATGGGCGTCGATGAAGAGATGCGCCAGGCCCGCCTGCACATGGACGAGGCCGACCGCGAACTGCGCGATGCCGAGCGTCGTCGTACCCAGGCCGAGCAGCAGGCCCAGTTGCTGCGTGGCCAGCTGGAGCAGTCGCGCCTGGAGTCCCAGGGCCTGGACGTGCGCCGCAAGACGCTGCAAGAGCAATTGCTGGCCGATGGCTATGATTTGCAGGGCGTACTCGCCACCCTCGAGCCCGAAGCCGGCGAGCAGGGCACCGAGCAGGAGCTGGAGCAACTGGACGGGCGGATCCAGCGCCTGGGGGCGATCAACCTGGCGGCGATCGAGGAGTACCAGCAGCAGTCCGAACGCAAGCGCTACCTGGACGCCCAGGACGCTGATCTGGTGGAAGCCCTGGAGACCCTTGAAAACGTCATTCGCAAGATCGACAAGGAGACCCGCAACCGCTTCAAGGATACCTTTGATCAGATAAATGCCGGTTTACAGGCACTTTTTCCAAAAGTTTTCGGTGGCGGCAGTGCCTACTTGGAACTGACGGGCGAAGATCTACTCGATACAGGGGTGACGATCATGGCGCGCCCGCCGGGCAAGAAAAACAGCACCATCCATCTGCTGTCCGGCGGCGAGAAGGCGTTGACCGCCCTGGCATTGGTGTTCGCCATCTTCAAGCTGAACCCGGCACCGTTCTGCATGCTCGACGAGGTCGATGCCCCGCTGGACGATGCCAACGTCGGGCGTTACGCCAGGTTGGTCAAGGAAATGAGCGAAAGCGTGCAGTTCATCTACATCACCCATAACAAGATCGCCATGGAAATGGCCGAACAATTGATGGGGGTGACGATGCACGAGCCGGGCTGTTCACGTCTTGTTGCAGTTGATGTGGAGGAAGCGCTGGCCATGGTCGACGCCTGATGAGAGAACAGAGGGCACAAACCAGAGGGAAATGCCCCCGACATGTGCGACAGACGGTGTAAAGTTGTCTTTGGTCGTGCTAGCTTAATGTCACTTGTTTTTTGCGTGGGTAAAACGCCTGTCAGAACATAGAGTTGGCGCCACGTGTTAAAGGGCTTTGAAGCCTTTGTTTTCAAGCATATTTTTTAGAGGCACGGGATTACATGGAAATCGGTCTGCGCGAGTGGCTGATCGTCATCGGCGTCATTGTCATCGCCGGTATTCTTTTCGACGGCTGGCGCCGCATGCGCGGCGGCAAGGGCAAGTTGAAATTCCGTCTGGATCGCAGTTATTCCAACCTGCCGGACGAAGAGGGCAGCGCCGAGGTGCTCGGCCCTGCTCGCGTACTGGAAACCCAGAAGGAGCCTGAGCTGGACGAGAGCGACCTGCCGTCGGTCAGCGCGCCGGCGCGCGAGCGCGAGCCCAAGCCGGCCAAGGCCGCCAAGCGTGGCAAGCGTGCTGGCGAGCCGCAGCAGGGCGACCTGAACCTGGCTGCCGAGCCGCGCGAGCCCGACCTGTTCGCCGATGCCGACGAGGACTACCCGGCCGATAAACGCCACAATGGCACGGCGAGCAGCAATACCGTCAAGGAGCTGCCGCCGGCGGAGGAAGTGCTGGTGATCAGCGTGATCTCCCGTGACGAGGGTGGCTTCAAGGGGCCGGCCCTGTTGCAGAACATTCTCGAAAGCGGCCTGCGTTTCGGCGAGATGGACATCTTCCACCGCCACGAAAGCATGGCCGGCCACGGCGAGGTGCTGTTCTCCATGGCCAATGCGGTCAAGCCGGGCGTGTTCGACCTGGACGACATCGACCACTTCAGCACCCGCGCGGTGAGCTTCTTCCTGGGCCTGCCCGGGCCGCGTCATCCGAAGCAGGCCTTCGACGTGATGGTGGCTGCGGCGCGCAAGCTGGCCCACGAACTCAACGGCGAGCTCAAGGACGACCAGCGCAGCGTACTGACTGCCCAGACCATCGAGCACTACCGCCAGCGCATCGTCGAGTTCGAGCGCCGCGCGCTGACCCAGAAGCGCTGATGTACCCCAGCGGGCGGATCCGGCCTCCGGATCCGCCCGCTAGATTTCATCGAAAGAGTAGCCCGCAGAGGCTGATGCAGTTCACTTAAGCTATTTGTGACATTGGTTGGGGCTGCTATGCAGCCCATCGCGGGGCAAGCCCGCTCCTACAGCGACCACACCCGCGCCGTAGGAGCGGGCTTGCCACGCGATGGGGCGCGTAGCGGCCCCAATTGCTTAGGTACATAGCATCAGCCCCAGGCTGCTCTTTTGCTTTGCAAGAGAAAACGGACGATGAACGCCGAAAACCGTATCCATGAATTGCGTGCCGAGCTCGACCAGCACAACTACCGCTACTACGTGCTCGACGAGCCGAGCGTGCCCGACGCCGAATACGACCGCCTGTTCAACGAGCTCAAGGCCCTGGAGGCCGAGCACCCCCACCTGGTGACGCCCGACTCGCCGACCCAGCGGGTGGGTGGCGCGGCGCTGGCGGCGTTCAGCCAGGTTCGTCACGAAATCCCCATGCTCAGCCTGGGCAACGCCTTCGAGGAGGACGACCTGCGCGATTTCGATCGCCGGGTAGTGGAGGGCCTGGACCTGCCGTCAGGCGACCTGTTCGCCGACGAGGCGGCAGTCGACTACAGCTGCGAGCCCAAGCTCGATGGCCTGGCGGTCAGCCTGTTGTACCGCGATGGCCTGCTGGTGCAGGGCGCCACCCGTGGCGATGGCACCACTGGCGAGGACATCAGTGCCAACGTGCGCACCGTGCGCAACATCCCGCTCAAACTGCAAGGCAGCGGCTGGCCGGCAGTGCTGGAGGTTCGTGGCGAGGTCTACATGAGCAAGGCCGGCTTCGAACGCCTCAACGCCGCCCAGGCCGAGAGCGGTGGCAAGACCTTCGCCAACCCACGCAACGCGGCCGCTGGCAGCCTGCGCCAGCTGGACCCGAAGATCACCGCCAGCCGCCCGCTGGAGTTTTGCTGCTATGGGGTGGGCCAGGTGTCCGAGACCATCGCCGACAGCCATATCGGGATCCTCGAGAAGCTCAAGGGCTGGGGCATGCCCATCAGCCGTGAGCTCAGGCATGCCGCCGGGGTCGAGCAGTGCCTGGCCTATTACCGTGACATCGGCGCCCGGCGCAACGACCTGCCCTATGAAATCGATGGCGTGGTGTTCAAGGTCAACAGCCTGGCCGCCCAGCGTGAATTGGGCTTCCGTGCCCGCGAGCCACGTTGGGCCATCGCCCACAAGTTCCCGGCCATGGAAGAGCTCACCGAAGTGCTCGATGTCGAATTCCAGGTCGGCCGCACGGGCGCAGTGACGCCGGTGGCGCGGTTGAAGCCGGTCAAGGTGGCGGGTGTCACCGTTTCCAACGCCACCTTGCACAACATGGACGAAATCGCCCGCCTGGGCCTGATGATCGGTGACACCGTGATCATCCGGCGGGCCGGCGACGTCATCCCGCAGGTGATGCAGGTGGTGGCCGAGCGCCGCCCCGAGAATGCCCGGCCGGTGCAGGTGCCCAGCCAGTGCCCGGTCTGTGGTTCGCAGGTCGAGCGCACCCAGCTGGTCAAGCGCAGCAAAGGCAAGGAAACCACCAGTGAAGGCGCGGTATACCGTTGCGTCGGCCGCCTGGCCTGTGCGGCCCAGCTCAAGCAGGCGATCATCCACTACGTCTCGCGCCGTGCCATGGACATCGATGGCCTGGGCGAGAAGAGTGTCGAGCAGTTGGTCGATGAAGGCCTGATCCGCTCGCCGGCCGACCTGTACCGCCTGACCTTCGAGCAAGTGGTCGAGCTCGAAGGTTTCGCCGAGGTCTCCAGCAACAAGTTGCTGGACGCCATCGAGGCCAGCAAGCGGCCCAGTCTGGCGCGCTTCATCTTCGCCCTGGGGATCCCGGATGTCGGCGAGGAAACCGCCAAGGTCCTGGCCCGTTCCCTGGGCAGCCTGGCGCGGGTGCAGCAGGCCTTGCCGCAAGTGTTGACCTACCTGCCGGACATCGGCCTGGAAGTCGCCTACGAGATCCACAACTTCTTCGAGGACGACCACAACCGCGACGTCATCCAGCAGTTGCTCGACAGCGGCCTGCAGTTGCAGGACGAAGGCGAGCTGGCCGCCGAGTTCGCCGCCAGTACCACCCTGGACGGCATGATCGCCAAGCTCGACATCCCCTCGGTCGGCCCGACCGGTGCGCAGAAGCTGGTGGCCAAGCTAGGCACCCTGGACAAGATCATCGCAGCCGACGGCATCGACCTGCGCCAGGCCTTGAACGCCAAACAGGCCGAGGCCGTGCGTGAGTTCTTCAAGGCGCCGGCCAACCAGCAACTGGCCCGTGACATCGAGGCGCAACTGCTGGAATTCGGCATGCACTGGGCCAGCGAGAAGAAGGTTGCAGAAGGCCTGCCCCTGGCTGGGCAGACCTGGGTCCTGACCGGCACCCTGGAGCGCATGAGCCGCGACGTCGCCAAGGACAAGCTGGAAAGCCTCGGCGCCAAGGTGGCAGGCTCGGTGTCCGGCAAGACCCATTGCGTGGTCGCCGGCCCCGGCGCCGGCTCCAAGCTGGCCAAGGCCAACGAGCTGGGCCTCAAGGTGCTCGATGAAGATGCTTTCGTCAGCTTCCTCGAGGCCCAGGGCATCGCGGTCTGACCGACGAATGGCACAAGTCATTGAGAAATGATGGTTTTTTCTCGATGCAGAGGTTGTAACTTCGCCCCAGACCGGTACAATGGCGCGGCTCGTCACTTGGCGAGCCGCGTAGTGGTGGCCCCATCGGTCCCCCCGCAACGATTACCCGTTAACCTGGTCAGGCCCGGAAGGGAGCAGCCATAGCGGGAACATCGTGTGCCGGGGTGTGGCTGGTGGGGCCGCCTCCATTTTTGGCCGCTGCCAAGCCGTTTCATCCTTCCGACCTTGCTCTGTACCCAGCCGTCAACGCCTGGTAATACCGCGCACCTTTCTCCCGCCCCTTCGCGAGCCTTATCATGCAAGGCATTCCGCCAGTCCGTTTTGGCCGCGAGGTAACGACCATGGACCACATAGACGACCAGACCCGCCACAAGATCCGTGAGTGGCAGGTGCGCCGCCTGGAGATCAAGGACCTGATGGCTGCCCACCCCGAGCGGGTGCTGGAGCTGACCAAGGTGCTTGACCAGATGGAAGAAGAGCACGAGCGCATACTGGGCGAGGCCGAGGTGGTGAGCAGCGACAAGCCTGTTGTGACGAGCCCCGGTGGGTTCGAGCTGCAGCTGCGGGTTTCGGCCGGCAACGCCCGACACCTGCGCAAGCTGCTGGAAATGGCGTTGTACGAGCTCGACGGGGTGATCGAGGCCGACGGCGAGGCGGGCGCTGGCCAGGCGCGGGAATACCCGGGCGGGATGAGCGGCAGCCTTGGGGCCTATGAATACGCATTGCAGGTGGCGGCTAGTGCCGAGCCGTGCGCTGTTGAATGATTTTGGCGTGAGCGCGTATGCAACCTGAACACTACGATTTCACCCGCCCGGTGTTCCTGCCGGTGACCGCAGAGGCCTGCCAAGGCCTGCTCGATGCACCTGGGCTGCCTGCGTTGGAGGCTCTGGACGATCCGCAGTTGGCTGCGGTGCTGGTCATCCAGCATCTTGCCGATGTCAAAGGGCAGGTGCTCGACCCGGCAGCTGCCGAAAAAGTGCTGGCCAAGCTGCTGGCCTGGGCGGTCGATGGGCGTCATTCGTCGGGCGTCGGGCTGCTGTCGGAAGCGCGTCGGTTGTTCGATGCGCGCAAGCTGTACTTCGGCCTCGAAGTCATGAAGGGGTCGAAGCTGCATCTGTTACCGGCGGACGAAGTCGATGCGCGCGATTATCTGTTGCCCGATGGCAAGTGGGATTTCGAATTCAAGGTCCGTCGGCACCTGAACAACAACCCGTTCCGCCAGCAGGCCATCATCGGCATGAACAAGGAGCGATGGCTCACCGATGCGCAGGACAAGCTGGTCCGGGTGGTGCGGGCCAACCCGGAGGAGGACCTGCATGTGCAAGGGTATGCAGGCATCGGCAAGAGCTATCTGCTCGGCGCCTTGATCGACTGCCTGCCGGCTGGCCGGGTACTGCCGTTGGCGCGTACCACCGGGAAGCTCCAAACCCTGCGCCGCCGCCTTGGCGTGCAGGCCGACAGCAAGCGCGGCAAGACCTTCGGCGAGTTCGCCCAAGAGCTGCTGCAAGGTGCACGACGGCCTGCGGCCAAGCCGGCCCGGTTGCCGCGCAAACGCGCCCTGGCCGAGGAGCTGGGGATTCTCGGCGTTCGCCAATACGGGCCGGAGAAGGCGCTGGAGATCTGCCTGGAGGTGCTGAAGGCCTACTGCGAATCGTGGGACTACAGCATCACTGCCCGCCACCTGCCGTTCTTCGAGCAGCCCTTGTCGAATGTCGACAGCCGCGTCCTGCTCGAATATGCAAGCCGCCTGTGGACGTACTTGCAGGCCAACCCTGCGTGGGACAGCCACAGCGGTTTTGCGCCACTGTTGCTGGTCAAGCGCGCGAGCCTGGCCGGCTGCAGCGTGCCAGCGCACTACAGTCATGTGATCATCGACGAGAGCCAGGACGTGCCGGCGTCGCTGCTGCAGATCATCGAGCGTGGCCGCCAGGTTTTGATTACCCTCGGCGACGAATACCAGCGTGCCTGGGGGCCAGGTCTGCGCAGGCAGCGCGAGGTACGCCAGCGCGAAATTGCCTTCTCCGTGCGCAGTGGGCCCCAGGTCGAGCGTTTGATCAACCCGCTGATCAGCGTGCATTCACAGAAGTCCAAGCTCGCCTTCGAGGGCGCCGGCAGCGCCGAGGTCGGGATCGAGTTCTATCCGCAAGGGTTCGTGCCGCCGGTCGGGTGCATGGTGTTGACGGCCTCGCACTGGGACACCATGAAATGGGCCATGGAGCTGGCGGGCAAGCGTTGCGCGCTTGGCTTTGCCGAACAGTCGGGCATGCCGGCCTTCATGGAGACCGCAGTCAAGCTCTTTCGCGGCGAGCATGATGGCGATACCTCGCACCCGTATTTTGCCCATAGCGCCGACTGGCGCCAGGTACAAGATGCTCACCGTTACGACGCGTCGTTCCTCTGGGTGCAGGCCAGGCTGCAGGAAAGCTTCAGGATGGCCGACCTGAATGCGCTCAAGGCGCAGGTGACCGGCCAGACGGGCAGCGTCATGCTGATGCTGGCCGAGGATGCCGGGGGGCTGGAGTTCGATCACGTGCTGCTGACGCCAGAGCTGATGAGCACCGAGCCGTTCAAGGATGCCTATGCATTCGACGCTCGGGTCTGCGCGGTGTATATCGCCTTGTCGCGCGCCCGTCGGCAGCTGTACCTGCCCTACGATGTGCAGGAGTGGGTGGCCTATCACAAGGGCCAGCCGTTCCGGGAGTCTCACGGTTATTGAAGGGGGACTGTACCGGCCCAATCGCGGGGCAAGCCCGCTCCCACATGACCCTGCACGTCGTAGCCTATGGTCGATAACCCACCTTGTCGGGCTGGAACACCGACCTTGTGGGAGCGGGCTTGTCCCGCGATTGGGCCGGCGGGTTAACACTTGCGCACCTACTTCCCTGTCCGCGTGTTGAACATGCTGTGTATGGTCTCGGGTATTGCGTAGGAGTTGCCTTGCAGTAGGACCGGAGATTTCCGGCATCTACGTAGGAAATTAATCCTTATTATCCAAGCTCATCACAAGAACAAGCGGAGACGCAAACATGCAGATGAGCACAATGAAACAAGAAGAGCTGACCCCGCTTCAGGGGGTTGCCATCGGGCTTGTCGTGTTGGGGATCATCATTTTTCTGAGCGCTATTGCGCTTGCGTAGCGAGGCTCATCGATCGATGGCCTGGCGGGACGCGGCTGGTTGTATCGCAGGTGCGCCGTAGCGCTGGACGATCCGGTCGATCTGCCCTGACCGCTTCATGCGTGCCAGCGCCTCGAGGATGGGTCGGGTAGGAATAGCCGGGTCGTCGCGGACCATGCAGTGCAGGTCCTGTTCCTCCAGCACGGCCAGGGCCGGCAGTTGCCCGGCGGGAGGCTGCTGGCGGTTGAACCAGTGCAGGGAGAGCGCATTGCTCACGGCATGGCGATAGCGCCCGGCCTGCAGTTTCTGCAAGACCAGCAGCTGGTTGCGGCTGTCTTCGCGGTGCAACTTGCCTTGGGCGAACAGGCCCTCCAGGGCAGGGTAGCTGTACCCCAGCACGGTGCCCACCGGTTGTTGCACCAGCTGGTCTGCCTGGGTGGGGCGGTGCGTGCCAGGGCTGCCGACCAGCAGGTCGCTCTGGCGAAGCAGGGGTACGCTCCACACGAAGTTGGCGAAGCGTTCGCTGAACCATTGGGGCGTGACGTAGCAGCGTACATCGATATCGCCGTTGTCCATGGCCTGCTTGAGCCGCAGACGGGCCATCAGGTGATAGCGTGGGCGCACGCCTGCTTCGCGGGCCAGGGCCTGCATCAGGTCGAACAGGATGCCTTCGACCGGCTGACCCTGCTCCAGGCGGATCAGCGGCATGCTCCAGCTTTCGGCCACGGAAAAACGCAGCACCGGCTGCTGCGCCAGGCTGTGGCTGGCCCAGAATATGAGGATGAGCAGGACTCGCCGCACGTCAATCCTCCCTGATCGCTGCCAGAGCGTGCCTGTTCATAGCGTAGACGAGTTCGGCAGGGTGCAATTTTGCCCCCGCTCCGCTAGCATTAGCGATCTTCCGCTCGTTCAGGTTGCGATGGTTTTTGATGAGTTATCAGGTTCTTGCACGTAAATGGCGCCCGCGCTCGTTCCGCGAAATGGTCGGCCAGACCCATGTGCTCAAGGCTTTGATCAACGCCCTGGACAACCAGCGCCTGCACCATGCCTATCTGTTCACCGGTACCCGCGGCGTGGGCAAGACCACCATCGCGCGTATCATCGCCAAGTGCCTGAACTGCGAGACCGGCATCACTTCCACGCCGTGCGGCACCTGCTCGGTGTGCCGAGAGATCGACGAAGGCCGCTTCGTCGACCTGATCGAGATCGACGCCGCGAGCCGCACCAAGGTCGAAGACACCCGCGAGCTGCTCGACAACGTGCAGTACGCCCCTAGCCGTGGGCGCTTCAAGGTCTACCTGATCGACGAAGTGCACATGCTCTCGACCCACTCGTTCAACGCCCTGCTCAAGACGCTGGAAGAGCCGCCACCCTACGTCAAGTTCATCCTGGCCACCACCGACCCGCAGAAGCTGCCGGCCACCATTCTCTCGCGCTGCCTGCAGTTCTCCCTGAAGAACATGAGCCCGGAGCGGGTGGTCGAGCACCTGAGCCATGTGCTCGGTGCCGAGAACGTGCCCTTCGAGGAAGATGCCCTGTGGCTGCTCGGCCGCGCGGCTGATGGCTCGATGCGCGATGCCATGAGCCTGACCGACCAGGCTATTGCCTTCGGCGAAGGCAAGGTCTTGGCCGCGGACGTACGGGCGATGCTCGGTACCCTCGACCATGGGCAGGTCTATGGCGTGCTCCAGGCCTTGCTCGAAGGCGATGCCCGGGCACTGCTCGAAGCGGTGCGCAACCTGGCCGAGCAGGGCCCGGACTGGAACGGCGTGCTGGCCGAGATGCTCAACGTGCTGCACCGCGTTGCCATCGCCCAGGCGTTGCCCGAGGCTGTCGACAACGGCCAGGGCGATCGCGACCGGGTGCTGGCCTTGGCTTCGGCACTGCCGGCCGAAGATGTGCAGTTCTATTACCAGATGGGCCTGATCGGTCGTCGCGACCTGCCACTGGCGCCGGACCCACGCGGTGGCTTCGAGATGGTCCTGCTGCGAATGCTTGCCTTCCGCCCGGCGGATGCCGACGATGCACCGAAGCCGGTACTAAAGCCGGTGGGGATCAGCCAGGCCACAGCTGATCCGGCAACACCGGTGGCAGCCGCGGAGCCTGCCGTCGAGCCGGTTGTCGCCGTCGAGCCGGAGCCCACCGCTGCACCTGCGGACGTACCGGCCGTGGCCGACCCCGTCGTCGAGCCTGTCGAGGCGTTGCAACAGGCGGCTGAACCCGCTCCGCCCGCGCATCCTGAGCGCGACCCCGAGCCTGAGGTACAGGCCGAGGTCCACGCGCCAGAGCCGCAGGTGGAGGAGGTCATCGACCTGCCATGGGAGGCGCCTGTTGCCCCGCAAGCACCTGTCGCTGCGACGCCTGCCCCTGAGCCGGTACCTGCACCAGAGCCGAGCGTGGAGCAATCGAACGACGACGAGCCGCCGTTCGACCCGTCTGCGTACGGCCCTGTCGGTATGGACCGGGACGATGAGCCTCCGCTGGACGAGGACTACTACACACCGGACAGCGACCCGGCAGCCTTCAGCTACCTGGACGAGCTGGCCGAGCATGTACATGAGGCCGAGCCGGCCAAGGCGCCGGAGCCACTGCCAGCGGCCAAGCCCGCCACGGGCCTGGCCTTGCAATGGCTGGAATTATTCCCGCAGTTGCCTGTGTCGGGCATGACAGGCAACATCGCCGCGAACTGCACGCTGATCGCCGCTGAGGGTGATGACTGGTTGCTGCACCTGGATCCGGCCCAGGGCGCGCTGTTCAATTCGACCCAGCAGCGGCGTCTGAACGAAGCGCTCAACCAGCACCTGGGGCGCACCCTGCGTTTGAAGATCGAACTGATCCGGCCGGAGCAGGAGACACCAGCCCAGGCTGCCGCGCGCAAGCGTGCCGAGCGTCAGCGCGACGCAGAAGTGTCGATCGAGCAGGACCCGCTCATCCAGCAGATGATCCGGCAGTTCGGTGCGACGGTACGGCAGGATACTATTGAGCCTGTACAGGCCCTGGTCAGCCAGGACGAGTAACGGATAACCATGCGCCCGGCGCTGCGTCGGCCGCATCACATGAACCAATCGAGGTGTACCCCATGATGAAAGGTGGCATGGCCGGCCTGATGAAGCAGGCCCAGCAAATGCAGGAAAAGATGCAGAAAATGCAGGAAGAGCTGGCCAACGCCGAAGTCACCGGCCAGTCTGGTGGCGGCCTGGTGAGCGTGGTGATGACCGGTCGTCACGACGTCAAGCGCGTCAGCATCGACCAGAGCCTGATGTCGACCGAAGAGGACGACAAGGAAGTACTGGAAGACCTGATCGCGGCGGCGCTGAACGACGCCGTACGCAAGGTCGAGCAGAACAGCCAGGAGAAGATGGGCAGCATGACCGCTGGCATGCAACTGCCGCCTGGCTTCAAGATGCCGTTCTGATGCGTTGCCGGTGTTGACCGGCTGCCTATCGAAGCCGCTACCGATTATCGGGGCGGCTTTTTTTATAGCAAGGGATAGGATTACAGATTACGTGGGCGCTGGATCTTCGCACCACTACGCCACGCGAATCATACCCGCGTCCATTTGACGTGAATGACCTTGATGGGTATAAACCGCCTCCTATTGATCTGTCAGGCCTTTCCCATGAGCTTCAGCCCCCTGATCCGCCAACTGATCGACGCCCTGCGCACCTTGCCCGGCGTCGGCCAGAAAACCGCCCAGCGCATGGCCCTGCAGCTGCTCGAGCGCGACCGCAGCGGCGGTCTGCGCCTGGCACAGGCCCTGAGCCAGGCCATGGAAGGCGTCGGCCACTGCCGCCAATGCCGCACCCTGACCGAGCAGGAGTTGTGCCCCCAGTGCGCCGATACTCGTCGCGACGACACCCAGCTGTGCGTGGTCGAAGGCCCGATGGACGTATATGCGGTGGAGCAGACCGGGTACCGCGGTCGCTATTTCGTGCTCAAGGGGCACCTGTCACCCCTGGATGGCCTGGGCCCAGAGGCCATCGGCATTCCGCAGCTGATGGCACGGATCGAAGCGCAGGGTACTTTCAGTGAGGTGATCCTGGCCACCAACCCCACCGTTGAAGGGGAGGCGACCGCCCACTACATCGCCCAGCTGCTGGCCGAGAAAGGCCTGACCGCCTCGCGGATCGCCCACGGCGTGCCGCTGGGAGGGGAGCTGGAGATGGTGGATGGCGGAACCTTGGCCCATGCATTCGCAGGGCGTAAACCCATTTCCCTGTAGGCCTAGGGCCTTGTAGGCGCGGGCGTGCCCCGCGATTGGGGCCGCAAAGCGGCCCCGATGCACCTCAATATTCGCTGAGCGAAAACTCGGTCAGGCAGAAGGTCGGCACCCCGGCCGCCTGCAGGCGACGCGAACCTTCCAGTTCCGGCAGGTCGATGATCGCCGCTGCCTCGAACACTTCGGCGCCGGTACGCCGCACCAGGTTGGCAGCCGCCAGCAGGGTACCGCCGGTGGCGATCAGGTCATCGAAGATCAACACCGAATCGCCCTCGCACAGGCTGTCGGCATGCACTTCCAGGAAGGCTTCGCCGTATTCGGTCTGGTAGGCCTCCGACAGCACGTCGGCCGGTAGCTTGCCTTGTTTGCGGAACAGGATCAGCGGCTTGTTCAACTGGTGGGCAATGATAGAGCCGATCAGGAAGCCCCGGGCATCCATGGCACCGATGTGGCTGAACTCGGCCTCGACGTAGCGCTCGATGAACTGGTCGGCGACGTAGCGCAGCCCACGGGGCGACTGGAACAGCGGGGTGATGTCGCGGAAGATCACGCCCGGCTTGGGAAAGTCCGGGACCGGGCGGATCAGGGCTTTGAGGTCGAAGGTATCGCAGTGCATGTGGCTTTCCTGGAAAACGGATGCGCCAGTATACCTTGCCGGGGAGGCTTGTTCAGGCTTCCATCGCACCACCCGCCAGCGCGCACAGCTGGATCGGGTCGAGGATGTGCACTTCCTTGCCTTCGGCTTTGATCAAGCCATTGTGCTGGAAGCGGGTAAAGACCCGTGACACGGTTTCCACCGCCAGGCCCAGGTAGTTGCCGATCTCGTTGCGCGACATGCTCAGGCGGAACTGGTTGGCCGAGTAGCCGCGGGCGCGGAAGCGTGCGGAGAGGTTGACCAGGAAAGTGGCGATGCGCTCATCGGCAGTCTTCTTCGACAGCAGCAGCATCATCTGCTGGTCATCGCGGATCTCGCGGCTCATCACACGCATCAACTGGCGACGCAGTTGCGGCAGTTGTACCGACAACTCGTCCAGGCGCTCGAACGGAATCTCGCAGACCGAGGTGGTCTCTTGTGCCTGGGCCGATACCGGGTATGCCTCGGTGTCCATGCCGGACAGGCCGACCAGTTCGCTGGGCAGGTGGAAGCCGGTGATCTGCTCTTCGCCGCTGTCGCTCAGGCTGAAGGTTTTCAGGGCGCCGGAGCGCACCGCATAGACCGAGCCGAAATTGTCACCCTGGCGGAACAGGAATTCCCCTTTCTTCAGCGGGCGGCCGCGCTTGACGATCTCATCCAGTGCGTCCATGTCCTCCAGATTGAGGGACAGGGGCAGGCACAGGGGCGCCAGGCTGCAATCCTTGCAGTGGGCCTGGTTGTGAGGGCGCAGTTTGACTGGCTCGGACATTTCAATCGATCCTTGTGGGAAAGCACACATAAGCTGTAAGGGTAACTCACAGCGTGGGGTGTAGGCCAGCATGCGCTATTTTTGGTGCGCGCTGGCCAGGCCGTGGCGTAGGGCTACCCAGGCCTGTCAATTGCCCATAGTGTCCTTGGCAAGGAGGTCTGTCCATGCGGTCGATCGACTCGTATCAGATCACCCGTGAAAAACGCTGGCGGTTGTGCATGGCCAGGTAGGCATCGAACACCATGCATACCGAACGTACCAGCAGGCGCCCGGCAGGGAGTACGCGGATGCCTCGGGTGTCCAGGCTGATCAGGCCGTCTCGCTGCATGGCTTGAAGCTCTGGCCACTGCTCGTTGAAGTAGCCGCGGAAATCGATGGTGAAGGCCTGTTCGATGGTCTCGAAATCCAACTCGAAGTGGCAGATCAACTGCTGGATCACGGCGCGCCGCACGCGGTCGTCCGGGGTGCACAGCAGGCCGCGCTGGGTCGCCAGCTGGGCGGTGGAGAGGGTTTCCTGGTACCTGGCCAGGTCATTGCTGTTCTGGCAGTAGAGGTCGCCGATCTGGCTGATGGCCGATACGCCCAGGCCGATCAGGTCGCAATGGCCGTGGGTGGTGTAGCCCTGGAAGTTGCGTTGCAAGGTGCCTTCCTCCTGGGCGATGGCCAGTTCGTCATCGGGCAGGGCGAAGTGGTCCATGCCGATGTAGCGGTAGCCGGCGGCGGTCAGCTGCTCGATGGTGCGGTGCAGCATCTCCAGCTTGGCACCGGGCGCCGGCAGCTCATTGCTGTCGATGCGCCGCTGGGGCATGAAGCGCTCGGGCAGGTGGGCGTAGTTGAACACCGAGAGGCGGTCCGGTTGCAGACGGATCACTTCCTCGACGGTACGGGCGAAGCCGTCCGGCGTCTGCCGGGGCAGGCCGTAGATCAGGTCGAGGTTGACCGAACGGAACTGCAGGGTGCGTGCAGCCTCCACCAGCGTGCGGGTCTGCTCCAGGCTTTGCAGGCGGTTGATCGCCCGCTGGACGGCCGGGTCCAGGTCCTGCACGCCCAGGCTGACGCGGTTGAAGCCCAGTTCGCGCAGCAGGCCCATGGTCGACCAGTCGGCCTCGCGTGGGTCGATCTCGATGCCGTAGTCGCCGGAGTCGTCGTCCAGCAGGTGGAAATGCTGGCGCAGGGTCGCCATCAGGTGGCGCAGCTCCACATGGCTGAGGAAGGTGGGGGTGCCGCCGCCGAAATGCAGTTGCTCGACGCGTTGGTTGGGTGCCAGGTGGCAGGCGACAAGCTGGATTTCCTGCTCCAGCCGTTGCAGGTAGGGCTGGGCGCGGGCGCGGTCCTTGGTGATGACCTTGTTACAGGCGCAGTAGTAGCAGATGTTGGCGCAGAACGGCACGTGCACGTACAGCGACAATGGGCGAACTGCACGGCGGCTCTCGCGCAGGGCGTGGAGCAGGTCGAACGAGCCCACTTCGCCATGCAGTTGCACGGCGGTCGGGTATGAGGTGTAGCGTGGCCCGGCCAGATCGTAGCGGCGGATCAGGTCGGAGTCCCAGCGTAGGTCGTCGAGCATGGTGGTCCCCGGATAGAGCAGCAGAGTCCGGAGTCTAGGGGGCCGGTGAAAACGCCGTCTTGATTTGCATCAACGGGCTTCGGATGATGCATCCGGGCCGCTGCGCGGCCCGATCGCCGGCAAGCCGGCTCCCACTGGTACGGCGACCCTGATCAATGCCCCATCAACCAATGCTGATGCGGCCCTGGCAGCGTCCACAGGCCGAACAGGATCACCAGCAACCCGCCCGCCATGCGCACGCCACGCTTGCGCAGCACGGCGCCGACACGCTCGGCGGCAAGGCCTGTGGCCACCAGCACAGGCCAGGTCCCCAGCCCGAACGCCAGCATCAGCAAGGCACTGTGGGCCGCATTGCCCTGGCTGGCCGCCCACAGCAGCGTGCTGTAGACCAGGCCGCACGGCAGCCAGCCCCACAGGGCGCCAAGCAACAGGGCACGGGGCAGGCTCGATACCGGCAGCAAGCGCGTCGCAAGCGGTTGCACATGCCGCCACAGGCCGCGGCCAAGCGCCTCGATACGAGTCAGGCCGCTCCACCAGCCGGCCAGGTACAGCCCCATGGCGATGAGCAACAGCGCGGCTACCACACGCAGCCCTTGGGCCAATGGGCTGCTGGCCAGTGCCACGCCGGCAAGGCCCAGGACCAGGCCGGCAGTGGCGTAGCTGAGGATGCGCCCCAGGTTGTAGGCCAGCAGCAGGCGCAGGCGTCGGCCACGTTGCTCGGGCGGGATGGCGAGGGTCAGGGCGCCCATCAGGCCGCCGCACATGCCCAGGCAGTGGCCGCCGCCAAGCAGGCCCAGGACCAGCGCCGAGCCGAGGAGCGGGAGCAGGTCAGGCACGTGGTTTGGAATCCTTGTCTTCTTCGGCGGGGGCCTGGTCAGGTTTCACGGCAGCCTGGTGGCGCGGGTCCTGGTCATCGAACAGGATGCTGTGGGCCGGGCTGTCAAGGTCGTCGTACTGGCCACTGTCCACTGCCCAGAAGAAGATGTACACGGCCACGCCTACGATCAGCAGGGCCGCTGGGATCATGACGTAGAGGGCGGGCATAGCGGTTTCCTTCCGGGTGTCGAGGGCTCGTGTGCGGGCAGGCCCGTTGCGCTGGGCAGGCGGGTCAGACGCAGGGCGTTGAGGACCACGATCAGCGAGCTGACCGACATGCCGATGGCCGCCCAGACCGGCGTGATCCAGCCCAGGGCGGCGAACGGCAACATGAGGCCATTATACAAGGTTGCCCAGAGCAGGTTCTCGAGGATATTGCGGCGGGTACGACGGGCCAGGTCGAAGGCCTGTACCAGTGCCTCGAGGCGGTTGGACAACAGCACCGCGTCGGCGCAGGTCTTGGCCAGGTCCGTGGCCGAGCCCATGGCGATGCTGATGTCGGCGGCAGCCAGCACTGGCACGTCGTTGACGCCATCACCCAGCATCAGCACCTTGCGGCCTTCGGCCTGCAAGGCCTTGAGGCGGTCCAGCTTGTCGTCCGGCCGTAGGCCGCCGATGGCCTGCTCGATGCCCAGTTGCGTCGCCACCTCGGCGACCATCGGTGAACTGTCGCCGGACAGCAGCAGTGTCTTCCACCCTCGGGCTTTGCAGGCAGCCAGCAGGGCAGGGGCATCCTCGCGCAGGCGGTCATCGAGGCCGAACCAGGCCAGGGGGCCCTGGCTATCGCCCAGCAACAGCCATTGGCCACGCGGTTGCGGCACGCTCGGCACGGGCGCGCCGCTCAAGGCGCAGACGAACGTGGCCTGGCCGATGCGCAGGCGCTCGCCTTCGAACTGCCCTTCAAGGCCCAGCCCAGGCTCCGTCTGGACATCTTCAGCGGCTGTGGCGGCACGACCGAAGGCGCGTGCGATCGGGTGTTCCGAGCGGTTTTCGAGCGCGGCGGCCAGGGCCAGGCAACGGTCGGCGGGCAAGGCGCCCAGCGGGTGGATGCTGCGCAGGGCCAGGCGGCCTTCGGTCAATGTGCCGGTCTTGTCGAAGATCACCGTGTCGATCTGGTTCAGGCCCTCGAGCACATGACCGCGTGTTACCAGCAGGCCTAGCCGGTGCAGGGTGCCGGTGGCTGCGGTGAGGGCGGTGGGCGTGGCCAGGGACAGCGCACACGGGCAGGTTGCCACCAGCATGGCCAGGACGATCCAGAACGCACGTGGCGCGTCGATCTGCCACCACAGCAGGCCAATGGCGACACTGGCCACCAGCGTGAACAACAGGAACCACTGGGAGGCCCGGTCGGCGATCTCGGCCAGCCGGGGTTTTTCCGACTGGGCCCGTTCGAGCAGGCGGACGATGGCCGAGAGGCGTGAGTCCTGGCCCAGTGCCTCGACTGCCACGGTCAGGGTGCTTTCGACGTTCAGCGTGCCGCCGGTGACCCGGTCGCCAGCCTGGCGCGCCAAGGGCAGGTATTCGCCGGTCAGCAGCGACTCGTCGATGCTGGAGCGGCCATCGACGATGCGGCCATCGGCCGGGATCACCGCGCCGGGCAGTACCTGCACCCGATCACCTTGGCGCAGTTCCGCCAGCAGAATGCGCTCGCTGTGGCCGGCGGCATCCAGGCGCAGGCACGAAGCCGGCAGCAGGTTGACCAGCTGGGCGGTGGCGGCGGCGGTGCGCTCCCGGGCACGGCGTTCCAGGTAGCGGCCGGTGAGCAGGAACAGGGCGAACATGCCGACCGTGTCGAAGTACAGCTCGCCGCTGCCGGTCATGGCTGTCCAGATCCCGGCGCCGTAGGCCAGGCCGATGGCCAGCGACACCGAGACGTCCATGGTCAGGTGGCGGGTGCGCAGGTCGCGGGCGGCGCCCTTGAAGAACGGTGCGCAGCTATAGAAGACGATGGGTGTGGTCAGGAACAGCGCGACCCAGCGCAGGATGGTATGCAGCTCGGGGCTCAGGTCGATGTTGAACTCGGGCCAGGTGGCCATGGTCGCCATCATCGCCTGGAACCACAGCAGGCCCGCCACGCCGAGGCGACGCAGGGCGCTGCGGTTCTCCCGGGCCAGTTGCTCGGCGGCCTGGTCGGGCTGGTAGGGGTGGGCGGCGTAGCCGATCTGGCGCAGCTCGGCCAGCAGGTGCGAGAGGGGTACCCGGCGGTCGTCCCAGGCCACCAGCAGGCGATGATTGGACAGGTTCAGGCGCGCCTCGGCCACGCCCGGCAGGTTGCGCAGGTGTTTCTCGATCAGCCAGCCACAGGCGGCGCAGCTGATGCCTTCGATCATCAGCGTGGTTTCGCGAAGCTCGCCCTGCTGGCGGACGAAGCCCTGCTGCACATCGGCGCGGTCGTAGAGTGCCAGCTCGTCCTGCAACTGGCGCGGCAAGGCTTCTGGGTTGGCGCTAGTGTCGCTGCGGTGCTGGTAGTAGCTTTCCAGGCCACCGGCCACGATCGACTCGGCCACGGCCTGGCAGCCTGGGCAGCAGAACGACCGCGGTTCACCGAGGACCACGGCGGTGAAGCGGCTGCCGGCGGGGACGGGCAGGGCGCAGTGGTAGCAGGGGGTAGGGGAGGTCATTGTGATGATGTCTTATGCCATTGGATTGCTGGGGCGGCTATGCCGCCCGTCGCGGGGCAAGCCCGCCCCTACAGGAGCACCAAGCCTTGTAGGAGCGGCCTTGTGCCGCGAAAGGGGCGCAACGCGCCCAGGTCATTCTTGGTGCTCGGCACCTTGCAGGGCTTCATCGCCCAGTTCCAGGTTCACCCCATGGGCGACCTTCTCCTCCTCGAACAGCCGCCACACGCGGCCGTCCTGGCTGCCCAGCAGTTCCACGAAGCGTCGGCCTTCTACCTTGTCTTCCAGCTGGCCGACATAACGGCCAGGTTCGGTACGGGTCAGTTGTACCTTGCGGTCGCGTTCCGGCTGGGTCGGCGAGATCAGGTTCAGTTCCAGCGTCTGTGGGTCGCTGTCGCCGCTCAGGCGTACCTGGACTTCGCCGGTCAGCTCGTCCAAGTGTACGCTCGCCTTGAGGTTGAGGGTCTGGGCCAGCAACTCGCGGTCCAGGGAGCGGTTGATGCCCTTGCCAGCCTCGTAGTAGTTGTCGTTCACCAGGTTGTCGGGGTTGCGTACGGCAATGCTGACCATGGCCAGGCTCAGGCACACCGAAGTGGTCAGGATGCCGATGATGATCCAGGGCCAGAGGTGCTTGTACCAGGGGCTGGCGGCGGTTGCGGCAGGCATGTCGTTCTCTCTCAGCGGATTTGCGGGCCGATGAAGCGGCTCTTGGCTTCAACCTGGGTGGCGCTGTCGTCGGCGTCCCTGAGGATGAAGGTGATTTCGTTGGTGGTCGAAGGCAATTGCTCGGGCGCGACCGACAATTGCACCGGCAGGCTGACGATATCGCCGGCGGCGACACGCACCTCGCGGTGGCCTTCGAGCTGCAGGCCGGGCAGGCCGGCGGCGTCGAGCACGTACACGTGGTCGCGCTGGTCCTTGTTCATGACCTTGAGGCTGTACACGTTTTCGATCCGCCCCTGGGCGTTCTCGCGATACAGCACGCGGTCCTTGCTGACATCGAAGCCCACCAGCGAGCGGGTGGCGAATGCGGTGACCAGCAGGCCGATCATCACCAGCAGCACCAGGGCATAGCCGATCAGACGCGGACGCAGCATGTGGGTCTTCTGCCCCGACAGGTTGTGTTCGGTGGTATAGCTGATCAGGCCCTTGGGGTAGTTCATCTTCTCCATGATGTTGTCGCAGGCGTCGATGCACGCCGCGCAGCCGATGCATTCGATCTGCAGGCCGTCGCGGATGTCGATGCCGGTCGGGCAGACCTGTACGCACATGGTGCAGTCGATGCAGTCGCCCAGGCCCTTGGCCTTGTAGTCCATGTCCTTCTTGCGTGGCC
Organism: Pseudomonas sp. FA-1; assembly: GCF_056856075.1. Classification (NCBI taxonomy): domain Bacteria; kingdom Pseudomonadati; phylum Pseudomonadota; class Gammaproteobacteria; order Pseudomonadales; family Pseudomonadaceae; genus Pseudomonas; species Pseudomonas sp. FA-1. Next base: position 255,216 of record NZ_JBWXTH010000005.1, read on the forward strand.
CGCGGGTTTCGCCGCGGCGCGGGTCGTAGGAAACGATCAGGGTGTCCTTGTCGAACATCACGCTCTGGAAGCGCGCGTAGGGGCACATATGCACGCACACCTGTTCACGCAACCAGCCAGCATTGCCATAGGTGGCGAGGGTGAAGAAACCGACCCAGAAATAGGCCCAGCCATCGGCCTGGCCGGTGAAGAATTCGCCGACCAGTTCGCGGATCGGCGAGAAATAGCCCACGAAGGTCATGCCGGTGACGAAGCCGATCAGCAGCCACAGGCTGTGCTTGGCGGTCTTGCGCAGCAGCTTGTTGCCGCTCATCGGCGCCTTGTCCAGCTTCATGCGTTGGTTGCGGTCGCCCTCGGTGACTTTCTCGCACCACATGAAGATCCAGGTCCAGACGCTTTGCGGGCAGGTATAGCCGCACCACACGCGCCCGGCGAACACGGTGATGAAGAACAGGCCGAAGGCGGCGACGATCAGCAGGCCCGAGAGCAGGATGAAGTCCTGGGGCCAGATGGTAGCGCCGAAGATGTAGAACTTGCGCTCGGGCAGGTTCCACCACACGGCCTGGTGGTCGCCCCAGTTCAGCCACACGGTGCCGAAGTAGAGCAGGAACAGGATGGCTCCGCCGACCATCCGCAGCCTGCGGAACACGCCGGTGAAGGCACGGGTGTAGATCTTTTCCCGGGAGGCATAGAGGTCGAGGGATTCCTGGCCTTTCTTGGCGGGCGGGGTGACATCATGTACCGGAATTTGCTTGCTCATCATCGTGTCCCACGGCAGTGGAGAAATGCCGCGGCCAGTACCTGCCGGCCGCAGTCCTACGCATTCTGCTAGCGCTCTGCGGCCCATGATACGCCTGTGCTGGCAGGCAGGGAGCGCGCCGCGACCTTTAGTCGCATTGGGTTTATGGGTTGGATCGTGTAGTGGCAGCTGTCAATTGATCCAGGTCATCAAGGGTTGAATTGTCTGGCTTCATCGCCGGCAAGCCGGCTCCCACAGGTATGGCGGTGTCTCTGAAAACAGCGTGGGACAGGTGGGGGCTTGCCGGCGATAGCGCCGGAACCCCTGCTCAAGAAAAAGGCCCCGGCAGGGTCACTGGCGGGGCCTGGGTCACACACTCACTCGGCCTTGGCCGTTTCCTGTTCTTGATGCGAGAGGCTGTAGACATAGGCCGCCAGCAGGTGGACCTTGTCGTTGCCCTGCATCTGCGCCTGGGCCGGCATCTGGCCCTGGCGACCGTAGCGGATGGTCTGTTGCAGCTGGGCGAAGCTCGAGCCGTAGATGAACGCCTGTGGGTGGGTCAGGTTCGGCGCGCCCATGGCCGGGGTGCCTTTGCCTTCAGGTCCGTGGCAGGCCACGCAGTTGGCGGCGAAGAGCTTCTGGCCATTGGCCGGGTCGGCCTTGGCGCCTTCCGGCAGGCTGCGCCCGTCCAGGTTGGTCAGCACGAAGGCGGCCACGTCGGCCACGCCCTGCTCGCCGAGCACTTCGGCCCAGGCCGGCATCACGCCATGGCGACCATTCATGATGGTGGCCTTGATGGTCTCCGGCTCGCCGCCCCAACGCCAATCGTTGTCGGTCAGGTTGGGGAAGCCGTAGGCGCCCTTGGCGTCAGAGCCGTGGCACACCGAGCAGTTGGAGGCGAACAGGCGGCCGCCCATCTTCAGTGCTTGCGGGTCCTTGGCCACTTCCTCGATGGGCATGGCGGCGAACTTGGCGAAGATCGGTCCGAAGCGGGCGTCGGCCTTGGCCATTTCCTTTTCCCACTCGTGCACGCCGGTCCAGCCCGGCTGGCCGTTGCTGAACTCGGTCTTCTTCTCGTTATCCAGGTACTGGTAGCCGGGCAGGATGCCTTTCCAGTTACCCAGGCCCGGGTACAGCACCAGGTAGCCCAGGGCGAACACGATGGTGCCGACGAACAGCCAGAACCACCACTTGGGCAGCGGGTTGTCGTATTCCTCGATACCGTCGAAGGCATGGCCGACGGTCTCGTCGGTCGCTTCCTCGCGCTGGCCCTTGCGGGTGGAAAGCAACAGCCAGGTCAGAGAGAAGATGGTGCCCAGGGTCAGGACGGTGACGTACAGACTCCAGAAGGTTGTCATTGTTCGTTGCTCCTAGAAGCTTTCGCTTGCGCTTGCTCGACGTGCTGGCTGGCCTCGGGGTCATCGGCGAACGGCAACCGGGTCGCCTCGTCGAACTCCTTCTTGCGCCGTGGGTTGAACACCCACAGCGCCAAGCCAACGAAGGCCACCATCACCACGACGGTGCCCAGGCCGCGAATCATCCCGATATCCATCAGTGTCACCGCTTGCTCTTGATGATGGTGCCAAGGCCTTGCAGGTACGCCACGATGGCGTCCATCTCGGTCTTGCCCTTGACCGCGTCGCGGGCGCCGGCGATGTCCTCGTCGGTGTAGGGCACGCCCAGGGTGCGCAGGACTTCCATCTTCTTCGGCGTATTCTTGCCGTCGAGCTTGTTCTCTACCAGCCACGGGTAGGACGGCATCTTCGACTCGGGCACCACGTTGCGCGGGTTGTACAGGTGTGCGCGGTGCCAGTCGTCGGAGTAGCGGCCACCGACGCGAGCCAGGTCAGGCCCGGTACGCTTGGAGCCCCACAGGAACGGGTGGTCCCAGACGCTCTCGCCAGCGACCGAGTAGTGGCCGTAACGCTCGGTCTCGGCGCGGAACGGGCGGATCATCTGCGAGTGGCAGCCCACGCAGCCTTCGCGGATGTAGATGTCGCGGCCTTCGAGCTCCAGCGCGGTTCGGGGCTTCATGCCCTCGACCGGCTTGTTGGTCACGTCCTGGAAGAACAGCGGGACGATCTGGGTCAGGCCGCCGATGCTGACGGCGATGACCATGAAGAAGGCCAGCAGGCCGATATTCTTCTCGACTGCTTCGTGTTTCATCAGTGAGCTCCCACGACGACGATCTTGGCGGCTTCCTCAGCTTCGGCCGGCTTCGAGGCGCGGACGGTGCGGTAGACGTTGTAGGCCATCAGCAGCATGCCGGAGGCGAAGAACGCACCGCCCAGGGCGCGGACGATGTAACCCGGGTGGCTCGCCTGGAGGGCTTCGACGAAGGAATAGGTGAGGGTACCGTCGTCGTTGATGGCGCGCCACATCAGGCCTTGGGTGATGCCGTTGACCCACATCGAGGCGATGTACAGCACGGTGCCGATGGTCGCCAGCCAGAAGTGCGCGTTGATCAGGCCGACGCTGTGCATCTGCTGGCGGCCGTAGAGCTTGGGAATCATGTGGTAGACCGAGCCGATGGAAATCATCGCCACCCAGCCGAGGGCGCCGGCATGGACGTGGCCGATGGTCCAGTCGGTGTAGTGCGACAGCGAGTTGACCGTCTTGATGGCCATCATCGGGCCTTCGAAGGTGGACATGCCGTAGAAGGCCAGCGACACCACCAGGAAACGCAGGATCGGGTCGGTGCGCAGTTTGTGCCAGGCGCCGGAGAGGGTCATCATGCCGTTGATCATGCCGCCCCAGCTCGGGGCCAGCAGGATGATCGACATCACCATGCCCAGCGACTGTGCCCAGTCAGGCAGCGCGGTGTAGTGCAGGTGGTGCGGGCCTGCCCAGATGTACAGGGTGATCAGCGCCCAGAAGTGCACGATCGACAGGCGATAGGAGTAGATCGGGCGTTCGGCCTGCTTGGGCACGAAGTAGTACATCATCCCCAGGAAGCCGGTGGTCAGGAAGAAGCCCACGGCGTTGTGCCCGTACCACCACTGGATCATTGCGTCGGTGGCGCCGGAGTAGGCCGAGTACGACTTGAACAGGCTGACCGGCAGGGACATGTGGTTGACGATGTGCAGCATCGCCGTGACCACGATGAAGCCACCGTAGAACCAGTTGCCGACGTAGATGTGCTTGGTCTTGCGCTTGACGATGGTGCCGAAGAACACCAGGCCGTAGGTGACCCAGACGATGGCCAGGAGAATCGCCAGCGGCCACTCGAGCTCGGCGTATTCCTTGGTGGTGGTGTAGCCCATCGGCAGGGTGATCAGGGCGCCGACGATCACTGCCTGCCAACCCCAGAAGGTGAAGGCGGCCATGCTGTCGGAGATCAGCCGGGTCTGGCAGGTGCGCTGCACGACGTAGTAGGAGGTGGCGAACAGCGCGCAACCTCCGAAGGCGAAGATCACCAGGTTGGTGTGCAGCGGGCGAAGGCGGCCGAAGCTCGTCCATGGCAGGTCCAGGTTCAGCTGGGGCCATACCAGTTGCGAGGCGATGAAGACGCCGAGCCCCATGCCAAGGATCCCCCAGACCACCGTCATGATGGCGAACTGGCGGACGACCTTATAGTTATAAGCAGTCGGACTGATTACAGTGCTCATTCTAAGGTTCCACGGTTTAGGGTGTTCTTGTTGGTCGAAAATCGGCGCCAGTATCGATAACCACCAGGGTTATGGCAACGCAAGGATACTCGCGCCGACCCGTGTCCAGGCCCTTTCCACCACCGTCCCGCGGTTTAGGGGCTGGATGATTGTACACAAATAAATGTTTGTAATGTGTACCGTTTTTCGCCTTTTTCTGATCGATCGGTCAAGCTTTTTTCTACGCGGTCCTTGAATGCGGGACGGGCTTCCAGGGCCGCAGGTGATCGAGGTCGAAGACGTTGCACGGCGTCAGGCCCCACGCCGTGCCAGAGCGTCTCGCGATAAGCGAGGCTGCTGTGGCAACAAGCTTAGTTCCGTTCAGAGGGGGTGCAAGGAGGGATGAGGCGGGGAGGGCAGTGCTGAGGCCATTGACGGATGCGGTTCGTCCTGGCACTTCGGCGGGATTTTCGCGGGTAAACGCGCTCCCACAGGGACAGCGATGATCCTTGTGGGGCGGGTCTACCCGCGAAGGGTGTTACTTGGCGGACACGGTTTCGGACCCGACATCCTGCGACAGGCTATACACATAGGCGGCGAGCAAGTGGACCTTGTCGTTGCCCTGGATCTCGCGCTGGGCCGGCATCTGGCCCTGGCGACCGTAGCGGATGGTCTGCTGCAGCTGGGCGAAGCTCGAACCGTAGATGAACGCCTGCGGGTGGGTCAGGTTCGGTGCGCCCATGGCCGGGGTGCCTTTGCCCTCAGGCCCGTGGCAGGCCACGCAGTTGGCGGCGAAGATCTCCTGGCCCTTGGCCGGGTCGGCCTTGGCGCCTTCCGGCAGGCTGCGCCCGTCCAGGTTGGTCAGCACGAAGGCGGCCACGTCGGCTACGCCCTGCTCGCCGATCACCTCGGCCCAGCCCGGCATCACGCCGTGACGCCCGTCCATGATCGAGGCCTTGATGGTCTCCGGCTCGCCACCCCAACGCCAGTCCTTGTCGGTCAGGTTGGGGAAGCCATAGGCGCCCTTGGCGTCGGAGCCATGGCACACCGAGCAGTTCGAGGCGAACAGGCGGCTGCCCATCTTCAGGGCTTGCGGGTCCTTGGCCACTTCTTTCACGGGCATGGCGGCATACTTGGCGAAGATTGGCCCGAACTTGGCGTCGGCCTTGTCCATCTCCTTCTGCCATTCGTTGACCTGGGTCCAGCCATTCTCATAGCCCGGCAGAACGCCTTTCCAGTTGCCCAGGCCCGGATAGAGGATCAGGTAGCCGACCGCGAACACCAGGGTGCCGACGAACAGCCAGAACCACCACTTGGGCAGTGGGTTGTCGTATTCCTCGATGCCATCGAAGCTGTGGCCCATGGTCTGGTCGGTGGTGTTCCTGCTCTGGCCCTTGCGGGTGCCGAGCAGCAGCCAGGTCAGGCCGATGAGGCTGCCGAGGGTCAGTACGCTGATGTACGTACTCCAGAAGGTGGTCATTACCGGTTACTCCTTGTGGCAGGTTCCTGCCCGGCCGGGGGCAGGCGGTCATCGACGAAGGGCAGCAGGCGCGCTTCGGCGAAGTCGCGGTCGCGGCGACGGTTGAATACCCACAGGCTCAGGCCGATGAAGGCGATCATCACCATCAGGGTGCCCAGGCCGCGGATCATGCCGATATCCAATGACAGTTCCATCGCTTACCTCTTGTTCTTGATCGAGGTGCCCAGCACCTGCAGGTAGGCCACCAGGGCGTCCATCTCGGTCTTGCCCTTGACCGCGTCGCGGGCGCCGGCGATGTCCTCGTCGGTGTAGGGCACGCCCAGGGTGCGCAGGGTGCGCATCTTGGTGTCGGTATGGCTGTTGTCGACCTTCTGCGCCACCAGCCACGGGTAGGACGGCATCTTCGACTCGGGCACGACGTTGCGCGGGTTGTACAGGTGCGCACGGTGCCAGTCGTCGGAGTAGCGGCCACCGACGCGGGCCAGGTCAGGCCCGGTGCGCTTGGAGCCCCACAGGAACGGGTGGTCCCAGACGCTTTCGCCAGCGACCGAGTAATGGCCGTAGCGCTCGGTCTCGGCGCGGAACGGGCGGATCATCTGCGAGTGGCAGCCTACGCAGCCTTCGCGGATGTAGATGTCGCGGCCTTCGAGCTGCAGGGCGGTATAGGGCTTCATGCCTTCGACCGGCTTGTTGGTCACGTCCTGGAAGAACAGCGGGACGATCTGGGTCAGGCCGCCGATGCTGACGGCAAATACCATCAGCAATGCCAGCAGGCCTACGTTTTTCTCGATGACTTCGTGTTTCATCAGGCTTCTCTCCTCAGGCCAGCTGGGCGTTCGCAGGGGCGGCGGCGGTGGCTGGTGCGCGCACGGTGCGCCAGGTGTTCCAGGCCATCAGCAGCATGCCGGTGAGGAAAATCGCGCCGCCGACGAAGCGGACGATGAAGCCTGGGTGGCTGGCCACCAGGGTCTCCACGAAGGAATAGGTGAGCGTGCCGTCGGCGTTGACCGCGCGCCACATCAGGCCCTGGGCGATGCCGTTGACCCACATCGAGGCGATGTACAGCACGGTGCCGATGGTGGCCAGCCAGAAGTGCGCGTTGATCAGGCCGATGCTGTACATGCGCTCCTTGCCGAACACTTTCGGGATGGTGTGGTACAGCGCGCCGATGGAGATCATCGCCACCCAGCCGAGGGCGCCGGCATGGACGTGGCCGATGGTCCAGTCGGTGTAGTGGGAGAGGGCGTTGACGGTCTTGATGGCCATCATCGGGCCTTCGAAGGTGGACATGCCGTAGAAGGCCAGCGACACCACCAGGAAACGCAGGATCGGGTCGCTGCGCAGTTTGTGCCAGGCCCCGGAGAGGGTCATCATGCCGTTGATCATGCCGCCCCAGCTCGGGGCCAGCAGGATCAGCGACATGATCATGCCCAGCGATTGCGCCCAGTCAGGCAGCGCGGTGTAGTGCAAATGGTGCGGGCCGGCCCAGATGTACAGGGTGATCAGCGCCCAGAAGTGCACGATCGACAGGCGATAGGAATACACCGGGCGCTCGGCCTGCTTGGGCACGTAGTAATACATCATGCCCAGGAAGCCTGCGGTCAGGAAGAAGCCCACGGCGTTGTGGCCGTACCACCATTGCACCATCGCGTCGGTGGCGCCGGCGTACAGCGAGTAGGACTTGGTCAGGCTGACCGGCATCTCCAGGTTGTTGACGATGTGCAACATCGCCACGGTGAGGATGAAGCCACCGTAGAACCAGTTGCCGACGTAGATGTGCTTGGTGTTGCGCTTGATCAGCGTGCCGAAGAACACCACGGCGTAGGCGACCCAGACGATGGTGATCAGAATGTCGATCGGCCATTCCAGTTCGGCGTACTCCTTGGAGCTGGTGAAGCCCAGTGGCAGGGTAATGGCTGCCAGCAGGATCACCAGTTGCCAGCCCCAGAACGTGAACGCCGCCAGGCGCGGCGCGAACAGGGTGGTCTGACAGGTGCGTTGCACCGAATAATAGGAGGTGGCGAACAAGGCGCAGCCGCCGAAGGCGAAGATCACCGCATTGGTGTGCAGTGGTCGCAGGCGGCCGAAGCTGGTCCACGGGAGGTCGAGGTTCAGGGCGGGCCAGACGAGCTGTGCGGCGATGAATACGCCGAGCCCCATCCCGACGATTCCCCACACCACCGTCATGATGGCGAATTGGCGGACCACCTTGTAGTTATAGGCGGTACTGCTGGTTGTGTTCATGTATGGGTTCCCATCCACGGTTATAGGCAGGCTAGATAGCGAGGCGAAGCATGAGTAATGGGCACATTGCCGGTATTGACGGGGATCAATGGGCGCAGGTGGGAAATGTCTCAGGCTTGCGCTGCGATCCACCTAGGGTGGGGGACAGGGAGGGTTACAAAGGCTGCCTGATCCTGGCCCACGGCGCAGGCGCGCCGATGGACAGCGGTTTCATGGAGGACATGGCGCAAAGCCTCGCGGAGCAAGGGGTAGGGGTTGTGCGCTTCGAATTTCCCTACATGGCGCAGCGCCGCGTGGGGGGTGGCAAGCGACCGCCCAATCCGCAGCCGGTGTTGCTCGATTGCTGGCGTCAGGTGTATGCCCAGGTGCGGCCATTGGTCACGGGGCCGCTGGCGATCGGCGGCAAGTCCATGGGTGGGCGGATGGCGAGCCTTCTGGCCGATGAGCTGGGCGCCGACGCGCTGGTGTGCCTGGGGTATCCGTTCTATGCGGTGGGCAAGCCTGACAAGCCTCGGGTCGAGCATCTGGCGGGGCTGCGTACGCGTACCTTGATCGTCCAGGGGGAGCGTGATGCCCTGGGTAACCGGGAGGCGGTGGAGGGTTATGTGCTTTCGCCTTCGATCCAGATCTGCTGGCTGACGGCAGGGGATCATGACCTCAAGCCGTTGAAGGCGTCGGGGTTCACCCACGAGCAGCATCTGCAGGCGGCGGCGCAGCGGGTGGCGGCGTTTCTGCAGATGTAGGTGCGTTGCGGCCTATCGCCGGCAAGCCGGCTCCCACCTGTCCTGCGCTGTTTCAAGGACACCGCCATGCCTGTGGGAGCCGGCTTGCCGGCGATGAAAAAGGCCACCGCAAGGGTGGCCTTCTTGGAAGGTGCGTTCAGTGTTGCCGGGCAACGCTTACTTGCGGTCCTTCAGATCAACGATGTCACGCTGCTCGTGGCCGGTGTACAGCTGGCGCGGACGGCCGATCTTGTACGGGCTGGAGAGCATTTCCTTCCAGTGCGAGATCCAGCCCACGGTACGTGCCAGGGCGAAGATCACGGTGAACATGCTGGTCGGAATGCCGATCGCCTTGAGAATGATGCCCGAGTAGAAGTCGACGTTCGGGTACAGCGAGCGCTCGATGAAGTATGGATCGGTCAGGGCGATCTCTTCCAGGCGCATGGCCAGTTCCAGCTGCGGGTCGTTCTTGATGCCCAGTTCGCTCAGGACTTCGTCGCAGGTCTGCTTCATCACGGTGGCGCGCGGGTCGCGGTTCTTGTACACGCGGTGACCGAAGCCCATGAGCTTGAACGGATCGTTCTTGTCCTTGGCCTTGGCGATGTACTTGTCGATGTTCGAAACATCGCCAATTTCATCGAGCATGGTCAGCACGGCTTCGTTGGCGCCGCCATGGGCAGGGCCCCACAGCGCGGCGATGCCGGCAGCGATACAGGCGAACGGGTTGGCACCCGAGGAGCCCGCCAAACGCACGGTAGAGGTGGAGGCGTTCTGCTCGTGGTCGGCATGGAGGATGAAGATCCGGTCCATCGCCTTGGCCAGCACCGGGCTGATCGGTTTGATCTCGCACGGGGTGTTGAACATCATGTGCAGGAAGTTCTCCGCGTACGACAGGTCGTTACGCGGGTACATCATCGGCTGGCCCATGGAGTACTTGTAGACCATCGCGGCCAGGGTCGGCATCTTGGCGACCAGGCGCACCGCGGAGATTTCGCGGTGCTGCGGGTTGTTGATATCCAGGGAGTCGTGATAGAACGCCGAAAGGGCGCCGACCACGCCGCACATCACCGCCATCGGGTGGGCGTCGCGGCGGAAGCCGTTGAAGAAGGATTTCAGCTGCTCGTGAACCATGGTGTGGTTCTTCACGGTGCTGACGAACTGGGCCTTCTGCTCGGCATTGGGCAATTCGCCGTTGAGCAGCAGGTAGCAGGTTTCCAGGTAGTCCGATTTTTCGGCGAGCTGTTCGATCGGGTAGCCGCGGTGCAGCAGGACACCCTTGTCGCCGTCAATATAGGTAATCTTCGATTCGCACGAGGCGGTCGCCATGAAACCGGGGTCGAAGGTGAAGTGACCAGTAGCCCCCAACCCGCGGACGTCGATAACATCGGGACCAACGGTGCCGGTTAAAATGGGCAGCTCGACGGGGGCTGCGCCCTCGATGACCAACTGCGCTTTTTTGTCAGCCATGTGGCCTCCTATTAATGCTTGAAATCATCAGACAGACCCCCCACGCAGGGCCCGCACCACTATAGAGGGATAAATTCGAATGTCAATTTGCCTAAAGGCTGGTTGAAACGCCCTCTGAGCCCTGGTTTTTCGCGAAATTGTCGCCCATTTACGCCTTTTATCCATTAAAGGCAATGCGCTATTTGGGCGAGCCCCTCACGTTGTCATAAGCAGCCTAACTGTCTATACTCCGCAACCGACCGCCAGGGGCTTGCAAGCCCGTTCCGCTGGGGGTCGTCGCTCCCTGGGTGGTGGGTACCTGACCAGTACACTTACCAACAACTTTGCCCTGTTAGCTAGGGGCTCTTCAGTGTGAAAAAAGCCGTGAAAAGCCAACGACCTGTAAACCTAGACCTAAGGACCATCAAACTCCCGATCACCGCATACACGTCCATTCTTCACCGTATCTCCGGCGTCATCCTGTTCCTCGGCCTTGCCATCATGCTGTATGCACTGGGCAAGTCGCTGGGTTCCGAGGAGGGCTTTGCCGAGGTGAAGGCGTGTCTGACCAGCCCGCTGGCCAAACTGGTGACCTGGGGCCTGCTGTCCGGCCTGCTGTATCACCTGGTGGCCGGCATTCGTCACCTGATCATGGACATGGGCGTCGGCGAGACGCTGGAAGGCGGCAAGCTGGGCTCGAAAATCGTGATCGTCATCTCCGTGGTGCTGATCGTTCTGGCGGGAGTTTGGGTATGGTAACTAATGTCACGAACCTGTCGCGTTCGGGCCTCTATGACTGGATGGCGCAGCGCGTATCTGCGGTCGTTCTCGCGGCTTACTTCATCTTCCTGATCGGCTACGTCGCCGTTCACCCGGGTCTCGACTATGCCCAGTGGCACGGTCTGTTCTCCAACAACGCGATGCGAATCTTCAGTCTGCTGGCACTCGTTGCCCTGGGCGCCCACGCCTGGGTCGGCATGTGGACCATTGCCACCGACTACCTGACGCCGATGTCGTTCGGCAAGTCGGCGACTGCGATTCGTTTCCTGTTCCAGGCTGTATGCGGCGTTGCGATGTTCGCCTACTTCGTCTGGGGTGTGCAGATTCTCTGGGGTATCTGATCCATGGCTAAAATTCCAACGATTTCCTTCGACGCCATCATCATCGGTGGCGGCGGTGCCGGCATGCGCGCTGCGCTGCAGCTGGCCCAGGGCGGTCACAAGACTGCTGTGGTCACCAAGGTGTTCCCGACCCGTTCGCACACCGTTTCCGCCCAGGGCGGCATCACCTGCGCCATCGCTTCGGCCGACCCGAACGACGACTGGCGCTGGCACATGTACGATACCGTCAAGGGCTCCGACTACATCGGTGACCAGGACGCGATCGAATACATGTGTCAGGAAGGCCCGGCCGCGGTCTTCGAGCTGGACCACATGGGCCTGCCGTTCTCCCGTACCGAAACCGGCCGTATCTACCAGCGTCCGTTCGGTGGCCAGTCCAAGGACTTCGGCAAGGGTGGCCAGGCCGCCCGTACCTGCGCAGCCTCCGACCGTACCGGTCACGCGCTGCTGCACACCCTCTATCAGGGCAACCTGAAGGCGGGCACCACCTTCCTCAACGAGTACTACGCCGTTGACCTGGTGAAGAACCAGGACGGCGCCTTCGTCGGTGTGATCGCGATCTGCATCGAAACCGGCGAAACCATGTACATCAAGTCCAAGGCCACCGTTCTGGCTACCGGCGGTGCGGGCCGTATCTACGCCTCCACCACCAACGCCCTGATCAACACCGGCGACGGTGTCGGCATGGCCCTGCGCGCTGGCGTGCCGGTGCAGGACATCGAGATGTGGCAGTTCCACCCGACCGGCATCGCCGGCGCCGGTGTACTGGTCACCGAAGGTTGCCGCGGTGAGGGTGGCTACCTGATCAACGCCCACGGCGAGCGCTTCATGGAGCGTTACGCGCCGAACGCGAAGGACCTGGCTGGCCGCGACGTGGTCGCCCGTTCCATGGTCAAGGAAATCATCGCCGGCAACGGCGTGGGCCCGAACAAGGACCACGTACTGCTGAAGCTGGACCACCTGGGTGAGGAAGTGCTGCACAGCCGCCTGCCAGGTATCTGCGAGCTATCCAAGACCTTCGCCCACGTCGACCCTGTGGTCGCGCCGGTTCCGGTCATTCCGACCTGCCACTACATGATGGGTGGTGTTGCCACCAACATTCATGGCCAGGCCATCACCATGGACGCCCAAGGCAACGACCAGATCATTCCTGGCCTGTTCGCCGTAGGTGAAGTGGCGTGCGTATCGGTCCACGGTGCCAACCGCCTGGGCGGCAACTCGCTGCTCGACCTGGTCGTGTTCGGCCGTGCTGCCGGCCTGCACCTGGAGAAGGCGCTGACCGAAGGCGTCGAGTACCGCGATGCCAGCGACACCGACGTCGATGTTGCCCTGAACCGCCTGAGCAAGCTCAACGAGCGCACCACCGGCGAAGACGTCGCCAGCCTCAAGCGCGAGCTGCAGAGCTGCATGCAGAACTACTTCGGTGTATTCCGTACCGGCGAATACATGCAGAAGGGTATCGAGCAGCTGGCTGGCCTGCGCGACCGTATCGCCAACGTCAAGATCAACGACAAGTCCCAGGCCTTCAACACCGCGCGTATCGAAGCGCTGGAGCTGCAGAACCTGCTGGAAGTCGCTGAAGCGACCGCCATCGCGGCCGAAGCCCGCAAAGAGTCCCGCGGCGCTCACGCCCGTGAAGACTACGAAGACCGTGACGACGAGAACTGGCTGTGCCACACCCTGTACTACCCGGGTGAGAAGCGCGTCGCCAAGCGTGGCGTCAACTTTGCGCCGAAGACAGTTCCTGCCTTCGAACCAAAAGTCCGGACTTACTAAGGGTGGCCGCTATGTTGCAAGTCGAAGTTTATCGTTACAACCCGGACACCGATTCGGCGCCGAAGATGCAGACCTTCCAGGTCGACACCGGTGGCAAGGATCTGATGGTTCTGGACGTGCTGGCATTGATCAAGGAGCAGGACGAGGGCTTCTCCTACCGTCGCTCCTGCCGTGAAGGCGTTTGCGGCTCCGATGGCATGAACATCAACGGCAAGAACGGCCTGGCCTGCATCACCCCGCTGTCGTCGGTGGTCAAGGGCAACAAGCTGGTCCTGCGCCCTCTGCCGGGCCTGCCGGTCATTCGTGACCTGGTCGTCGACATGAGCATCTTCTACAAGCAGTACGAGAAGGTGAAGCCGTACCTGCAGAACGACACCCCGGCCCCGGCCATCGAGCGTCTGCAGTCGCCGGAAGACCGCGACAAGCTGGACGGTCTGTACGAGTGCATCCTGTGCGCCTGCTGCTCGACCTCCTGCCCGTCGTTCTGGTGGAACCCGGACAAGTTCCTGGGCCCCGCCGCTCTGCTGCAGGCCTATCGCTTCCTGGCCGACAGCCGCGACACCAAGACCCAGGAGCGCCTGGCGTCCCTGGATGACCCGTTCAGCGTATTCCGCTGCCGCGGGATCATGAACTGCGTAAACGTTTGCCCGAAAGGTCTGAACCCGACCAAGGCAATCGGTCACGTACGTAACATGCTGCTGCAAAGCGGCACCTGATCCAAAAATGTTGCACCAGCAGTAAGCCGAGGTGCGGGCGTTGAGCCCGCACTGAGGTAAAACCCGAGCACGGGCCCACAAAGCCTGCGCTCATTACCTATGAAGATATGAGACCAGCAGGGGCTTCCGGGCTGGTACCCGGAAAATCTGCAGGATCCAGGTGGCGTGGTTCAGTCGCTGTGTTCGGACTTTTCCAGGTTTGCTGTGGCTCTTGCCGATCAGTCCCCTAACCGAGGGTGACCAAGCATGCAAGAAAGCGTGATGCAGCGCATGTGGGAAAGCGCCCACCTTTCAGGTGGTAACGCTGCATATGTGGAAGAGCTTTATGAGCTCTACCTGCACGACCCTAACGCTGTGCCAGAAGAGTGGCGCACCTACTTCCAGAAGTTGCCCGCCGACGGCAGCACCGCTACCGATGTATCGCACTCTACAATCCGCGACCATTTCGTACTGCTGGCAAAGAACCAGCGCCGCGCCCAACCGGTTTCCGCCGGGAGCGTGAGCAGTGAACACGAGAAGAAGCAGGTTGAAGTTCTGCGACTGATCCAGGCCTATCGTATGCGCGGCCATCAGGCTGCCAAGCTCGACCCGTTGGGGTTGTGGCAGCGCCCTGCGCCCGTAGACCTGTCGATCAATCACTACGGCTTGACCAATGCCGACCTTGATACGACCTTCCGTACCGGTGACCTGTTCATCGGCAAAGAGGAAGCGAGCCTACGCGAAATCTTCGATGCGCTGCAGAAGACATATTGTCGCACCATCGGCGCCGAGTTCACCCACATCGTCGATTCCGAACAGCGCAGCTGGTTCCAGCAGCGCCTGGAAAGCGTCCGTGGCCGTCCTGAATTCTCCGCCGACGTGCAGACCCACCTGCTCGAGCGCGTCACCGCAGGCGAAGGCCTGGAGAAATACCTGGGCACCAAGTACCCGGGCACCAAGCGTTTCGGCCTCGAGGGCGGCGAAAGCCTGATCCCGATGCTGGACGAAATGATCCAGCGCTCCGGTTCCTACGGCACCAAGGAGGTCGTGATCGGCATGGCCCACCGCGGCCGCCTCAACGTGCTGGTCAACACCTTCGGCAAGAACCCGCGCGAGCTGTTCGACGAGTTCGAAGGCAAGAAGATGAACGAGCTGGGCTCCGGTGACGTGAAGTATCACCAGGGCTTCTCCTCCAACGTGATGACCCCCGGTGGCGAAGTCCACCTGGCCATGGCGTTCAACCCATCCCACCTGGAAATCGTCTCGCCGGTGGTAGAAGGTTCGGTTCGCGCCCGCCAAGACCGTCGCAACGACACCGTCGGTGACAAGGTCCTGCCGATCTCGATCCACGGCGACGCCGCGTTCGCCGGCCAGGGCGTGGTCATGGAAACCTTCCAGATGTCGCAGACCCGCGGTTTCAAGACCGGCGGCACCGTGCACATCGTGATCAACAACCAGGTTGGTTTCACCATCTCCAACCCGCTGGACTCGCGCTCCACCGAGTACGCCACCGACGTCGCCAAGATGATCCAGGCGCCGATCCTGCACGTGAACGGCGATGATCCGGAAGCGGTCCTGTTCGTGACCCAGCTGGCCATCGACTACCGCATGCAGTTCAAGCGTGACGTGGTCATCGACCTGGTCTGCTACCGTCGTCGCGGCCACAACGAGGCCGACGAGCCGAACGGCACCCAGCCGCTGATGTACCAGCAGATCAGCAAGCAGCGCACTACCCGCGAGCTGTACGCCGAGGCCTTGATCCAGGCCGGGCGTATCGACGCCGAGCGTGCCCAGGCCAAGATCGACGAGTACCGCAACGCGCTGGACAACGGCCTGCACGTGGTCAAGAGCCTGGTCAAGGAGCCGAATCGCGAGCTGTTCGTCGACTGGCGTCCCTACCTGGGCCATGCCTGGACCGCGCGTCACGACACCCGCTTCGACCTCAAGACCCTGCAGGACCTCTCGGCCAAGCTGCTCGAGCTGCCGGAAGGCTTCGTGGTCCAGCGCCAGGTGGCGAAGATCTACGAAGACCGCCAGAAGATGCAGGCCGGCGGCCTGCCGATCAACTGGGGTTATGCAGAGACCATGGCCTACGCCACGCTGCAGTTCGAAGGCCACCCGATCCGCATGACCGGCCAGGACATCGGCCGTGGCACCTTCTCGCACCGCCACGCGGTGCTGCACAACCAGAAGGACGCCAGCACCTACGTACCGCTGCAGAACCTGTTCCCGGGCCAGCCGAAGTTCGAGCTGTACGACTCCTTCCTGTCGGAAGAAGCGGTACTGGCCTTCGAATACGGTTACTCGACCACCACGCCGAACGCGCTGGTGATCTGGGAAGCCCAGTTCGGTGACTTCGCCAACGGTGCCCAGGTGGTGATCGACCAGTTCATCACCAGCGGCGAGCACAAGTGGGGCCGTCTGTGCGGCCTGACCATGCTGCTGCCGCACGGTTACGAAGGGCAGGGGCCGGAGCACTCCTCCGCGCGTCTGGAGCGTTACCTGCAGCTGTGCGCCGAGCACAACATCCAGGTGTGCGTACCGACCACCCCGGCACAGATCTATCACCTGCTGCGCCGCCAGGTCATCCGCCCGCTGCGCAAGCCGCTGATCGTCCTGACGCCGAAGTCGCTGCTGCGCCACAAGCTGGCCGTCTCGACCCTGGAAGACCTGGCCGAAGGCTCGTTCCAGACCGTGATCCCGGAAATCGACACCCTCGATCCGGCCAAGGTCGAACGCCTCGTGCTGTGCAGCGGCAAGGTCTACTACGACCTGCTGGAAAAGCGCCGTGCCGAAGGCCGCGAAGACATCGCCATCGTGCGTATCGAGCAGCTGTATCCGTTCCCTGAGGACGACCTGGTGGAAATCCTGGCGCCGTACACCAACCTCAAGCATGCGGTGTGGTGCCAGGAAGAGCCGATGAACCAGGGCGCCTGGTACAGCAGCCAGCATCACATGCGCCGCATCCTGACCCGCCACAACAAGGCGCTGGTCCTGGAGTACGCCGGCCGCGACGCTTCCGCCGCGCCAGCCTGTGGTTACGCTTCGATGCACGCCGAGCAGCAGGAAAAACTGCTGCAGGATGCCTTCACTGTCTAACGCCTTCGCGCACCTGAAACCGAATTTAAGGAAACACTGACAATGGCTATTGAGATCAAAGCCCCAACCTTCCCGGAATCGGTCGCCGACGGCACCGTTGCCACCTGGCACAAGAAGCCGGGCGAAGCCGTCAAGCGTGACGAGCTGATCGTCGACATCGAGACCGACAAGGTCGTCCTGGAAGTGCTGGCCACCGCCGATGGCGTGCTGGGCGACATCGTCAAGGGCGAGGGCGACACCGTCCTGTCCGACGAAGTCCTGGGCTCGATCGTTGAAGGTGGCGCTGCTGCCGCTCCGGCTGCCGCGCCTGCCGCCGCTGCTCCGGCTGCCGCTGCCGCCGACGCTGGCGAAGACGACCCGGTTGCCGCCCCGGCCGCGCGCAAGCTGGCTGAAGAAAACGGCATCGACCTGGCTTCCGTTGCTGGCACCGGCAAGGGTGGCCGCGTGACCAAGGAAGACGTGGTTGCCGCCATCGCCAACAAGAAGGCCGCACCTGCCGCCGCCAAGCCTGCCGCCGCTGCTGCTGCCGCGCCTGTAGTCGCTGCCGCCGGCGATCGCACCGAGAAGCGCGTGCCGATGACCCGCCTGCGCGCCAAGATCGCCGAGCGCCTGGTCGAAGCCCAGTCGAACATGGCCATGCTGACCACCTTCAACGAAGTGGACATGACCGAAGTCATGGCCCTGCGTTCGAAGTACAAGGACCTGTTCGAGAAGACCCACAACGGTGTACGCCTGGGCTTCATGTCGTTCTTCGTCAAGGCCGCCACCGAGGCGCTCAAGCGCTTCCCGGCAGTCAACGCCTCGATCGACGGCAACGACATCGTCTACCACGGCTACGCTGACGTCGGCGTAGCCGTCTCCAGCGACCGTGGCCTGGTGGTGCCGGTCCTGCGCAACGCCGAGTCGATGTCGCTGGCCGAAATCGAGAACGGTATCGCCACCTTCGGCAAGAAGGCCCGTGAAGGCAAGCTGGCCATCGAAGAGATGACTGGCGGTACCTTCACCATCACCAACGGTGGTACCTTCGGCTCGATGATGTCGACCCCGATCGTCAACCCGCCGCAGGCGGCCATCCTGGGCATGCACAACATCATCCAGCGTCCTATGGCGATCAATGGCCAAGTGGTCATTCGCCCGATGATGTACCTGGCGCTGTCCTATGACCACCGCCTGATCGACGGCAAGGAAGCGGTAACCTTCCTGGTGACCATCAAGAACCTGCTGGAAGACCCGGCTCGTCTGCTGCTGGACATCTAACGCACAGCTGCAAGCGGCAAGTGGCTGCTCCCTCGGGAGTGCGTCGCTTGCCGCTTGAGGCTTGCCGCTTGAAGCTTAAAAGGAATCTTTTATGACCCAGAAATTCGACGTGGTAGTGATTGGTGCAGGTCCTGGCGGCTACGTGGCCGCGATCAAGGCTGCTCAGCTCGGCCTCAAGACCGCCTGCATCGAGAAATACACCGACGCCGAGGGCAAGCTGGCCCTGGGCGGTACCTGCCTGAACGTGGGTTGCATTCCTTCCAAGGCCCTGCTGGACAGCTCCTGGAAGTACAAGGAAGCCAAAGAGAGCTTCAACGTCCACGGTATCTCCACTGGCGAAGTGAAGATGGACGTCGCCGCGATGGTTGGCCGTAAGGCTGGCATCGTCAAGAACCTGACCGGTGGCGTCGCCACCCTGTTCAAGGCCAACGGCGTGACCTCGATCCAGGGCCACGGCAAACTGCTGGCCGGCAAGAAGGTCGAAGTCACCAAGCCCGACGGCACCACCGAAGTCATCGAAGCCGAGAACGTGATCCTGGCCTCCGGTTCGCGTCCGATCGACATTCCGCCGGCTCCGGTCGACCAGAAAGTCATCGTCGACTCCACCGGCGCCCTGGAATTCCAGACCGTACCGAAGCGTCTGGGCGTCATCGGCGCTGGCGTGATCGGCCTGGAGCTGGGTTCGGTATGGTCGCGCCTGGGTGCCCAGGTCACCGTCCTGGAAGCCCTGGATACCTTCCTGATGGCCGCCGACACCGCGGTTTCCAAGGAAGCCCAGAAGACCCTGACCAAGCAGGGCCTGGACATCAAGCTGGGCGCCCGCGTGACCGGCTCGAAGGTCAACGGCGAAGAAGTCGAAGTCACCTACACCGACGCCAATGGCGAGCAGAAGATCGTCTTCGACAAGCTGATCGTCGCCGTCGGCCGTCGTCCTGTGACCACCGACCTGCTGGCCGCCGACAGCGGCGTGACCATCGACGAGCGTGGCTACATCTACGTCGATGACCACTGCGCCACCAGCGTACCGGGCGTCTACGCCATCGGTGACGTGGTGCGTGGCCTGATGCTGGCCCACAAGGCTTCGGAAGAGGGCATCATGGTCGTCGAGCGCATCAAGGGCCACAAGGCCCAGATGAACTACGACCTGATCCCGTCGGTCATCTATACCCACCCGGAAATCGCGTGGGTTGGCAAGACCGAACAGGCGTTGAAAGCCGAGGGCGTTGAGGTTAACGTGGGCACCTTCCCGTTCGCGGCCAGCGGCCGTGCGATGGCTGCCAACGACACCGGTGGTTTCGTCAAGGTCATCGCCGATGCCAAGACCGACCGCGTACTGGGCGTTCACGTGATCGGCCCATCGGCTGCCGAACTGGTGCAGCAGGGTGCGATCGCGATGGAATTCGGTACCAGCGCAGAAGACCTGGGCATGATGGTGTTCAGCCATCCGACCCTGTCCGAAGCGCTGCATGAAGCCGCGCTGGCCGTGAATGGCGGTGCCATCCACGTGGCCAACCGTAAGAAGCGTTAATTATAAGAAACCACGGCGGGCTGCCCGTCGTGGGTCTTGCGTGCAAGACTCACCGCGGAACGTCCGCCGGACCGGGCCACCGGGATAACCCGGGGCAAACGGTCACAGGTGGCGCGGCGCCAGAAATGGCGCAGCGCCGAAGCGCAGTACCTAACGAAGACGGTAAAAAGCATGAATCTTCACGAGTATCAGGGTAAACAGCTGTTCGCTGAATACGGCCTGCCAGTTTCCAAGGGTTTCGCAGTCGATACCCCTGAGCAAGCTGCAGAAGCCTGCGACAAGATCGGCGGCTCGGAGTGGGTGGTAAAAGCCCAGGTCCACGCCGGTGGTCGCGGTAAAGCGGGCGGCGTCAAGCTGGTTCGCAGCAAAGAAGACGCCAAGGCGTTCGCTGCGCAGTGGCTGGGCAAGAACCTGGTTACCTACCAGACCGACGCCAATGGTCAGCCAGTCTCCAAGATCCTGGTCGAATCCTGCACTGACATCGCCAAGGAACTGTACCTGGGCGCTGTAGTCGATCGTTCGAGCCGTCGTATCGTGTTCATGGCCTCCACCGAAGGTGGCGTGGACATCGAGAAAGTCGCTCACGAAACTCCCGAGAAGATCCTCAAGGCTACCATCGACCCGCTGGTCGGCGCCCAGCCGTTCCAGGGTCGTGAGCTGGCATTCCAGCTGGGTCTGGAAGGCAAGCAGGTTCAACAGTTCGCCAAGATCTTCGTAGGCCTGGCCAAGCTGTTCAAGGACCACGACCTGGCCCTGCTGGAAGTCAACCCGCTGGTCATCAAGGCCGACGGCGACCTGCACTGCCTCGATGCCAAGATCAACATCGACGCCAACGCCATGTACCGTCAGCCTAAGCTGAAAACCTTCCACGATCCTTCCCAGGACGACGCTCGCGAAGCTCACGCCGCCAAGTTCGAACTGAACTACGTGGCGCTGGAAGGCAACATCGGCTGCATGGTCAACGGTGCCGGCCTGGCCATGGGTACCATGGACATCGTCAACCTGCACGGCGGCAAGCCGGCCAACTTCCTCGACGTTGGCGGTGGCGCTACCAAGGAGCGTGTGACCGAAGCGTTCAAGATCATCCTGTCCGACAGCAATGTCGCGGCCGTTCTGGTCAACATCTTCGGCGGCATCGTTCGCTGCGACATGATTGCCGAAGGCATCATCGGTGCAGTGAAGGAAGTCGGCGTCAAGGTTCCGGTCGTCGTTCGCCTCGAAGGCAACAACGCCGAACTGGGCGCTAAAGTACTGGCAGAAAGCGGTTTGAACATCATTGCGGCAACCAGCCTGACCGACGCTGCTCAACAAGTTGTCAAAGCTGCGGAGGGCAAGTAATGAGCGTCCTGATCAATAAAGACACCAAGGTCATCTGCCAGGGCTTCACCGGCTCGCAGGGTACTTTCCACTCCGAACAAGCCATCGCCTACGGCACCAAGATGGTCGGCGGTGTAACCCCAGGCAAGGGTGGCACCACCCACCTGGGCCTGCCGGTGTTCAACACCGTCAAGGAAGCCGTCGAGGCGACCGGCGCCGAAGCTTCGGTGATCTACGTTCCGGCTCCGTTCTGCAAGGACTCGATCCTGGAAGCGGCCTTCGGTGGCATCAAGCTGATCGTCTGCATCACCGAGGGTATTCCTACCCTCGACATGCTGGACGCCAAGGTCAAGTGCGACGAGCTGGGCGTACGCCTGATCGGCCCTAACTGCCCAGGTGTCATCACCCCGGGCGAGTGCAAGATCGGCATCATGCCAGGCCACATCCACCTGCCGGGCAAGGTCGGTATCGTTTCCCGCTCCGGCACCCTGACCTACGAAGCGGTCAAGCAGACCACCGACGCCGGCTTCGGCCAGTCGACCTGCGTCGGTATCGGCGGTGACCCGATCCCGGGCTCCAACTTCATCGACATCCTGAAGCTGTTCCAGGAAGACCCGCAGACCGAAGCGATCGTCATGATCGGTGAGATCGGCGGTTCGGCCGAAGAAGAAGCCGCGGCCTTCATCAAGGCCAACGTGACCAAGCCTGTCGTTTCCTACATCGCCGGTGTTACCGCACCTGCGGGCAAGCGCATGGGCCACGCTGGCGCCATCATTTCGGGTGGCAAGGGCACTGCGGACGAGAAGTTCGCCGCCCTGCAAGACGCCGGTGTCAAGACCGTGCGTTCCCTGGCTGACATCGGCAAGGCCCTGGCCGAGCTGACCGGCTGGGAAATCAAGAAGTAAGTAACACGCAATACCCCCCACGCAACACAAAGGCCACCTTCGGGTGGCCTTTGTGTTTTCAGGGCCGGTGCTGGCAACGATTTTTTCGATGGGTTTGATAGGTATTTTCTGACAGACGCTGGTCGATGCTCCGGTGAGAATAGCCGCTGTACAGAGTCACCCAGACGACAAGAACATACGCACATCGGACAAGCACGTCTGTCCCAGTGCGTTTGCCGGGTAAAACGGTTAACCTACGCCCTCACTCTGTGCCCGTCCCCCAAAAGGGAACGACACGCTAAACGGGTCTGGCTCACCAAGCCGGGCAGCATTTCCCTCACCCATGGGGAAATCCCCTCACGAATCCCGATTTCAGCAGTGTGGTACTTCCTTAAATGAAAGTGTTAAAAGGCCAGGACATCCTGGCACTTGGCTTTATGACGTTCGCATTGTTCGTCGGCGCCGGCAATATCATCTTCCCGCCCATCGTAGGCCTGCAGTCCGGCCCGCATGTATGGATGGCGGCCCTAGGCTTTCTGGTCACCGCAGTCGGCCTGCCGGTCATCACCGTGGTCGCCCTGGCCAAGGTGGGCGGCGGCATGGACGCGCTGAGCAGCCCGATCGGCAAGTTCTTCGGCGGCCTGCTGGCAGCTGTGTGCTACCTCTCGGTAGGCCCGCTGTTCGCGACTCCGCGCACCGCTACCGTGTCGTTCGAAGTGGGCGTGGCACCGCTGACCGGTGAAAGCCCGTTGGCGCTGTTCATCTACAGCCTGGTGTATTTCGCCGTGGTACTGGCCGTGTCGATGTATCCGACCAAGCTGCTCGACACCGTCGGCCGCTTCCTCGCGCCGCTGAAGATCATCGCCCTGGCGGTGCTCGGCATCGCCGCGTTCGCGCTGCCGGCCGGCACCATCGGCGAGGCGCAGCCGCAATACGTGGCCGCACCGTTCTCCCAAGGCTTCGTCAACGGCTACCTGACCATGGATACCCTGGGTGCCCTGGTATTCGGTATCGTCATCGTCAACGCCATCCGCTCGCGCGGTGTCGAGTCGCCGAAGCTGATCACCCGCTACGCCATCATCGCCGGCCTGATCGCCGGTATCGGCCTGGCGCTGGTGTATGTCAGCCTGTTCCGCCTGGGCGCGGGCAGCCATGACATCGCCATGGGTGCCTCCAATGGCGCGGCCGTCCTGCATGCCTACGTGCAGCACACCTTCGGTTCGCTGGGCAGCGGCTTCCTCGCGGTACTGATCGCCCTGGCCTGCCTGGTCACCGCCGTGGGCCTGACCTGCGCCTGTGCCGAGTACTTCAGCCAGATCCTGCCGCTGTCGTACCGCACGCTGGTGGTGATTCTGGCCGGCTTCTCGCTGTTGATCTCCAACCTGGGTCTGACCAAGCTGATCATGTTCTCGATCCCGGTGCTCACGGCCATCTACCCGCCGTGCATCGTTGTCGTAGGCCTGAGCTTCGTCAAGGAGCTGTGGAATTCGCCCGTGCGCATCCTGGCGCCGGTGATGCTGGTATCGCTGCTGTTTGGCCTGGTCGACGCGATCAAGGGCAGCAGCCTGGCACACATGCTGCCGGACGCCATGGCACACCTGCCGCTGAGCGACCAGGGCCTGGCCTGGCTGGTGCCTTCGGTGGTCACCCTGGGCCTGGCCGTGGCATGCGACCGCATGCTGGGCAAGCCGCGCGAGGCGTTGGCCTGATGTGTTGATGCCAACTGCTGGTGCCGGCCACAAGCCCGAGGGCGCCAGCCTTGGTTGAAACCCTGACCCCGTGTCTATCCGGACACGGGGTTTTTTATTTCCGGTGCGTGCCTTTTCCCGGCCCCGGGCGTCGAAAGCCGGTCTATATCATTCACCGTGCCTGAACGATAGGAACCTGCATGAACTTCATCCAAAGCAACCTGAGCAATGTGCTCGCCATCTGCTGGTTCGCCCTGTGCTGGGGCGGCTACACCCGCTACGCCATCTGGAAGGGCCGCGACACGGCCTGCCTGGCCAGCGTACTGCACTTGTACCGGGAAGACTGGATGCGACGCATGTTGCTGCGCGACAACCGTATCGCCGATGCCAGCGTGATCGGCAACCTGGAGCGCAACGCGTCGTTCTTCGCCTCGAGCACGCTGATCATCCTGGCGGGCATCCTGACGGTGCTGGGCGCCTCTGATCGCGCGCTGTCATTGCTGGCTGACCTGCCGTTGGTGCAGGAGGCGTCGCAAGGCGTTTCCGAGCTCAAACTGCTGTGCCTGGCAATGGTGTTCGTGTATGCGTTCTTCACGTTCAGCTGGTGCATGCGTCAATACAACTTTGCAGCGGTGTTGGTCGGGTCGGCGCCGATGATCGGCGAGCGCCTGGTCAATGAATTGGAACGCAAGGCATTTGCTTCCCGTGCCGCGCGTGTACTGTCGCTGGCGGCGAATCAGTTCAACTTCGGCCTGCGTTCCTATTATTTCGGCATGGCGATGCTGAGCTGGTTCATCAGCCCATGGTTGTTCATGGCCATGAGTGTGGGGGTGGTGTGCATTCTGTATCGCCGTGAATTCCATTCCGACGTGCTGGACGTCATGGTCTTCACGCCAACCGAAAGTGCGCCGGCGGAGGCGGGCAAGGACAACGTCACTGGCATAGGCTGAAACGTTTTATTAAAAAGACCAGGCATAAAAAAACCCGGCGATCGCCGGGTTTTTTGTGGGTGTTGCTTACTGCTTGGCTGGCTCGCTTGGGGCGGCTTCCGGAGCAGGAGTGGCTTCTGGAGCCGGAGTAGCAGGAGCAGCTTCCGGAGCAGGAGCAGCCGGGGCAGCTTCTGGAGCCGGAGCAGCAGGAGCGGCTTCCGGAGCGGCTTGCTCGGTCTTGGTTTCCGGAGCTTTCTCTTCGTTCGCCTTGTCACAAGCGGCCAGGCCCATGGCAGCGGCCAGCATCAGGGCAAAAGCAAAAGGTTTACGCATGGGGGTGTCTCTCCTTGTGGAATAACTTACTTGTTCCATTTGAGCTCAAGTAAGCGGAATTAGTTCCGCGCAGATTACAGATATATCGCGAGCGGATCTAGATAGACTTTTCACTGAATTTGTGCAGAGTGAACATCTTCACGAAAAATAAGGTTGCCCATGTCTGATAACGACCTGATGGCCATGGCCGAACGCTTTCTTTCGGCATTGAAACATTGCCAGCGCTTGCAGATGCAGGTGCATCATGCCAATACCGAAGGCATTACGCTGGTACTGCCCTGGTCGCCGTCGATCGTAGGTAATCCGCAAACGGGCGCGGTGCATGGCGGTGCCCTGACCACCTTGATGGATACTACCTGTGGTATGGCCACGCTCTGCGTGTTGCCCACGTTCGAAGTGTGCCCGACCCTCGATCTGCGTATCGACTACATGCACCCGGCACAAGCCGGCAAGCCTATATATGGTCATGCCCAATGCTACCGAGTGACCCGGGACGTGATCTTCACTCGCGGTACGGCCTACCAGGACGACCCGGCCCAGCCGATCTGCCATGTGGTTGGCACCTTCATGCGCCTGGGCCAGGACATCAAGGGCGGCATCCGCTTCGGCAATACGCTCAAGGAGGGCCGCCCATGATTCCCCGGGACGTTCGCCAGCGCCTCAATGAAGCGCATGCAATAGGCGACTATGAGCCGTTGCTGGCGTTGATTCCCTACGCCGGGCTGATCGGCATCGAATGCGCGCGCGAGAACGACGACCTGCTGTTTCGCCTGCCGGCCAACCCGGACAATATCGGCAACCCGCTGCTGCCGGCGATCCATGGCGGGGTGATCGCAGGCTTCATGGAGCTTTCGGCGGCGTTGTACCTGCTCATCTACAGCGAAAGCGCGAGCATCCCCAAGATCATCGATTTTTCCATCGATTACCTGCGCGCCGGCCATTACCGTGACACCTTCGCCCGCTGCCAGCTGTGGCGCCAGGGACGGCGGGTGACCAATGTCGCCATCACGGCCTGGCAGGCCGACCCTGCGTCGCCGATCGCCACGGCACGGGCGCATTTCAAGATCGAACCGGAAAAGCCCTTGAAATAGTCCGGGCTGCCCCCATCTGCTGGACATCCGCCGCCGAAAGCAGCCTAACAGGGCGCAAGGCGACAACTGCCATCAGATCGGAGTGTTGAAGACCATGAGTGTGGAAACTCAAAAGGAAACCCTGGGCTTCCAGACCGAGGTGAAGCAGCTGCTGCACCTCATGATCCATTCGCTGTATTCGAACAAGGAGATCTTCCTGCGCGAGCTGATCTCCAACGCCTCCGACGCCGCCGACAAGCTGCGTTTCGAGGCCTTGGCCAAGCCCGAGCTGTTCGAGAATGATGCCGACCTGAAGATCCGCGTGAGCTTCGACAAGGACGCCGGCACCGTGACCCTCGAGGACAACGGCATCGGCATGAGCCGCGAGGACGTCATCACCCACCTGGGCACCATCGCCAAGTCCGGCACTGCCGACTTCATGAAGAACCTGACCGGTGACCAGAAGAAAGACTCGCACCTGATCGGCCAGTTCGGCGTCGGCTTCTATTCGGCGTTCATCGTCGCCGACAAGGTCGATGTCTTCAGCCGCCGCGCCGGCTTGCCGGCCGCCGAGGGCGTGCACTGGTCGTCCAAGGGCGAGGGCGAGTTCGAAGTCGCCACCGTCGAGAAACCACAGCGCGGTACCCGCATCGTCCTGCACCTGAAAAAAGGCGAGGAAGAGTTCGCCGACGGCTGGCGCCTGCGCAACGTGGTCAAGAAGTACTCCGACCACATTGCCCTGCCGATCCAACTGCCCAAGGAACAGGCTGTCGCAGAAGGCGAGGAGCAGCCAGCCGAGGAATGGGAGACCGTCAACCGCGCCAGCGCCCTGTGGACCCGTCCGCGTACCGAGATCAAGGACGAGGAATACCAGGAGTTCTACAAGCACATCGGCCATGATTTCGAGAACCCGCTGGCCTGGAGCCACAACAAGGTCGAAGGCAAGCTCGAATACAACTCGCTGCTGTACGTGCCGGCCCGTGCGCCGTTCGACCTGTACCAGCGCGAAGCGCCACGCGGCCTGAAACTGTACGTGCAGCGCGTGTTCATCATGGACCAGGCCGAATCGTTCCTGCCGCTGTACCTGCGCTTCATCAAGGGTGTGGTCGACTCCAACGACCTTTCGCTGAACGTTTCCCGCGAGATCCTGCAGAAGGACCCGATCATCGATTCGATGAAGTCGGCCCTGACCAAGCGTGTGCTGGACATGCTGGAAAAACTGGCCAAGAACGAGCCGGAGCAGTACAAGGGCTTCTGGAAGAACTTCGGCCAGGTGCTGAAGGAAGGCCCGGCCGAGGACTTCGCCAACAAAGAGAAGATCGCAGGCCTGTTGCGCTTCGCCTCGACCTCCGACGACAGCGGCGAGCAGAGCGTTGCCCTGGCCGACTACCTGGCTCGCGCCAAGGAAGGCCAGGACAAGATCTATTACCTGACCGGCGAGTCCTATGCTCAGGTCAAGAACAGCCCGCACCTGGAAGTCTTCCGCAAGAAAGGCATCGAGGTCCTGCTGCTGACCGACCGCATCGACGAGTGGCTGATGAGCTACCTCAACGAGTTCGATGGCAAGGCCTTCGTCGACGTCGCCCGTGGTGACCTGGACCTCGGTGCCCTGGATTCGGAGGAAGACAAGAAGGCCCAGGAAGAAGTCGCCAAGGAGAAGGAAGGCCTGGTCGAGCGCCTGAAGACTGCCTTGGGTGACAGCGTCGCCGAGGTGCGCGTCTCGCACCGCCTGACCGACTCGCCGGCGATCCTGGCCATCGGTGAGCAGGACCTGGGCCTGCAGATGCGCCAGATCCTCGAGGCCAGCGGCCAGAAGGTGCCTGAATCCAAGCCGATCTTCGAGTTCAACCCGGGCCACCCGCTGATCGAGAAGCTGGACAACGAACAGAGCGAGGACCGCTTCGCGGAGCTGTCGCACATCCTGTTCGACCAGGCGGCCCTGGCGGCCGGCGACAGCCTGAAGGACCCGGCGGCCTACGTTCGTCGCCTGAACAAGCTGCTGGTCGAGTTGTCTGCTTGAGTTGATGCAAGGAAAGCCCGCTTCGGCGGGCTTTTTTCATGGTGCAAGGAGGAGTTTGATGAGCAAGGTAATCGTCGAGTCGCTGGTCTATCACCTGGCCGGCAAGGCCTACGAGAGCCGCCTGGTCTACGCGCCAGGTGCACTGCCGCAGCCGGGCCTGGTGATGGCGCCGAACTGGATGGGCATCGGTGAGGGCGCCGAGCGGATCGCCAAGGAAGTCGCCAGCCAGGGCTACGTGGTGTTGATCGCCGACCTGTACGGGCAGTCGCTGCGGCCTTCGAATGCGGACGAGGCCGGGGCGGCGATGATGCCGCTCAAGAACGACCGCGCCGAGCTGCGCAAGCGCATGGAAGAGGCACTGGCGCAGCTGCTGGGGCAGTCCAAGGCGTTGCTGGCTCCGGGCAAGGTCGCGACCTTCGGCTTCTGCTTCGGCGGTTGCTGTGCCCTGGAGCTGGCCCGTACCGGTGCCGACCTGCAGGCAGCGGTGTCGTTCCACGGCACCCTGGATACGCCGAACCCGGCCGATGCCAAGCGCATCAAGGGCTCGGTGCTGGTGCTGCATGGTGCGTCCGACCCGCTGGTGCCCAAGGAGCAGTTGCCGGCGTTCGAGGACGAAATGAACGCTGCCAAGGTGGACTGGCAGCTGCTGAGCTACGGCGGCGCGGTGCATTCGTTCACCGACCCTGCGGCCAATGTGCCAGGCAAGATGCAGTACGACCGGCGCACGTCCGAGCGCGCCTTCCGGGCGATGTTCAACCTGCTGGATGAAGTGTTCCAGAAGTAGTGCGTTACCTTCATCGCGGGGCAAGTCGGACCGCGATGAAGGCGGCTTGTTGTCGCGCCTAGCGCGGCAGTTC
Source organism: Pseudomonas sp. FA-1 (assembly GCF_056856075.1). Classification (NCBI taxonomy): domain Bacteria; kingdom Pseudomonadati; phylum Pseudomonadota; class Gammaproteobacteria; order Pseudomonadales; family Pseudomonadaceae; genus Pseudomonas; species Pseudomonas sp. FA-1. Next base: position 284,008 of record NZ_JBWXTH010000005.1, read on the forward strand.
GATCCGCGAGGTCTCCCCCGGTACCTTGGGCCAATCTCCCGCAGCCCATCTGGCTCGGGCCTGCTCGATCAACTCCGGGTCGCTGGCCACGAAGTTCCAGTTCATCCGCCGCGGCCCGTCCAGCGGCGCACCACCGATCAACACCAGCTGGCATTCGCCTTGCGCGTACAGTGTCACTTCCTCGCCTTCCGGCAGCACCAGCAGATTGCAGGGCTCGACTTCGTATTCTCCCACCAGCAGTTCGCCATCGAGCAGGTACAAGGCACGCTGGGCATGTTCGGTGGGCACCGTCAGCGTGGTCGCCGCCTGCATCTGTACCAGGGCATACAGGGTAGGGGAGAGCACCGGTACCGGAGATTGCAGGCAAAAGCCTTGGCCGGCAATCATGCAGATGCGCACGCCCAGGTTGTCGCTGACCGGCAGGCTGGCCGCCGGGTGATGGCTGTAGCTCGCAGGCCCTTGCTCGAACGCCCTGGGTGAAGCCAACCAGACCTGCAGACCGTGCAGGCGCGAGCCGGCGGCGAAGGCATCGGCCGGCGTACGTTCGACATGGGCCACGCCGCTGCCTGCGGTCATCCAGCTCACGTCGCCGGGCAGTACGCGCTGCTCGGAGCCCAGGCTGTCCTTGTGCAGGATCTGGCCTTCGAACAGGTAGGTCAGGGTCGACAGGCCGATATGCGGGTGCTGGCGAATGTCCATGCCGTTGCCGGGGGCGTAGTCGGTTTCCAGCATGTGGTCGAAGAACACGAAGGGGCCGACGCTACGGCACTGGGCCGACGGCAGCGGGCGCAGGATGGGCTGGCCCTCGACCGATTCGGCGCGTGGGTGGATGACCAGGGGGCGGCTCATGGCAGGGCTCCAGGCAGGCAACGGATGTCCCTAGCATAGCGGGTTGGGGCGCAGCGCTGAACCGCCTGGCTTACCTGTCGGTCTACTGTTTTCGTACGCCCGAAAAGGACATTGCCCATGATTGTCAGAGCGCTGACTTGCTTGCTGTTGTCGGGAGGGTTGTGCCTGGCGGCGCAGGCTCGCGATTACCGCTACAGCGACGCTCACCTGCACTACGTCGATTTCTTCCAGGAAAGCGAAGGCATGCCGGCATTGCTCCAGGCGATGGATGCGGCAGGCATCGACCAGTCGATGATTTCCGGCATTCCGGTGGCCAAGAAATGGCACGAGGACGAGCCCAAGCGCCCCCGCTACTACGCAGGCGACGACGCCGAAGCCTACTGGTACAGCGCCACTGATCTCTATGTGGCCGCGGCGCTGGAGGAACTGCCGGCCGAGCAGCGGCGGCGCTTTCACCCGTTCATCAGTGGCTTCAACCCGGTGGACAAGAATGCCGTGCATCATGTCGAGCGAATGCTCGAACTCTATCCCGGCCTGTGGCAGGGCATCGGCGAGGTGTTCACCCGCCACGACGACCTGACCGCCTTGACCAGCGGCGATACCCCACGGGCCAATAACGAGGCCATGACCCGCATCTATCATCTGGCCGCCGAGCACGACCTGCCGGTGCTGATCCATTCCAACATCACCTCCAAGCGCGAACGCAACCCGCTCTACTTGGCTGAGATCGAGCAGCCGCTGCGCGACCATCCGCATACCCGCTTCATCTGGGCCCATGCCGGTACCAGCATGGAGATCCACCGGCACCAGACACAGATGAAATTCCTTCTGCCTGTGGTCACCCGGCTGCTGGAGACCTACCCGAACCTGTATATCGACCTGTCCTGGAGCATGCGCGAGCCTTACCTGCTCGATGAGCATGGCAAGCCGCGCAAGGCGTGGCTGGCGCTGGTCGAGCGCTTCCCCGAGCGCTTCATGCTCGGCTCCGATGTGGTGGGGCGCTTCTCCAGCCTCGGCGAGCAGATGAAGGGCTTCGACCCGTTCCTGGATGCGCTGCCTGACGAGGTGGCCCACAAGGTGGCGCGGGAGAATTTCCTCAGTGTATTGCCTGGGGTGCACAAATGAAAACGCCCCGAACCAGTCGGGGCGTTTTCGTTACGGCGGCGTCGGCTGTTACTTGCCTGTCCAGCGCTTGAGCACCAGGGTGGCGTTGGTGCCACCGAAGCCGAAGCTGTTGCTCATGACCGTATCGATCTTGGCGTTTTCTTCGGTCTTGCGCAGGATCGGCAGGTCGGCGACCTCCGGGTCCAGCTCGTCGATGTTGGCGGAGCCGGCGATGAAGTTGTTTTCCATCATGAGCAGGCAGTAGATTGCCTCGTGCACGCCTGCGGCGCCCAGCGAGTGGCCCGACAGGCTCTTGGTCGAGCTGATCTTCGGTGCCTTGTCGCCGAACACTTCACGCACGCCCTTGATCTCGGCGACGTCGCCGACCGGGGTGGAGGTACCGTGGGTGTTCAGGTAGTCGATCGGGGTGTCGACGGTGGACAGCGCCTGCTGCATGCAGCGGATCGCGCCTTCGCCGCTCGGAGCGACCATGTCGTAGCCGTCGGACGTCGCGCCGTAGCCAACGATTTCGGCGTAGATCTTGGCGCCACGGGCCAAGGCGTGTTCCAGCTCCTCGACCACCACCATGCCGCCGCCGCCTGCGATGACGAAGCCATCACGGTCGGCGTCGTAGGCGCGCGAAGCCAGTTCAGGGGTTTCGTTGCGCTTGGTCGACAGGGCGCCCATGGCATCGAACAGGAACGACTGGCTCCAGTGCTCTTCTTCACCGCCGCCGGCGAAGACGATGTCCTGTTTGCCCCACTGGATCTGCTCCAGGGCGGTGCCGATGCAGTGTGCCGAAGTGGCGCAGGCCGACGAGATCGAGTAGTTGATGCCCTTGATCTTGAACGGGGTGGCCAGGCACGCCGACACGGTGCTGCCCATGGTGCGGGTGACGCGGTACGGGCCGACGCGCTTGACGCCTTTCTCGCGCAGGGTGTCCAGGGCTTCCATCTGGTTCAGGGTGGAGGCACCGCCGGAACCTGCCACCAGGCCGGTACGCGGGTTGGAGACTTGCTCCTCGGTCAGGCCGGCGTCCTTGATCGCGTCCTGCATCGCCAGGTAGGCATAGGCAGCGGCGTGGCCGACGAAGCGATAGACCTTGCGGTCGATCAGCTCTTCGAGGTTGAGGTCGATGGAACCGGAAACCTGGCTACGCAGCCCCATTTCCTTGTATTCCGGGTTGTAACGGATACCCGGACGGCTGTTGCGCAGGTTTTCGGTGACGGTAGCTTTGTCATTGCCCAGGCACGATACGATGCCCAGACCAGTGATAACGACGCGGCGCATGCGAATAACCCTTAGAAATTGTCAGTGGAGGTGAACACGCCGACCCGCAGGCCTTCGGCGGTGTAGATCTCGCGACCGTCGACGCTGACCGAGCCATCGGCGATGGCCATGTTCAGCTTGCCCTTCAGGACGCGCTTGATGTGAATGTTGTAGGTGACCTTCTGAGCCGACGGCAGTACCTGGCCGAAGAATTTCACTTCGCCCGAGCCCAGGGCGCGGCCACGGCCCGGCAGGCCCTGCCAGCCGAGGAAGAAGCCGACCAGCTGCCACATGGCGTCCAGGCCCAGGCAGCCCGGCATGACCGGATCGCCTTCGAAGTGGCAGGCGAAGAACCACAGGTCCGGATTGATATCCAGCTCGGCGACCAATTCACCTTTGCCGTACTTGCCGCCTTCGGCGCTGATATGGGTGATGCGATCGACCATCAGCATGTTCGGGGCGGGCAGTTGCGCATTACCTGGGCCGAACAGCTCACCGCGACTGCAGCGCAGCAAATCTTCCCGAGTAAAGGCGTTTTGTTTGGTCATGCGAGCTCCTCAATAATCCCCGTGCGGCTGGGGCTGAATCTTCCCGGCCGGCCCGACGTACGTTGAGTCCGGGGCGGCAGCCTACAAGTAGACTATTGCGTTGTGGTGAAAGTCACAGCGCACCTGGCAAAGAAGTACAGGTGTGCACTGAAACGCTTATTTTCAGGGCCTGGGCGGGTCCTGTCTAGTGGCCAGGGCGCGAATTCCGATGCTTGCGTCGCCAAGCGACCCCCTCCATGACATCGAACGAGCCTCGCCCGGGCCCATATTTCCCCTAGACTGACGCATTTGCGCGCTAATCGCCAGTGGCGGCTGTCCGGCCGGACAACCAGTGTTGCAGCACCTGCTGCAACTCCGTGCGTTTGAACGGCTTGCTCAGGTAGTCGTTCATGCCCGCGGCCAGGCACCGCTCGCGGTCGCCCTGCAACGCGTTGGCGGTCAGGGCGATGATCGGCAGCTGTGCGGTATCCGGCAGCAGCCGAATGCGCCGGGTGGCCTCATAGCCGTCCACCACAGGCAGGCGGCAGTCCATCAGGACGGCGGCGAACGACTGCTGGGCGACCTGGTCCACCGCCTGGGCACCATCGCTGGCGATGCTGACATCGAAGCCCAGGCTGCGCAGCATGGCATCGATGACGCTCTGGTTGACCGGGTTGTCCTCCACCAGCAGGATGCGTCCGCCTTGCAGCGGCGTGTGGCGCTCCGTGTTGGTGCTGGGCAGGGCTGCCGAGGGCGAGGCCAGGGGCAGGGGGATTTCCAGGGTGAAGGTCGAACCCAGGCCCTCGCGGCTTTCGCCACGCAGTTGCCCACCCATGCGTTCGGCCAGGGTGCGCGCGATCGCCAGGCCCAGGCCGGTACCGCCATAGCGCCGGGAAATCGAACTGTCGGCTTGCTGGAACGCCACGAACATCATTTCCAGCCGGTCGCTGTCGATGCCGATGCCGGTGTCGCGTACTGCACAGGTGAACCACGCCAGCTGCGGGTCGAGCATGTGCCAGCGGGCGTCCACCTCCACCTGGCCTTGTTCGGTGAACTTCAAGGCGTTGCCGATCAGGTTCAGCAGGATCTGGCGGATCCGGGTCGGGTCGCCGGTGACCTGCAACCGGTCGATCCCTGGCAGCAGTTGCAGGCGCAGGTCCAGCCCGCGCTGCTGGGCACTGTGCTGGAACGACTGCACGCAATTGGCGACCAGCTCGCCGAGGTTGAAGCCGATCTGCTCCAGCTCCACGGCGGTGCGCTCGATGCGCGAGAAGTCGAGGATGTCGTTGATCACCTTGAGCAGGTGGCCGGTCGATTCGCTGGCCACTGCGGTGTAGTCGGCCTGCTCGCTGGTCAGCTGGGTGGTCTCGAGCAGCTGCAGCATGCCCAGCACGCCGTTCATGGGGGTACGCAGTTCGTGGCTCATCATCGCCAGGAAGTCCGACTTGGCCCGGTTGGCCTGCTCGGCCTCTTCGCGGGCCTGGGTCAGCTGGGCGATGGCCTGCTTCTGTTCGGCGCTGGCCTGGTCCAGGGCGCTGGCCAGGTTGTTGATGTGGCGGGCCAGGTGACCCAGTTCACTGTCGTCGACCACCGGCAACGGCACGTTGAATTCACCCTTCTGGATGGCCTTGACCGCATGCCCCATGTCGCTGATCGGCTTGGCCAGGCTCATGGCCAGGCGCCGCGCGAGGAGGAAGGTGAACAGCAGGGCGAACAAGGCCAGGATGCCCGCCTTGGTGACGATTTCCTGCTGGCGCTGGCTGAATGCGTCGTCTGACATGCCGACGATGACGCGGCCCAGGTAGTCGTCGCCGACGCTTGGGACGGGCGTGTTGCCTTCTTGCAGGAAGTCGTTGTCCAGGCGGATCTGCTGCAGGCGTATCGGCGCCTGGAACACTTCCACACGCTGGGCTCGGTTGATGTTCTCGCCGTTCTGCTCGACGTACACCAGGATATGGTTGCGGCTGTCCTGGACTTCCAGAAAGCGCACGTGGGGAATGCTCAACGTGGCCCGCATCAGGCTCTCCAGGACCTCGTTGTTACCGGAGATCACGCCGTACTCCGAGGCAGGCGCCAGCTGGTTGGCGATCAGCTGGCCGGTATGGTTGAGCTCCTGGCGCAAGTCCTGGATACGCACGAAGGTGAAGAAGCTGATCAGCAGCAAGGTGAGCAGCAGGGCAGGGCCCAGGCTGATCATCTGGGTGCGGGTATGGATGTCCCAGCTCAGGCGGTTGCTCATGGCAGGGGTTCTCCTTCGGCCAGCACCACGGCCGCGGCCTCGGCGTCGATCGGCTCAAGGCCCAGGGCACGCGCCACCTGCTGGTTGCCGGTCACCCCATAGTGCGCGGGGTAGTGGCTGCGTGGCCAACTGGCTGGAGGGCGGTCAAGCAACTGATCGAGTACGGCCAGCCAGTCGTCCTGGTCGCTGAAGGTACTGGCCAGGGCCCCGGCGCGGACGAAGCCGGCATTCGGGCCTACCAGCGCCATCTGCCGGCCATAGGTGCTGAGCAGGACGTTCTTGGCGGTCTTGGAGTTGTACAGGTCCGGGTCGTCGATCCCCAGCAGGACGTCGCTGTTACCCAGCAGGCGTTGCAGGGGCCGGCTGTCACGTGGGTCCGGCCAGTCCTGGGCGACGATCTCCAGGCCCAGCGGACGGGCTGCCAGGCGCAGCTCGTCAAGCAGGAAGCGGCTGTGCTCGCCATACAGCACACCGACCCGGCGTGCCTGGGGCAGCAGGTAGCGAACCAGGCGCAACTGCCGAGCGGGCGGTGGGTCGCTCCACAACAGGCAGAGGTACGCCGGCCGCGACTTTCCCAGGCGTTGTTCGGCCTGTACACGGCTGACCCTCAGGGCCAGGGCAGGCGGCCCCACAGCCTCGCCCAGGCGCCACTCCAGGGCCGCGACATCGAGCAACACCAGGCGCACGTCGGCCTTCAACTGGCCGGGCCGCGGCAGATCCGCCACGGCCTTGAAGTGCACCTGATCCTGAGGGCGGTGCGCTTGCAGGGCGCTGACGAAGCTGCGGATGCCCGGTTGGTCGCTGGCCCCGACCAGCAGCACCTCACTGGCCGATACCGTACCCAGCGGCCAGAGGCAGAACAGCAACAGGCGCAGCAACAGGCGCATCAGAACTCGAGCTCCGCGCTGACACTCAGGCGATGGCGGCTGTCGTAGCGGTTCTGTTCGATGGTGACCGGCTCGTCGTCCAGGCGTTGCTGCCACAGTGCAGCCAGCTCAAGGCTGGTGCCCTGGAAGCGAAAGCGCTTGGCCAGGCGCAGGTCCATGCGCTCGTAGCGGTAGCCGTTGAGGGCGTCGTCGCCGTAGTAGAAGAGGGCGCTCGACCAGCCCTCGCCCCAATCGCGCATCCAGCCGGCCGAACCGCTGTTGCGCGCGCTGAGGCGGCGGTCGTTGGGGTTGCTGGCCCAGGCGTCGACGTAGGCGTAGGTCAGGCGCAGGCGGTCGTGCAGGGTCGGGCGCCAGTCCAGTTGCGCCTCGCTGCCACTGAAACGGGCCTTGTTGGCATTGCTGGCGATGTACTGGTTGTTGCGCAACGGCTCGCTGATCATTCCGGTGATCTCGTCGTAGAACAGCTTCACATCCATGCTCAGGTCGATGTCGCTGAAGTTGCCGTTGTAGCCCAGCTCGCGCGAGCGCATGCGCTCCTGGTCTAGGTTGCCCGGGCCGCGGGTCTTGACGAAGTATTCGCCGCTGTTGAACCCGTAGATGTTGTTGCTGAGGTTGTCGACGGTGTAGCTCCAGTTGACATTGTTCTCGAACATGTCCGGCGAACGCACGGCCTCGGAGTACACCGCACGCAACCCATGGCGTGGGGTGATCAGGTAGTTGACGGCCATGCGTGGCGTCAGTGAACTGCCGGAAAGCCGCGAGTCTTCGAACATCGCACCGCCCTGGACGATCCAGTGTTCGTTCGCGCGCCATTCCAGTTGGCCGAACAGGCGCCAGGTCTGGTCGTCCAGGCTGCCGTTGAAGTAGGTCTGCGAATCGGCACGGTCGTAACGGTAGTTCATGCCGCTGAGCAGACGCAGGTTTTCGGTCAGGCTCAGGGTGTCCTGGATCTCCAGGTCGAAGCGGCTTTCGCGGGTACTTTGGTCGACATCGCCGCAGACGGTGTCGCTGGCACCGTTGCTCCATTCACTCTGGACCTGGTCGAGCAGGTCGTTGAGCACCGGGTCGCTCGTGGTGGGCAGGCTGTCCTTGCCCTTGTTGATGTTGCGCGCCACGCGTTCAGCGAAATTCGGGTCCAGTTGCCACATCCGCGTCATCTGCGGGCTGAACGCCAGCGCGGCATCACAGGCGCGCCAGACCTGCTCGCGCTCGAAATGCTGGGCCGAGCTCTGGATATAGAAGCTGTGCTCGGGGTTGAAGTCGATGTTCCAGCGTATCGAGCCTGCGTAGTCCTTGGCGTTGACGTCGGCATTGTCACCGGTGAGGGTGTTGCGAAACACCGGCTGGTAGGTATACGGGCGCTGGTTGCTGCCTTCCTTGGCCGCCAGTTGCCACTCCAGGGTCTGGTTCATGGCCAGGTTGTGGCTGGCACTGAGGTTGAAGCGGTTCAGGCGACGGCTGTCACGGTAGTCGTTGCCGAACTGGTCCGAATCGAAGCCATCATCCTGCATGCCCGACAGCGACAGGCGCATGTCACCGCCTTCCCAGCCAAAGCCCTGGCTGGCGTAATAGTCATTGATGCCATCCTGGCCACGGGTCACCTTAAGCCGGGTGCCGTGGCTGTCGGCCGGATTGCGGGTGAGGATGTTCACCACTGCCATCAGCGCGTTGGCGCCATAGCTGACGGTATTGGGGCCGCGGAACACCTCGATGCGGTCGATGTCCTCGATCGCCAGCGGGATGTCGCTCCAGTCCACCGTGGCCAGGCCCGCGCGGTACACCGAGCGGCCATCGATCAGCACCTGCATGCGCCGGGCATCGCTGACGTTGCTGCCGTGGTAGTTGACCGTCGGCTGGTTGCCGGCGCCGTAGCCGACCATCATGCCGGGCACCAGGCGCATCAGTTCGGGGATATCGCGCGCGCCGCTGGCGCGGATCAGCTCGGCGTCGAGCACGGTCATGCTGCCGGGTACGGCCGCCGGGGATTGTTTGAGGCGGGTTGCGGTCAGAACCTGGGGCAGGTCCTGGTTGTCGAGGAACATGTCGTCGGCCACGGCCGGGCCGCCCACGAGGGCAGTCAGCAACAACAGGCGCGGGAAGGGTGGCGTGCCAGGGAACACGGTACGGCCTTGTTTCGGGGATGAAACAGGCATGTTAACCGACCGTTTGGGTTTTGCCAGTGCTCTGTGCTGCCCATGACCTGTTTGCGACAGCTCTGACACTGGCCCTGTCGCATACGCACCGTATAATGCCCCGGTCGCCACTTAACTTATTGGCTTTAACGGATTGGATATGACTGAACAGCAACCTGTTGCAGTTCTGGGAGGCGGCAGCTTCGGCACCGCCGTGGCGAACCTGCTGGCGGAGAACGGCGTGCCGGTGCGCCAATGGATGCGTGACCCGGAGCAGGCCGAGGCCATGCGCGTCAATCGCGAGAATCCGCGCTACCTCAAGGGCATCCGCCTGCACGACGGGGTCGAGCCGGTCAATGACCTGCTGGCCACCCTGCAGGCTTGCGACCTGATCTTCGTCGCGCTGCCGTCCAGCGCTCTGCGCAGCGTGTTGGCGCCCCATGCCCAGCTGCTGCGTGGCAAGGGCCTGGTGAGCCTGACCAAGGGCATCGAGGCGCAAAGCTTCAAGCTGATGAGCCAGATCCTCGAAGAGATCGCTCCCCAGGCCCGCATCGGCGTGCTCTCGGGGCCGAACCTGGCACGCGAGATCGCCGAGCACGCCCTGACCGCCACTGTCGTGGCGAGCGAGGATGAAGACCTCTGCCAGCGGGTCCAGGCCGTGTTGCACGGGCGCACCTTCCGCGTGTACGCCAGCGCCGACCGCTTCGGTGTCGAGCTGGGTGGGGCGCTGAAGAACGTCTACGCGATCATCGCTGGCATGGCCGTGGCCCTGGGCATGGGTGAGAACACCAAGAGCATGCTGATCACCCGTGCCCTGGCCGAGATGACCCGCTTCGCGGTGAGCCAGGGCGCCAACCCCATGACGTTCCTGGGCCTTGCCGGCGTAGGCGACCTGATCGTCACCTGCTCCTCGCCCAAAAGCCGCAACTACCAGGTTGGCCACGCCCTTGGCCAGGGCCTGAGCCTGGAGCAGGCGGTCAGCCGCCTGGGCGAGGTGGCCGAGGGCGTCAACACGCTCAAAGTGCTCAAGGCCAAGGCCCAGGAGGTTCAGGTGTACATGCCGCTGGTGGCCGGGCTGCATGCGATCCTGTTCGAAGGGCGTACCCTGAACCAGGTGATCGAGCACCTGATGCGTGCCGAACCCAAGACCGACGTCGATTTCATTTCCATCAGCGGTTTCAACTGACTCCGGAGCCAATCCATGAATGACCCTGTAAACCGCGCCGAGCGCGAATCGATCATCCTGCGGGTACTGTGGATGCTGGTATTCCTGTTGGTTTGGCACGTGGCCCAGCTGCTGCTGGGCGGCCTGGTGCTGGTGCAACTGATCTACCGCCTGGTCTATGGCGCGCCCAACGGCAGCCTGATGAACTTCGGCGACAGCCTCAGCCAGTACCTGGCACAGATCGGTCGCTTCGGCACCTTCCACAGCGACCAGAAGCCCTGGCCGTTCGCCGACTGGCCAGCGCCTCGCGCCCCGGAGGGCGAGCCACCCCATGAAGTGGCCGCGGCCGCCCACCCGGTGCGTGACGAGGAGCCAAAGCTGTGAAGCTCTGGGTGCTGCGCCATGGCGAGGCCGAGCCGCGGGCCAACACCGATGCCGAGCGGCGCCTGACCGCCCACGGGCGCGAGCAGGTCGTGCGCAGCGCTGCGCGCCTGTTGGGGCAGCCATTGGATGCGATCATCGCCAGCCCCTACGTGCGGGCCCAGCAGACGGCGGCGCTGGTACGCGATGCGCTCGGGTTCGCCGAACCGGTGCGCACGGTTTCCTGGCTGACCCCTGACAGCGCTGCCGGCGAGGTGATCAGCGAGCTGGACAAGCTGGGCCTGGAGCATGTGCTGCTGGTGAGCCACCAACCGTTGGTGGGCAACCTGGTGGGCATGCTGGAGCATGGCCATGGCCAGCAACCGGCGCCCATGAGCACCGCCAGCCTGGCGGAGCTCGAAGGGGATTGGCCGCTGGCGGGGTTGATGACCTTGCGGGGGCTGCATCACGCGGGGTGAGTGGTCATGCTGTTCATCTAAAGCGCCTCGGTGCTTGTCAGATCGGGCGCCGCGCGGGCGGCGCTCGATCTGACGGGCAGCACCCGTTTCATAGGCCTACCCTGACAACCTTAAATGAACAGACGAAGCAGCACACAAAGGGCCTCAAATGCCATAAAGGTCCGCGAATGGCCTGATCGCCGTCTCGGATGACTTTTCCGAACGTTGCCGCCCTTGCGCCCCTTGCCGAAAATGAACGCTCGTTTTCCACGCAGACCCGGCCGTCATGTCGCAGCAGATCTTCTTCGCCCACGCCAACGGCTTCCCCTCGGCCACCTACGGCAAGCTGTTCGCCGCCCTGGCGCCGGACTACCAGGTCAAGCACCTGGCCCAGCATGCCCATGACCCGCGCTTCCCGGTCGACGACAACTGGCAGAACCTGGTCGATGAACTGCTGCACCACCTTGCCCGGCAAGAGCAGCCGGTGTGGGGTGTCGGCCATTCCCTGGGCGGGGTGCTGCACCTGCATGCGGCATTACGCTGCCCGCAGTACTACCGTGGCGTGGTGATGCTCGACTCCCCGGTGCTGACCCGTGCCGACCAGTGGCTGATCCGTGCGGCCAAGCGCTTTGGTTTCATCGACCGCATCACGCCGGCTGGGCGCACCCTGGGGCGACGCGAGGCCTTTCCCGATCGCGACAGCGCCCGGGCCTACTTCGCCAGCAAGACCCTGTTCCGCCACTTCGACCCCGAGTGCCTGGAGGCGTATCTCGAGCACGGCCTGCAGGCGACCGAGGAGGGGTTGCGCCTTTGCTTCGACCCGGACACCGAAATCCGCATCTACCGCAGCATTCCCCATGTGAGCCCAGCGCCCGTGCGCCGGTTGCAGGTGCCCTTGGCCATGGTGCGGGGCGATCACAGCGGGGTGATCCGCCGGCACCATGCCCTGGCCCTACGTACCCTGCCCAAGGGTGAATACCACAGCATCCCGGGCGGGCACATGTTCCCGCTGGAGCGTCCGGGCGATACCGCCAGCTTGCTCAAGAGCCTGTTCGACCGCTGGAGCCGCCCATGAACACGCAGGTCGAGGAGGTCCGCCTCGCCCTGGGCCACATCGAGCTGGCCGCGCACCTGTTCGGCCCGGCCGATGGCCTGCCGGTGATCGCCCTGCACGGCTGGCTGGACAACGCCAACAGCTTCATCCGCCTGGCGCCGCGCTTGAAAGGCCTGCGCATCGTCGCCCTGGACCTGGCCGGGCATGGGTATTCCGAGCACCGCCCCCAAGGCGCCGGCTACGCCTTGACCGACTACGCCCACGACGTGCTGCGGGTGGCCGAGCAGTTGGGCTGGCAGCGCTTTGGCCTGCTCGGGCACTCCTTGGGGGCGATCATTTCGGTGCAGTTGGCCGGCGCCTTGCCAGACCGAGTCAGCCATCTGGCGCTGATCGACGGCGTGGTGCCGCCCACCGGGCGTGAACAGGACGCTGCCGAGCGCCTGGGCATGGCCCTGCAGGCGCAGCTGCGCCTGGACGGCAAGCGCAAGTCGGTGTATGCGACCCTGGAGGAGGGCGTGCAGGCGCGCATGAAGGGCATGGTCGCGGTCAGCCGCGAAGCCGCCGAGCTGCTCGCCCAGCGTGGCCTGATGCCGGTACCGGGTGGCTACAGCTGGCGCAGCGACAGCCGTCTGACCCTGCCATCGCCGATGCGCTTGAACGACGCCCAGGCCATGGCCTTCGTCCAGCGAGTCGCATGCCCGGCCTGCTTGGTGGTGGCCGCCGACGGCATGCTCGCCCGCCACACGGCCTTGCTGGAGCAGCTACCCTTCGAGCAGGTCACCTTGCCCGGTGGCCATCACCTGCACCTGAACGACGAACACGGTGCAACCCTTGTTGCAGACTGTTTCAATCGCTTCTTCGGCTTTTCTTGACTTGCACCGGACAAGTGTCGAGGCTTGGCGGGTTGAAGAGGGAGACAACCATGCACATGCCAGACATCCTGGACACTTTCACCGGCGCCCTGGGCGAGAAGGGTGGCCGATGAGCGCACGTATTCTTATCGCCGCATGCCTGGGCCTGGCCAGCCCGTTGTCGTGGGCGGGCAGCCTGCCGGTGCCGGTGGACGCCAAGGTGGTCGACCAGCGTCCGGCCGTGGAGCAGGAACGGGTCTACCCCATGGGCCCGCTGCGCAAGATCAGCGGCCGGTTGCGGGTCGAGGAGAAAGTCGAAAGCCGCGGGCAGGTGAGCTCCGTCACCTATGAGCTGCCCGTGGAGCGCACAGCCCGTGAAGCCTTCACCAGCGCCCGCGAAGCCCTGCAGCGCGATGGCGGCTACCCTCTGTTCTGGTGCCAGGGCCGCGATTGCGGCGAGGCCAGCCTATGGGCCAACGAGGTATTCGCCAACGCCCGGCTCAACGGCGGCGACGAGCAGCAGGCGTTCATCCTCCTGCGCCGTTCTGCCGACGAGGCCGACACCCTGGTTTCACTCTACAGTGTCACCCGTGGCAACCGCCGCGCCTATCTGCATGTCGAGGAGTTCGTCTCCGCCAGCCCCCTGGGCGAGCTGCTGCCGACCCCGGCCACGGTGCTGCGCGAGCTGCGCGACACCGGCAAGCTGGACTACCCTGACCTGGCCGCGCCGCAACCGGCGTGGGTGGCCTTGCTCGGGCGCAGCCTGAACCTGGACAGCACCTTGCGCGCCAGCCTCAGCGGCGCCCAGGCCGAAGCCTGGCGCGAGCAACTGGTGCAGGCTGGCGTGCGCGCCGCGCGCCTGGAAGTGGGCACTGCCACCACCGATGGGCTGCACCTGGAATTGATCCGTTGAGCGGAGTGCCATGATGGCCAACAATGACCGGCTGTTGATCCAGATTCTTCTCCTGGCTTTGCTCGGCGCCGGCCTGTGGGTCATGGCTCCGTTCATCTCGGCGTTGCTGTGGGGCGCGATCCTGGCCTTTGCCAGCTGGCCGTTGATGCGCCTGCTCACGCGGGCCCTGGGCGGGCGGGAAACCCTCGCTGCGGGCCTGCTCACCGCCGTGTGGATTCTGCTGGTGGCCTTGCCCCTGGTGTGGCTGGGTTTCAACCTGGCCGACCACATCCGCGACGCCACCGCGTTCGTGCGCGACGTGCAGGTCGATGGCCTGCCCGATGCGCCGGCCTGGCTGGGCAACATACCCTTCGTGGGTGCACGCCTGGTGGCTTGGTGGGCGTCCCTGGACCAACAGGGCGCTGCGCTGCTGGCGTCGGTCAAGCCGCACCTGGGCCAGGTGGGCAACTGGTTGCTGGCACGCAGCGCGCAGATCGGCAGCGGTGTGCTCGAACTGACCCTGAGCCTGGTGTTCGTGTTCTTCTTCTACCGCGACGGGCCACGCCTGGCGGCCTTCGTCCTGCGCCTGCTGCAGCGGCTGATGGGCGAGCGCGCCGAGTACTACCTGGACCTGGTGGCCGGGACCGTACAGCGTGTGGTCAACGGCGTGATCGGTACCGCCGCCGCCCAAGGCCTGCTGGCCATGATCGGTTTCCTGATCGCCGGCGTACCGGGCGCCATCGTGCTGGGGCTGGTCACCTTCATGCTCAGCCTGATCCCCATGGGGCCGCCCCTGGCCTGGATACCTGCCACCGGCTGGCTGGTGTGGAAGGGCGAGTACGGCATGGCGGTGTTTCTCGGCTTGTGGGGCACCTTCATCATCAGTGGCGTGGACAACGTGCTCAAGCCCTACCTGATCAGCCGCGGCGGCAACCTGCCGTTGGTGATCGTGCTGCTCGGGGTGTTCGGTGGGTTGATCGCCTTCGGCTTCATCGGCCTGTTCATCGGCCCGACCTTGCTGGCCGTGGGCTACAGCCTGCTGCTGGACTGGAGCCGCAACGCCGGGCAGCAGCCCCCGCAGGCGTAGCCATAACGATAGCCCCACGCGGTTCCCTTGTAGGAGCGGCCTCGCGCCGCGAAAGGGCCGCACAGCGGCCCCAGGATTTCATCGATAACGCCACGACAACTGGGGGCCGCCTTGCGGCCCTTTCGCGGCACAAGGCCGCTCCTACTTGTCCCGCGATTGGGCCGGTTCAGGCACCGAAAACAGCTGATTTTTACGCACTCTTTATGCCCTGACCCACCCCCCGATCTCGCCCCTTTACGCCCCTGACTCGGACAATTTCCCTAAAGCGGCCCAAGCCGTGGAACGGGAGATTCGCACATGAACATGCTCGATGGGGTGTCGCTGCTCTTGGCAGTGGCGTTGGCGGTTTACCTGCTGGTGGCGCTGCTGCGCGCCGATCGCGGTTAGGGAGCGGCCATGCACAGTTACGACTATGTCTTGCTGGCGGCATTCTTCGCCATCGTGTTGCTGCCGGCGCCTTGGCTTGGGCGGTTCTGCTTCAGGGTCATGGAAGGTCGGCGGACCTGGCTGTCACCGGTGCTCGGGCCGGTGGAGCGGGGGTGCTACCGCCTGGCTGGCGTACGTGCCGAGCAGGAACAGACCTGGAAGCAGTACACCTGGGCGCTGCTGGCGTTCAACCTGGTGGGCTTCGTGATCCTGTTTGCGGTACTGCTGTTGCAGGGCAGCCTGCCGCTCAACCCGCAACACCTGGCGGGCCAGGAGTGGTCGCTGGCGTTCAACACCGCCGTGAGCTTCATGACCAACACCAATTGGCAGGCCTATAGCGGCGAGGCCTCGGTCAGCTACCTGAGCCAGATGATCGGCCTGACCGTGCAGAACTTCGTCAGTGCCGCCACCGGCCTGGCCGTGCTGGTCGCCTTGTGCCGGGGCATCGCCCGGCGTTCGGCCACCACGGTGGGCAACTTCTGGGTGGACCTGACGCGCGCCACCCTCTACGTGCTGCTGCCGCTGTGCCTGGTGCTGGCCCTGCTGCTGGTATGGCAGGGCGTGCCGCAGACCTTCGCCGACTACACCCATGCCCTGACCCTGCAAGGCGCCGACCAGACCATCCCCCTGGGCCCGGCCGCCAGCCAGGTCGCCATCAAGCAACTGGGCACCAACGGCGGTGGCTTCTTCGGCGTCAACTCCGCCCACCCCTTCGAGAACCCCACGGCGTGGAGCAACCTGTTCGAGGTGGCATCGATCATCCTCATTCCGGCAGCGCTGGTGTTCACGTTCGGCCACTACGTCAAGGACCTGCGCCAGAGCCGCGCCATCCTCGCCTGCATGCTCGGTTTGTTCCTGATCGGCGGTGCTGCGGCGCTGTGGTCCGAGCAACAGCCCAACCCGGCCCTGCAAAGCGCCCAGGTGCAACAAGCCGCACCGCTGGAAGGCAAGGAGAGCCGCTTCGGCACGACCGCCTCGGTGCTGTGGACGGTCACCACCACGGCTGCCTCCAACGGTTCGGTCAATGCCATGCATGACAGCCTCAACCCCCTGACCGGCATGGTAGCCATGGTCAACATGATGGTGGGCGAGGTGATCTTCGGCGGCGTGGGGGCTGGCCTGTACGGCATGCTGTTGTTCGTGCTGGTCGCCGTGTTCCTGGCGGGCCTGATGATCGGGCGCACGCCGGAATACCTGGGCAAGAAACTCCAGGCGCGGGAGGTGCAACTGCTGGTGGCGACCTTGTTGGTGATGCCGGTCGGTGTGCTGGTGCTCGGTGCCCTCGCCGCCAGCCTGCCAGGCCCTGCTGGTGCGGTGACCAACCCGGGCCCCCACGGCTTCAGCCAGTTGCTCTATGCCTACACCTCGGGCACGGCCAACAACGGCTCGGCGTTCGCCGGCTTCGGCGCCAACACCCCGTACCACAACCTGATAATCGGCCTGGCCATGCTCCTCGGCCGCTTCGGCTACATCCTGCCGGTGCTGGCGCTGGCGGGCAGCCTGGCGGCGAAGCAGCGCGCCCCCCAAGGCTTGAACAGCTTCCCCACCCACGGCCCGCTGTTCACCGTCCTGCTGCTGGTGACCATCCTGCTGGTCGGTGGCCTGACCTTCCTGCCGACCCTGGCCCTAGGGCCGATCGCCGAATACCTGAGTCTGGGTTTCTGAGGAATCCTCCATGAACATGCCCATTTCCGATGTGAACACCCATCACGCTGCTGCCGACCAGACCCGTTTTGCCACCCTCTGGCGCCCGGCCCTGGTGCAAGCCTTCGTCAAGCTCGACCCACGCCAGCTCAAGCGCTCGCCGGTGATGCTGGTGGTGGCGCTTACCGCCGTGCTGACCACTGTGCTGTGTGTGGCCCCCGGCAGTGGCGTGAGCGTAGGCGTCGCAGCGCAGATCGCCCTGTGGCTGTGGTTCACCGTGTTGTTCGCCAACTTTGCCGAAGCCCTCGCCGAAGGCCGTGGCAAGGCCCGCGCCGACAGCCTCAAGGCCGGTAGCCAGGGCCTGGCCGCGAAACGGCGTAGAAGCGACGGCTCGTTCGAAACTATCGCCGCCACCCAGTTGCGCAAGGGCGATGTGGTCAAGGTCGTCGCCGGCGAGTTGATTCCGGGCGATGGCGAGGTGCTCGACGGCATCGCCGCGGTCAACGAGGCGGCCATCACGGGTGAGTCGGCGCCGGTGATCCGCGAGTCCGGCGGTGACCGCTCGGCCGTCACCGGCAACACCCGCCTGGTCTCCGACTGGCTGCTGATCCGCATCACCAGCAACCCCGGCGAGTCGACCCTGGACCGCATGATCGCCCTGGTCGAAGGCGCCAAGCGCCAGAAGACACCCAACGAGATCGCCCTGGACATCCTGCTGATCGGCTTGACCCTGATCTTCCTGATCGTGGTGGTCACCCTGCAGCCGTTCGCCCATTTCGCCGGAGGCAGCCTGCCGCTGATCTTCCTCGCCGCGCTGCTGGTGACGCTGATCCCGACCACCATCGGCGGCCTGCTCTCGGCCATCGGTATCGCCGGCATGGATCGCCTGGTGCGGCTGAACGTCATCGCCCGTTCGGGCCGCGCCGTGGAGGCCGCCGGCGATGTGCACACGCTAATGCTCGACAAGACCGGCACCATCACCTTCGGCAACCGCCGCTGCAGCGCCCTGCATGCAGCACCGGGCATCACTGCGCGCGAGCTGGGGGAGGGGGCATTGCTTGCATCGCTCGCCGATGACACCGCCGAGGGCAAGTCGATCGTCGAGTACCTGCGCCAGCAGTACGACTTCGACGAACCTGCTGCAGGCGAAGTCGAGCCGATTGCCTTCAGTGCCGAAACCCGCTTGTCCGGCATCGACTTTCAACAGCGCCGCTACCGCAAGGGCGCGGTGGATGCGGTGCTGGCCTTCGTCGGCATGCAACGTCTGGACATGCCGGCACCCCTGGCCCGCGAGGTGGAGCGTATCGCCCAGGGGGGCGGCACGCCGCTGCTGGTATGCCTGGACACGCGCCTGCTGGGGGTGATCCACCTCAAGGACGTGGTCAAACCCGGCATCCGTGAGCGCTTCGCCGAACTGCGCAAGCTGGGTATCCGCACGGTGATGGTCACCGGCGACAACCCGCTCACTGCCGCTGCTATCGCCGCCGAGGCCGGGGTGGACGATGTGCTCGCCGAAGCCACACCGGAGAAGAAGCTGGCGCGCATCCGCCAGGAACAAAGCGACGGTCGCCTGGTGGCCATGTGCGGTGATGGTGCCAACGATGCCCCGGCCCTGGCCCAGGCCGATGTCGGCATGGCCATGAACGATGGCACCCAGGCCGCACGCGAGGCGGCCAATATGGTCGACTTGGACAGCGACCCGACCAAGCTGCTGGACGTGGTACAGGTGGGCAAGGAGCTGCTGGTCACCCGTGGTGCGCTGACCACCTTCTCCATCGCCAATGACGTGGCCAAGTACTTCGCCATCCTGCCGGCGCTGTTCGCCTCGATCTATCCGCAGCTGGGCGTACTCAACCTGATGCAACTGCAGAGCCCGCAGAGCGCGATCCTCTCGGCCATCGTGTTCAACGCCCTGATCATCATCGTGCTGATTCCCTTGGCCCTGCGCGGTGTGCGGGTGCAGGCCGCGAGCGCGGCCCAGCTGCTGCGGCGCAACCTGCTGATCTACGGCGTGGGCGGCATCATCGTGCCATTCGCCGGGATCAAGCTGATCGACCTGCTGCTCAATGCCCTGCACCTGGTTTGAAGGAGACGAACATGACGACCTACCTGCGCCCGGCCCTGAGCCTGGCCCTGTTGATGACGCTGATCACCGGCGCCCTCTATCCCCTGGCAGTGACCGGCATCGCCCAGGTGGCTTTCCCCGAACAGGCCAATGGCAGCCTGGTCCACGACGAGCAGGGCCGCGTGCGCGGCTCGACGCTGATCGCCCAGGCGTTCGAGGGCGATGCCTGGTTCCATTCACGGCCTTCGGCGGGCGGCTACGCCACGGTGGCGAGCAGCGCGAGCAATCTCTCACCGAGCAATCCGGCGTTGGCCGAGCGGGTCAAGGCCGATGCGGCGGCGCTCTATCACGCAGGGCAGGGCCCTGTGCCGCTGGCTTTGCTGACCACTTCGGGCAGCGGTCTGGACCCGCATTTGCCTGCGCAGGCCGTGGCCTACCAGCTCCCGCGCGTGGCGGCCGCGCGGCAGGTGCCGGTGGAGCGCTTGCAAGCCTTGCTCGAAGAGGCCACCCTCCACCCATTGATCGGCCCGCCTGTGGTCAATGTGCTGGCGCTGAACCAGGCCCTGGAGCGTTTGGCACCCGTGCCTGAGCATTGACGGGTGCTGTAGGAGCAGCCGCGTACATGAAGGATGAAACATGAGTAACGCCACCCGCGCCGATGCGCTCTTGGCGAGCCTGCCGCGCGAAGGTCGCGGCAGGCTCAAGGTATTTCTCGGCGCCGCCCCGGGTGTAGGCAAGACGTTCGCCATGCTCCAGGCTGCCCACGCCCAGCAACGCCAGGGTATGCGGGTGCTGGCCGGGGTGGTGGAAACCCACGGCCGCGCCGAGACCGAAGCACTGCTCGGCGGCCTGCCGCAACAGCCTTTACTGCGCAGCGAATACCGCGGCGTCACCCTCGAGGAAATGGACCTCGATGGCCTGCTCAAGGCCACTGCATCCCTGGTGCTGGTCGACGAGCTGGCCCACACCAACTCCCCTGGCAGCCGCCACGCCAAGCGCTGGCAGGACGTCCAGGAATTGCTGGCCGCCGGTATCGACATCTACACCACGGTCAACGTCCAGCACCTGGAAAGCCTCAACGACAAGGTCCGCGACATCACCGGCGTGCAAGTGCGCGAAACCGTGCCGGACTGGGTGCTGCAGGAAGCCTTCGAACTGGTGCTCATCGACCTGCCGCCCCGCGAGCTGCTGGAGCGCCTGCGCGAGGGCAAGGTCTACGTGCCGGAGCAGGCGAGGGCGGCGATCGATGCCTTCTTCTCCCAAACCAACCTCACCGCCCTGCGCGAGCTGGCCATGCAGACTGCCGCTGCCCAGGTCGACGCGGACCTTGCCAGCGGCTACCGCCAGCGCGGCCAGGAGGCTCCGGCCTTGCGCGGGCGGTTGCTGGTGGGCGTCGATGGCGACGAGCAGGCCGAGCGCCTGGTACGTCATGCCAGCCGGGTTGCCCAGCGCCGACACTTGCCGTGGAGCCTGGTGCATGTCGACAGCGGCCGGCTGCGCGACGAGGTCGCTCGGCAACGCTTGCAGGCCGCGCAACAGCTCGCCGAACGCCTGGGCGGTGAAGTGGTGGTGCTGCGTGCCGGTGAAGTGACCCGCACATTGATCCAGCACGCCATCGAGCGCCGTGCCAGCCTGGTGCTGGTCGGCCAGTCCCGTGATCGCCTGCGTCGGCGTCTGTTCGGAGGCGGTGTGGCGATGCGCCTGCTGCGCGAAAGCCACGGCCTGGAAATCAATGTGCTCGATCGTGACGGCCAGCCCGAAAAAGCAGGTGCGGCGGCCAAGCGAGTGTGGGTGTGGCGCCATTATCTCCTGGCGTTGCTGGCGACCGTGCTGGCGGCTGGCGTGTCGTGGGCCGTGTCGAGCCTGTTGCCGCTGCCCAACATGTCTCTGGTGTTTCTCGTCGCGGTGCTGCTGGTGGCGGTGCGTAGCAGCCTGGGGCCGGCCCTGGCCTGTGCGGCCTTGTCGTTCCTGAGCTACGACTTCCTGTTCATTCCGCCCACCTTTTCCTTCAGCATCCAGCGTGAAGAAGACGTACTGACCCTGGTGTTCTTCCTGCTCATGGCCGCCCTCACCGGCAACCTGGCCACCCGTCAGCGCCGGCAGCTACAGGCCTTGAAGGAAACCCAGGCCGAAACCACGCAATTGCTCGACCTGTCGCGCCGGCTGACCGTGGCCACCGACCGCCAGGCCGTGTTCAGCGCAGCTGGCCAGCATCTGGACGGTTGGCAGGACATGCAGGTGTGCCTGCTGGAGCGCGACAGCGACCGCCAGCTGCGTGCCGCCAGTGGCCACGAACCGCAACTGACCGACAACGAGCGCGCCGCTGCCGAATGGGCCTGGCAACACGGCCAGGCTGCCGGGCATGGCAGCGACACCTTGCCCGACGGGCGTTGGTGGTGGTGGCCGTTGTCGGTGGAGGACCAGCCCCTGGCCCTGCTCGGTGTGCGCCCACGCGCGGATGCTTCCCTGAGCACCCAGCGCCGTCGCTTGCTCATGGCCTTGGGGCAACCCCTGGCCCAGGCCCTGGCCCGCGCCCGGCTCGGCGAGCAGCTGGAGGCCGCGCGCCTGCATGGCGAGACCGAGCAATTGCGCAGCGCCTTGCTCGCCTCGGTGTCCCACGACCTGCGCACCCCCCTGACCGCCATGCGCGGCAGCATCGACAGCCTGCTGGCGTTGGGCGACGCCATCCCCCCGGATGACCGCCGCGAGCTGCTGGAGGGCACCCGCAACGAAGCCGAGCGCCTGGATCGCTATATCCAGAACCTGCTGGACATGACCCGCCTGGGCCACGGCACCCTCAAGCTCGCCCGTGACTGGGTAGCCCCGGCCGACATCGTCGGCAGCGCCCTCAACCGCCTGCGCGTAGTCCTGGCGCCCCTGCGCGTGCATACCGACGTCCCCGCCGAACTGCCGTTGCTGTTCGTTCACGCAGCGTTGATCGAACAGGCCCTGATCAACGTGCTGGAAAATGCCGCGCGCTTCTCGCCTGCCAACGGCCGCCTGGAACTGCGCGTCGCCCTCCAGGACGAGCAACTGTGCTTTGCCGTCAGCGACCAGGGCCCAGGCATCCCGGTGGCCGAGCGCGAGATGATCTTCGACATGTTCTACACCGCCGCCCGCGGCGACCGTGGCGGGCAGGGCACCGGCCTGGGCCTGGCGATCTGCCAGGGCATGATCGGTGCCCACGGCGGCAAGATCCTGGTCGACGATGGCATCGATGGCCAGGGCACCTGCATCACTCTATGCTTGCCGCTGCCCCCTCAACCCGAACCTGAAAGCGAAGCCTCATGAGTCAATCCGCCACCCTGCTGGTCATCGACGATGAACCACAGATCCGCAAGTTCCTGCGTATCAGCCTGGCCTCCCAGGGCTACAAGGTGCTCGAAGCCGCCACCGGCAGCGAAGGCCTGGCCCAGGCGGCGTTGGCCAAGCCGGACCTGGTGGTGCTCGACCTCGGCCTGCCGGACATGGACGGCCAGCAGGTATTGCGTGAGCTGCGCGAATGGAGCACCGTGCCCGTGCTGGTGCTGTCGGTGCGTGCCAGCGAAGTGCAGAAGGTCGACGCCCTGGACGGCGGTGCCAACGACTACGTGACCAAGCCCTTCGGCATCCAGGAGTTCCTCGCGCGTGTGCGCGCACTGCTGCGCCAGGCCCCCCAGACGGGCAGCGCGCTGTCGTCGGCGAGCTTCGGGCCACTGGTGGTGGATTTCGCGTTTCGCAAGGTGACGCTTGACGGCGCCGAGGTGGCGCTGACGCGCAAGGAGTACGCCTTCCTGGCCCAGCTGGCCGGCCATCCCGGGCGGGTGATCACCCAGCAGCAATTGCTCAAGGACATCTGGGGGCCGACCCATGTGGACGACACCCACTACCTGCGCATCGTCGTGGCGCATGTGCGGCAGAAGCTGGGGGATGATCCGACGGCGCCGCGGTTCATCATCACCGAGGCGGGTGTGGGTTATCGCCTGGTTGCGCCGACGGCTTGACTGGGGCTGCTTCACAAACCGATTATCAGCGGTGCACTAGACCCGGCGCATCATTCCCAGCTTCGCATCATCCATCAGCGCCTTGGCCAGAGCCGCCAAGTACTACGACGCCCAAACCAGCTGAGGTTTGTCTTCCATCACCCCGGTGAGGGTCATATCCCGCACATACCCCATCAACTCCGAAGCCTGCTCGCGTGCATAGTGGCAGGGAATGCCAGGCTCAATGCGCCCCATCGCTGGCAAGCCAGCTCCTACAGGTGTGGCGGTGTCTCTGAACATAGCGCAGGACCGGTGGGAGCCGGCTTGCCGGCGATAGGGCCAGCCCAGACAACGAACAACTCGATCTATCAATGCAGCGTCCGCGGCCCTGCCGGTACCTGCATCTGGTTCAACGCCGACTCAAGCAACACACGCAGCGCTTCAAGCTCATGCATCGAGGCCATCATCAGCATCGAGACGGGTGACTTGGGCAGCAGCTGAATCGCCTGATGCGCCACGGGCTGCGCGCACAGGGCATACTCCGAGGCCTGGATGATCGTGTCTTCGAGGGTGGTGGTTCTGGGGTGGATCGGGAACGATCTTCGACATTGCAGATTTCCTTTCAAGATGCGGCCACCTGCCTGCTGTCAAACAGAGGGTGGTAACTGTACGTGGGTTGACAGACCGGCGGAAATTGCAAAGTTCTGGCGCACGCAAGCGTGCCCACACGTACAGTCGCCATAAAGGCTGCTGCATGCAATTTACCGTTACGGCCTGTCAAAGCCGATCGCTGATCTCAGCGACATGCCGAGACTAGAGCGCCGCCAGAGCGACCGCAACGGAAAAAAGCGACAGGAGTATGTTTGGGAAATGGACTACAGGGAAGGGGGGAAGTCTGATTTTTACTGTTCAGGTCCGACTCGGAATTGGTGCGCTTGGTAGGACCGTAGCTCCATAGGGTGGGCTGCTTTCGACCCATTGCGGACGTTCAGTAAGTTGTGATGCTGGCGTAGCGCCAGCCTAGCACTTCGCTGGCGGTGCGACATCACGCCCAAGCGTCGAAATCGTGGTCAATGCACAGAGGGTCGATCATTAGCTGCCAGCATTCTAAGTAGCTGATGCGTGCTCGTGCTGCTCTGTCAGGCAGGAGCTCGCCCCTAGGAAATGATGAATTGCCATTTTTGTAGCGCTGGATCCGCCGTGCTGCGAACCATTGCAAAATTTCACAATTTAGTTTGCTGCCCTCCCCGTGTTTGCTGCCATATTCTCGCGAAGCCGCCTAGGGGCTGTGGGTAGCCTTGACGGGAGCACCAAGCAAAATACTGTTTCACTCATACGGATGGGCTCAGTAGTCATCGCAGCCATGAGGCGCCAAGACGCTTCCAGGCTGCGAGAAGTACAACAACCGGTTTTCAAGTTCTGTTTGATATGTGAATAATTCTGCCAAAACATAATCAATGGGAAAGTCATGAAACTTGTTGTCGCACAAATATCTTCCTACAAAGGAAAAATTGAACAGAACATTTCAAAGCATGTCACTGTAATTGAAAAGGCAGTGAGGTATAGAGCGGATGGTGTAATTTTTCCTGAACTATCGCTGACTGCTTACGAACCCTTGCTTGCTGAGGACTTGGCAATCCAGATCGACGATCCCAGACTTGAGGCGTTTCAGAAACTGAGTGACCGCTCTGGGGTTTTTATTGCCGTAGGTGCTCCACTGCGTGTAGCGCAGGGCATCGAGATTGCCATGTTAGTATTCCAACCCGGGTTGGAACGAGTCAACTACTCCAAGCGCTTCCTTCACCCCGATGAGCTAGCCTATTTTGCCGCTGGTAGCGATCAGCGCGTGTTCTCAATCGCCAATGAAGTATTGGTTCCTGCTATTTGCTACGAGTCTTTACAGGATATTCACGCGCAACAGGCGTCAAAAGCGGAGCCAACAATTTACTTTGCTAGCGTTGCCAAAACACCAAAGGGAGTGGCTGCGGCATACAACCATTACCCGCAAATTGCTCTGCAATACGGGATGGCCGTCGTAATGGCCAATTGTGTGGGGCCAGCGGACAACTTTATCGGTGCTGGGCGTTCTGGGATCTGGAGTGCTGAAGGTAATCTACTTGTTCAAGCTGACGAGTCCGGTGAAGCACTAGTTATATATGACTCACTTGCTGGGGAAGGTAAGATTATTTACATCTAGAGCTCTACTCAATCCGAGAATGACACTGAGAGAACTGAGAACCTGCATGTCAGACCAAATGGTTTGCAACTACTTAGATGGATACCTTGACTTCGGCGGAAGGGCGGCGCAGGTGCGGGCGCATACGGAGTATTTTCGCCGAAGGGAAAGACCTCTGATGTTGATCGTTATGTTTAAAAATATGCGGTTGCGCCCGGCGTGAGTGCGTGCGTGAAACAGGGCTCGACCGAAGACCTTGTTCTAATTACAAGGGCGCGTCCCGTGAGGCCATCCGTTGTGCCTCAACAGGGAAGGCGCCATAGAACGGTAGGAATTTCTCGAAGAGAAGAATAACGATGAGCGAAGAGGGTTTCAGGACAGCGGCTCAGGTGGGACACGGATTTTCACCCACTTACATTCACTGGAGAGGTCCGCTCGGCAGCCTTGTGCAGCAGGGGTACGTGCACTTGTGGACGGTAGAGAGCTTATAGTTGGGTAGCTTAAGCCCTGGGCTCCCAAGGTAATATTTTCGGAATATGCTAATTGAGAAGCTGATCGTGCTCGATGAAAAAATAAGATTTGATATAGATGAAATAATAAGCTCCCAAATGGAGCTTCAAAGAGTGCCCGGCCTAGCTCTAGGGATTTTCCATAATGGCGAACCATTGTTAAAGAAAGGGTATGGCAGCTCAAATATTGAGCTCGGCGTAAATGTTAGCTCTCAGACTTTGTTCCAGTCGGGTTCAATTGGGAAGATATTCACAGCCGCATGCATTCTGCTTTTAGTTGAAGATGGAGTGCTTGATCTTGATGCCGAGATAACTACATATTTTCCAGATGCGCCTGCCACATGGGGCAATATCGCATTAAGGAATTTTCTGAATCACACATCAGGCCTTGAAGATGGTGAGCTTGATCTTCAGCATGAATATACTGATATCGAGCTACTGCAGAAAATTTATACGTGGCCAATGAAATTTGAAGCAGGCACTGGCTGGGAATACAGCAATGGTGGCTACGAAATATTGGGAGTACTTATAAAACTTAAGACCGGCGAGCATTTTGGAAAGTTTTTAAAGAACAGAATTTTTGAACCGGCAGGCATGAGTGCGGCGCGAGTTATAAGCGACCGAGATATCATATTTAATAGGGCTGCAGGCTATGAGTGGGTGGGTGATGAGCTAAAAAACCAAAACTGGGTTTCTCCGTATCTGAATTCCACTGGGGATGGGGCTTTGTACTTATCGCTTAATGATTACCAAGCATGGGATAAGGTGGTCTCTGAAAGAAAAATACTTAAGCCCGAAACATGGGCCGTTGCGCTACAGCCAACCAAGGCTCAGGGCGGTGCAATTTATCCATATGGGTTGGGTTGGGAAATATATGATGTACATAGCGGTTGTGAGGTGATAGGGCATGATGGGGCGTGGCAGGGTTTCGTTACGGGACTAAGGCGATACGAAAGCCATGGGCTGACGTTTGTTGTCCTAACTAATGCTGCGGACACAGATGTTGACTTAATTCTTGAAAAATTAATTGAGCGAGTCTTGCCTGATATACAGGTCTAGGAGTTTTCTAACGTGAGTGAAGGGAACTCAATTACAGCTCAGGTATAGAATGATTTTTTGAAGCCGCCGGTTTCGTAGATACATCGAACGGCCGCAAAGGCTCGATAGCTGCCGGTCGGCTTAATGACCTATCACGACCGAGACGCTGTGAAATTCTGGATCAGCAATATGCTTGTCTCCCGGGTTAAGCTTTGAACGATGGTGGTCAGAGTGATGAACGGACCCGCAGCCATTCTTCCCAGCAATCCTCTGGAACGATATCCTCATAACCCCGATCTTTTTCTAACGCGAAGGCAGCACTGAAGGGCACTGCCATCGCGGTGGCATTATCTCGAATCTCAAGCACCTCAGCTTCGCTGAGCGCAGAGCCTTTCCGATCCTCCGCCGCCTTTAGCAGAGTGACAAGCGCCGGTATAAAAATCAGACATAACGGGTCTGTAGACAAAGGTTAGCCTCATGCGGGTAGTAATAGAAATCAGTGGTGCTGATTGTAGGAGCTGAGCAAAAAATGCAAAGCGAGTACCGATCACGGCTGCATGAATATGGCGTACCGCTAGGGGGCGTCAGCGGCCACTCGCGAAGAGGCGCTTTAGACCCGTAGCTGCCATCGCCGAGGGCAGCAAACGGCCAAAAGCGAACGACTTCGAGTGAGCTGACTATCGGTCACTCACTACCGGCCACTTCCGAATGCGATCATAATGTAGCTTCCGCATCAGGGCTTGAATGGATCGATCCAGCCAGGCCGAAGTCTTGTCTCATATTTTTTGCGTACGTAGGCGAGCGACTCTGCGCATCCCATTTTCGCTTCTATAGCGCCTATGCATCCCCGCCAATCTCCACCGGCATTGCCTCGTATCGCACCCATCCTGCAACCCCGGAGCCCCCGCCTACACGGTCTTTAGGATGAGTCCGGCCCTCATTGACAGGCACCTCTGGGAAATCAAATGGGCTCATTCCCTCAATACAGGCCACATTAACGCCATACTGGTCGGGCGCAGAACGGCGCTGGTGGAAGGTGTAGATGCCACACTTAGAGCAGAAGTAGTGCTTCGCTTCGCGTGTGTTGAACTGATAAAGCGTGAGCACCTCTCCCCCTTGGGTAATAGTGATGTCGCCCAGGTTAGCTGATACCACCACGGCACCACGCATACGGCAGAGGGAGCAGTTACATCTACGTGCTGTACGCGTGCCATCGGTCAAGCGCAATGAGAACTGTACCGCCCCGCAATGGCAGGCCGCCCGGTAGACAGGACGATCATCGTCTATTTCATCAGCCATAACGTTCCTCTACTTGTTGAGAAGTCGAAGTGGATGTTCACGGGTCAGGGCCCAGTGACCTCTGGGGTTTTGAAATGCCAATAACCAGAGAGGCATCTTATAAGGGCTCCTCGGCCTTCGGCAGTCAGTGATATTTCGGTTTGCTCATGATAAACCTCGGCTTGGAGGGTGTTGCTTGAAAGGTCTGAAGTCTGGCCAATTATGACTTGGACGGTCTTGGTGGGCGAGGCATAGGATTGCAGCCACTGGAGTTCACAACGACTCCCCACCAAAGGAAAACACTGCAATGAACCTCAAGTCCCTCATCGCCAACCCACTGGGCTTCGGTACCGCACCATTGGGCAACATGTTCCGTAACGTGCCTGAAGACGAAGTACAAGCTACCGTCGACGCTGCCTGGAACAACGGCGTGCGCTACTTCGACAGCGCGCCCTTCTATGGCGCCGGCCTCTCCGAAACCCGCTTGGGCAATGCCCTGGTCGGCCGCCCTCGTGACGAGTACGTGCTCAGCACCAAGGTCGGTCGCATCATCCTCGACGAACTGGAAGATCCTACCAGCCGCGAGCTGGGCGAGAAGAGCGGCCTGTTCGAACACGGCAACCGCAACCGCATCGTCAACGACTACAGCGCCGACGCCACGCTGCGCTCCATCGAGGACAGCCTGCGTCGCCTGAAGACCGACCGCCTGGACATCGTCTGGATTCACGACATCGCCCAGGACTTCTACGGCGACGAATGGCTGAGCCAGTTCGAAACCGCCCGTACCGGTGCCTTCCGCGTACTGACCCGTCTGCGCGAAGAGGGCGTGATCAAGGCCTGGGGCCTGGGTGTGAACCGCGTCGAGCCGATCGAGCTGACCCTGGACCTGGAAGAAGCCCGTCCGGACGGCTTCCTGTTGGCCGGCCGCTACTCGCTGCTGGACCACGACCGCGCCCTGCAACGTGTCATGCCGCAAGCGGTGGAGCAGGGTGTAGGCATCGTCGTGGGTGGCCCGTACAGCTCGGGTGTCACCGCCGGCGGCGAGCACTTCGAGTACCAGAAAGCCACCCAGCCGGTGCTGGCCAAGCTCGAGCGCATCCGTGCCGTGGCCCGTGCCCATGGTGTGGATGTGAAGGCGGCTGCCCTGCAGTTTGCCCTGGCCCATCCGGCCGTGGTCTCGGTGATCCCCGGTGCCACCCGCCCGGCACACGCCAACGAGGACCTCGCGGCACTGAGCGCCGTGATCCCGGCGGCCTTCTGGAACGAGCTGCGCCAACAAGGGTTGATCAACGCCCTGGCCCCGGTGCCTGCCGTTTAACCGATGTTGCAGGGCCGCATCGCGGCCCTGTCTACCCTGAATCAATTGGGGCCATGCCCCGGGAGAATCATCATGGCAACTGCACAAGCGTCCATCACCCTGCCAGCCGATGCCAAGCGCGTTTGGCAACTGATTGGCGGTTTCGACGCGCTGCCCGACTGGCTGCCGTACATCCCT
Organism: Pseudomonas sp. FA-1; assembly: GCF_056856075.1. NCBI lineage: Bacteria > Pseudomonadati > Pseudomonadota > Gammaproteobacteria > Pseudomonadales > Pseudomonadaceae > Pseudomonas > Pseudomonas sp. FA-1. The sequence continues at coordinate 313,475 of NZ_JBWXTH010000005.1, forward strand.
GCAAGCGCCCTGAGCGAAGGCGGCCGCGTCCGTACCCTGAAGACCGTGGATGGCGAGACCATCATAGAGCGCCTGCTGGACTTCAACGAAGCTGGCCGCAGCTACCGCTACACCATCCTCAAGGGCCCGGCGCCGGTGCGTGACTACCAGGCGACCCTGCGCGTGGTAGCCGAGGGCAGCGGTTCTCGTGTGGAATGGTCCGGTTCGTTCGTGCCGGTGGGTATCAGTGATGCCGAAGCGACCGCGCTGTACACCTCCATCTACCAGGATGGCCTGGCGGCGCTGAAGCAGACATTGGAAGGTTGATGGACGATTGGGGCCGTCAAACGGCCCCAAGCCTCAGCAGCTTGGACGATTGGGGGCAGCGTCCGCTAATGGCCGAAAGCAACCCGTCGCCAGTCCCGTCGAGCCACGGCTTACCATGCCTCGCCGTTGATTCAGGATTTATCAGTCGTCCCGTTTGACTACCCGCCGATGACAATCCTCTGGCCCCAGCTCCCTTCCGCTTCGAGATCGAACGGCGATCGTTTCAATCGGCTCCGCCATCAAATTGTCCAATAGCACCGAATGGCTCTCCCCTGAGCAATACAAAAATCGCTCCCCCCATTGCCGCATGCTGATTACGATTGGGAATGCCGCTCGTCCCATTTCGGTGAGCACGTATTCCTTGTAAGCGCTTCCATCCGATGCCGGCTGAATCTCAAAAACCCCCAGTTCGACCAATGCCTTGAGCTTCACTGTGAGAATGTTTTTGGCCACGCCGAGCCGCTTCTGGAATTCGCTGAATCGTCGAACGTCATCAAACGCTTCTCGGATGATCATCAACATCCAACGATCTCCGATAGCCTCGAGCGTCCGTGCCACGGGGCATTCGCTGCGCGCCAGCAGTTGCTGTTTGGCCATGGTTCTCCACGAGCAGGTTGGTGGTCAAAGAGTGATCTGACAACAGAGACGAAAAAGCTTCATCTCCAGTGGTTGTATTTAACAACCAGATTGGTTAGAAAGCAACGAACTGGTTTTCTTTCGAAACCTATTCAGAGGATGGAGCGATGCCGTACGAACCTGATTCGCCCGTAAAGCGGGCGGCAGCCGAGGGCGCTGCTGGCGGACACAACAGGACGTGCCAGGAGGGTTCCAACACCTCCTTGAGCAATTACCAAACCTTCCTCTTCGCTATTACGTGCGCTATGGCCGTGGCCAACGTCTATTTTGCCCAGCCATTGCTGGAGTCGATGGCCACGAGTCTGTCGGTGCCTGCCAGTACCATCGGTGTTGTCGTTACTGTCACTCAGGTCGGTTATGCGGTTGGGCTGCTTTTCATCGTCCCGCTGGGGGACCTGCTGAACCGCAAGAAACTCATTCTCACGCAAATGCTTCTGTCTGCCGTGGCTCTGTGTGCCGTTGGCATGGCGCAGGAATGGGGCGTTCTGCTCGGAGCAATGGTGCTGGTGGGGCTCATGGCAGTGCTGGTGCAGGTGGTAGTGGCTTACGCAGCTACGCTGGCAAGTCCGGAGCAGCGCGGGCAGACGGTGGGTACCGTGACCAGCGGCGTCGTGCTGGGCATTCTGCTCGCGCGCTTCGTTTCCGGTGCGATGGCTGATTTGGCAGGGTGGCGCAGCGTCTATTTTGTTTCAGCTGCTTTGATGACAGGCATGGCATTGGTGCTGTGGCGTACGCTTCCGGCGGCCGCCACGCCTACCTTGCAAAGTGGCTATCTGGCATTGTTGCGCTCAGCATTTCAACTGTTCCTGAGCGAGCGCACGCTCCGCGTCCGAGGGACGTTCGCGCTTCTCATTTTTGCCGCGTTCAGTGTGCTGTGGACCTCTATGGTGCTGCCGCTCAGCGAGCCTGACCTGGCCCTTTCACATACCCAAATTGGGCTCTTCGGTCTGGCCGGTGTGGCCGGGGCGCTGGCTGCGGCGCGAGCCGGACGGCTGGCCGACCAGGGGCTGGGCAATCGCACCACGGGCATCGCTCTGGCGTTGCTGACATTGTCGTGGCTGCCCACCGCATTCGTGCACAATTCGCTGCTGGCGATGATCGCGGGCGTCGTGCTTCTGGATTTCGCCGTACAGGCCGTGCATGTTACCAACCAGAGCCTGATTTTTGCCGCTCGGCCCGATGCGCAAAGCCGCCTCGTGGGAGCCTACATGTGCTTCTACTCAGCAGGCAGCGGGTTGGGTGCGATCGCGGCTACCTATACATATGCGCAAGCCGGCTGGGTAGCCGTCTGTATATTGGGTGCAGCTATCAGCGCTACGGCGTTGCTTTACTGGGGCTGGCTTGAGCTGACCCCAAGATAACGCCCAGGCCTGGGGGAGGCGAGTATCATGAGATACAAGCCTACGCAACCGGAACCGCCACCAAGAATGCCGCCTCCAACAACTGCCGCGTATACGGATGCTGCGGCGCCTGGAAGATCGCCTGCGCATCCCCTTGTTCCACCACGTGCCCATGCTTGATCACCATCAGCTGGTGGCTGAGTGCCTTGACCACCGCCAGGTCATGGCTGATGAACAGGTACGTCAGGTTGTACTTGTGCTGTAGATTGCGCAGCAACTCCACCACCTGCCGCTGTACGGTCCGGTCCAGCGCCGAGGTCGGCTCATCCAGCAGAATCAACGCAGGCTTGAGTACCAGCGCTCGGGCAATGGCGATGCGCTGGCGCTGGCCTCCGGAGAATTCATGCGGGTAGCGGTGACGCGTTCGCGGATCCAGCCCCACTTCCTCAAGCGCGGCGATGATCGCGGCTTCTTGTTCGGCAGGCGTGCCGATGCGGTGAATTCGCAACCCTTCACCGACGATATCGGCCACGCACATGCGGGGGCTGAGGCTGCCGAAGGGGTCTTGGAACACCACCTGCATCTCGCGGCGCAGGGGGCGAACCTCCTTCTGGCTGAGCCCTTCGAGATTCTGGCCATGGAAGCGGATCCCGCCGCGGCTGGCGATCAGGCGCAGGATGGCAAGGCCCAGGGTGGACTTGCCCGAGCCGCTTTCACCCACGATGCCAAGGGTCTGCCCCTGGGGCAGGCTGAAGTCGATGCCATCCACGGCTTTGACGTGATCGACGGTGCGCCGCAGCAGGCCTTTCTTGATCGGGAACCACACCCGCAGGTCCTCGACTTCCAGCAGCGGCGACCCCACCGGGTTTTCCGCCGGCGCGCCGCTGGGCTCGGCATTGATCAGCATCTTGGTGTAGTGATGCTGCGGCGAATGGAACAGCGTCGCGCAATCGGCCTGTTCGACGATCTTGCCGCACTGCATCACGCACACCCGGTGGGCAATGCGCCGCACCAGGTTCAGATCATGGCTGATCAGCAGCAAGGCCATCCCCAGGCGTGCCTGCAGTGCCTTGAGCAGGTCGAGGATTTTCAACTGCACGGTCACGTCGAGCGCGGTGGTGGGCTCGTCGGCGATCAACAGCTCCGGCTCGTTGGCCAGCGCCATGGCGATCATCACACGCTGGCGCTGGCCGCCAGACAGCTCGTGGGGCAGGGCCTTGAGGCGTTTGTGCGGCTCGGGGATGCCGACCATCTCCAGCAGTTCGAGGGTTCGCGCGGTGGCCTCCTTGCCGGTGAGGCCTTTGTGCAGCAGGAGGATTTCGTTGATCTGCTTCTCGATGGTATGCAGCGGGTTCAGCGAGGTCATCGGCTCCTGGAAGATCATCGCGATACGGTCACCGCGAATGCGCTGCATGGGTTTCTCGCCCAGTTGCAGCATGTCCTTGTCGCCATAGCGGATGCTCCCGCTGGGGTGGCGCGCCAGCGGGTAGGGCAGCAGGCGCAGGATGGAGTGGGCGGTGACGGACTTGCCTGAGCCGCTTTCGCCGACCAGGGCCAGGGTTTCGCCCTTGCGGATGTCGAAGCTGATGCCGTCGACCACCCGATGCACGTGCTCGCCGGTGACGAATTCCACGGCGAGGTCGCGCACTTCGATCAGGTTCTGTTCGCTCATGTCATTTCCTCGGGTCGAAGGCATCGCGGGCGGATTCGCCGATGAACACCAGCAGGCTCAGCATGATCGCCAGCACGGCGAAGGCGCTAATGCCGAGCCACGGCGCCTGCAGGTTGGACTTGCCCTGGGCCACCAGCTCGCCCAGCGAGGGTGCGCCGGGCGGCAGGCCGAAGCCGAGGAAGTCCAGGGCGGTGAGGGTGCCGATGGCGCCGGTGAGGATGAAGGGCATGAAGGTCATGGTCGAGATCATGGCGTTGGGCAGGATGTGCCGGTACATGATCGCGCCGTTGCGCATGCCCAGGGCACGGGCGGCGCGCACGTACTCGAGGTTGCGCCCACGCAGGAACTCGGCGCGCACCACGTCCACCAGGCTCATCCAGGAGAACAGCAGCATGATGCCCAGCAGCCACCAGAAGTTGGGTTGCACGAAGCTGGCCAGGATGATCAACAGGTACAGCACCGGCAGGCCCGACCAGATCTCCAGAAAGCGTTGGCCGGCCAGGTCCACCCAGCCGCCGTAGTAGCCCTGCAAGGCGCCAGCGATCACGCCGACGATGGAACTGAGCACGGTGAGCGTCAGGGCGAACAGCACCGACACGCGGAAGCCATAGATCACCCGCGCCAGCACGTCGCGACCCTGGTCGTCGGTGCCCAGCCAGTTGTCCGCCGAGGGCGGGGCGGGGGCGGGGACCTTGAGGTCGTAGTTGATGCTCTGGTAGCTGAACGGGATCGGTGCCCACAGCACGAAGCTGTCCTTCGCGGCCAGCAGCTCGCGGATATAGGGGCTCTTGTAGTTGGCCTCCAGGGGGAATTCGCCGCCGAAGGTGGTCTCCGGGTAGCGCTTGAAGGCCGGGAAGTACCACTGGCCGTCGTAGCGCACGGCGATGGGCTTGTCGTTGGCGATCAGTTCGGCGCCCAGGCTCAGGCCGAACAGCACGATGAAGATCCACAGCGACCACCAGCCGCGGCGGTTGGCCTTGAAGCGCTCGAAGCGCCGGCGATTGAGAGGGGAGAGTGCCATGTCATTGCTCCCGGCTGGCGAAATCGATGCGGGGGTCGACCAGGGTGTAGGTCAGGTCGCCGATCAGCTTCACCACCAACCCCAGCAGGGTGAAGATGAACAGGGTGCCGAAGACCACCGGGTAGTCGCGGTTGATCGCTGCCTCGAAGCTCATCAGGCCCAGGCCGTCGAGTGAGAAGATCACCTCGATGAGCAAGGAGCCTGTGAAGAAGATGCCGATGAACGCCGAGGGAAAACCGGCGATCACCAGCAGCATGGCGTTGCGGAACACATGGCCGTACAGCACCCGTGGCCGGCTCAGGCCCTTGGCCTTGGCGGTGATGACGTACTGCTTGTTGATCTCGTCGAGGAAGCTGTTCTTGGTCAGCAGGGTCATGGTGGCGAAGTTGCCGATGACCAGCGCGGTGATCGGCAGCACCAGGTGCCAGAAGTAGTCGAGCACCTTGCCGGTGGTGGAAAGCTCGTCGAAGTTGTTGGAGGTCAGGCCGCGCAGGGGGAACCAGTCGAAGTAGCTGCCGCCGGCGAACAGCACGATCAGCAGGATGGCGAACAGGAACGCCGGGATGGCGTAGCCGACGATGATCGCCGAGCTGGTCCAGACGTCGAAGTGGCTGCCGTGGCGCACGGCCTTGGCGACCCCCAGGGGGATCGACACCAGGTACATGATCAGCGTGCTCCATAGCCCGAGCGAGATGGACACGGGCATTTTTTCGATGATCAGGTCGATGACCTTGGCGTCACGGAAGAAGCTCTCGCCGAAGTCCAGCTGGGCGTAGTTCTTGATCATGATCCACAAGCGCTCGGGCGCCGATTTGTCGAAGCCGTACATGCGCTCGATCTCGGCGATCAGGGCCGGGTCCAGGCCCTGGGCGCCGCGGTAGTTGGAACCGGCCACGGCCACTTCGGCGCCGCCGCCGGCGATACGGCTGGTGGCGCCTTCGAAGCCTTCGAGCTTGGCGATCATCTGCTCCACCGGGCCACCGGGGGCGGCCTGGACGATGATGAAGTTGATGATCAGGATGCCGAACAGGGTCGGGATGATCAGCAGCAGGCGGCGCAGGATGTAGGCGAGCATGTCAGTTCGCCTCGTCCTGTTGTGCCGCAGGCTCGGCCACCGCTGGGGTCACTTCGGGCTTGATCCACCAGGTGTTGATGCCGATGTCGTACTTGGGCGACACCTTCGGGTGGCCGATGTGGTTCCAGTAGGCCACGCGCCAGCTCTTGATGTGCCAGTTGGGGATCACGTAGTAGCCCCACAGCAGCACGCGGTCCAGGGCACGGGTATGCGCGATTAGGCTTTGCCGCGAGTCGGCGTTGATCAGTTGCTCCACCAACTGGTCGATGGCCGGGTCGCGCAGGCCGATGAAGTTGCGGCTGCCGGGGTTGTCGGCGGCGGCGCTGGTCCAGAATTCGCGCTGTTCGTTGCCGGGGGAGCTCGACTGCGGGTAGCCGCCGACGATCATGTCGAAGTCGCGCGAGCGCAGGCGGTTGATGTATTGCGAGACGTCCACGCGGCGGATGTTCAGCTCGATGCCGAGGTCGGCGAGGTTGCGCTTGAACGGCAACAGGATGCGCTCGAACTCGGTCTGGGCCAGCAGGAATTCGATGACCACCGGCTTGCCCTGGGCATCGACCATCTTGTCGTCGGCGATCTTCCAGCCGGCTTCCTGCAACAGCTTGTAGGCCTTGCGTTGCTGGTCGCGGATCATGCCGCTGCCGTCGCTGACCGGGTTGTGGAAGGGCTCGGTAAAGACCTGTTCGGGAATCTTGCCGCGCAGCGGTTCGAGGATCTTCAGTTCATCGGGCCCCGGCAGGCCCTCGGCGGCCATTTCGGAGTTCTCGAAGTAGCTGCCGGTGCGGGTATAGGCGCCGTTGAACAGCTGCTTGTTGGTCCACTCATAGTCCAGCAGCAGGCTCAGGGCCTGGCGTACGCGCACGTCCTGGAACACGGGGCGGCGCAGGTTGAAAATGAAGCCCTGCATGCCGGTGGGGTTGCCGTTGGCCAACTCCTCGCGGACCAGCCGGCCTTGCTCCACGGCGGGCACGTTGTAGGCCGTGGCCCAGTTCTTCGCGCTGGTTTCCAGCCAATAGTCGAATTGCCCGGCCTTGAGCGCTTCCAGCGCGACGGTGTTGTCGCGGTAGGAATCGTAGGTCATCTGGTCGAAGTTGTAGTGGCCGCGGTTGATCGGCAAATCCTTGGCCCAGTAGTCCTTGACCCGCTCGTAGCGCACCGAGCGGCCGGCTTTGACCTCGGCGACCTTGTACGGGCCGCTGCCCAGGGGGATCTCCAGGTTGCCACGGTCGAAGTCCCGGCCTTGCCACCAGTGCTTGGGCAGTACCGGCAACTGGCCGAGGATCAGTGGCAGCTCGCGGTTGTTCTTGTGCTTGAACTTGAACAGGACGCGCAGCGGATCTTCGGCGACCACCTCGGCGACGTCGGCGTAGTAGCCGCGAAACAGCGGGGCGCCCTTGCTCATCAAGGTATTGAAGGTGAACACCACGTCCTCGGCACGCATCGGGTGGCCGTCGTGGAAGCGCGCTTCGGGGCGCAGGTAGAAGCGCACCCAACTGTTGTCCGGGGCCTTTTCGATCTTGCCGGCCACCAAGCCGTACTCGGTGAAGGGCTCGTCCAGGCTCTGGCGCATCAGGGTGTCGTAGATGATGCTCACGTCATCGGCCGGCACGCCTTTGTTGATGAAGGGGTTGAGGCTGTCGAAGCTGCCGAAGCTGGACTGGCGGAAGGTGCCGCCCTTGGGCGCGTCGGGGTTGACGTAGTCGAAGTGCTTGAAATCGGCCGGGTACTTGGGCGGCTCATCGTACAGGGTGAGCGCATGCTGCGGTGCGGCCATCGCGGGCAGGCTCAGGCAGGCGAGCAGCAGGCTACCGGCCAGCCGGCGCAGAGGGTGCGTTGGCATCATTGGGCTTTCTCCGAGGTCTTGAGCCACCAGCTGTTCAGGCCCAGGGTATAGGGCGGCGTGGTGACGAAGGCGAACCGGTTGCGGTAGGCCAGGCGGTGATTGTCGAGATACCAGTTGGGGATCATGTAGTACTGCCATGACAGCACCCGGTCCAGGGCGCGGGCGGCGGCGACCTGGTCGTCACGGGTGCGGGCGGCGAGCAGGGTGTCGAGCAGGTGGTCGACCACCGGGTCCTTCACACCTGCGTAGTTCTTGCTGCCCTTGACCGAGGCCTGGCTGGAATGGAAGTACAGCCATTGCTCCAGGCCTGGGCTCAAGGTCTGGCCCAGGGTCATGAGGATCATGTCGAAGTCGAACTGGTCCAGGCGCTGCTTGTACTGGGCACGATCGACTGTGCGCAGGCGCGCGTCGATACCCATGCTGGCCAGGTTCTCCACGTAGGGCTGGAGGATACGCTCCAGGTTCGGGTTGACCAGCAACAGCTCCAGGCGGAACTGCTGGCCCTTGGCATTGACCAGGCGCTGGCCGTCGAGCTTCCAGCCGGCCTTGGCGAACAGCGCCAGGGCCTGGCGCAGGGTCTTGCGGTCGATGCCGCGGCCATCGGTGTGGCTGACCCGGTAGGGCTCGGTGAACAGCCTGGCCGGCAATTCGTCACGGAACGGCGCCAGCAACAGCCATTCCTTGCCTGTGGGCAGGCCGGTGGCGGCGAATTCGCTGTTGGGGTAATAGCTGGTCGAGCGGCGGTAGGCGCTGCTGAACAGGGCGCGGTTGGTCCATTCGAAGTCGAGCATCAGCCCCAGGGCCTGACGCACCCGTGGGTCGCTGAAGGCGGCCCGGCGGCTGTTCATGAACAGGCCCTGGGTCTGGGTGGGGATGCGATGAGGGATCTGCGCCTTGATCACTTCGCCACGGCGAATGGCCGGGAAGTTGTAGCCGTTGGCCCAGTTCTTGGCCTGATGCTCGATGTAGATGTCGAACTCGCCGGCCTTGAACGCTTCGAAGGCCACCGTGGCGTCGCGGTAGAACTCGTACTCGACGCGGTCGAAGTTGTACTTGCCACGGTTGACCGCCAGGTCCTTGCCCCAGTAGTTCTTCACCCGCTCGAACACCAGGCGCCGGCCAGGCTCCACCTGGGTGATGCGGTAGGGGCCACTGCCCAGTGGCGGCTCGAAGGTGGTGGCTTTGAAGTCGCGGCCTTTCCAGTAATGCTTGGGCAGCACCGGCATTTCGCCCAGGCGCAGGATCAGCAAGGGGTTGCCGGCGCGTTTGAAGACGAAGCGGATGCGCTTGGGCCCGAGGATGTCCACCCGCCGCACTTCCTGCAGGTTGGTGCGGTACATCGGGTGGCCTTCCTTGAGCAGGGTGCGGTACGAGAACGCCACGTCTGCCGAGGTGATCGGGTGGCCATCGTGGAAGCGCGCTTCGGGGCGCAGGTTGAACACCACCCAGCTGCGGTCCTCGCTGTACTCCACCGAGCGGGCGATCAGGCCGTAGCTGGAGGTGGGCTCGTCGCCGGAGGGGGCGTACTGGCCGGTGCCGACCATCAGCGGTTCGTTCAGCTCGTTGATGCCGTATTGCAGGAAGTTCGGCGTGCTGACCGGGCTGGAACCCTTGAACGTATAGGGGTTGAGGGTATCGAAGGTTCCGAATGCCATGGCCCGCAAGGTACCGCCCTTGGGCGCTTGCGGGTTGACCCAGTCGAAATGGGTGAAAGTGGCTGGATATTTGAGCGTGCCGAACTGCGCATAACCGTGGCTTTCGCTCACCGTCGCGACTGCGGGAAAGCTCAAGGCCAGGCTGAGGGACAGCAGGAGGGGACGTATCAAGTCGGCATCCGATCCAGGGGCGTTGGGCTTTGATCGGGCTACAGTAACAGCTTGTCTGGGATGGAAAAAGAGTATGTGGCGGGGGTTTTGGCGGCGGGGTTTGTGACGGGGTTTTCTCTGGGCTGCTTTGCAGCCCTTTCATGGCGCAGGCCACTCGGGGTGCGCCATACCTGTAGGAGCGGCCTTGTGCCGCGAAGGGGCGCGCAGCGGCCCCGGGCACTCGGATCAGTGCGACAGGTAGACGGTCAGTGTCTGCCCTGGCTTGAGGGCATGCCCGCTGCGCGGGTTCCAGCGCTTGAGGTGCTTCATCTCGACATTGAAGCGCTTGGCTACCGCATAGAGCGAGTCACCCTTGCGGACCTTGTATTGGGTAGAACGCTGCTTGGACGACGCGACGCGGTTGGCGGCACCGCTCGAACTGCCGCCGCGCAGGGCAAGCACCTGCCCGGCCTTGACGCGGTTGCCGGAAAGGCGGTTCCAGCGCTGCAGGTCACGTACCGAGACGCGGTGAGCCTTGGCGATGCTGCTCAGGCTGTCGCCACGCTTGACCCGATAGCTGCGCGCCTTCACCGGCGCCTTGGCCTCGGCCAGGGCGGCCTGGAACACCGCCTTGTTCGGTTGCAGGCTGACCAGTTCCTCAGGCTTGAGGTTGGACAGGCTGTCAGACAGCAACTGCGCCTTGGCGGTGGGCACCAGCAACTGCTTGGGTCCGTCCACGGTCATGCGTTTCTTGAAGGCCGGGTTGAGCTGGATCAGCTCGTCTTCGTCGATATCGGCGAACGCGGCGACCCGGGACAGGTCCAGGCGTTCGTTGATGGCGACAGCTTCGAAGTAGGGCTCGTTGGCGATCGGGCTGAGGTTCACGCCATAGGCATCGGGGGTCAGCACCACCTGAGAAAGGGCCAGCAGCTTGGGCACGTAGTCGCGGGTTTCCTGGGGCAGGGGCAGGTTCCAGTAGTCGGTGGGCAGGCCCAGGCGCTCGTTGCGCTCGATGGCCCGGCTGACCGTGCCTTCGCCGGCATTGTAGGCCGCCAGGGCCAGCAGCCAGTCGCCGTTGAACATGTCGTGCAGGCGGCCCAGGTAGTCCAGCGCGGCGTTGGTCGACGCGGTGATGTCGCGGCGCCCGTCATAGAAGTTGGTCTGGCGCAGCTTGAAGTGGCGGCCGGTGGACGGGATGAACTGCCACAGGCCGACCGCATGGGCGCGGGAATAGGCCATCGGGTTGTAGGCGCTCTCGATCGCCGGCAGCAGGGCCAGCTCCAGCGGCATGTCGCGTTCTTCGAGGCGCTCGACGATGTAGTGCAAGTAGAGGCTGCCGCGCTCGCCCGCGCTCTCCAGGAACGTAGGGTTACTGGCGAACCACAGGCGCTGTTGCTCGATGCGCGGGTTGACCCCGATATCGTCCTGCAGGGCGAAGCCCTGTCGCATGCGCTCCCAGACATCCTGCGGCGCCTGCTCGACTGGCTTGACCAGCAGGGGGGCAGGCTTGTGCTTGACCCGCGCCTGGTAGCTTGCGCGAACGCTGTCGGATTCGTCGTGCTGACGGGTGCTCTGGCAGCCCACCAGGGTGGCGGCCAGGGCCAGCGCACTGATTTGGGCCAGACGCGTCAGGGCGACGGATTGAGAGGTTCTGCGGCTACGGGAAGACATCGGCTGGGACAGGTTTCCGGGCGAAAAATTTCGGCGATTCTAGAAACCGGTCCCCGCGTGGTCAACCTTTGACCACGCTTTGCGATATATCGTGAGGTTATCAGAAGGTGTCTTTCCAAGACCTCAAGGCAGCAAAAACAGCAGCTTGGCTTGGATTGGAATGCCCCTTCCATTCGTCTGCTTTTTGTTTAACGGATGTTTCAGCCGTGCGAAGAAAGGGATTGGTAGCGCGTTCCAGAGCGATGGTGGATGGCAAAGTGATGCGATCGTTGGCGCGCAAGCGGGTAACGTCGTCGAACCGTTGACCCAGCTCGCGGTTCGAAGGTTCCACTGCCTTGGCAAAGCGCAGGTTGCTCAGGGTGTATTCATGGGTGCAGTACACCTGGGTTTCGGCGGGCAGTGCGGCCAGGCGCGACAGGGACTGGTGCATCTGCTCGGGGGTGCCTTCGAACAATCGGCCGCAGCCGCCGGCGAACAGGGTATCGCCACAGAACAGCAGCGGCGCACCGTAGTAGGCGATGTGCCCCAGGGTGTGGCCTGGCACGGCGATGACCTGGAAGTCCATGCCCAGCACTTGGACCCGGTCGCCGTCGTCCAGCGCCAGGTCGCGGGCCGGGATGCGCTCGTTGGCCGGCCCGCAAACCCGCGCCCCGGTCGCCTGCTTGAGGGTTTGCACGCCGCCGACGTGGTCATGGTGATGATGGGTCACCAGGATGTCTTCCAGCACCCAGCCGGGGTGGGCCTCGAGCCATTCGAGCACAGGGCCGGCATCGCCTGGGTCGACCACCGCGCAGCGACGTTTGGCAGTATCCTGTAACAGCCAGATGTAATTGTCGGAGAAAGCGGGAAGAGCATCGATCTGTATCATGTGCGTAACCGAATCGCCTGGCGTGAACATGAAGGCATCTTAACTGCGATGGCGCAGGGGGAGAACCTTCGAGGGAGAACGCAATGACCGACAAAGCCTTTGCCCAGGCCGATCCTGACTGGATCGAACTGACCTGCCTGGCCCGTGACTGGTTCGATGGGCCGCTGGGGCAGATGATGCTGCGCGAGGAGGAAAAACTCCTCGAGGACGAGCTTGGCCGCTTTTTCGGCGGCTTCCTGGTGCACTACGGCCCATGCGCCGAACCGGCGCCCAACGCGCCGCAGGTACAGCGTAACGTGCGCCTCGGTGCGCCGTTGCCGGGGGTGGAGATCGTCTGCGAGGAGCAGGCCTGGCCGCTTTCCGAGCACGCCGCCGACGTGGTGGTGCTGCAACACGGCCTGGACTTCAGCCTGTCGCCCCACAGCCTGCTGCGCGAAGCGGCCAGCGCGGTGCGCCCCGGTGGCCACCTGTTGATCGTCGGGATCAACCCTTGGAGCAGCTGGGGCATCCGCCACTGGTTCAGCCGCGGCGCCCTGCGCAAGGCGCGCTGCATCTCGCCTTCGCGGCTTGGTGACTGGCTCAACCTGCTGGGCTTCGCGCTGGAGAAACGCCGCTTCGGGTGCTATCGTCCGCCGCTTGCCTCGCCGGCCTGGCAACAACGCCTGGCCGGGTGGGAGCGCATGGCCGGCGGTTGGCAGGGCGCCGGGGGCGGCGTCTACCTGGTGGTGGCGCGCAAGATGGTGGTTGGCCTGCGGCCGCTGCGCCAGGAGCGGCGCGAGCCGATGGGCAAGCTGCTGCCGTTGCCGCTGGCCAAGGTCAACCGCCGCCATAGCGAGCCTTGAGGGGCCTGGCGTCGATAACACAGAGCGAGTACATGAGCGATAGCGTCGAGATCTACACCGATGGTGCCTGCAAGGGCAACCCGGGCCCGGGTGGCTGGGGTGTGCTGATGATTTACAAGGGCGTCGAGAAGGAGCTGTGGGGCGGCGAACGCGAGACCACCAACAACCGCATGGAGCTCATGGCGGCGATCCAGGGCTTGATGGCCCTCAAGCGCGAATGCGAGGTGGTGCTGACCACCGATTCGCAGTACGTGATGAAGGGCATCAACGAATGGATGGCCAACTGGAAGAAGCGCGGTTGGAAAACCGCCGCCAAGGAGCCGGTGAAGAACGCCGACCTGTGGCAACAGCTCGACGAGCAGGTCAATCGGCACAAAGTGACCTGGAAGTGGGTGCGCGGGCACATCGGCCACCCCGGCAACGAGCGCGCCGACCAATTGGCCAACCGCGGCGTCGACGAGGTCCGCACCAAGCGCTGAATCTTTGGGCATGGCAATGCGAGCCTTTGTGGGAGCGGGTTTACCCGCGAAGGATGCGGCGCTATGCCTGGCACGGACTTCGTCCGTGTTCGCGGGTGAACCCGCTCCCACACTAGCCCCCAACATTTCGGTTTGGGTTACAATCCCCGGCTTCGTCATGTGATGCAAGTTGGAGCCACCCGCGTGGAGCAGCAAGTCAACCGGTACGTCGTCCTCGATACCGAAACCACCGGTATGCCGGTCAGTGAAGGCCATCGGATCATCGAGATCGGCTGCGTCGAGGTCATCGGCCGGCGCCTGACCGGGCGCAACTTCCACGTCTACCTGCAACCGGACCGCGAGAGTGACGAGGGCGCGATCGGGGTACACGGCATCACCGATGCCTTCCTGGTCGGCAAGCCGCGTTTCGCCGATGTCGCCGAAGAGTTCTTCGAATACATCCAGGGCGCGCACCTGGTCATCCACAACGCGGCGTTCGACGTCGGTTTCATCAACAACGAATTCGCCCTGCTGGGTCAGCACGACCGTGCCGACATATCCCAGCACTGCACCATCATCGATACCCTGATGCTGGCGCGGGCCCGCCACCCGGGCCAGCGCAACAGCCTCGACGCGTTGTGCAAACGCTACGGCATCGACAACTCCGGCCGTGAACTGCACGGCGCACTGCTCGACTCGGAGCTGCTGGCCGACGTCTACCTGGCGATGACCGGTGGCCAGACCAGCCTGTCGCTGGCGGCTCACGGTGTCGAGGGCGACGAAGGCGGTGAGGGTGGCACCGGCAGTGAGATCCGGCGGATCGTCGGGCGCCAGCCGGGGCGGGTGATCATGGCCAGCGCCGAAGAGCTCGAGGCCCATGCCGAGCGCCTGGCGGCGATCGCCAAGTCGGCGGGTGCGCCGTCGATGTGGCAGGCGTTGACGGAGCCTGCCGCAGGCTGACGTTCAGCGTCTGGGGCCGTATAGCGGCCCCCAGGTTCTTGGCCCAACTCGCAGCCTGATCGGCCAGCTTCTACCCTGAAAGGACGGACCCGTCCTTCGGAGGTAGTACCGCGCCATGTACAAGGACCTGAAATTCCCCATCCTCATCGTCCACCGCGCCATCAAGGCTGACACCGTCGCCGGTGAGCGGGTGCGCGGCATCGCCGATGAGCTGGCCCAGGACGGTTTCGCCATTCTCGCGGCAGCCGACCAGGCAGAGGCCCGCCTGGTGGCTGCGACCCATCACGGCCTGGCCTGCATGCTGATCGCCGCCGAAGGCGTCGGAGAGGACACCCGCCTGCTGCAGAACATGGCCGAGCTGATCCGCCTGGCCCGCCAACGCGCACCGAACCTGCCCATCTTCGCCCTCGGCGAACAGGTGACGCTGGAGAATGCCCCCGCCGAGGCCATGAGCGAGCTCAATCAGCTGCGTGGCATCCTCTACCTGTTCGAAGATACCGTCCCTTTTCTCGCTCGCCAGGTGGCCCGCGCCGCGCACAACTACCTGGACGGCCTGCTGCCGCCATTCTTCAAGGCCTTGGTGCAGCACACCGCGCAATCGAACTACTCCTGGCATACGCCTGGTCACGGCGGTGGCGTGGCCTACCGCAAGAGCCCGGTAGGCCAGGCATTCCACCAGTTCTTCGGGGAAAACACCCTGCGCTCGGACCTGTCGGTATCGGTGCCCGAACTCGGCTCGCTGCTCGATCATACGGGCCCCCTGGCCGAGGCTGAAGCCAGGGCCGCGCGCAACTTCGGCGCCGACCACACCTTCTTCGTGATCAACGGCACCTCCACCGCCAACAAGATCGTGTGGCACGCCATGGTCGGGCGTGACGACCTGGTCCTGGTGGACCGCAACTGCCACAAGTCGGTGGTGCACGCCATCATCATGACCGGCGCCATCCCGCTCTACCTGTGCCCGGAACGCAACGAGCTGGGCATCATCGGGCCGATCCCGCTGGGCGAATTCAGCCCGGCGTCGATCCAGGCGAAGATCGACGCCAATCCACTGGCCCGGGGGCGAACGTCGCGCATCCGCCTGGCCGTGGTGACCAACTCGACCTACGACGGGCTGTGCTACCACGCCGGGCTGATCAAACAGGTACTGGGCACCCGGGTCGAGGTCCTGCATTTCGACGAGGCCTGGTTCGCCTACGCCGCATTCCACGAATTCTTCGCCGGCCGCTACGCCATGGGCACCCCGCGAGGCGAGGACAGCCCGTTGCTGTTCAGCACCCATTCCACCCACAAGCTGCTGGCGGCGTTCAGCCAGGCGTCGATGATCCACGTGCAGGACGGCAGCCTGCGGCAGTTGGACCGCGACCGTTTCAACGAAGCCTTCATGATGCATATTTCCACGTCGCCGCAGTACAGCATCCTGGCGTCGCTGGACGTTGCCTCGACCATGATGGAGGGGCCGGCCGGCACCTCGCTGCTGCAGGAAATGTTCGACGAGGCCCTGAGCTTTCGCCGAGCCCTGGCCAACCTGCGCGAGCACATCGCTGCCGATGACTGGTGGTTCAGCATCTGGCAGCCGCCAGCGACCGAGGGTGCCCAGCGCCTGGCCGCCGAGGATTGGCTGCTGCAGCCGGGCGCCGAGTGGCACGGCTTCGGCGAGGTGGAGCAGGACTACGTGCTGCTCGATCCACTGAAGGTCACCCTGGTGATGCCAGGGCTGACGGTGGGCGGCGCCTTGGGTGAGCACGGCATCCCGGCAGCGGTGGTGGGCAAGTTCCTCTGGGAGCGGGGGCTGGTGGTGGAGAAGACGGGCTTGTACAGCTTCCTGGTGCTGTTTTCCATGGGGATCACCAAGGGCAAGTGGAGCACCTTGCTCACCGAGTTGCTCGAGTTCAAGCGCCATTACGATGGCAACACGGCCCTGGGCCAATGCCTGCCGAGCGTGATGGTGGTCGACCCGTCACGCTACCAGGGTTTGGGGCTGCGCGATCTGTGCGACCAACTGCATGGGTGCTACCGGGCCAACGCCACGGCCAAGCAGCTCAAGCGCCTGTTCACCTGCTTGCCGGAAATGGCCATGACCCCGGCCCAGGCCTACGACCGGATGGTGCGCGGGGAGGTGGAGGCAGTGCCGATCGAGGCCTTGCTGGGGCGGGTGGCCGCCGTGATGCTGGTGCCGTACCCACCGGGTATTCCGTTGATCATGCCCGGCGAGCGCTTCACCGAAGCCACGCGTTCAATCATCGACTACCTGGCCTTCGCCCGGGCCTTCGACAGCGGCTTCCCTGGCTTCGTCGCCGATGTCCATGGCCTGCAGCGCGAGGATCATGGCCAGGGGCCGGTGTACACGGTCGACTGCATCAAGGAATGCGAATGAGCTCGACGCCACTGTGGGCCAACTCGAAACGGTCCTCGCCCAGGTGGCGGACGCGGTCGCCGACGGGCAGGCGGTAGGTCACGATCGGCGCACCGCGGCTGCTGCCGTCGGCCTGGAGGGTGGACTCCTGGTACTCATGCACGGGGTAGATACGGCCCTCGGCGTCACGTGCGTGGAATTGGCCGACCAGTATTGCTGCCATTTGCGGGAAAACCTCTGAAATTTTTGGGAAATAGCTGCAGGCATAGACCCGTGCAGGCGGCTGGAAGTTTTCTGTTGATGGCAAAAAAACTCTGGTGGCGGGGATCGGTCATCTATAACTACAACTTTCCCTAGCCAGCAGAGGTTGCAAACACCATGAGCCAGGTCTATTCGGTAGCGGTCGTCGTCGGCAGCTTGCGCAAGGAGTCCTACAACCGCAAGGTGGCCCGGGCCCTCGGAGAGCTGGCGCCGTCCAGCCTCGCCCTGAAGATCGTCGAGATCGGCGACCTGCCGCTGTACAACGAAGACGTCGAGGCCGAGGGTGCACCAGAAGCCTGGACCCGTTTTCGCGATGAGATCCGCCGCAGCGACGCGGTGTTGTTCGTAACGCCCGAGTACAACCGTTCGGTGCCGGGCGGCCTGAAGAATGCTATCGATGTCGGCTCGCGGCCTTATGGCCAGAGCGCCTGGAGCGGCAAGCCGGCGGCGGTGGTGAGCGTCTCGCCCGGCGCCATCGGGGGCTTTGGCGCCAACCATGGCGTGCGCCAGTCCCTGGTGTTCCTGGACATGCCGTGCATGCAGATGCCTGAGGCGTACATTGGCGGGGCGGCGAGCCTGTTCGACGAATCGGGCAAGCTCAATGACAAGACCCGGCCGTTCCTGCAGGCGTTCATCGACAAGTTCGCGGCGTGGGTGAAGCTCAACCGCGCCGTTTGACCTGATCGGGGCTGCTTTGCAGCCCTTTCGCGGCACAAGGCCGCTCTACAGGAAGCGCGATGTACCTGCAGGAGCGGCCTTGTGCCGCGAAAGGGCCGCAAAGCGGCCCCCGGCATTACGACGCCTGCGGCATTTCGCCCTTGGCCAGGCGACGATTGATGTCGGCGATAACTTCGGGCAGCTCGTTGATGGTGTCGATCAGGTAGTGCGGGCGGGAGCTTTCGAACATCGCGTGGATGCGCTTGCGCTCGCTTTCCAGCTTCTCGGCGCTCAGGGCGCGGTAGCCTTCCCAGGTCAGGCCCAGGGCGTTGCCCGAGCACACCAGGGCAACGGTCCACATGCCGGCGCGACGGCCTTCAAGGATGCCCGGCACGGTGTCGTCGACTTTCACGCAAGCCGCCACATCGTCGATGCCCAGGGCGATCACGTTGGCCAGGGCCTGCGCCGGCCATGGGCGGCCATTGGGGGTTTCGTCGGTGGCCACCACGTGGTCGGCGACATAGCCGTTCTGCTTGGCCAGCTCCACCACCTTGTCCATCACCACTTTCGGGTAGCCGGAGCAGGAGCCGATCTTCAGGCCGTCCTTGCGCAGGCCCGTGAGGGTGTCCAGGGCGCCGGGGATCAGCGCCGAGTGCACGGCGATCTTCTCGATCTGCAGCGGCATGAAGCGCTCATAGATGGCCGTGACATCGTCATCGGTCGGCGTACGGCCGAACACCTTGCGGTAGCGCTCGGCGATTTCGGGCACATTGCACAGGGTGCGGATGTGATCCCACTTGCCCATGCCCATCGGGCCACGGGCTTCTTCGATGGACACCTGGACGTCGAACTCGGCGAAGGCCTCGACGAAGATCTGGGTCGGGGCGAAGGAGCCGAAGTCGACCACGGTGCCGGCCCAGTCGAGGATGGCGGCTTGCAGCTGGGTGGGGTTGCTGTAGTTCATGTGCGCGGTTTCCTGGCAATTCGGGTCGGTCGTTGAGTTAGATGTCCAGCACTTCCATTTCCCGCAGCACTTCGGCTACGGCGTCGACGGCAGCTTGCATGCCTTCGGCTCCCACCACGCCGATGCAGCCGACGCGGAAGGTTTCCACCTGGGTCAGCTTGCCCGGGTAGAGGATGAAACCCTTGGCCTTGACCCGCTCGTAGAAGTCCTTGAACTGGTAGCGGGCGTCTTTGGGTGCATGGAAGGTGACGATGATCGGTGCCTGGATCTCGGCGGGCAGGAAGCTGCGCAGGCCGATCTTGGCCATGCCGTCGAGCAGGGTCTTGCAGTTATCGGCGTAGCGCTGGTGGCGCGCCGGCAAGCCGCCTTCCTCGTTGTATTGCACCAGGGCTTCGTGCAGGGCGGCGACCACATGGGTCGGCGGGGTGAAGCGCCACTGGCCGGTCTTGGCCATGTACGCCTGCTGGTCCTGCAGGTCCATCGCCAGGGAGTGGCTGTTGCCTTCGGCGGCGGCCAAGGCGTTCTTCTCAGCGAAGACGAAGCCCATGCCTGGCACACCTTCCAGGCACTTGCCGGAGGCAGCGATCAGGGCTTCGAACGGCACTTCGCTGGCATCGATCGGCAGGGCGCCGAAGGAACTCATGGCATCGATGACCAGGCGTTTGCCGTGGCGTTTGACCACCTGGGCGATCTCCGGCAGCGGGTTGAGGATGCCGGTGCTGGTTTCGCAGTGGATCAGCGCCACGTGGGTGACGGCGGGGTCGGCGGCCAGAAGGCGGTCGACATCGGCAGCGGTGGTCGGCTGGTCTTCGGCAGTCTCGAAGGTGCTGTAGGCACGACCCAGGACCTTGCAGATCTTCGCCAGGCGCTGGCCATAGGCACCGTTGATCAATACCAGGACCTTGCCATCGCGCGGTACCAGGGTGCCGATGGCCGCTTCCACGGCGAAGGTGCCACTGCCTTGCAGCGGGACGCAGTGGTGGGTGGCGTTGCCGTTGACGATGGCCAGCAGTTGTTCGCACAGGCTGGCGGTCAGTTGGTTGAAGTCGCGGTCCCAGGAGCCCCAGTCCACCAGCATAGCTTGGCGGGTGCGGGAAGAGGTGGTCAGTGGGCCGGGGGTCAGCAGGATCGGGGCGTTGCTCATTCCGTTATTCCTCACAAGCGGTGGGCTGAAACTACGGGGCCTAAGTTGCAATTTGCCGCTCCATCAATCAAATTGTTTGTTGTTATGCCAGCCATAAGTCAGGCCGATAGATATGAACCTGTTCCAGCTGCGTGCCTTCGATGCGGTGGCCCGTGAAGGCAGCTTCACCCGTGCTGCAGAGCGCCTGTTCATCAGCCAGCCGGCGGTGACCGGGCATGTGAAGGCCCTTGAAGAGCACTACCAGATCACCTTGTTGCGACGCACCGCACGGCGGGTGGAACTGACCGAGGAGGGCACGCGCCTGGCGGCCATCACCCGGGCGATGTTCAGCCTGGCCGAGGAAGCCCAGGCCATGCTCGAAGCCAACCGGCAGTTGCTGACCGGGCGCCTGGAAGTGGCGGCGGACGGGCCCCACCGGGTGATGCCGATGCTGGGCATGTTGAGGGCGCGCTACCCGGGTATCACCGTCAACCTGCGCCTGGGCAACGCCCAGGAAACCCTGGCGGCGCTGGTGTCCGAGCATGCCGACGTGGCGGTGCTGACCGAGGTCGAACCGCGTAAAGGCCT
Organism: Pseudomonas sp. FA-1; assembly: GCF_056856075.1. Classification (NCBI taxonomy): domain Bacteria; kingdom Pseudomonadati; phylum Pseudomonadota; class Gammaproteobacteria; order Pseudomonadales; family Pseudomonadaceae; genus Pseudomonas; species Pseudomonas sp. FA-1. The sequence continues at coordinate 333,921 of NZ_JBWXTH010000005.1, forward strand.
GTATCTGCAAAGCCTGGGCGAGTCGCGTATCTGTGCATTGTTGCCAGAGGGCCACCCGTGGGCGATCGGCGAGGGGGACCTGCCCCTGGCGGAGCTGGACCGGCAGATCATGGTGTTGCGCGAGCCCAGTTCGATCACCCGGCGTACCTTCGACCAGGCCTGCGGCGAAGCCAAGGTGCAGCCTCGGGTGCTGCTGGAGCTGGACAGCCGCGAGGCGGTCACCGAGGCGGTGGCGGCGGAGCTGGGGATCGGTATCGTGTCGTCGATGGAGGTGGCCCATGACCCACGGGTGGTGGCGCGGCCGCTGGCGGGGGACGGGTTGGTCAACCGGCACATGATCGGCTGCCTGGAGCGGCGTCGTGAGCTGCGGTTGATCCAGGCGTTCCTGGGATTGGCGGCGAGCTTGTGAGCCTGTGCGGGCCCTATCGCGGGACGAGCCCGCTCCCACAGGTGCACCGCTGCCGTTAAGGACAGCCCATACCTGTGGCAGCGGGCTCGTCCCGCGATAGGGCCCGCACTGGTAAGATCGGGGCTGAATAAACACAGGCGCTGGACGGCCAATGAGCGACAAAGACACCATCTCCATGCAACTGGTGCGCGAGGCACTGCTACAGACCTGCCCGGCCGGCCACCCCGATGCGCCCTTGCTGGCCCGCGCCGGCATCGACGCCGCCGAGCTCGAGCAGCCCGATGCCCGAGTCACCGCCGAGGCCTACGCCCGGCTCTGGCGCCTGTTGGCCCGGCGTTGCAACGACGAGTTCTTCGCCATGGACCCGCGCGGCCTGCGCACTGGGAGCCTGGCCTTCCTGTGTCGGGCGAGCATGGCGCAGCCAACCCTGGGCGCGGCGCTGGACACCGTGGTGAGTTTCCTCTCGCTGATGCTCGAAGACCTGCAACCGAGCCTGGTGCGTCAGCAGAGCCTGGCCGAGATCGTCATCTACGAGCCCCGTGACGAACCCCGGCGCGCCTTTACCTACTTCACTTTCTGGATGATCGTCCATGGCGTGGCCTGTTGGCTGGCCGGGCGGCGCATTCCGATCCTGGCCATCGACCTGCGTTGCGCCGAGCCGCCGTTCTGCGATGACTACCGGGTGATGTTTTCGGAAAACCTGCAGTTCGACCGGCCACGCACACGCATGATCTTCGCCGCCGATTGCCTGGATGTACCCTTGCGCCGCACGCCTGAGGAACTGCAACGGTTCCTGGCCGAGGCGCCGGGCAATATCCTGGTCAAGTACCGCGACCCGGCCAGTTTGGCCCGGCGTATCCGCCACGACCTGCTGGCGCTGGATCCAGCCGCCTGGCCCGATGCCGAAGCGCTCGCGCGCCAGCTGTGCCTGTCCGTCTCGACCCTGCGTCGCCGCCTGGCCGATGAAGGCCAGACCTACCAGGGGCTCAAGGACAGCGTGCGGCGTCAGCTGGCAATCGCATGGCTGGCCGATTGCGAGGTGGCCTTGGGTACCATTGCCGAGCGCCTGGGCTTTGCCGACAGCAGTTCGTTCTACAAAGCGTTTCGCAAGTGGTTCGGTTGCAACCCTGGGCATTATCGCGAGCTGATCGGCGCCTGTGACGTCAAGCCATTGCCTTAGCGTGTCATCGCCGGCAAGCCGGCTTCCACACATACGACGTCAGCGCTGGCCCTGCGGCCAAACCGGTCATCGCGATTGACAGGTTTGGCCATTGCCGGCCTGGGTGGTCGGCGCGAACATCGTCAGGCAACCAGTGCACTCCAATAAAAACAAGCAGGAGTCTGACGATGCGTGACTACGCTCAAGCCGCCCGTTCGTTCGATTACAGCCGGGCTGTCCAGCAGGCGCTGCAAGGCAGCCTCGAGGCCATGAACGCCTGTGTCGAATGTTGCGACCGCCATGTCGGTGGCGACCGAACGGCGTTGGTCTGGGAAGATCGCGACGGCAACAGCGCGCGCTACAGTTTCGAGCAACTGCAGGCCCTGGCGGCGCGCTTGGCCAATGTCCTCAAGGGCCAGGGTGTGGCAGCGGGAGACCGGGTCGCCGGCCTGATGCCTCGTACCCCTGAATTGCTGGTGACCATCCTCGCCACCTGGCGCCTGGGCGCGGTCTACCAGCCACTGTTCACGGCGTTCGGCCCCAAGGCGATCGAGCACCGTCTTGAGCAATCCCATGCCCGGGTGGTGGTCACGGATCGCCACAACCGCCCCAAGCTGGACGAGGTGCAGGGCTGCCCGACGATCATCACCGTCGGTGCAACGGCCGGTGAGCTGGATTTCCACACCGCTGTCGACACTGCCAACGCTGACTGCGAGCCGGTGCTGCGCACAGGCGACGACCCGTTCCTGCTGATGTTCACCTCAGGCACCACAGGCCCCGCCAAGCCGCTGGAGGTGCCGCTGCGGGCCATTGTCGCGTTCCAGGGCTACATGCGCGATGCCATCGACCTGCGCCCGGAAGACAACTTCTGGAACCTGGCCGACCCCGGCTGGGCCTATGGCCTGTACTACGCGGTCACCGGCCCGTTGTCCCTGGGCCACGCCACTACGTTCTACGATGGCCCGTTCAGCGTCGAGAGCTGCGCGCGGATGATCGACAAACACGACATCAGCAACCTGGCCGGGTCGCCCACGGCCTATCGCCTGCTGATCGCTGCCGGCAGCGAGTTCTCGGCGCCGATCAAAGGCCGCCTGCGAGTGGTCAGCAGCGCCGGCGAGCCGCTCAACCCGGAGGTGATCCGCTGGTTCGCCGACGAGCTGGACGTGACCATTCACGACCACTACGGCCAGACCGAGCTGGGCATGGTGCTGTGCAATCACCACGCCCTGGCGCACCCGGTGCATCCCGGCTCGGCGGGTTTCGCCATTCCCGGCCACCGCATCGTGGTACTGGATGAGCAAGGCAATGAACTGCCGGCCGGGCAACCGGGGATCCTGGCGGTCGACCGCGAGCAATCGCCATTGTGCTGGTTCGGTGGCTACCACGGCCTGCCGACCAAGGCCTTCGTCGGCAAGTACTACCTGAGCGGCGACACCGTCGAGCTCAATATCGACGGCAGCATCAGCTTCGTCGGGCGCAGCGACGATGTGATCACCACATCCGGCTACCGGGTCGGGCCGTTCGATGTGGAAAGCGCGCTGATCGAACACCCAGCTGTGGTCGAGGCCGCCGTGATCGGCAAGCCCGACCCCGAGCGTACCGAGCTGATCAAGGCATTCGTGGTGCTGGCCAAGGGCGTCGAAGGCAGCGCCGAATTGCAAGAAACCTTGCGCCAGCATGTCCGCCAGCGCCTCTATGCCCATGCCTACCCCCGGGAAATCGAATTCGTCAGCGAGCTGCCCAAGACCCCGAGCGGCAAGCTGCAACGCTTCATCCTGCGCAACCAGGAAATCGCTCTACAACAAGCCGCGCTGGCCGCCCGCGCCAGCGCCTGAAGGAACGACACCATGCACATAGCCAACAAACACTTCATCGTCAGCGGCGCCGCCTCCGGGCTCGGTGCTGCCACCGCGCAGATGCTGGTCGAAGCCGGCGCCAAGGTCATGCTGGTCGACCTCAATGCCGAGGCGGTCGCGGCCAAGGCCCGCGAGCTGGGCGAGCAGGCCCGCTTCGCCGTGGCCGACATCAGCGACGAGCAGGCCGCCCAGGCGGCGGTGCAGGCCGCCGTCAGCGCCTTCGGCAGCCTGCACGGGCTGGTCAACTGCGCCGGCATCGTCGGCGCCGAGAAGGTCCTGGGCAAACAAGGCCCCCATGGGCTGGCCAGTTTCGCCAAGGTCATCAACGTCAACCTGGTCGGCAGCTTCAACCTGCTGCGCCTGGCCGCCGCGGCCATAGCCGAGGGGCAGGCGGACGAAGGCGGCGAGCGTGGCGTGATCATCAACACCGCCTCCATCGCTGCCTACGACGGCCAGATTGGCCAGGCTGCCTATGCTGCCTCCAAGGGCGCCATCGCCAGCCTGACCTTGCCGGTAGCCCGTGAACTGGCGCGTTTCGGTATCCGCGTCATGACCATCGCCCCGGGCATCTTCGAAACGCCCATGATGGCCGGTATGACCCAGGAGGTCCGCGATTCGCTGGCCGCCGGCGTGCCATTCCCGCCGCGCCTGGGGCGCCCGCAGGAATACGCAGCCCTGGCGCGCCATATCATCGAGAACAGCATGCTCAACGGCGAGGTGATCCGCCTCGACGGTGCCCTGCGCATGGCTGCCAAGTAAGGAGAACCGCACATGACTCTCGCCAACGACCCGATCGTCATCGTCAGCGCCGTGCGCACGCCCATGGGTGGCCTGCAGGGCGACCTCAAGAGCCTGACCGCACCGCAGCTGGGCGCTGCCGCCATTCGTGCAGCGGTCGAGCGCGCCGGTATCGCCAGCGACAGCGTCGAGCAGGTGCTGTTCGGCTGCGTGCTGCCGGCTGGGCTCGGCCAGGCGCCGGCCCGCCAGGCCGCCCTGGGTGCAGGCCTGGACAAGCACACCACCTGCACCACCTTGAACAAAATGTGCGGCTCGGGCATGCAGGCGGCGATCATGGCCCATGACCTGCTGCTGGCCGGCAGCGCAGAGGTGGTGGTGGCCGGTGGCATGGAAAGCATGACCAATGCCCCGTACCTGCTGGACAAGGCCCGCGGCGGCTACCGCATGGGCCACGGCAAGATTATCGACCATATGTTCATGGATGGCCTGGAAGATGCCTACGACAAGGGGCGCCTGATGGGCACCTTCGCCGAAGACTGCGCCCAGGCCAATGGGTTCAGCCGCGAGGCCCAGGACCAGTTCGCCATCGCCTCGCTGACCCGCGCCCAGGACGCTATCAAGAACGGCCGCTTCGCCGCCGAGATCGTGCCTGTGGAGGTCACCGAGGGCAAGCAAACGCGCGTCGTCCGTGACGACGAACAGCCGCCCAAGGCGCGCCTGGACAAGATCGCGCAACTGCGTCCGGCGTTCCGCGAAGGCGGTACGGTGACCGCCGCCAACTCCAGTTCCATCTCCGACGGTGCCGCTGCGTTGGTGCTGATGCGCCGCAGCGAAGCCGAAAAGCGTGGCCTCAAGCCCTTGGCGGTGATCCACGGCCATGCGGCCTTCGCCGATACGCCGTCGCTGTTCCCCACCGCGCCGATCGGCGCCATCGACAAGCTGCTCAAACGCACCGGCTGGAACCTGGCCGAGGTTGACCTGTTCGAGATCAACGAAGCCTTCGCGGTGGTCACCCTGGCGGCCATGAAGCACCTGGACCTGCCCCATGAGAAGGTCAACATCCATGGCGGCGCCTGCGCCCTGGGCCACCCGATCGGCGCGTCCGGCGCACGGATCCTGGTGACCCTGCTGTCGGCCCTGCGCCAGAACAACCTACGCCGTGGCGTGGCGGCCATCTGCATCGGCGGTGGCGAGGCCACGGCCATGGCCGTCGAATGCCTGTACTGAGGTGAGCCATGCTGGTAACTGACGAGCAACAACAGATCGCCGACGCCGTCCGCTCATTCGCGCAAGAGCGCCTGAAGCCCTTTGCCGAGCAATGGGACAAGGAACACCGCTTCCCCCGCGAGGCCATCGTCGAGATGGCTGACCTGGGCCTGTTCGGCATGCTGGTGCCAGAGCAGTGGGGGGGCAGCGACACGGGCTACGTGGCCTATGCCATGGCCCTGGAAGAAATCGCCGCCGGCGATGGTGCCTGCTCGACCATCATGAGCGTGCACAACTCGGTGGGCTGCGTGCCGATCCTGCGCTTTGGCAACGAGCAGCAGAAGGCGCAGTTCCTCACGCCGCTGGCCAGCGGCCAGATGCTCGGGGCGTTCGCCCTGACCGAGCCTCAGGCCGGCTCCGACGCCAGCAGCCTGAAGACCCGGGCGCGCCGCGATGGCGACCACTATGTGCTCAGCGGCAGCAAGCAGTTCATCACCTCCGGGCAGAACGCCGGGGTGGTGATCGTCTTTGCCGTGACCGACCCTGAAGCCGGCAAGCGTGGCATCAGTGCTTTCATCGTGCCCACCGACTCACCGGGTTACCAGGTGGCGCGGGTCGAGGACAAGCTGGGCCAGCATGCCTCCGACACCTGCCAGATCGTGTTCGACAACGTGCGTGTACCGGTGGCGAACCGCCTGGGTGAGGAGGGCGAAGGCTACAAGATCGCCCTGGCCAACCTGGAAGGCGGGCGTATCGGCATCGCCGCCCAGTCGGTGGGCATGGCCCGCGCGGCGTTCGAGGTGGCACGCGACTATGCCAACGAGCGGCAGAGCTTCGGCAAGCCCCTGATCGAGCACCAGGCAGTGGCCTTCCGCCTGGCCGATATGGCCACGCGTATCGCCGTGGCCCGGCAGATGGTGCTGCATGCTGCGGCCCTGCGCGATGCTGGCCGCCCGGCGCTGGTGGAGGCGTCCATGGCGAAGCTTTTCGCCTCGGAAATGGCCGAAAAGGTCTGTTCGGACGCCTTGCAGACGCTCGGCGGATATGGCTATCTGAGTGACTTCCCGCTGGAGCGGATCTACCGCGACGTTCGGGTTTGCCAGATCTACGAAGGCACCAGCGACATTCAGCGCATGGTCATTGCGCGCAATCTTTGAAGGAGCAGTCTGCATGGCATTCGAAACCATCCTGTTGGACATCCACGGCAAGGTCGGCCTGATCACCCTCAACCGCCCGCAGGCGCTCAACGCCTTGAACGCGCAGATCGTCGGCGAGATCAACCAGGCCCTGGACCAGCTCGAGCGAGACCCGAACATCGGCTGCGTGGTGCTCACCGGCTCCGCCAAGGCCTTTGCCGCAGGTGCCGACATCAAGGAAATGGCCGAGCTCAAGTACCCACAGATCTACGTAGAGGACCTGTTCAGCGACGCCGACCGCATCGCCAACCGCCGCAAGCCAATCATCGCCGCGGTGTCCGGCTTCGCCCTGGGCGGTGGTTGCGAACTGGCGATGATGTGCGACTTCATCCTGGCCGCCGATAACGCCAAGTTCGGCCAGCCGGAGATCAACCTGGGCGTGTTGCCGGGCATGGGCGGTACCCAGCGCCTGACCCGCGCGGTGGGCAAGGCCAAGGCCATGGAGCTGTGTCTGACCGGGCGCCTGATGGGCGCCGAAGAGGCCGAGCGCGCCGGGTTGGTGGCCCGCGTGGTGCCACAAGCCGAGCTGCTCGAGGAGGCCTTGAAGGCCGCCGCGACCATCGCCAGCAAATCCATCCCGGTGAGCATGATGGTCAAGGAAAGCGTCAACCGCGCCTTCGAAATCACCCTGAGCGAGGGCGTGCGCTTCGAGCGTCGGGTGTTCCACGCAGCCTTCGCCACGGAGGATCAGAAAGAGGGCATGGCTGCCTTCATCGCCAAGCGCGAGGCGCAGTTCAAGGATCGGTGAGAACAGTCGGGGCGCCTGAAGGCGCCCCGGTCGTTTCAGACGTTGAAGAAGTACTGCTGCGCATCGGCCAGGGAAATCGGGCTGCGGTAGACCTCTTCGACCTGCCCGGTGTCCGACCGGTCGGCTTGCGCGCCTTGGGCGTACCGCTGCGCTGCCGGCTTGAGGTGGCCGGCGACGAAGGCACGTTTGTCGGCCTCGAGCGTGCGGTAGTGAAAATGCGCGACCCAAAGCAATGATTCGCCCTGGTAGATCCCATAGTCATCCAGGTAGTCCGCAGGCCTGCCCTTGACCCGGGCGAGCCGTTTGCGCGGGCTCTCCACGCGGACGGTCACAATGCCCTGATCGATGAGAAAGCGCAGCTCGGCCATTCGCGGTTTTTGTTCCAGCGCCGCTTTGGTGCGCAGCTCGATCGCCTTGCGGGTCAGTTGAGCGTCCAGGTCCTCCAGTTCCTTGATCGTTCCTGCGGCATCGCGGTTGCCACTGACCTCGTCCGTCTGGTTGTCCGTCGTCAGGTGCTGCTCGATCGCCTCGCGCAAGGTACGCAGGCGGTCGCGCTGATGGTGCAGCAATTCTTCGATCTCGATGGGCAGGTATTGGCTGAAGGTGCCGCCTTCCAGGCGTTGCAGTTCTTTGCGCGCGGTCTGCAGGCGCGCTTGGCTGTCCTTGAGCAGATGTTTGAGTTTGCGCACGGCAGAGGGTTTGGCAGGTGCCTGCGCCGCAAGCTCCACCCAACAATCGTTTTCCAGTTTGTAGCTGAGTGAACTGGCATTGTGTGGCGCAGTCGGGATATCGACGATGGTGTCGTCGTCAGGGCGGACATTGCCCAGCAGTACATCGCCTTCCTGGGTTTCGATCAGGCCTGGCACCTGCTTGCGCAGTTGGGTGACCGTGTTGCTGGGGAGCGTTGCGGCGTATTCGTCGAGCGTGGGTTGCAGTTCCTTGGCCGCGCTGTCGATGTCTTCGAACAGTTGGGTCAGGGGCTGCTGGGCTGTGTCCAGGTTCAAGTGGGCCTTGAGGTTGCCCAACCGGCGACGTGCTGTCTTGAAATGACCGTCGATGCTGATGGCCAACCGACTGACCACATCGTCATTGTGCTGCTCAAGGGCCAACAGTTGCTGGCGCTGGGCAAATGCCAGGTCAAGGCTTTCGCTACAGCGTTGCAGCCAATACTCGCTGTCGTCGTCGAGCGTTTCGAGCAGCGACAAGCGGTTGACGCAAGCCTCGATACGCGACCAGCGCCACGTCAGCGGTGATTTGACCAGCTCCCAACCGATCGAGGCTGCGTTGCGGTATTCGATGATCTTCGGTTGAGAACGGCTGGCAAGCCGCTGAAGTTGCTCCATGCCATCGACCAGGCTCTGGCTGTTGTCCAGCAACTTGTCCAGCAGCGGCAGCAACGTATCGATGCGCTGCCCCAGGCTGCGCTTGTCCGCCTCGGTCAGCTCGTAACCCCCGTGCTGCAGCTTGATCATTTCATCGATCTGTTCCCGGATGGGCGCATGCAGCCAGGACAGGGTTTCATCGATCTTCTTTGCGTAATGCAATTGCTGGGACAGGGCATAGGCGCGCTTGACCTTGTATTCGTGCAGCGGCTTGAGCGCATTGAATTGATTGATGCGTTGCAAGTGCTCTTGCCAGAACGTGGTGAAGCCCTCGAGCTTCGCCAGATAGTTGCGCAGGATGCGCTCAGGTGCCTTGCGGTGGGCCAGCCCTGCCGCCTTGTCGAGGTATTCGCGCTGGGTCTTCTGGTGGGTCACGTCCTGCTGGATCTGGGTCTGCAGCGCTGCCAGCTCTTGCTGGTTGGCGTTGCGCAGCTGCTCGACCCGGCGATGCAGCGGCATGCCCGCGCGCAGGCGCAGGCCCAAGTCCAGCTGCCAGCGACCGGCCTCGTCGCGTCGCAGCCAAGGGCCTTTGACGAGTTCGTCTTTGCTGTCGACGATGCGCGGACACTGTTGATTGGCATCGAATTCGACCTGGTAGACCTTGTCGTCGAGGGCAACCCAGCTTCTGTCTTTATAGAAATACAGGTCCTTTAGGAGGCCGTTGGGGATGGGCTTGCCCAACCGGGCCAGGGGGGTATCCGCGCAGAGTGCTTCCAGGTTTTTTCGCTGTACGGGGTCGAGCGTGCGCTTGGGGTTTGCCCAGGAAAAATCCAGGACCTGCTCGCGTGACGACACGGTCAGTGTGGGCAGGGCCGGTAGCAAGGCTGTAGCAGGGTCGGTACGAGACCGTCGCGAAGCGGCTTGGCGCAGCGCCTCGATGCGCTTGAAGGCATGGTTGAGCAGGAGCAATGCCAGGTTGACGAGAAACTCCACGAGAGCGGCGATCCGTTCGCCTGCACTCCGCTGTTGGTGTTCGCCCACCAGTTCGAGGAAGGCAGTTTCCAGTTGGATTGTCCAGATCGGCGCGGCCAATGGCTCGGCTGTGAAGGGCAGTACAGTATTGAGGAGCAGCCAGCCCAGGGATTTCCATCGTTCCCATCGGGCTTGGGCGCTGGTCTGGGCATGGGCTTGGAACTGGCTGATGGTTTCATCGATGCACCCTTGGTAGACGGCGTGGGCAGGATCGGCCAATGCAGGTTCCTGCGCCAGGGTGACCGGTGCGGGAGCGCCGAACGGGACGGCCCAGTCGTCTTCCAGGGGGTGGAACAGGTGGGGTTCGAGGAAGCCGCCATGGGCATAGACCTTGCGGTCCTGTTCAGGCAAGCGATCGAGCAGATCGTCTTGCAGTGCACCGGGGGCGGCGATCGCATCAAGCAGTGCCTGCCTGTCGTCGAAAGCCAGCAAGGGTTCGCTGTGCAACGGACGGTATAGCAGGCACGGCTGCGAGGTGGCGGTTTGTGCCTCGATCAGCCATGTGTTGAGCGGGTGGTCGGGGCTGGCATCCAGGCTTCTGAGCAGCCCGAACTGGCGCAGTTGCCAGGACGTGCTGCGTTGCGGGGTCTCGGCAAACACGTCACCGATACTTTTTATAGCGTCGAAGTCTATCGGTTTGCCCTGCAGGTTCAGCGCCATGGCAAGGGCGGGTAGCTGGGTGTGCAGTTGCCGTCTTAGCAACGATTCGCGACGCGACCGCTGCGACGGATCGTCCAATAGGGTGGCGCGCAACATGGCGGGGTAGTGTTTTGCGACATCCGCGTCGGTGATGAGGTTGCGCAAGTAGGTTTCATCGAACCAGTCCGGCACCGGCTTGCCGTCGAGGGCCTGCAGCGTGATCTTGCCTGGACGCAGCAGCCCCAGGTTGCTGATCGCCAGTTGGGGGAGCGTGAATGTTTCGATATGGGGTGTGTTGTCTGTGACGATGGTTTCGTGGACAGACAACGCGCCGATGGTCGTCTGGGCGTTGACGACCCTGAGCGCCGAGAGGTCCAGGTCGGCCTCGGGATGATCGTTCTGGATGCGAGCCAGAAGTTGTTGCGTGGCGAAGGTCTGGGCATCGGCCACGCCATCGAGCCAAGAGGTGTACTGGGCGTCATGGTAGCCTTGAGCGATTTGGGTCAGCTGCGTGCTGTAGCGCAACAGTTTTTTCGGGGAAGCTTCCTTCAGCCAAGAGGGCAGATGGCTCGCCAGGCGCTCGTGCAAGCTGGCCTCGGCCGGGCTGCACAGACCGAACATCGATGTCAGTCGGTCCAGGGCGACCGACATATCGGTTGCGCGGACCAGATCGTCCCCCTGCCAGGCGGTAAGCTGCGATCCGTGCAACTGCTGGCACAGCACGCCAAGTGCCTGGTTTTGGAAGTATGGCAAGGTCGGGGATACCAAGTGCACGTCCGGCCCGGAGACACCAGGCAACAGTGGCCAGGGCTTGGCGGCATGGCTCAGCAGCGTTTGGCGTGAAGGGAAGGACACCAATTTCCCGGTAGGGGTGTAGAGCAATGTCGTGCCCCGTTCGGCCGGGGCGTCACTGCGTTCGATCAAAAGGGCACTGGATAGCTCCGGGTCCAGTTGCCAGTTGCTCACGAAATCCATGCGCAGATTGCTGACCCGAACCTGAAAGGGTTCCAGGCTGGCTTGCGTGCGTGGGTCAGGATGCGCTTGCACCCATAGCGCTGTGCTCAGAGCCTCGGGAAGCAGCGTCGCGTCACGTTTGCCGTCCAGGACGGCCTGGGTGAACTGTTGCTGCAGGTAATCGCTGTACCAGTGCCAGGGCGTCTGTCCCTTGTCGTCGCTATCGCTCCAGAAGCTGATCAAGGCCTGTTGATACGCTTCCAGCATGAACGGGCCGCATTCATTGATCATGACTGTCAGAGGATCCAGATCCAGCGACAGCGCGTTCTTGGGGTCATGTTCCTGCACCGGGGAGACGTAGTCTTCGTGCGGCGTCAGGTTCAGCGTCCGGCGTAGGCAGTAGCGCTCGACGAGCACATGGCTCAATGGGCGGATAAAAGGAGGGGCCGACGCCGGCCCGAGGCTGACCAGAAACAGGTTGCGAGGGTCTGCGCTGGATGGCAGACGGCGTGTCAGCCATTGTTCGGCCAGCACCTGGGCGGCGATGTCGAGCAGGCTGGGACGGGCATTGAAGCGAATCGCTACCTGGCACTCCAGGCTTGGACTTGTGGGGCGTTGGGACGTGTTGCTCATGGACTGCTCCGGCTGTGAAACGGTCCATTAGCAAAGGCGTTTTCATGCCGCTGCGGTCGGTAGCCAGGTACTACTTTGCATACACCTCGCCTGGCTGTTGCACGTTACAGCGCAAAACCGACGAACTGTTGCCGTGGCGGTGGGCGCAATCGGGGGGATTTCGGTAAATTCACGGATCAATGGTGTTGCCCCTCGCGGCCTGCCGCCTTAGACTGCCGCCCCCTGTAAAAAGAGCCGGTTGGCGCTTTTAAGAATTTCGTTACCCACGCACGATCGTGGGTGACACCCGAAACGCCCAAAAGCCTATATTTTCATAGAGAAATCGATGACCAAGGAACAGTTGCTGGCCATGCCGGCCGATGACTACATGAACGCTGAACAGCTGGCATTCTTCACTGAGCTGCTGCAGGCGATGAAAGTCGAAACCCACGAGCGCATCGAGCTGAGCCGCAACACCATCGAAAGCCTGGATACGCCTTCGGACCCTGCCGATGTGGCCTCGGTGGAAGAAGAGCGCCACTGGCTGGTCAACGCCATCGAGCGTGACCAGCGTCTGCTCCCGCAGCTGGAAATGGCCCTAGGCCGTATCGCTGACGAAAGCTTCGGTTGGTGCGATGACAGCGGCGAACCGATCGGCCTGCAGCGCCTGCTGATCAGCCCGACCACCAAGTACTGCATCGAAGCCCAGGAGCGCCACGAACAGCTCGACCGCCACCAGCGTCAGGTCTGATCGCCACGGTTTCCAGAGGCCCCACGGAGCAATCCCTGGGGCTTTTTGCGTTTCTTTGTCCTGGCGGCAACTCTCTGTTCTTGCCTCCTTCAACAGCAAGAAATGCGCTGGCCCTCTCGACGGATTTCAGTCTTTTCGTGCATATTCTCCCCCTGTAATGTGCTGATGGATATCGAGGCTCGTTCTGCCGAGGGCCGGCGCTATCTGTTGCATCTTTTCCTGCAATTTTGTTGTCAGACATTACGTTCCCTGTAGGGAATACTGCCGAAAAGCCGTCTTGAGGTCTTGGCTGGCAAGCTTGAGTAATAATTCCTGCCTGCCGCATCGCCTACCTGTACAGACGTTTCGCGCATCGCTTGATTAGTCTTTCAGACATCGACTTGAAATGATCGCGTCCCCACGTATTGGGTTGGGGGTGCCTGTAACCGGTTCGAGGAATTCTTCATTGGCAGTCAGTACTCTGGATACCCACGCGTTGTTCGCCCTGGGCGATTTGCGGGCCAAGTTGGCCAAGCTGTTTCAAGGGCGTTTCATCTATGTGACCGAACAGAACCCGGATGGCCTGTACATGGCCGAGATCGACACCGATGACGCCTTGGTGGTCGATAACAAACAACACCTGGAATTGAAGGTCGGCGACCACTTTCGCGCTGCGGTATTGCCCAGTCGTGAGGGTGGCAAGCTGGAGCTGCGCTTTCGCGATATCAAGCTGAACGTCTATGGCGTCGGCGATTACGCCTTCGTCTCGGTGCCGGAAGGTGAAGGCATCGTGTTTCGCGAGGGCCATGGCGTGATGCTGGTGTTCGCCGCCCAGCAACAGGTGCAGGAAGGCCTGGGCAAGCTGCTCAAGGCGGTGACCGGCAAGGTCGCCAAATGGCGCAAGGGCGAGCTGACCACTTTCAAGGCCAGCGAATGAGCGACAAGGCGCCCACCGGTAGAGCGCATTTTCATCAGCAGCACCAGGCCCAGGCCGTGGCGCAGGCCGAGCGCCTGCTGGCCAGGCGTGAGGCGCTGGGGGCCGGCTGGTTGGCTTGGGTGGCAGGTGAGTTGTACCAGCTCAGCCCGCCCGAGTTCGCCGCCATGGTGCGGCGGGAGCTGCAACGCCTGACCCAGGGTTGAGGTATACCTGGCTTGCCCCAGGCAGCCAGCCTCAGTTGCCGTGGTCTCGCCCGCTGCTCACCTCTTCAGGCACCGGCTCGCCGGACATGCGCTTGCGAAACAGGGCCGCCCTGGCCAGCAGCAGCGTGGTCACTGGCACGGTAATGGACAGCAGGACCGGAATCAGCCAGGCATGCAGCACCGGGCCTTGCTTGATCCACGAGAAATACAGGATCGAAGCCAGGCAGACACACCAGGCGCCGAGGGTCGAAGCCAGGGCAGGTGGGTGCATGCGCTGGAAATAGTCCTTCAGGCGCAGCAGGCCGAGGGCGCCGATCAGGGCGAACAGGCTGCCGCCAAGCAACAACAGTGCAGTGATCAATTCCAGCCAGAATGGCAACACCAGGGTTTCGTTCATTCGATCACCTCGCCGCGCAGCAGGAATTTGGCCAGGGCGAACGAGCCGACGAAGCCGAACAGGGCGATCAGCAAGGCGCCTTCGAAGTAGGTATCGCTGGCGTAGCGGATACCCAGTACCAGCATGATCAACATGCCGAGGATGTACAGGTAGTCCAGCGCCAGGACCCGGTCCTGGGCGCTGGGGCCGCGAAACAGCCTGACCAGCGCCAGGGCCATGGCAGTGGCGAAGATGAACAGGCTGGCGAGAATGGCGTTGGCGAGCAGGCCAGTCATTCGAAAATCTCCATCAGCGGGCGTTCGTAGGTGTGCTTGAAGTGCTCGATGAAAGCTGCTTCGTCCTCCAGGTCGAACACATGCAGCAGCAGGACGCTGCGGTCCAGCGCCAGCTCCGACCAGACCGTGCCAGGTACCACCGTGGTGATCATCGACAACGCTGCCAGGCCATGGGCGTCACGCAGGGCCAAAGGAATATGCACGAAGGCCGAGCGTGGCGGGCGTCTGCCGGCCATGAGCACACTGCGCGCCACCAACAGGTTGGAATGAATGACATCGAGGCCTACCCGGCCGATCAGCCGGGCGACCACCAATGGCCGGCGCACATGGGCGTGCTGAGGGCGCAGCGGGGCCATCAGCACCGGCGCCAGGGTCGCAAGGACCGCCGCGAGCAGCAGGTTGCCTGGGCTGACCGACAGGTTCAGCAACAGCCACAAAACGAACAGCGACACGGACAGCAGCGGGGCGGGGAACAGTCGCTTCATGGCTGTACCTGCGCATCGAGGGTGGTTGGGCCAGGCAGCGGGCGGGTCGCCATCACGGCTTCGATATAGGTATCGGGTGCCTGCAGGCTGGCCGCCGTGTCCTGGGTGTAGCGCAGCAAGGGTTCGGCCTGGATGCTGAGCAGGATGCACAAGCCCAGCAAGAGGACGATAGGCAGGCATTCATAGCGGCGCAGCAGTGGCGAGGGGCGCTCCTCGGGCTTCCAGAAACGCTGGATGCCAACCCGCCCGAAGGCGATCAGCGAGGCCATGCCGGAGAGGATCAACAGGGCCACCAGGCCCCAGGCGGTAGCGGACAAGGGCTCATCGTTCGGCGTGCCCAGGCCCTGGGGGTTGAACAGCGCACTGATCAGGCTCAGCTTGCCGATGAAGCCCGACAACGGTGGCATGCCGATGATCAACAGGGCGCAGGCGATGAAGCTCAGGCCCAGGAAGGCCATGGTCCAGGGAATGACCTGGCCGATCACGGCCTTTTGTTCGTCGTCGAGGTTGATGCCCTTGGGCGGGTGTAGCGACTCCAGAGGGGGCGGGATGGCATCTTCCTCGTCGTCCAGGGGCGCTTCGTTGGCTGAGCGCGAGCGTTCTACCAGCTCGGCGAGCAGGAACAGTGTGCACAAGGCCAGGGTCGAGCTCACCAGGTAGAACAAGGCACTGCCGGTAAGGATCGGCTGGCCGAAGCCGACAGCCCCCAGCAGGGTGCCGGCCGATACCAGGATGCTCAGCGCGGCCAGGCGCTCCAAGCGCTGGGCGGCGAGGATCGACACAGCGGCGACCGCGAGGGTCGCCAGCCCGCCATAGACCAGCCACTGGCCGCCGAAATGCGCCGAGGCGCCGGCCTGGCCGGAAAACAGCAAGGTCCACAGGCGCAACACGGTATACAAGCCGACCTTGGTCATGATGGCGAACAGCGCCGCCACCGGTGCGCTGGCCGAGGCATAGGCCGGTACCAGCCAGAAGTTCAGCGGCCAGATGCCGGCCTTGACCAGGAATGCCGTGGCCAGGATCGCAGCGCCCGCGTGCAGCAGGCCCCGATCGGCTTCCGGCACCAGCGGGATCTTCAACGCCAGGTCAGCCATGTTCAGGGTGCCGGTTACGCCGTAGAGCATGGCGGCGCCGATCAGGAACAGCGACGAGGCGAACAGGTTGATGGCGATATAGTGCAGGCCCGCCTTGACTCGCGCCCGCCCCGAACCATGCAGCAGCAGGCCGTAGGAGGCGGCCAGCAGCACTTCGAAGAACACGAACAGGTTGAACAGGTCAGCGGTCAGGAAGGCGCCGTACAGGCCCATGAGCTGGATCTGGAACAGGGCGTGGAAGCTGGCACCTGCGCCATCCCAGCGAGCCCTGGCGAACAGCAGTGCACTGACCCCGACGATGCCGGTAAGGGTCAGCATCAACGCGCAGAGGTGGTCCACGACCAGGACGATGCCGAACGGCGCTGGCCAGTTGCCCGGCAGGTAGACACCGATGGATTCGGCCTGCCCCTGGCTGCGCACCCAGCCGAGCAGGGTGAGGGCGATGCCCAGGCCCGCCAGGGTCGACAACAGGTTCAGGCGGCCCTTGAGCGGGCGCCGCTTCTCGCCGAGCAGCAACATCAACGCTGCCGTCACCAGCGGCAGCAGGATCGGGGCGATGATCAGTTGGTTCAACCCGCTCATTCCTCACGCTCCCGGCCGTCGACGTGGTCGGTGCCGGTCAGCCCGCGCGAGGCCAGCAGCACCACCAGGAACAGCGCGGTCATGGCGAAGCTGATGACGATGGCGGTGAGCACCAGGGCCTGGGGCAATGGGTCGGTGTAGTTGAGCAGGTCCTGGGGCACGCCGTCCTTGATGATCGGCTCCTTGCCGATGAACAGGCTGCCCATGCTGAAAATGAACAGGTTGACGCCATAGGACAACAGGCACAGGCCCATGATGACCTGGTAGGTCCGTGGACGCAGGATCAGCCAGACCCCGGAGGCGGCCAGAACACCGATGGCCACGGCAATGACTTCTTCCATCAGGCGGCTCCTGCTTGGCTGGATTTGGACGGGTTGCCCGGGCGATGGGCGCGCACCGACTGGTGCGCCAGGGCGGTGAGGATCAGCAGCGTGGAGCCGACCACGACGGTGTAGACGCCGATGTCGAAGAACAGCGCGCTGGCCACGTGCAGGTCACCGAGCACCGGCAGGTGCAGGTGGGCGGTGTGGGTGGTCAGGAACGGGTAGCCCAGGACCATTGCCCCGGCACCGGTCAAGGTGGCGCATAGCAGCCCTGTGCCCATCCAGCGCAGCGGGCGCAGGCTCATCTGCGCCTCGACCCACTGGGTGCCGGCGACCATGTACTGGAGGATGAACGCCACCGACATCACCAGCCCGGCGACGAAGCCGCCGCCAGGCTGGTTATGGCCGCGCATGAACAGGTACATCGACACCAGCAGGGCGATCGGCAGCAACAGGCGCACCAGGGCCGCAGGCACCATCATGAAGCCAAGGGCGGTGTCGGTGGCGTGGCGCGGGTTGATCAGGTCGGTGACCACGTCCGGTGCCAGCTGGCGCTGCTGGGCAGGCAATTGCATGCTCTCCTTCGGCGGGCGGAAGCGCCGCAGCAGGGCGAACACGGTCAGAGACACGGCCACCAGCACGGTGATCTCGCCCAAGGTGTCGAAGCCGCGGAAGTCCACCAGCATGACATTGACCACATTGGTGCCGCCGCCCTGGGGCAGTGCCCGGCTCAGGTAGAACGACGAGATGTCGTTGGGCGTCGGCCGGGTCAACATGGCGTAGGAGAGCAGGGCCATCCCGCCGCCGACCAGCACGGCCAGCAACAGGTCGCGCAGGCGCCGCAGGCGTGCGCGCTCCTGGGTGCCCGCCAGCGGCGAGACACCTTCGATCCGTCGCGGCAGCCAGCGCAGGCCGAGCAGGATCAGCACCGTGGTCACCACCTCGACGGCGAGCTGGGTCAGGGCCAGATCCGGTGCCGAGAACCAGACGAACGTGATGCAGGTCATCAGGCCGCATACGCTGACCATGATCAAGGCTGCCAAGCGGTGATACTTGGCCTGCCAGGCCGCCCCGATGGCGCAGGCGATGGCGATCAGCCAGAGTGCGACGAACACGCCCGAACCCGGGATCTTTGGCCGGTCGCCCCAGCTCAGGCCGCTGTAGAGCATAGGCATGAGGCCGGCGATGAACGCGGCCAGGGTCAGCATGAACAGCTGCTTCTGCAGGCGCCGGGTGGTCAGCAGCCTTTCGATGCGGCGGGCCAGCAGCATCAGGTGTACGAGGCCGCGTTCGAACAGGCGCTTGCCGTTGAAGCGCTCGATCAGCGGCGGGTGTGGGAAGCGGCCGCGGCGCAGTTGTTCACGCAGCAGCAGGTAGAGCACGATGCCGCCGCTCATGGCGATCAGGCTCATGATCAGCGGGGCGTTCCAGCCGTGCCAGATGGCCAGGCTGTATTCAGGCAAGGTGCCGCCCACCACGGGCAGCGCGGCGGCAGCCAGCAGCGGGCCGACCGATTGCGCCGGGAAGATCCCCACCACCAGGCAGGTCAGTACCAGCAGCTCCACGGGAGCGCGCATCCAGCGGGGCGGCTCGTGGGGTGTGTGCGGCAGGTCCTGGGCGGTAGGGCCGAAGAACACGTCGACGGTGAAGCGCAGCGCATAAGCCACGCTGAAGGTGCCGGCCAGGGTGGCGATCACCGGCAATGCGGTCTCGACCCAGGCGGTGGACGAGATGAACACCGTTTCGGCGAAGAACATTTCCTTGGACAGGAAACCGTTCATCAAGGGCACGCCAGCCATCGAAGCGCTGGCCACCATGGCCAACGTGGCGGTGAAAGGGATCAGGCGGAACAAACCGCTCAGGCGGCGAATGTCGCGGGTGCCGCTTTCGTGGTC
This sequence comes from Pseudomonas sp. FA-1, assembly GCF_056856075.1. Lineage (NCBI taxonomy): Bacteria > Pseudomonadati > Pseudomonadota > Gammaproteobacteria > Pseudomonadales > Pseudomonadaceae > Pseudomonas > Pseudomonas sp. FA-1. The sequence goes on from NZ_JBWXTH010000005.1 coordinate 352,713, forward strand.
GATGATGCCGGCGGCCATGAACAGCGAGGCCTTGAAGGTGGCATGGTTGAGAATGTGGAACACGGCCGCCACGGCCGCGAGCGGGCTATTCAGACCCAGCAGCAGAGTGATCAGGCCTAGGTGGCTGATGGTCGAATAGGCCAGCAGCCCTTTGAGGTCGTTCTGGAACATTGCCGCGAACGCGCCCAGCAGCAAGGTCAAGGCACCGGCGCCGCCGACGATCCAGAACCATTCTTCGCTGCCCGAGAGCACCGGCCACAGCCGTGCCAGCAGGAATACGCCAGCTTTGACCATGGTGGCTGAGTGCAGGTAGGCCGAAACCGGAGTGGGGGCTGCCATGGCGTGGGGCAGCCAGAACTGGAAGGGGAACTGCGCGCTCTTACTCAGCGCGCCGATCAGGATCAACGGCAGCAGCACCGGGTACAGCGTGTGCTCGCGGATCAGCTGGCCGGCAGCCAGGACCTTGTCCAGGTCGTAGCTGCCGACCACATGGCCGAGCAGCAGCACCCCCACCAGCATGCACAGGCCGCCCGCGCCAGTGACCATCAACGCCATGTAGGCACCGCGGCGGGCATCGCTGCGATGGTGCCAGTAGCCGATCAACAGGAAGGAGAACAGGCTGGTCAGTTCCCAGAAGAACACCAGCTGGATCAGGTTGCCGGAGATAACAACCCCGAGCATGGCACCCATGAAGGCCAGGAAGAACGCGAAGAAGCGCGGCACCGGGTCCTGGGGAGACATATAGTAGCGTGCGTACAGCGACACCAGGGTACCGATGCCCAGCACCAGCAGGGAGAACAGCCAAGCGAAGCCGTCCATGCGCAGCACCAGGTTCAGGCCCAGGCTCGGCAGCCAGAGGAATTCCTCGCGAATCACGCCGCCGTGGGCGACCTGCGGGTACATCAACGCCACCTGGATGGTGCCAGCCAGGGCCACGAGCCCGGCAAGAATGGACTCTGCGTTACGTGCGTTGTGCGGCAGCACGGCTGCCAGGCAACTGCCCACGAACGGCAGAAGCAATAGCACTATCAAGGACATAGCGTTCTAATCTGGAGAAGTTTGACAAAGATCATACGTGCCGCACGGGTGATCACCAACACGCAAGCGGCTGCACGATCCTCTAAATGCGGCGTGACAAGCTGTTTTTTTATAACAGTTTTTTTCAAAGCATAGCCGCTGACCAGCGCTTCACAGGCCCGGTTCGCGCTCTGGATGGTCTTCGCGTTCCTGTACCACCGGGGCCTGGCTGGCACGGCGGATTTTCAGTTCGCTGACCACGACGGCAATCACGATCAGCAGGCCTCCGAGCAGCGCGACGCCCGGTAGGCGCTCGCCGGCGATGCGGCCGACGACGCCCGCCCAGACCGGCTCGCCGGCATAGATGAGGGTGGCTCGGGTGGGCGAAACGGATTTCTGCGCCCAGTTCATCGCCACCTGGATCACTGCGCTCATCGCCCCCAGGCCAAGGGCGCTGCAAAGCAGCAGCCAGGAGAAACCCGGCAGGGCTTCCTGGGTCGGAACGATCATCAGGAAGGCCAGGGCCGAGGCGGTCGCCAGTTGCACCACGGTGACCCGGCGCACATCGACCTGGCCGGCATAGCGGCTGATGAGAATGATTTCGCCAGCGATCGCCACGGCACTGACCAGGGTAACCAGCTCGCCTTCGCTGAAATGCAAGGTGCCACCGTTCGGGCCGGCCAACAGCACCAGCCCGACGAACGCCAGGCAGATGCCAAGGCTTGGCATCAGGCCGGGGCGGCGTCCGAGTACCAGCCATTGCAACAGTGGTACGAAGGGCACGTAGAGGGCCGTGATGAAGGCCGACTGGCTGCTGCTGATGGTTTGCAGGCCCATGGTCTGCAAACCATAGCCGAGCATGATCGATACACCGATGAGCATGCCGGCCTTGAGCTCCGTGAAAGTCAGCCCCGGCAGCGAGCGGGCCGACACCAGGCCGACGAACACGGCGGCCGCGGCAAAGCGCAGACCGACGAAGAACATCGGGCCACTGACGGTCATGACATTGTGTACCAGCAGGAAGGTGCCACCCCAGAGCATGGTGATGAATACCAGCACCAGTTCCGCCTTGCTCAGACGCAAGGAGACGGCGGATTGGGTGGGCAGGCTGGGCTGGCTCATGGGCTTGCTTACTCGACAGGGGCGGCGCACAATCGCCGCAAAGTGGGCAGTATACTGCGCAATCCCTACCTGTGAGCAATATAGTGCACAAAGATTCTTCGCACCGGGCATCGGTGCTGCAACATGTCAGCCAGAACGTTCGCCAGTTACGCAGCGTTGCCGGGCTGAGCCAGACGGCACTGGCCGAGCGCTCTGGGGTCAGCCGGCGAATGCTGGTGGCCATCGAGGCGGGCGAAAAGAATGTCAGCCTCACCACCCTCGACCTGATCGCCGAAGCCCTGGGTGTGGCGTTCAGCACACTCATCCAGGCCCCTGATCGCCGTGACCCCAGCCGCATCGATGAGCTGGCCTGGGCCGGCGAGCATGCCGGCAGCAAGGCCATCCTGCTGGGCAGCAGCCCGGCCCGGCGTGAAGTCGAGCTTTGGGAATGGACCCTGGCGCCGGGCGAGTCCTACGCCAGTGAGGCCGACGCCGAAGGGTGGAGCGAGCAGATCTACGTGGCCGCAGGCTGCCTGACGTTGATCATCGAGGGGCGTGAACGGCGCTTGCAGGCGGGCGAGTTCCACGTATTTCCCAGCAACTGCCGGTACGTGTATCGCAACGATGCCAGCGAGCCCACGCGGTTCGTGCGTAACGTCGTGATCTGAGCGCTTCAGCGGCGATATTCGGCGAGCAGTTGCTCGGTGCTCTCGACCCGGGCATAGGCGAAGGCCAGCGCCGCCATGGAGGCCGCCTGGACCTGCGCTGCGGGTACCTGCTTGCCGGCGAAGTCCAGGGGCAGGGTCGCGCAGGCATCATGGGCTACTGCCACTTGATAGCCATGGTCGGCCGCCGCGCGGGTGGCCGCGTCGATGCACATGTGGCTCATGCTGCCGACGATGGTCAGGGCCTGGACATCATGCTGGTCGAGCAGGGCCTTGAGGTTGGTGTCGCGAAAAGCATTGACCTGGTGCTTGGTGACCACGGCTTCGCCGCTGGCCGGCGCTACCTTGTGATGGATCTGCGCACCGTCCGAGCCCGGCGTGAAGAATGGCGCGTCGGCGCTTTCGAATTCATGGCGCACGTGCACCACCAGGTCGCCCCGGCTGCGGGCCGCGTCCAGCAGGCGGGCAGCGTTGTCGGCGGCGCTCTCGGCACCGTCGAGGGTCCACTTCCCACCGGGGAAGTAGTCGTTCTGGATGTCGATGATGATCAGGGCCTGCTTGCTCATGCTGCCTCCTGTGGCAGTAGTGGTTGGTTGAGGATAGTTATAGGCTTGGGCGATGTTCCCTGGGATTGGCGCGATCGACACAATGACGGCAAAAACTGACAGCTCCGCTACCCTGGAAATCGGTGTTCTTGTCTATCCAGGGGCGCAAGGTGCCGCCGTGCACGGCCTGACGGACCTGTTCACGGTGGCCAACCGGGTCGCCGCCGAGCTGGGCGAAGGCAACCTGCCACGCCTGCGTGTCAGCCATTGGCAGCTCGACGATGAAGGGCGGCTGCAGGTTATCCACGACAGCCTGGCGCAACCTCGCCATGCGCTTCGTGCCCTGGTGATCCCGCCGAGCCTGGAATCGGCACCGGCCCCTGCGTTGCTCGAGCGTCACCGTACGGCCCTGTGGCAATGGCATGGGCAGGGCACCGTGCTCGCCTCGGTGTGCATCGGGGTGTTCTTCATTGCCGCCAGCGGGCTGCTCGATGGACGAGCGGCGAGTACCCACTGGAACTATGCGCAGGCACTGGGTGAGCGCTTCCCCAAGGTGCGGGTGGAGGCCAACCAGCCGTTGCTCGATGACGGCGACATCGTGACGTCTGCCGGCCTGATGGCCTGGACCGAGCTTGGCCTGCGCTTGCTGGAGCGTTTCCTTGGTGCGACCCTGGCCCGGGAAACTGCCCGTTACCTGGCCGTGGAGCCGTTGGCCAGCGCCTTGCCGGGCGCGCGTTTCAGCCCGCGGTTGGACCATGGTGACGAAGCGGTGCTCAAGGTCCAGCATTGGCTACAGGGCAACGGGGCGCAAGAGGCCGACCTGGCCAGCATGGCGTTATGCGCAGGCCTCGAGCCACGGACCTTCCTGCGCCGCTTTCGCGCGGCCACCGGGCTGCGGCCGACCGAGTATTGCCAACAGGTGCGTGTGGTGCGGGCCTGCCGCTTGCTGGAGTTTACCCGACGCAGCGTGGACCAGATCGCCTGGGGCGTGGGCTACCAAGACCCGGGTGCGTTTCGCAAGGTGTTCCAGCGTATCGTCGGGTCGACCCCCAGCGATTACCGGCGACGCTTCATCGCCCAGCCCTGACATCTCCTAATGGGCGGGTGGATGCGGCCCGGGGCCTTGCTCGGCCAGGCGGTCGTGATGATTGCGCAAGGGGCACTCCTTCAACGACAGGCAGCCGCAGCCGATGCAGCCGTCCAGCTGATCGCGCAGCAAGATCAGTTCGTCGATCCGCCGGCTGAGATCGTCACGCCAGCGCGCCGATAGCCGGCCCCAGTCTTCGGCGCTGGGCGTGTGGTCCCTGGGCAGGGTGTCCAGGGCCTGGGCGATGTCGGCCAGGGCGATGCCCAGGCGCTGGGCCATCTTGATCACCGCCACCCGGCGCAGCGTGGCCCTGGGATAGCGGCGCTGGTTGCCCGCATTGCGGATACTGTGGATCAACCCCTTGGTCTCGTAGAAATGCAGCGCCGTGACGGCAACGCCGCTGCGTGCGGCCAGTTGGCCGACGCTCAGCAGCTTTTCTTCGCAAGAGGGCGTTTTGCCTGGCATGGGAAGAAATTCCTTGACCTTGACTTAACTCGAGGTTTTACCCTGCAAACCATCGCGCTGCAAGCGTCCGGAGCAAGGAGACAGTCCATGGCGGCCCAGCCCACTACCTTATGGTTCACCCAGATGATCGAATACGAAGTGCCAACGACCCAGCAGCAGGCGCTGGCCGAGGCATTGGTGGTGCGCAGCGAAGCGTTGGCAGCGCGTTGCGAGGGGCTGCTGGCGGTCAGTATCCAGGCCAGCGACGATGGCAGTCGGGTCTTGCAGTACCTGCAATGGCAATCACGCCAGGCGTGGGCCGCGGCGGCAGATTGCTTCGTGGAGGAGCCGTTCCTCGACTTGCTGTGCCAGCACCAGGCGCGGGGCATCAATTTCGCTGCCTACCAGACCCTGCGCAGCCTTGTGCGGGGCGCCGATGGCGAGTTGCAGTGCCAGGTGGGCGAGCCTCAGGCGTACCAGGGAGCGTAATGCGGATAACGGTCCAGGCGTGCGCCTATGACCATCTCCTCGATCCAGGACGCGAGCATGGCGCTGTAGGCCTTCTGGCATTCCTCGCTGGAAAGGGCATGGTCGGCGCCGTCGACGATACGGTGGGTCAGCGAGTGGGCCGCGACGAACGCCGAGCGATAGCTCATCAGCGTATTGTGCGGCACATAGTCGTCGTTTTCGGACTCGACCAGCAGCACGTCACCGCCGAACTCGGCACAGGCGGCCAGGGCCCGATTGTCGGCAGGGCCCAGGATACGCTGGCGATAGCTGTTCAGGCGTTGCCGATCCAGGGCTTGCTTGGGCGTTTCCCAGTCATCGTCCCAATACAAGGCCGGCACCCGCAGTGCCAGCCATTTGACAGGCCTCTGGGTAGTCAGCAGGGTCGCCAGGTAGCCGCCATAGCTGCTGCCGATCACGGCAATGGCCCCCGGGTCCACGGCTGGGTGGTTGGCTAGCTGGTCGTAGGCGGCCAGCACGTCGCCCAGGTTCTGCCGGCGGGTGACGGTCAGGCGCTGGCTTTCGGTCTTTTCGTGGCCGCGCAGGTCGAAGGTCATGCATACGCAGCCCAGCCCGGTGATGTTGCGTGCCCGGGCCAGGTCGCGTTGCTGGCTGCCGCCCCAGCCGTGGACGAAGAGAATGCCCGGCATCTTGCTGCCTGGGCTGACCACGGTGCCGGCGATGCGGTCGTCCTCGACCTGCAGCTCGACTGATTCACTCTGGATGGTCATGGTGGCGTATCCGTGCATACTTGCTGAGTTGTCCGAGTTCACTGTCGTTTCCCTGGTAGAAAAGTGTGGCGTCGGCAGGCAGTTCGGGAAGGCCGAAGACTTCATGGCTCGAGGCATGCACCCGTTGCAGGGCCGGGTCGTCGGCGAAGGCTTGCAGGGCCAGGATCTCGGCGCTGCTGGCCCCGCCCAGGCGCCAGGACTGTTCCAGCACCCCGCTGCGCAGGCGCTGCCGATGGTCTATGCCGCGGGCGATGTCATAGTTGCGGCGGGAGGCGACGAAGCCAGGAAAGTGCCGCTGCGCGGCGCGTTCATAGGCCATGGCCTGGTTGATGGCCAGGCGCACGTGTTCTTCAAGCGGTAGCTGCAGCAGGGACGTATAGCCGCCTCGCACCACGACCAGGTCAGAACCGCCATAGACCTCGGTGCCCTGATGATCGCGGGTCAGGCGCTGGGTGCCATAGTAGCTGCACACCTGGTCACCGACGCAGGCCTGGCCCACGCTATAGGTCTCGACGTCGTCCAGGTTCTCTTCCAGCACGAGCCCGACAAGCCCCAGTGTTGCGTCGTCCATCTGCGCCAGCAATGGCTCCAGGTCCTCGGCGTGCTCGACCACCTCCTGCCCACGCCCGGCGCAGGCCAGCACTGGCTTGACCCGGACCGGCCCCTCGCGCAGGAGCAAGGCCGCAGCCTGCCGGGCATCGGTCTTGCTGAACACCGTGTAGCCGCGCAACAGGGCGTCGCGGGCGTCGCGGGCGAACGCATCGGTCCAACCTGATGGGAAGCTCGCCCCGGTTGGCAGAGGGTGGGAAATAGCCTTGGTGGCCATGAAGGGGTGCGTGACCAGGCCGCCGAACAGGTCGTGCTCGTCCACGATTCCCAGGGGGCGGTAGCGCTGCGGGTCGACCAAGGTTTCGGTCGGCAGGTAGTAGTAGCGATCGTTGCTGCCTGGGGGCTGGTCAGGCGCGGCCTTGCCAATGCCGAGCAGGCGCGCCAGGTAGTCGACGAGCTTGAGGTGGACGGCGTGCTCGTGGTCGGGCGTGTGCTCGCGGGTATCGAGCAGTACGACGGCGGTCTTCGGGTCACGGGGTCGGGGCATGGGCGATGGGTGTCCGCTAGGTATGTATGGTGTCTGAAGCCGCTTGACCGACCAAAGTTCAGCGCAATCGATCGGTGGCAGGTGGCTCGAATCGTTGGCCGGGAAGCATTGCGTACCTCGTCGCGATTGCGGCGCTTGGCCGGCTGTTCCATTATCAGCGCCCTGGAATAGTCGAAGATGTATCCGCAGGAGTGCGTATGAACAGTCAGTCCCCGATTCAGCGAAGCGTGCAGGCCCGCCTGGCACGTGTGCGCGAGGTGATGGCCAACGACGGGCTGGATGCCCTCCTGGTGCCCTCGGCCGATCCTCACTTGTCCGAATACCTGCCGGGGCACTGGCAGGGGCGCCAATGGCTGTCGGGGTTCCATGGATCGGTGGGCACCCTGGTGGTGACGGCGGGCTTTGCCGGGCTCTGGGCCGACAGCCGCTATTGGGAGCAGGCGCAGCACGAACTCGCCGGCAGTGGCATCGAACTGATGAAGCTGCTGCCTGGGCAGCCTGGAGCGCTGGAATGGCTTGGCGAACATATCAAGCCCCACGGCACGGTTGCCGTCGATGGTGCGGTCATGGCCCTGGCGTCCGCCCGGCTGTTGGAGGAGCGCCTCAGGGCGAAGGAGGCGCGGCTGCGCACTGACCTGGACGTGCTGGGGAAGGTGTGGGATGACCGGCCGGCACTGCCGGGCAATGCGGTCTACCAGCACCTGCCACCCCATGCCAGCGTCAACCGTGCGCAGAAGCTCGTCGAGTTGCGTCGCACGCTGGTTGAGCGAGGCGCTGATTGGCACTTCCTCGCCACCCTCGATGACATCGCTTGGCTGTTCAACTTGCGGGGCAGCGATGTCTCCTACAACCCGGTGTTCGTTTCTTTCGCACTGATCGGGCAGGAACAAGCGACCCTGTTCGTTGGACGGGACAAGGTCGATGAGCATCTGCGACAGGTATTGGCGGCAGATGGCATCGAGGTGCGCGATTATGCCGATGTGGGCCAGGCCCTGGGCACGATCGCGCCGGGCAGCCGTTTGCTGGTGGATCCGGCGCGCGTCACCTGTGGCTTGCTGGGGCATCTGGATGAGCGCGTGCAATTGGTCGAGGGCGCCAACCCCACCACCTTGAGCAAATCGCGCAAGGGCGAGGATGACCTGGTGCATATCCGCCGGGTCATGGAGCACGACGGCGCCGCGTTATGCGAGTTCTTCGCCTGGTTCGAGGCGAACCTGGGCAAGGAAACCATCACCGAGCTGACCATCGACGAGCGGTTGACCGCAGCCCGGGCGCGTCGGCCGGATTTCGTGTCGCTGAGCTTTTCCACCATTGCGGCGTTCAACGCCAATGGCGCCATGCCGCATTATCGGGCCACCGAACAATCCCATGCGGTGATCGAGGGCGATGGCTTGCTGTTGATCGACTCGGGTGGTCAATACCTGGGCGGTACCACCGATATCACGCGGATGGTACCGATCGGCACGCCGAGCCTCGAGCAGCGCCAGGACTGCACGCGGGTGCTCAAGGGCATGATCGCGTTGTCGCGGGCCAAGTTCCCGCGAGGCATTCTTTCGCCCCTGCTCGACGCCATCGCCCGCGCGCCGATCTGGGCGGATCAGGTCGACTATGGCCATGGCACCGGTCATGGCGTGGGGTATTTCATGAATGTACACGAAGGGCCCCAGGTCATTGCCTATCAAGCTGCAACATTGCCGCAGACGGCGATGCAGGTGGGCATGATCAGTTCGATCGAGCCGGGCACCTACAGGCCGGGAGCCTGGGGTGTGCGTATCGAGAACCTGGTGGTCAACCGGGAAGTTGGCAAGAACGCCTTTGGCGATTTCCTGGCCTTCGAGACCCTGACCCTTTGTCCGATCGATACGCGCTGCCTGTTGCCCGAGCTGTTGGGGCAGGAGGAGATCCAGTGGCTCAACGCCTACCACGCGACCGTGCGTGAGCGGTTGACGCCTTTGCTCCAAGGAGAGGCGCTGGCCTGGTTGGAGGCCCGAACGGTGCCGATCTGACGTGGCGGGCATCAACGAAAAAGGGCAGCCGTTTGGCTGCCCTTTTCAGTTCATTTGCACAGGACGATCATGCTACGGCTGGTGTAACCGGCCGGATTGATACCGAATAGGTAGTCGCCCGGTTCTTCGTCCGTATCCCCGGAGCGGGCGATGACCTTGTAACCGCGGTTGCCGCAGGACGTGGCTGCCTTGCTGTAGCATTTCTCCCAAGAGGAGGAGAGGCCGGAGCAATTGATATGCAGCCCTTTCTTCCCCCGCTTCACCTCGGTCTTGGCGGTGGCGGCGCATCCAGCAATGGCCAAGATGGCCAGGATGAGCAAAATACGTTTCATTCCTGTCCTTAAATGCAGGGCCGACCAGCATGCCTGGCCCCGTCGTTATCGCTCTTTTCTTCCTGGAATTTCCCCAACGTCCCTGTCTTGTACAGTAGATAGCGTAAAGATCAAATTTTTGTGACAGCTTAATCAGCCTAGGCTGGAGGGACAATGGGAAAAGTCCGGGCAAATGAAAATATTTCTCATGTCAATCCGCCGCTACGGCTGTCGGGGTCTCCTTGCGCATCGACAAGGTCGCCCCGACGGAAGCGGTGATAATCGCCAGAATGGCGAGCCATTGGGAAAGGGATAGGACTTCCCCCAGGAACAACAACCCTGAAAGCGCAGCGAATACGGGCTCGATGCTCATCAGGGTGCCGAAGGTGCGGGCGGGCATGCGGGTCAGGGCGACCATCTCCAGGCTGTAGGGGAGGGCGGTGGAGAGCACTGCGACGCCTAGGGCCACCGGAATCAGGGCCGGTGCGAGCAATGCACTGCCAGCATGCGCGATGCCGATAGGCGCGACGAACAGCGCCGCCACCAGCACGCCCAGGGCGGCCGTCTGGATGCCATGTTCTGCACCGGCGCGTTGGCCATAGAGGATATACAGTGCCCAGCACACCCCCGCGCCTAGCGCGTAGGCTGCGCCAACCAAGTCGACGGCCTGGCCGGATTGGCCGACAGGAATCAACAGCAGCAACCCGATGATCGCCAAGCCGATCCATAGGAAGTCCACCACCCGCCGCGAGCCCAGGATCGCGACGGCCAGTGGCCCGGTGAATTCCAGTGCCACGGCGATACCCAGCGGGACGGTACGCACGGACATATAGAACAGCAGGTTCATACCGCCCAATGCCAGGCCATAGATGACGACGCTGCGCAGCGTGGCGGCATCCATCCGTGCACGCCATGGGCGCAGCAACAGCAACATGATGATGCTGGCGAATACCAGGCGAAGGGCGGTGGTGCCTTGGGCTCCGACTGCGGGAAACATGCTTTTGGCCAGGGAGGCTCCTGACTGGATCGAGGCCATGGCGATCAGCAGCAGGCCGATGGGAAACAGCGTGGCGGCCAGGCTGCGAGGCTGGTTGTTCATTGCAGGAGGGTAATCCTTATAAATGGAAGTGATACGGCTGAGCACTATAGTGCGCAATGGGCCCTGCCGTCGGCAAGAGCGGTTTGGTAACGTTTTTTGAAAATAACGGTTGACGTGCCGTTTCAGGGGCCTATAATGCGCCCCACTTCCGACGCAGTCGAAACGCAA